>NZ_JBEVDX010000015.1:0-6384 GCF_040513095.1 Pedobacter sp. | reverse complement strand
TTTGCTCAGGACATGAATTCTGACACAACAAAACGTTTTGACAAAAAAGACTTCCGTACCTGGTCAATCGGCCTTAACGGTGGTATGTTAACTCACTATACTCCATTCAACGGAAACAGCAATGGCGATTTCCGCACACCACAGGAAAGCTGGGGTTACGGAGGTTACATCAAGAAACAAATTCTTCCTGGATTTGGTATCCAGGCTGATTTCCTTGCTGGTAAAGTAAAAGGATTCAGAGCTAATTCTTTGCCTTCACCAACTGCAGCTCAGGATGCAAGCAGCTTCGAAACAAGAATCGACTGGTCGGCAGCAGTTAGTGCAAACTTTACAATTGCTAACTTAAGCTTAAACCAAAAACGTAATTTCTTATCTCCATATGTTACTGCAGGTGCTGGTTACATGTCGTCAAGCGCCAATGTACAGAACACTCCGGCAGGTGCAAGCACAGGTTACAACGAAAACTGGTTTATTCCGGTTGGAGCAGGTTTCAAACTGGGTGTATCTAAAGGTGTAAACATCGACTTAGGTTATACAGTAAGCTTCGTGAAAGACAATAACTTTGATGGTGTTGCAAGTGCAACAAATGATAAGTTTTCTTATGCACATGCTGGTGTTGAGATTGCCCTGGGTAAAAAAGGAACTTCTCAATTGCAAAACTACAGTGCAGTAGCAGCTATCCGTGAGGAAAGTGCAGCAGAAAGCGCTGAGTTAAGAAGAGCATTATCTACATCTGAGCAAAACAGAATGAGAGATCAGGAACAATATGCAAAAGATATGGGTGATGATGATATGGACGGTGTTGCAAACAAATTTGACAAATGTGCCGGAACAGCTGCAAACACAGTGGTTGACGGAGCAGGTTGTCCTTTAGTTGCACCTAAACCAGTAATCAGAGAAAAAGTGATCATCACTGAATCTGACCGTAAAGTAGTAAGCGAAGCGATCAGAGATTTAGAATTTGATTTAGGTAAATCTACAATCAAAGCGACTTCTTACACAACATTAAACAGAGTTGCGGCTTTATTGGTTGAGAAAAACTTTAGCTTGAAATTAGCAGGACATACTGATAACACAGGTTCTATGGCTTTAAACTTAAGCTTATCTAAAGACAGAGCTGAAGCGGTTAAATCTTACTTAGTTTCTCAGGGTGCTAACCCATCACGTATCGAAGCTACAGGTTACGGACCAAACCAACCAATTGCTACAAACAAAACAGCAGCTGGACGTCAGAAAAACAGAAGGGTTGAATTCACATTGTATTAATCTGTAATTCACTCTAATAATTAAAGCCTGCAGATTCTGCAGGCTTTAATTTTATCCGGCCAATATTATTTATCCTGTTATTTTTTACGCTCATGGAATTTAAACTACCTAAGGACTTACCCTTTCACATCAAGCTTTCATCAATACTGATCAGCCTTGTGATCCTGATCTACGCCACCATCGTAGCCAAGGAGATTCTGTCGCCCCTGATCTTTTCTTGTCTGTTCTCTATTTTACTGCTGCCACTGGCTTCCTTTCTGGAGACTAAGATGAAACTTCCGCGCAGTGCGGCATCAATGATCTCGATCATCTTACTTTTAAGCGGTATCGGATTGATACTTTATGTTATCGGATCTCAGATGAGCGACCTGGCGAACGACTGGCCTCAGTTTCAGCAGCAACTGCTGAAAACGCTGGACAGCCTGCAGGACTGGATTGCAGCAACTTTTCATGTGAATGCGGATAAGCAACTCACTTATGTACATTCTGCTACAAGCAAGGTAATGGCCTCTGGTACTACGGTTCTGGGAGCAACACTGCTGTCATTATCAGGTTTGATGCTGTTTTTTGTATTTACTTTTATTTATACTTTCTTTTTCCTGCTGTACCGCAGGCTGATCATGAAGTTTTTAATCTCTGTATTCCTTGATGAAAATAAGGAAGTTGTATACGAGATCATTGAGCGTGTTCAGTATATGATCAGGAAGTATATCATCGGACTGCTCATCGAAGCGGCAATCGTATCGCTGGTGGTATGTGTTGCTTTCTGGCTGCTCGGTATCAAATACGCGGTATTGCTTGGTCTGATTACAGGCTTGTTCAACATCATCCCTTATATCGGTATCTTCTCGGCCCTTGTAATCAGTACACTGGTTACTTTTGCTACAGCTACTGTAATTTCTAAGGTGGTACTTGTGATTATTACTTTGATTGTAACTCACCTGATTGACAGTAATATCCTGCTTCCTGTCGTTGTAGGCTCTAAGGTTCGGATAAACGCACTGGTTACAGTACTTGGTGTGATTATAGGAGAGATGATCTGGGGTATCCCGGGGATGTTTCTTTCTATTCCGGTGATTGCCGTACTCAAGATCATTTTCGACAGGGTAGATGGCTTGCAATCATGGGGAATTATCCTTGGAGACGAGGAGCTGAAACAAAATAAACTGGCAACAAAGCTAACAGCTAAAAGAGCTGCTAAATAATTGATTAAAAAAGCACAATGTCTTTATGATATTGTGCTTTTTATTTTATCATGGCTGGGGCAGTACCACCATGTTTGGCAATAACTTCGGCAGAAATATACATGCCTAAACCCAGTACCAGGGAAATGCTTCAGTGTTAGTTACATACCAGTTTTTGCAGCTAAGAGTTTGAATTTATTTCCGGATAGACCACATTCTGTGAGATCTGATTGAGGTAGGCGTAGGTATTCTGGTTGTCTTTGCTGCATTGCTCCAGCAGCATCGCATATTCTTCATGGCCTAAAACAGCTGCCATACGGTATAGGGAATCATATCTGCAAACCTTCAGTGTGTATATCAACTTAAAGATCTCCAGCAGCGTCAGATCTTTTGCAAGCGATGTAGTCTTACCAGCGGCTGCCGTTTTCAGCGTATTCAGCAATTCCTCATCAATGGCAGACGAAGCCACCTGGGCTTTTTGTTTTACTGCGGCCATTGCCCGGCTAAGCCTTGAGATATGACTTTCAATATCGGTCTCTCCAGGTGATATAGCCAGCTGCAATTCATCGGTGTACACCGCTTTTGTTAACTTATCCAGGATTTTGAAGTATTTCTTTTCTGCTGCCAGCTGTTCGGAAAGCATAGTTTTGAAGGTTTCAGTAAGGTTAGGAACGCTGTTTTTCATTGGTCTTTTGTGTTTTATCTCTGAGAGGGATTATTTCCAGCGTATTTCTACATCTGCTTCTCCTCTCATTGTATATTCTATGTTTCCTCCATTAACAGTTTTTCCTGTTAATTGTTCTTTTTCGCCTGCATAACGTACCTCCAGTTCAGGGAGTTTTTTACCTCCTTTTTTCACAAGCATTAACCTGCATACAGAACTGGCAAGCCCAAGCACATTGAATGTTACTTTCTTTTTTGTACCTGCTTTAAAATTAGCGGTAGGGTAATCTATATAAATATAAAACTCCTCGCCGGGTAGATTAAAGTAATGCCTTGGCAAAATCCCAAAAGCATTACCTGCTCCGTAGACTTCCTGACCAACAGCACCTGATTTTTCCCATCCGTCATGCAGGTCTTCCAGTGCTATCCACAACTTTTTGTTGAGTTCACCCACTTTGGCTTCATCTTCCAGCATCTCATCAGGCAGCATGGCAGGATAGTAATATACTGCGCGGTTTACCAGGTAGCGTATAAATTCTGCCAGCAGCAATTTAACTGAAGGCAGAATGTCTACACCTTCGCTGTGCTTAAGATAATCGTGCAAAGCACAAAAGACTTCCTGCTCCTCATAAGCTGCTGTGTATGGTGCATCATTTAAAGGAAACAAGGCAAAAAAAGTTGGGAAATTCTTTCCGTATCCGTAGTTACAATCCCAGAGCTGCACATTTTTAAATATTCCCGCCAGGCACATGTAACTCAGATCGAGGTACAGTTCATTCTTTGTAATTTTGTACAGGCGAAGTAAAGCGCCTGATGAAAAAGCTGTGTTATTGGCCTGATAGAATATCTCAAAACCATAACCTGCCAGTGTTTTTGCAGCGCGTTCTGCTTCATTTAAATACCTGTCTTCTCCGGTTAGTTCAAATGCCTGTAACATCACATGCGCGTACAATCCTGCTACATCTTTTTCACCGCCTTTTCCCTCTGCCGTTTCGGCTTTCAGTACTTCAAGCGTATCCATCTTATAGAAGACCGGCCATTTGTATTTGAAGTGTTTTGCTACCTTAATGGCATATTCAAGGGAGTCCATAAATAACTCTTTAGCAACTTTATCGCCTTTAAGTGCAAGGCGTGATAAATTGAGCAGCGGATGGTGTAGGTACCATGAATCCATTACTTTAGGTATCTTCTGCTCTTCTTCGCCTTTAAGCTTACCTTCGGCAGCAGGGAGCCACCTCATGATAGTCTTTAAGTCTTTGTCATAAAACTCCGGCAAACCATTTTTAATTGTTTGCATGATGTCGAGGGTGTCGCCGCACCATTCTACATAGTCCAGCAAAGGCAATAGAACCGCCAGTTGCACCATAATCTCGGGTGGAGTTTCATAATCACTGACATAGGCGTTAAAATATTCATTATCGCCCACCTGCGAGCTGCATCCTGCATTTTCTACCAGATCTTTTAATCCTTTGTCCAGGATCTCTGGCCAGGGCTGGTATGCTGTTTCGGGTTTGGGTAACAATAAGTAAACTCTCGCCAATAGATCCAGGTACTGGCGCATGATTGCTGCCTCGTTAGCAGGTAATGTTGGGTCAAATGCCACGAAGGCATCACCTATACATATTTCTTTACCTGCCAGCAGGGGTTTTTCTAATGAAGGTGGCAGTGAAAAACCCATTTCCGGCCAGTTTCCGCCAACGGTATCAGCCGCTGATGTTTCTGTCTGCTGGCAATAGTCTGCCAGTGCAGTAAGGTTTTGCAGGTAAAGTACAGATGCTGATTTCGGTTTGGTCATGCTCATGTAGATCATTCCGGAACGCGTTCCTACCTGGCTCGCGTGAATCTTCCCTGAAATATTTTCTGTATTTCCGTTTTTCCCGCTGGCGATGATATCTTTTGGCCAGTAGGGGACAATCATATCTTTCAAAGGCTTTAAGCTGGTAGTATAGCGCAAGACAGGAATAGCCTCATCTTCATTGATGTCAATGGTTACTTTAAATACACCGATATCACTGCTCAGCCTGAGGCTGCATTCCTTGTCAGATGAGTGAATCTGATCGATATGTAAGTTGGCCCCTGGTGAATATGCAGCGCGGAAAACCATTGTTCCGCCTTTAGGCATGAGTACCGAAACCCATACTGAATCTGTGGTACAATAAACTTCAAATGTAAATTCGCGGCCTGATTTCTGGAACAGTGTTTCCCGTTCGTCCATTAGCTCAGTGCTTGCCGAGAGTGCCCATGGTGATAATCCAGTCATAATTTAGTGTTTTAGGTTAATGCGTAGCCGTAACTGATAAATACGAGCTTTGTTTTAATAAAAATAAGTGCTGATGCTGAATAAAAACTAAACTAAATGTGATCACGAATGTTCTGGGCCTGACTGTGCTTTAACAGTCGTTTTTACTGATTTTTTATGAAAGCTGATGAAATAAAACTGGGAGACTGGCAGCGGATATTATTCGGAGATGTGAGTGCATTGTTTCTGGTTGAGGTGTTTTTCAGAACACTCATTATTTATCTTTTGCTGCTGGCTATTGTGAGATGGCTGGGCAAACGCATGAGCGGGCAGCTCACCATTATAGAAATGACGGTGATGGTTACCCTTGGGGCAATTGTATCCGTGCCGATGCAGATATCTGATCGGGGGATTTTGCAGGGGGCAATCATTCTTGTGACTGCCCTGGGGCTGCATCGCGGTGTGAATTATTTTAGTATGAAAAGCAGGAAGGGCGAGAAGCTTTTGTATGGAAGCCCTACGATACTTGTTAAAAACGGGGTTTTGCAGCTGGAGAATATGAGGGAGGTGAGGATCTCCCGGCAGCAGTTATTCTCAGAGTTACGGAGTAAAAACGTGATGAATCTGGGCAAACTGCAGAGGGTTTACCTGGAACCATCAGGTTCTTTTACACTGTTTTTGCGGGAAGATCAGTTTGGACTGGCGCTATTTCCGCCAACGGATCATGAAATTCTGTCTCTTCAGAAAGGTAAGAAGGATGAGATGGTTTGCCAGAACTGCGGCACTGTAAATAATACCCAAAGCAAAGTTTGTTACAATTGTAAACAGGATCTATTCATTGCTGCAATTATTTAATTATGGAAAAAGAAGCATACAGGTTATTGGACTGGCACAGGATCTTTATCGGGGAAGTACCTGGTTCCTTTTATATTGAAGTTATGATCCGCACGGTGATCATTTACTTTATTCTGATTTTAGCGATCCGTCTGATGGGTAAACGGATGGCCTTACAATTGAACGTGACGGAAATGG
>NZ_JBEVDX010000014.1:0-119751 GCF_040513095.1 Pedobacter sp. | reverse complement strand
TGGATGAATTTTACAGGGTCAGAATGCCTGTCCTGATGGCCATCGATAATTTTGACGACAGAACTGGTCTGTACAATTCTTATTTTAAAGCACAATTTCTGATCAACCAGCAGCAGGAGCGATTCGGTCACCTGCTGGCTAACTACCTGTTGCCGGCACTGAGGGAAGAAAATATACACTGGTTATACAATGAGGAGATACCCTCATTTATCCAGGACCAGGCGGCCGGTGTATTTTTTAACGAAGTTCTTGCCTATATCAGGCTGTTCTCGGTGGAGAAAGACGATGATGGCTTTTTTGCCGAAAACAATAAACTTTACCAGGCCATCATGCTTACTGATGGCGCCGGTACAGAACGCCTCGAACTGATCACCGTTCCTTCTGATGTATTGCCCAGGTTTTTTGTCCTGAATAAAGCAGATATGAAATACGTGGTGTTTCTGGATGATATCATTAAAAGTAACCTGGCTTATCTTTTTCCCGGAGAGACGATTACAGGAGTTTACAATATAAAAATTACCAGGAACGCAGAACTGAATCTTCGTGATGAAATTGATGAAGATATTACTGCAGCCCTGGAAAAAGAACTGAAAAAACGCGACCTTGGTTTTGCCACACGTTTTCTGTGTCAGCCCGGAATTCCTTTAAGACATTTATACAGAATTATTTATACGCTGGATCTTTCCAACGCATCGGTAGTGCAGGGGGGATTTTACCATAACATGAAGGACCTGGGAGGTTTTCCGCTCCAGGATGCGCATTTGAGTTATACCAAATGGCCTTCACAACAATCGTTAGCTATAAAAAAAGAGGAAACTCTTTTTGAACTGATCCTGCAGAAGGACCTCATGGTGAATGTACCATATCAAAACTACGACCCTGTTCTCAGGTTTTTCAATGAGGCGGCGAATGATACTTTCGTGGAAGAGATCTACGTTACGCTCTACCGTGTAGCTGATAACTCCAGGATCGTTAACGCATTGATTACAGCAGCTAAAAACGGGAAAAAAGTTTCGGTAATGGTTGAGCTGAAGGCAAGGTTTGATGAGGCCAATAATATCAAATGGGCTTCGCGAATGAAAGCTGCAGGTGTAAAACTGATTTACAGTAATGCAGATATGAAGGTGCATGCTAAGGTTGCACTGGTAAAAAGAACGGTCAGAAATGAAAGTCATTATTTAGGGTTGCTGGCTACAGGAAATCTGAACGAGTCTACCGCAAGATTCTATACCGATCATATCCTCATGACCGCGAATCAGGAGATGCTCCAGGAATTGCAGCTGCTTTTCGGCTTTCTGCGTAAAAAGAAAAAGAAGCCTTTGCTGGAAGATGCGATCAATTTTGAACATTTGCTGGTTGCACAGTTTAACCTTCAGCAGAAATTTCTCAGCCTGATAGACCGGGAAATAGAAAACGCAAAGCAAGGCCTCTCCGCAAGGATGGTGATCAAGATGAACAACCTGGAAGAGAAAGTGTTGATATCCAAATTGTACGAGGCTTCCAATGCCGGGGTGAAGATAGAAATGATCATCCGCAGTGTTTGCTGCCTTATTCCAGGTGTTCCCGGACAGAGCGAAAATATAACTATTAAGCGTATTGTAGACAGATATCTGGAACATGGACGGATATTTGTGTTCCATAATAACGGTAACAAAGAGGTTTATATGGGATCGGCCGACTGGATGAACCGCAACATTTACGGAAGGATTGAGGTTTGTTTCCCCGTTTATGATAGTTCCCTGAAAGCACGACTGATAGAAATTCTTGATTTGCAGCTGAACGACACTGTTCAGGCGGTGGAGCTCAATGAAGAACTGCAAAACAACTATTCGGCGGGAGAGCCACGGATCAGTTCACAGCGGGCAATATATGATCTGCTGAAAGAAGCAAGTAAAACAGAAACAACGAAGGCATGATGAAAGGACTAGTTAAAAAGCTGATAATATATACCCTCCCTGTGATGGTACTGATAGGATTTTACGCTTGTAAACCCTCAAAACCTGCATTTACAAGTCCCAGGGGTTATGATCTGAACCATCCTGAGAAATTCAATATGCCTGAAAGCTTACTTGAAATTTCGGGAATCGCGTTTTACAAGGACAAAAGTGATACTGTCTATTCCATTCAGGATGAAGACGGCAGGCTTTTCAGGCAGGGCTGGATGACCAAAAAGCAACAGCATGTAGTGTTCGGTTCAAAAGGGGATTATGAAGATCTGGCTATTCTGAACGAAACGATCATGGTGCTGGAAAGTGATGGGACGCTCTATGTTTTCCCATTTACTGAAGCCACCCAGGAAAAGGTAAGTGATATAAAAATATTTAAAGATATATTGCCTAAAGGAGAATACGAAAGCATTTACGCTGATAACCAGACAAACCAGGTGTATATGCTGTGTAAAAACTGCAAGGATGACAAAAAAGATAAAACTATGTCGGGCTCAATTTTTACTTATAATGCCGGCAAAAATGAACTGATCCCATCTGGGAAATTCTCGATGGACCTGTCAGGAATGATAAAGGAAGATGAAATTCTTAAAACGGGGTTAAAAGCATCAGCACTGACAAGGGATCCACATTCCGGCGAATGGTACATTCTTTCTTCTGTGAACAAGGTGTTAGTAGTAGCTACGCCTGACTGGAAGGTGAAAAGTGTACACCGTCTTAATTCTTCCATTTTTAACCAGCCCGAAGGTTTGGCTTTTGATAAGCAAATGAATTTGTATATATCCAATGAGGGGGATGAACTCTCTGCCGGTAATATCCTGAAGTTTAAACATAAACCCTAAAAAATGCAGGCAATAATTTTAGACTTGAATAAATCCATTTGCGGAAGCGGTAAGGAGGCAATTGGAACTGATATTCAGTTTTCATTACGGCCCTTCATAAACTTTCTTATTGATAAACAGCAGCATGAAAAAACTGCGAAGGTCAATTTTTATAATTACATGCTGGAGCAGTTTTCGGTATATCCCGAGCTGCAGTTACCTATACCCAAAGAAGAAACATCAAAATACAATCACTTATACGAGCTGATATACACTGCGCTATCACCGATAATTAACGACGAGGGCGAAAGCTTATGGGCTTTGGGGAGACCTGTATCGCCATGTTTTTATTATGGTACAGACGCCTTTTACGCAGTGCTCCTGGGTAAGGACGGACAGCTGAAGCAAAATATTGCATTGCCTACAAAAGAGGTAATGGAAGAAAGTAAGCTCAGGAACTTCTATAACCTGATATTAAAGAGGTTTTACAACTTTACTCTCGGAGGCCAGCAGGATACGATTAAGTCTATCGTTGACCAGCAAACCCGGCTGCTAAGGTATTACAGGATGAACATTGACAACCGCTTTCTGGAAATTACAGCTAAAGGGGATCTGCCGGAATTGTCTTTAGAGCGGGTGAAGGAGTATATGGAGGATGAAAGCTCAAGCATCGAATTGCTGAAAAAAGTGATACCCCCGGAAATGTTCAGCTTTGAAGGACTTTCTATAGTAAGCCTTACAGATGTTACTTCAGAATATGCACTGGAGGCTATTAAAAATACAATAATTGAACATAACCAGTGTCTGGAAGGATGGAATAACTCTGTGATTGTTACTGCACTGAAATCACTTGTTGGCTCTCCTGCAATAGAATTCAGCCTTCTGCCATACATGAGGCTGAATAAAAAGACTTTATTGTACAGCCATGAGGGTTTTGAAAGCGTGATCATCAGACAGGCCAGGCTGAACGGTCTGCCTGAAAATGAATATACCTTGCTGGCCGACAGTTTTATTGCACATCCGCGCAGGCTGATCTTTACAGATATCAGCAAGGTTGATGCAGATGAATTTCCTTTGTTAAAGCTCATTAGCGATAGCGGCATTCACTCTTACGGGCTTTTCCCCCTGTATTACAATGCAAAGCTTGTGGGCTGCCTCGAAGTCTTTACACACGATCCCCTTGCTTTTAATGGCAGCATACTTTCCAATATCGAAGCTGCCTTTCCACTGCTTGCACAGTTATATCAAAATATTATTGTTGATTTCAATAACGAGATCACCTCAATTATCACAGATAAGTTTACAGCCCTGCAGCCTTCTGTTCAATGGCGTTTTATCCAGGTAGCTTATGATTATATGAAATCAGGAGCTGCCGAAAAGAACCTGCCTATCGACCGGGTGTATTTTGAGGATGTTCATCCATTTTATGGGGCAGTGGATATCAGAAATTCGAGTATCGAACGCAATTTGATGATCAGAAGGGACCTGTATGCCCATTTTGAAGTGCTCGAAGTTACCCTTGATAACCTGAAGTCGAAAATTCCGCAGGACTTTGCTGAAAGTTTCCCCAGGCAGAAATCCGCCTGGAATCATAAGAGTTTTGACGAGATGTCTGACCGTGAAATCATGAAAACAGACGATTACCTGCAAAGGCAGCTTCCAGCATATTTTAATATGCTGGTGGATGAGCACCCTGAAACGAAGGAACTCATTGATGAGTATTTTGCGTTGACCAGGCAGGGGGGGAAGATCTATGAAAACCGCGACAACTATGAGTTGAGCATGCAGATGATCAATCATGCGCTGAACCGCCGCCTGGATGAATTTAATGCTGAACTACAGGAAATATATCCCTGCTATTTTGAGAAGTTCAGGACAGACGGGGTAGAGTTTGATATTTACCTGGGACAGTCGATCACCCCTGAAGTCAGGTTTAACCAGTATTACCTGACAGATTTCCGCTTCAGACAACTGAAGACAATTGCTGAAATAGCTCAGATAACCGGTAACCTTACACCGCATTTACCTATACCTTTAGAAACAACACAGCTGATTTTTGTTTATGATAAGCTGATTGATATTGGCTTCCGCCTGGATGAACAAAGGTTCGATGTGGAGGGCAGCTACAATATCAGGTATCAGATGGTGAAAAAAAGAATAGACAAAGCACATGTCAGGGAAAGCACAGAACGCCTCACCCAGCCTGGCAAAATTGCCATTGTTTATTTCAATCATGCCGAAGCCCAGGAATATTTGGGTTATATTCATCGGCTGCAGGAACAGAAACTGCTCAGCGATGTTATCGAATATATCGATGTAGAAGAACTGCAGGGGGTTGAAGGATTGAAAGCATTACGGGTTGAGGTGGCAATGAATAAGACAGCATAACAAAATATACATGGTTTCCAGGAAGAATAAAATTAGTTTACTGGCGATTGCCTTTTATACAGGCTTGCCTTGTATGGCTGTTGCCCAGCAGTATCAGACAAGGGACTCAATCACCATTGCTATTTCTCCTGTTTACGACTCTGTGAGCAAAGCACACCGCTTCTTTTTTGGGGAGAGCTACCGCAAACTTTGGGCAACGCCTGTAAAAATACGGGTGATTGATCTGCAAAAAGAAAAGGGCGGACTGAAAATCATCAAACTGGGTGGTGGAAATCAGACGCGCTCACTGCAATTGCAGGATGCCTCCGGGCAGGAGTGGGCACTCAGAACGGTACAGAAATATCCTGAAAGAGGTTTGCCCGAAAATCTGAGGGCTACAATCGCCAAAGATATTGTACAGGATCAGATCGCTACCAATCACCCTTTTGCATCTCTGATCGTTCCTCCTTTGGCTGATGTGCTGAATATCCCACATGCGCACCCGGAAGTGGTATACGTAGGTGATGACCCCGGTCTGAAAGAGTACCGGAAGGATTTTGCCAATGCGGTATACCTCATTGAAGAACGCTCACCTATTGGTCGCGAGGAGAGCGATAATACCCTGAAAATAGAGCGCAAACTCGAAGAAGACAATGACCACCAGGTTGACCAGAAGCTGCTGCTGAGAGCAAGGTTGCTGGATTTTATCGTGGGCGACTGGGACCGGCATGAGGACAACTGGCGCTGGCTGAAGGAAGAAGACAAAAAAGGAGATAAAACATATATCCCGGTTCCCAAAGACAGGGATAAAGTATTTTACAGTACATCAGGCCTTTTACCCTGGGTGCTATCACATCAATGGTTAAAAGCCAATTTGCAGCCCTACCAGGCAGAGATCAGGGCAATTGACCAGTACAATTACAACCAGCAGAATTTTGACCGTTATTTTTTAAATTCTCTGTCTGAAAAAGATTGGCAAGAGGCCGTGAAAGAGGTACAGGAGAAAATCAGTAATGCCGTCTTAAGACAGGCCATGATGAAAATCCCCGCAAATATTTTTGCAGAGGGAGGAGAGAAAACTCTTGGCATTATGATCGCCAGGAAGGATAACCTTGGAAAGACTGCCCTCGACTACTATCGTTTTTTATCAGCTACGGTAGAAATCACCGCTTCAGATAAAAAGGAATATTTTGAAATCAAACATCAGAAAGACGGCGATATTGAACTGACCATCCACAACCTTAAAAAGGATGGTGAACAGGGGAGGAAACTCTACCACAGAACTTTTGATCATACTGTTACTAAGGAGATCAGAGTGTATGGAATGGCTGGCGCAGATATCTTTGATGTAAAAGGCAAAACTAAATCCCCGGTTACCGTAAGACTGATCGGTGGTGATGACAAGGATAGCTTTAAAATCAATACTGAGCTGAACGCCCGGAGCAATACTTATATTTATGACCGCGGTGATGAGGAGAATGATCTGCCTGCCGCATCCCTTGCTAAACTACGCTTATCAACTGATACCGCTGTAAACCAGCATAAGTTCAATTACATTTACGACCAGTTTGGCCCTTTATTCCACCTGAATTATAGTGTGGATCGCGGGATTCAGCCAGGTGTGGGCTTAATCCTCCAGAAACAGGGTTTCAGAAAGTATCCCTATGCTTCCAAACAGGAATTTTGGGTAGACTACTCCACAGGAAGAAAGGCATTTATTCTCAGTTATACCGGAGACTTTAAAAAGGTAATCGGCGACTATAACCTAAAGATAAATGCACAACTGCTGGGCCCGCATAACCTCAGCAACTTTTTCGGACTGGGCAATGAAACGTCCTTTATCCAGCACGACATTGAAGGGGCAAATGAAGACGACGAAATAGATAGAGGTATATCTTATTACCGCAACCGTTATGACTACCTGACTGCTGATTTTCAATTGTATAAAAAAGTTGAAAAATGGACAATTGGTGCTGGTATAACCACGGAGTATTATACAAGCAGCTCCGGGGCAAATGATGAAAGGTTCCTGAAAGATTTTAATCTTACAAACCCTGAGGAGAACGTTTTTGCTGACCAATCTTTTGCAGGACTGGTCACTGAAATCAATTACGACTCGAGAGACAATATCGCTATCCCCAAAAAAGGCCTGTACTGGAACACCAGAATTTCAGGAAGCCAGCAACTCAATGGCGATCATAACCGTTACGGTAAGGTTCAAACGGAATTCCGTGCCTACTTCAATCCTGGAAACAGTGGTTTCGTGATTGCCAACCGCGTAGGCGGGGGTACTACCTTTGGCAATCCCGAGTACTTCCAGCTGATGCAGCTTGGAGGTGTGCACAATCTTCGTGGATACCATACCAACCGCTTTACCGGAAAAACAGTGGCTTATGAAAGTCTTGATTTCAGGTTGAAGCTATTTGACTTTACCTCTTATGTTGTTCCCGGTTCATTCGGCCTCCTTGCATTCAATGATGTAGGCAGGGTATGGTATCCGGGCCAGTCATCTGACAAGTGGCACTACGGTTACGGCGGAGGAATTTATGTTGTACCAGCTGATCTGATACTAATTCAGGCCGCAGTAGGTATTTCAAGGGAAAGCACAATGCCATATATCTCGGTTGGATTTAATTTTTAAGGAATAGATCCAGCCATCCTTCTTCTTCGCACCATGCTATTCTTGCATCGTGCTATTCTTGCATCGTGCTATTCTTGCATCGTGCTCTTCCTGCATTATGCTACAGGAAACTCTAAAAAAATCCTGGTACATGTGTATCGGTGCCATCTGCCGTTCTTCAGCGGCAGGCAGCATCAACATACAGGTACCAGGATTTTAGCGAAGCCAGACTATCTTAGAGAACCTTATAGCTGACTTTATAACTCGTAGCAACCCCATTAACCGGGAACTTAACACTTTCAGGATATCCATCCTCATTATAAGTATAACTAAAACTCTGGTTGTTCAAAGATTTTAAAGGATAACCGCAGGAGCTGATATTGTTCAAGCCGGAAAGGAATAACATATTCTGTTCCTCAATTGCAAACAACCACGCAAAGCCCACATTTTTGAAGAGCCCGTTTTTGTCATCATAGCTATAGTTTGCCGAAACTACACCGGCAACGCCCTGTTCCATGATCAGGTTTCCATTGTCAGCGTATATTTTCTTGTCCGTACTCAAAAGTATCTGCTTCGAATCATAATGACTAATCTCGCTGATCTTTGAATCGCTTTGATAAGTAACGCTGAACATTCCTGCAAACACATCCTTATTACCCGCGATAGTATAAGAGGAGCCTTTTATTACCCTCCCGGAGTTGTCCAGTTTAAATTGGGTGTAAGCAACAATTTCATTCCCCAGGGCATGCGTCAACAGGGAAGGGCTCCCGGTTGCAGTAAACTCCAGTACCGAACTCGTCCCGTCTCCGTAATCTATTTTGGAGAGGGCAAGACCTGAAGTATAACTAAAGGTCATTTTGGATTTGCCCGTTCCCATTTGAAGGGGAAGCAGCTTAGCTTCCGGTTTAGAAATTACAGGTGGTGTAACCACACCAATCTTTTCGGTTTGTGACTCAGCTTTTTTGCAGGCCATTGGCATGCAGCATCCCAGTGCAAGGAATGCCGGCAGAATTTTTAAGTAAACTTTCATATGCTTAATAGTTAAAGTAATTAATTTTAAAATTAATGCTGTTTGTGCATATGTTGGTTATTTAATTAAAAAAATCATCGTACACGCCCTTTTATTCCTTGTTAGTTTATTTTGAAATAAACACAAACAAAGTGTAGTTTAATCCGGTTATAACTCATATTTTGATCTCAGATTTTGTTCAGTTTCAATGCTCCCCATCTTTAAAAATATATGGAAATAATTCACTTGAGCGCAGAATGTTACCCGGTTGCCAAAGTAGGTGGCCTGGGCGATGTTGTTGGCGCTCTGCCAAAATACCAGAATAAACTCGGGCACTTTGCAAAAGTGGTCATGCCTGCTTATAACAATTCGTTTTTATGGGAAAACGAATTCGAAGTGGTATATGACGCCTGGGTAAATCTGGGCCGTCAGGCATTCCCTGTACGTATACTCAGGGAAAAAACAAATAAGCTAGGCTTTGATCTTTACCTTGTTCAGGTTATAGGACTAACTGACAGGGACAGGGTTTATGGATATGCCGATGATACGGAACGGTTCCTGGCTTACCAGATTTCAGTGCTCGACTGGATTAACCAGTGGGAGCACCGTCCTGATGTAATTCATTGCCACGATCACCATACCGGTCTTGTGCCATTTATGACCGCAAACTGCGAGCGTTATAAAAGCCTGAACCAGATTCCTACTATACTTACCATTCATAATGCCCAGTACCAGGGGCAATTTGGCTGGGATAAAATACACTACCTGCCGGCATTCGACCTGTGGAAGTCAGGTATGCTGGAATGGAAAAATGCAATCAACCCATTGGCTTCAGCTATCAAATGCGCCTGGCGTGTGACTACAGTTTCGCCCAGCTATCTTGACGAATTGAGCCAGCAGGCAAATGGCCTCGAAGGACTCCTGAGCATGGAGCGCGGAAAATCCTCAGGTATACTGAATGGTATTGATTTCGAAGTGTGGGATCCCAAGACGGATGTAATGCTCGACAAAACTTACAATTTCAGGACAGTAGAAAGTGGTAAAAAGGCAAACAAAGCGGCCCTCTGTGCTGTTTTTAATCTGGATCCAACAAAGCCGTTATTTACTTTTATCGGAAGATTAGTAGGTGAAAAAGGCGCAGATCTGTTACCGGATATTTTTCACAACGCCTTGGCGCATAGCAAAGGTAATATTAATATCCTTGTTTTAGGGTCAGGTGACCCTGTAGTTGAAGGCAAATTATCAGAACTTCACAATTGGTTTTCAGGTAATTATAACGCATATATCGGGTACAATGAAAAGCTTTCACACCAGATTTATGCAGGAGCGGACTTTCTGCTGATGCCGTCACGGGTTGAGCCATGCGGTCTAAATCAGATGTATGCCTTACGATACGGAACTATTCCGATTGTAAGGAGAATTGGCGGATTGAGAGATACTGTAACGGATATTGGTGATGGTGGATTTGGAATTTGTCATGATCAAACAAGCGTTTGGGATGTAGGGCAGGCAATGGGTAGGGCTTATGAGCTTTACCAGGATAAAAAAAGAATGAAAGGAATCCTTAAATATACAATGCAATTGGACCATTCCTGGGATAAGGCAGCCCAACAATATATCGATACATACCAAATGTAAATTAATAAATTATATGACTGAAAAAGTATTAGGAGTTATTCTTGGCGGTGGTCAGGGCTCCAGATTATCACCACTGACCCAAACACGTTCAAAGCCGGCAGTTCCCATTGCAGGGAAATACCGTTTAGTAGATATTCCTATTTCCAATTGCCTGAACTCCGGTATACACCGTATGTTCGTACTTACGCAGTTCAACTCCGCGTCACTCAACAAACACATCAAAAATACCTATTACTTCAGTCATTTTAGTGATGCATTTGTTGATATCCTTGCCGCAGAACAAACCCCGGATAACCCTACCTGGTTTCAGGGAACTGCCGATGCAGTAAGACAAACGATGCACCATTTGTTACAGCACGAATTTGAATATGTACTCATCTTATCTGGAGACCAGTTGTATCAGATGGACTTCAATGAGATGCTGCTGGCACATGAAGCAAGCGGTGCGGCTGTAACACTGGCAACAATACCAAGTACGGCTAAAGACGCTACAAGTTTTGGTATCCTGAAAGCTGACGAAGATAATATCATCACTTCATTTATAGAAAAACCGAGCAGTGACCTGCTGGTAGACTGGGCATCTGATACAGGACCGGAAATGCAGGCTGAAGGCAGGAATTACCTGGCATCCATGGGTATCTATATATTTAACCGTGAGCTTTTGTTAAGCATCTTTGCTGAAAATCCTGATGAAAAGGATTTTGGAAAAGAGATCATTCCAAGAATGCTGAAAGAACAGAAAGTACTGAGTTTTCAATATGAAGGATACTGGACTGATATTGGTAATATCTGTTCATTCTTTGAAGCCAATCTGGGCCTGACTGACGATATTCCTAAATTTAATCTTTTTGACAGTCACCAGAGCATTTTTACGCGTCCGCGTATGTTGCCGCCAACTAAGATATTGAGCTCATCTCTTGACAAGGCAGTGATTGCTGAGGGCTGTATTCTTAATGCAGATTATATCAAGCATTCCGTAATTGGTATCCGTTCCCGCATTGGTAATGGAACTACTATTGAGAACGCTTATATTATGGGAAGCGACCGTTACCAGACACTGGGAGAAATAGATGAAGAGAATGCTAAAGGTAATCCATTGATCGGCATCGGAGACCGCTGCAGGATTATCAATGCGATTGTAGATAAAAATGCCAGAATAGGAAACGATGTTCAGATTAACGGTGGAGAACATATGGCAGACGGAGATTTTCCATCTTACGCTGTTAAAGACGGAATTGTAGTTGTTAAAAAGGGAGCCATCATTTCAAATGGCACTGTGATCGGCTAAGATTTTTATTAAAGTAACAGATCGAGGATGTTTAAATCAAACATCCTCTTTTTTTGATTTGTATAGCTGATCAAAACACACTGCCAATTTCATTTGCGATTTCCAGCATGCCTTCCTCAAACCCGGTTTCATAACCCATTCTAAACACTTCAAGGAAGTACGCTTTCGATTCCTCATCCAGGTTTCCTTCATCCATTTCTCTCTGCAAAGCCTCATTTGCGGCCTGATCGGGATCGTATATTTTAAAAATGTGCTTTCTCTTTTTAAGGTCTGCTGCATATACAGCCTGCTGTTCCGCGGTTAAAGCAGAAACCTCAGCTGCCTCAAAAATTTTCCTGAAGCTCTCATCCTGAAACTTCTTTGGGATCTGATTCAAATGACGCAGGTGTTTGAGCAGGTAGAACCATTTGTCCATATCCGTTTCCAGGGCTTTTGCGGACTTATGAAATTCGGGTATTTCAAGGAATTTGAAGCCCAGTTTGCCGGCAGGATTTCTCCTCAGGTCTGTTTTTGCGAAACTGATTTCCCTGTAATACATATCCTCACAATCGCCGAAACTGAAGTCGATTAGTCCCAGCAGATAATGTTCTTTTACAGCAGATGGCGATTTTTGATCAGGAGCTTCGGCCTCCTTAAAAAACCTTGCCATAAATTTCCGCGAACTTTCACGGAACGATTCTTTCTCGATCCGCCGTATCAGCACAGTAAACTGCTTTCCGTTTTTCTCCTTACAGAGCAGGTCGGACAGTACATCTTTAGCTTGTTCCTTATCCCTGTTTATTTCAACGGGCACGAAGATAACTTCTACAATCTCTTTTTTCTCCTCAAAAACAGCGTTCAAAAATTTCAGCAGGATCTCTTTGTTCAGCTCGCTGCCGAAAAAATGCTTAAATCCAAAATCTGTTAAAGGGTCAATGTAACGGTTGTTTTTTTCTGACATAGTTAATGAATTAGATGTCAAAAATAACTTCTGTTATTGAATAAAGCAAATTAAATAAATAATAAATTAACTTAAGATGTAATTATAGCTCTTTATTATTCCTAAATATAAATATATTTTACTTTATATCACTATTCTGGTATTGTTTTCAGTGGGATGCCCTGTACAGATCAAAACTCTTCCCTGTGCTATTTCCTGATCAGTAAGTATCTCATTGTAGTCCATCCTCACATTTCCAGCAGTACAGGTTGCCACGCATGAACTGCAGATGCCCGCCCGGCAACTGTAAGGAACATTGATTTGATGCTCGAGGGCAACCTGGAGTATCCTTTTGTAATAAGGTACTTCCAGCTGGTAAGTATTGTCGTTAAATTCAAGCAGAACAGTATAAGTATTTTTATCACTTACTTCTTTTTCAGTCATGTCGTCATCGTCGGCTTCATCTTCAGGGATAAAATAGGTTTCCTTTTTGATCTGGTCCAGACGGTAGCCCATTGCAAGCAATGAAATCCGGCACATGACCATATAATCAATAGGTCCGCAGGTATAACACAATGCGTCAGCCTGATCGTACTCAAGATTGGCGGCAATAAGATCCTGGATCAGGAAGCCGTTTAATCTTGCAAACTGCAAACGTTTGCTGTCGCTAAATAAAAAAATCAGTTTAAATCTTTCCGGATATTTTTGCTGCCACTCATTGAGTTCTTCATAAAATAAAGTCGTGGACTGCGATCTGTTACTGTAGATCAGCACTATATGGGAACTGCTTTCTGTAACCAGAGCTGTTTTTAGGATAGAGAACACAGGAGTGATGCCCACACCGGCAGCAAAGAGAAAGACCGTCCGCCTGATTTCCTGAACAGGATGATAAGTAAACAAACCGTTTGGAGGTAATGCTGTAAGGATATCCCCCACTGCTGTCTTATGGTGCAGATTTTTGGAAATCTCTCCATTTTCAACAAATTTCACGGCAATACTCAGAGGTTCGTTTACATCCGGCGAACTGCAAATCGAGTATGAACGCCTGATCTCCTTTCCATTGACTTCAAACAATACAGTCAGAAATTGTCCTGCTGCATAAAGGGGCATGATACCATCAAGAGTGGCTAACTGAATAAAAACATTGTCCCCTGGCTGCTTTGAAATAGCTGTGATACGTAGTTGAATGGTGGTCATGCTGCAAATCTATTGATTTCCTTTAAACATAATTGAAAACCAGTGAGAAGATCGTCTTCTCCCCCGGAACAGATGTTACTTCGAGACTGCCATAATGCATTTTCATAATGTTTCTGGTGATGGTGAGCCCAATGCCGGAACCATTCTTCCGGGTAGTGAAGAAGGGCACAAATATCTTTTCCAGCAGGTCTGCTTCTATGCCTTTTCCATTGTCTGCCACATCAATAAAGAGTTTGTTTTGTTCCAGCCGGTAATCTATCTCTATCAGCGGATGCTGCGTTTCTTCCAGAGAATGAATACTGTTCGTTACCAGGTTAATCAGCGCCTGTTCTACCAGTTTCAGGTCTACATTCACAGAGATCTTTGAGGATGTTTGTCCCACTTTCAAACTGATGTTTTTTGCTGCAGCAAAGGGCTGCATGAGCACATGTATATGCTGTAAGATCCCGCCGATGCTGTGGAATTCAAGCTCGGGTGTGGGCAGTTCTGCAATCAGCCTGTAATCCTTTACAAAACCCAATAGTCCTTCAGAGCGTCTTTTGATCGTTTGTATCGCCGGTTTAAGGTCTTCAAGATCTTCTTTGCTCAGATAGTCTTTATTGATTACCATGGTGTTTACTGTATCAGACAGAGAACTGATCGGCGTTATAGAATTCAGGATTTCATGAGAAATGACCCCGATAAGCCTGTTCCATGCTTCGATCTCTTTCTGTTCAATCTCGTCTTTAATGTTCTGAAAAGATACAATCATATAGTCTGCACCGTAAAGATTCAGGGGGATCACTTCGGTAGACAGTTGAATGAGCTTATCCTGGATCTTCAGTTCCAGAAATCTTTTACCTCCCTTACGGATGTTTTCTATTTCTGCTGTAAATACGGGCAGGTGCTGTTTCAGGCGATGCCAGTATTTATAGGCAGGAACATTCAGCAATGCTGCTGCGGCTTCATTAAAGAAAGCGATCTCTGTATTCCCTGCGCTGTTTTTCTTTTCCTTTACTACAATCACTCCTACAGGAACCTGCTGCAGGATAGTTTTGATGAGCTGAAACATTGCATCCTGCTCCAGCTGAATATCTTTATGGGTTTTGATGATGTCATCAAAAGAGCTGTAAAGATCCGGGAAACTCCCTTTAGTGCTCTTATTCCTGAAATTAAGGGTATGGTCGCGCGTTTTTATCGCCAGGATAAAGCGTTTGATATCCGATCTGATCTGGTTGATATAACTGTATAGTGAAAAAACCGCCATCAGCAGTATAAAAGAGACACCTGCAATGGTAAACCAAAGTCTTGTTTTCAGTATCAGGTAAATCAGTACGATCCCCAGTATATTGATAAACAATAATTTGAAGATCAGCCTGAAAGTAAAACGCTCATAAAACATAGGCTTATAATCCGAATTTTTCTATCCTGCGGTAAAGGGCGGCACGGGTAAGTCCCAGTTCTGCAGCTGCGCGGGAAATATTGCCCTTGTGGGTATCTATTGCTTTTTGTACCATCATCCTTTCCATTTCCTCAAGATCCATATTTGCAGTTACCGGAGCAGCACTTCCAAATCTTTGCGGACTTAGCTGCAGATCAGTTTCTGTGATCTCATGTCCATCGGCCATAATGATAGCCCTTTCCATCACATGCTGTAATTCCCTTACATTTCCAGGCCAGTGATAATTCATCAGGGTTTTTCCTGCCTTGTCATTAATCCGGCTGATATTTTTGTGGTACTTCGTACTGAAGGTCTGAAGAAAATGATTAGCCAGTAATAAGATATCTTCAGCACGCTCATGCAGTGGTGGCAGCATCAGTTCTACCGTATTGATCCTGAAAAGCAGATCCTGTCTGAAGGTACCTTTTCCCACCATCTCGTTCAGTGGCATGTTGGTCGCGGTGATCAGCCGGACATTCACCTTGCGTTCCTTACTTTCCCCAAGCCGGGTAACAGTACGGTTTTGCAGGACAGTCAGTAATTTTGATTGCAGTGGCAGGGATAAATTGCCAATCTCATCGAGAAAAATCGTCCCATTGTCGGCCAGCTCAAACCTTCCGGGCCTGTCGTCCCTTGCATCGGTAAAAGCACCTTTGGCATAACCAAAAAGCTCACTTTCAAAAAGGCTTTCGCTCAGCGAGCCCAGATCCACATGCATGAAGATATGGTTCTTTCTTAAAGAATGTTTGTGCAGCTCATAGGCAAATACCTGTTTACCGGTGCCGTTTTCTCCGAGGATCAAAACATTGGCATCTGTAGGTGCCACCTTAACCAGCGTATTCTGCAAGTATTTAATAGGTCCTGAAGTACCAATAATATTTTCGAATTTCCTGGCGATATCATTCTGCAATGAAGAATGGATCTTCTCCAGTTTTTTAACTTTTTTAGTGGATTGTCTCAGTTTGGAGGCCGCAGAAAGGGTAGCGTATAACTTATCATTTTCCCAGGGTTTAAGAATAAAATCAATCGCTCCTTTTTTGATGGCCTGAACTGCCAGTTCCACATTTCCGTAAGCGGTCATCAGGATTACCACATAATCTTTATCAATAGATAAGATATGTTCCAGCCAGTACAGACCTTCCCGGCCGTCACTCGCACCCTTCTGATAGTTCATATCCAGCAGGATAATATCAATATCATTGTGGCTGAGCAGCACATTGATTTCTTTTGGGGATTTGCAGGTGACCACCTGGTTAAAGTGCTGTTTTAAAAACAGTTTGGCACTCAGCAGGATATCATCATCATCATCAATCACTAAAACGTTTGCTTCTGTCATTTTATAAGATTTACCCAAAATTAATTGAATTGTCCGATGTTGTACATTAAGTGTCCGATAACGAACGTTGTTTTTTAAATAAAATTAGTAAATGGCTGACATATAGCAATTTAAATGCTTATTTTTTCTTTGGCATATCCTTGGCACAAGGCATAGCAGAACTACAGGTACAACAATGGACAAGATTATAGAGAAAAAGAGATTCAGTAAGAAAATGATACTTATGACTATAGGAGGCATACTGCTGGTCACGCTGGTAGCCTATGGTTATAAACTCTCATTGAGCAAGGTATACAAGGCCGATGCCGACAAACTTACGATCAGCAAAGTTCAGTATGGTGATTTTGAGGACGTGGTCTTGTTAAATGCCAGTGTAGTACCTCTTACCTCTGTTATCGTGAGTTCTTCTGAAGGGGGTACAGTGGCAGAGATCTTTGTTGAAAACGGTGCCAGCGTAACCAAAGGAACCCCGTTGCTCAGGATTGCCAATCCACATGCACTGTCAGGTTATACAACCAGCGAAACCGGAATTATTGAACAGCAGAACCAGTTGCGTAAGGTACGTCTGGATCTGGAACAGAACCAAAGGGTAATGACCCAGGATATGATGGTAATAGAGGATGCACTGAGGACAGCCAGGCGCAAGTACAGAATAGACAGTGCCCTGTTTGCAAAAAAGGTAATTACAAGAGAAGAATTCAATACCTCGAGTCAGGACTATGAATACAACAAAGGCCGGAAAGAGATCATGAAGCAGGCCGTAAAACAGGAAAATCAAAGCCGGGTAATGCAGCTGAAACAGATTGATTTTTCCGTTGGCCGGATGAATGAAAGCCTGGAATCTATCAGGGAGAATATTGAAAACATGACTATTAAAGCCCCTGTTTCGGGCAGGTTATCCTCTTATGATCCGGTTGTGGGTAAATCCTATACGGCAAATGAAATGCTGGGCAAGATCGATGTTTTACAGGGCTATAAATTACAGGCTGGTGTGGATGAATATTATGTAAACAGGGTGAAAGAAGGACAAACCGCCAATTGCGAATTCAACGGCAAAACTTATGAGCTGAGGGTGAGCAAAGTGATTCCTGAGGTTACCGCCGGGCAGTTTCAGGTAGAGCTGGTTTTTCTGGGCAAATCCCCTGATGAACTCCGCAGAGGTTTATCTTTACAGGTGAAGCTTACTTTATCGGACAACAGCAAATCACTTTTACTCGCACAGGGACAGTTTTTCCAAAGTACGGGAGGTTCATGGGTATTTGTCCTGAAAGACGGGAAGGCCCAAAAGAGAAACGTAAAAATCGGGCGCAAGAACTACCAGTACTATGAGATCATGGAGGGATTACAAAAGAATGAGGAAGTGATTACTTCATCGTACGACCAGTTCAACCAGTACGATGTAATTGAGGTCAGCAATTAAGGCTGGCCAATATTAAAGAAAATATAAAAAGACATAAATCATAAATAAGATCATCATGATAAAAATTGAGAACCTGGAGAAAGTATACAAGACGGAGGAAATAGAAACTACTGCATTGAACGGGATCAACATGCATGTGAAAACCGGTGAATTTGTCTCCATCATGGGGCCTTCAGGTTGTGGTAAATCCACTTTGCTCAACGTAATGGGTTTACTGGATAAACCTGAAAGCGGCAGCTATAAATTTTTGGAGACTGAACTGCTGAGCATGAATGACAAAGAGCGCTCAAACTTCCGAAAACAGAATATGGGCTTTGTGTTCCAGAACTTTAACCTGATTGATGAACTTACAGTGTTCGAAAATATAGAACTACCTCTCATTTATAACAGGGTCCCGGCTACAGAACGTAAACGTCTGGTGAATGAGATCATCGAAAGGATGAACATTGTGAACCGGAGTGGTCATTTTCCACAGCAGCTATCTGGTGGTCAGCAGCAGCGGGTTGCGGTAGCCCGTGCACTGGTGACTAAACCAAAACTGGTGCTGGCGGATGAGCCTACGGGTAACCTGGACAGCTCCCACGGTAACGAAGTAATGGAGTTACTGTGTGAGTTAAATGAGCAGGGGACCACTATTGTCATGGTAACCCACTCTTCGCACGATGCCAGTTTTTCCAATAGGATTATCAACCTGAAAGATGGACACGTGATCTCAGAAAAGATAAATAAAAGCCGCACGGAAGAATTGATTTAATGAAATACCATTGAGGTGATGGAATACCAATCGGGGTAGCTGGTGCATTTGAAGATTTCGTCTGGGGGTCTTTGAAGCACTGGCGGTCCCGCTGGTAAACTGAGAAACTCAAATAAATTTGCTTGCTATGTTCAAACTCAACTTTAAAATAGCTTTAAGAAACATCTGGAAGAACAAAACTTCTTCACTGATTAATATTAGTGGATTGGCTATAGGATTAGCAGCCTGTCTGATGTTGCTGCTGTATGTGTCGTACGAGTGGAACTTTGATAAACAAAGTAAAGACAATGCGAATACCTACCAGGTGATGATGAACCATAGGGGCGTAGACGGACAAATTACGGAGACGGGGCAGAGTACCTCGAATGTAATGGCGCCATTGTTTAAGCAGAAATACAGTTGGGTAAAGACATCAGCCAGGTTAAGCTGGGCTGCGCCATATCTGGTGTCTGCAAATCATACCGGTTTTAAAAAGACAGGGGCGTTTGCTGATCCGGGTATTCTGGATATATTTGATTACACATTCATTTATGGAGATCAGCGTACTGCACTGAATGCGCCAAACAGTGTAATCATTACAGAATCAACAGCCAAATTATTTTTCGGCACAACAGACGTACTAAATAAATCTATCCGTTTTCAGGATAAGCTGGACCTTAAAATTACAGGTGTAATCAGGGATCTGCCGGCCAATATGTCCAGATCTTTTGATTACCTGATGCCATGGTCTTTTTATGAGTCGCAGTTTGAATGGGCAAAAAAACCAAACTGGCAAAATTATAGCTTTACCACCTTATTAAAGGTAGACCCTAAAGCCAATATCGATCAGCTCAATTCCACTATTAAAGATCTTTATCTGGAGAACGGACTGAACTTAAAAGTTGAACCTTATCTTTTCCAATACAGCAAACTGCATTTGTACGGCAATTTCGTGAACGGCGTAAGTACCGGAGGCAGCATAGCACAGTTGCGTTTGTTCATGGGTCTGGCCGTAGGGATTTTGCTTATTGCATGTATCAACTTCATGAATATGGCTACAGCCAAATCTGAAAAGCGTGCCAAAGAGGTGGGCATCAAAAAAACTATTGGTGCTACAAGAAGCAGCTTAGTCAGTCAGTTCCTGATGGAATCTCTTGTGTTAACACTTCTTGCTGCAGTCTTAGCTGTTGTCTTGATTGAGGTGTGCCTTCCCTTTTTTAATCACCTTTTAGGGATTGAACTGGGAATCAACTACTCTGGTGCATCCATATGGCTGGGTTTGCTCGTGGTGGTGCTGGTTACCGGTCTCATCGCCGGAAGTTATCCGGCATTTTACCTCTCTTCATTCAACCCTGTTCAGATTTTCAGGATGCGGAGCCAGAGCAGGGGAATTCTTTCTGTCAGCCTCAGGCAAATCCTGGTAGTAGGGCAGTTCTCTTTTGCTGTGATTCTGATCATCGCCACCACAGTAATCTACCAGCAGATCCAGTTTATTAAAAACAGGCCGGTAGGCTATCAGATCAATAATCTGGTAGAAATGGAACAGGATGGGGAGTTGTATGCCAAATTTGAACTATTGAGGTCTAAACTGCTGGAATCGGGGGCAGTATCCTCAGTTCTGCAGTCATCTACAACGATCACCAGAGAACTTTCGAGTATTGCCAGATGTGCATGGCCGGGTTCTTCTGAGGATGACAAGCTTCTTAATTTTAACACTATCGCCACTACCTACGGATTTGTAAAAACTACTGGAATCAAATTGTTATATGGCAGAGATTTTTCCCCGAAATTTGCATCAGATACCAGTGGAATTCTGATTAGTCACTCTGCGATGAAAGTGATGAATATGAAAAACCCGATCGGTCAGGTTGTATTTCACGATGGTGATAAAGCTGTGATTGTGGGCGTTTTTGAAGATTTTATCCTTGGTTCTCCCTTTAGCACGGAAAAACCATTGATCATCCATTTCAATAAAGACTGGAGCGGGATCGTAACGATGAGGCTTAATCCTGTGCATCCTGCCGCAGAAAATATTGCTGCGATAGAAAAGATTGTAAAGCAGATCAATCCGGCCTATCCCGTGAATGTCACATTTGTAGATCAGCTGTATGCCAGGAAATTAACGGAACAACGCATACTTGGAGTATTATCCAACCTCTTTGGTGGCCTCGCCATCTTCATTTCCTGCCTGGGGTTATTCGGCCTGGCATCCTACAGCGCGGAGCAGCGAACCAAAGAGATAGGTGTCAGGAAAGTGCTGGGAGCCTCAGTGAGCAGCCTGATGGGGCTCTTGTCCTTCAGCTTCTTAAAAATGGTAGGTATTGCAATATTCATTTCAATACCTGTAGCAAATTATATCATGTCCAATTGGTTAAAGAGTTTTGAGTTTCATACTTCGGTGAATTGGGTGGTCATCGTGCTGGCGGCGGCCGGCACGATAGGGATCGCCTTATTCACCGTTAGTTTTCAGGCTTACAAAGCTGCAAAGGCCAATCCGGTAGAGGCCTTAAAATACGAGTAATATAAGATCATCCAGGCAATTAATCACCAAAAACCTTGTCACCATGTTTAAACTCAACTTTAAAATCGCTTTAAGAAACATCTGGAAGAATAAGACTTCCTCACTGATCAACATCAGCGGACTGGCTATTGGTTTGGCAGCTTGCCTGTTGTTGTTGCTGTATGTAGCGTATGAATGGAACTTTGACGGCCAGACTTTTGATCCTTCTAATACGTACAAGGTTTTGATAAACAATGTTGATGCAAATAAGAAGGTCACGAGCACCTGGCAGGCATCTACCAATGCCATTGCCCCACTTTTTAAAAGCGAATACCCAGAAGTAGAGGAAGCAGCGCGAATTGACGGGGCGGGTTTGAAACTTGTCGCCAATGGCAGGAAAAGCCTGAAAAGAACTGCCTGTTTTGCTGATGCCGATATACTCCGGATCTATAAATATACTTTCACCTCAGGGGACGCGAAAAGCGCGATGGAAGCACCAAATAGTATCATAGTTACGGAATCAACAGCGAAGGATTTGTTTGGGACTACGGATGTGCTCAACAAATCCGTTCATTTTGACGACAAGGTAGATTTGAAAATAACTGGTGTCATTAAAGATCTCCCTAAAAATACTTCAGTTTTCTTTGATTTTCTCATGCCCTGGACGTTGAACGAGGCTTTGAACAACTGGATAAAAGAACCATCATGGGGCAATTTCAACTATAATACAATTGTAAGAATGGCGCCGGGTACTGATATTAATAAGTTCAATCTCAGTATCAAAGGTTTTATGCACCGTCACAATCAGTATGCAGATGGTCAGTTGCTGGTATTTCCACTCAGCAAACTTCACCTGTATAGTACGTTTGTTAACGGTGTAAGCATAGGTGGCAATATTGAACAGTTACGGTTGTTTATGGGACTGGCTATTGGAATTTTGCTCATCGCCTGTGTCAATTTCATGAACATGGCGACCGCTAAGTCTGAGAAAAGGGCAAAAGAAGTTGGCATAAAAAAGACGATCGGTGCCACAAGACGCAGTCTGATCAGTCAGTTTTTGATGGAATCCCTGGTGCTAACAATACTGAGTTCCGTATTGGCAATTGTATTGATCGAATTATGTATCCCGGTCTTCAATAACCTGTTTGATACCAGCCTCAGGATCAACTACTCCAATAGTTTTATATGGCTCGGTCTCTTTGCTGTAATTTTGCTGACAGGACTGATTTCCGGAAGTTATCCTGCTTTTTATCTCTCATCCTTTAATCCGGTGCAAATACTCAGAAAGCGTAATTTCAAGACAGGATTGTTTTCCGTCAATCTCCGGCAGGTGCTGGTGGTTGGGCAATTCAGCTTCGCCATTATTCTGATCATTGCCACCATAGTAATCTATAAACAAATCCAGTACATCAAAAACAGGCCTATTGGATATGATATCAACACTTTGGTGCAAATGCCCCAGGAGGGCGAGCTTTATGGAAAATATAATCTGCTGAAAGATCGTTTAATCAGATCAGGAGCGGTTACCTCACTTTATCAATCATCCGGAACCATTGCCAATCATACTTCCAGTTTCTCCGGAATGGAATGGAAAGGATCTACTGAAGCAGATAAAGGCATTAACTTTTCACAGATTGCTACAACGTATGACTTCGTAAAAACAACTGGGCTGAAACTGATTGCAGGCAGGGATTTCTCAGAGAAATTTGCTTCAGACTCTGCCGCTTTATTGATTAACACCACGGCTTTGAAACTAATGAACCTGGCGGATCCGATTGGCCAGCCCGTGAATTATCACGGAAACAAATTTACAATAGTAGGGGTGTTCCGGGACTTTATACAGGATGCTCCGGGATCTAAAGAAACACCCCTGGTAGTAGCATTCACCAAAGGCTGGGGCGGAGTGCTGACGATGCGTTTAAATCCTGCAAATCCTGTTGCTGATAACCTGGCGACGATAGAGAAAGTAGTGAAAGATATCAATCCCGCCTATCCCGTTGAGCTCACTTTTGTTGACCAGTTGTATGCAGCCAAATTAAAGGCACAACAGCAATTGGGTGTATTGTCCAACATGTTCGGTGGACTTGCCATCTTTATCTCCTGCCTCGGTTTATTCGGCCTGGCCGCATACAGTGCGGAACAGCGCACTAAAGAAATAGGCGTAAGAAAAATACTCGGTGCTTCCGTTTCCAGTTTGATGCAGCTTTTATCACTCAGCTTCCTGAAAATGGTGGGCTTTGCAATTATCATCTCAGTACCCGTGGCAACATACCTGATGAATAACTGGCTGAATGGGTTCGACTTCCATACCAACGTAAGCTGGATGGTCGTGCTTCTCACTGCAGTTGGAACACTGGCAATTGCACTGCTTACTGTGAGTTACCAGGCATATAAAGCGGCAAATGCGAATCCTGTCGATGCATTAAAATATGAATAGCCTCAGAAAAGACCTAAGTAATAAATAAAAAGACTCCGATATGTTTAAACTGAACCTCACCATCGCATTGCGGAACCTGTGGAAGAATAAAACTTCTGCACTCATCAATATTACCGGACTGGCTATTGGACTTGCATCCTGCCTCTTGCTTTTACTGTACGTATCGTATGAATGGAATTATAACAAGCAGACAAAAGACGATAAAAATGTTTACCAGGTGCTGGTCAATTTTGACGGGCCCGCCGGTAGTATAGGCGGTACGGGATGGTCTACACCCAATACAGTTGGCCCTGCACTCAAAGAGGGCTATCCGAGCGTTTTGGCGATGACCCGTACAGATGGCGCTGATTCCCGCCTTATTGCCAATGGTAGAAACAGTTTTAAAAAAAGAGGACGTTTTGCTGATCCTGATATCCTAAAGATTTTCGATTATACATTTGTCGCGGGAGAGCAGAAGACGGCGCTTAGTGCACCCAACAGTGTGGTGCTTACGGAAACTACAGCAAAAGTGCTGTTTGGCAGCACAGACGTACTCAATAAATCTGTCCGGTTTGAAGATCGTGTGGATCTCAAGATCACCGGCATAATCAAAGACCTTCCCGACAATACCTTTATCAAACTGGATTTCCTGATGCCCTGGACACTGTTTGAAAACATGTACGAATGGACAAAGCGGCCGGCATGGACAAATAATAACTGGACTACACTCGTAAGGCTGAGACCGGGAAGCGATGTTGAAGTGCTGAACAGTTCTGTAAAAGGGATGATCAAAAAGAATGTATCTGATGCAACTTCATCTCCAATGCTTTTCCCTTTCAGCAAAACACATTTGTATGGCACATTTACAAATGGCAAAAGTACTGGTGGCGAAATTGAACAGTTGCGTTTATTTATGGGCCTCGCTATTGGTATCCTGCTGATTGCCTGTATCAACTTTATGAACATGGCTACTGCCAAATCAGAGAAGCGGGCCAAGGAAGTGGGGATTAAAAAGACAATTGGTGCCACCCGGGCGAGCCTGATCAGCCAGTTCCTGATGGAGTCTCTGGTGCTGACTTTATGCAGTGCAGTTATGGCTATCGTACTTGTAGAAGTATTCCTCCCTATGTTCAATAATCTGCTGGACATCAAGATGGATATCGTTTATACCAATCCCTACCTTTGGATCAGTCTGATAGGTATTGTGCTTTTTACAGGAGTTGTTGCTGGCAGTTATCCGGCATTTTACCTTTCTTCGTTTAACCCTCTGCAGGTGTTAAAGAAAAGAACTTCAGGCCGCGGGATACGGTCTGTGAACCTGAGGCAGGTGCTGGTGGTTATCCAGTTTAGTTTCGCAGTTATTCTGATCATAGCGACAACTGTAATCTACAAACAGATCCAGTATATTAAAAATATACCGCTTGGCTATCAGGTAAACAACCTGGTAGAGTTGCCTCAGGATGGTCAGCTGGAGAAACGGTTCGAACTGCTGAAAGCACGTTTACTAAAGTCAGGCGCCATCTCCGGAATATGTCAGCTGTCAGGCAGCATAGCCAGTTATAACTCAAATTTTTGGGGAATGGAGTGGCCGGGTTCTTCTGAAGAGGACAGGCACATGGTTTTCAGCCAGCTGGCTACTACATATGATTTTGTACAGACTACCGGATTAAAGGTGATTGAAGGCCGGGATTTCTCCCGCCAGTTTCCTTCAGATACAGCAGCTGTGATGCTCAGTGTTTCTGCAGTTAAGGCTATGAATCTGGTTCATCCGGTGGGTAAGATCGTGAAATATCAGGGAGACAATTGTACGGTAGTGGGCGTGTTTCAGGATTTTATCTGGGGTGCTCCCCATAAAAAACAGGATCCAATGGTGGTGGCCTTTAGAAAAGGGGGCACCGGTTATGTTACGATGCGCCTCAATGCTTCAAATACACCATCTGCAAACCTGGCCCTGATAGAGCGTATTGTAAAAGAGATCAATCCTGCTTATCCGGTAGAATTTAATTTTGTTGACGAACTCTACGGGCAGAAACTGAAATCCCAGAAAATACTAGGGCTGCTGTCCAACGTTTTTGGCGGGCTTGCAATTTTCATCTCCTGCCTGGGTTTATTTGGACTTGCCGCATATAGCGCGGAGCAAAGAACAAAAGAGATTGGTGTACGTAAAGTCCTTGGTGCCTCAGTAGCAAGTCTGATGCAGTTGTTATCCCTGGGCTTCCTCAAAATGGTTGTTCTGGCTATCATCATTGCAATTCCTGTGGCCAATTATATGATGGATAGCTGGCTGAAGAAATTTGAATTCCACACCAGCATCAGTTGGGTGGTTATCCTGATGGCAGCGGTGGGAACTATCGCCATTGCGCTGCTCACAGTTAGTTACCAGGCGTATAAAGCCGCGAGAGCGAATCCCATTGATGCCTTGAAATACGAATAATATCCCCTTATAAAAATAGAGATCATGTTTAGATTAAACTTCAAAATAGCACTCAGAAACCTTTGGAATAACAAAGGGTACACGTTGATCAACGTCGGGGGACTGGCAATCGGCCTGGCCAGCTGCATGGTTTTGCTTTTGTATGTAGCCTACGAATGGGGGTATGACAGGCAGTCAAAGAATTCGATGAACACTTATGTGGTATACCAGCACCAGAAAGCCAGCAGTGGGATCATGAGCTGGGCCTGGACTCCGGGAGCGCTGGCTCCGGAGGTAGCAGGTAAAGTTCCGGGAGCAGTAGCCTCACATTCCAGTTACCCGGCAGCAGAACTACTCAGCTATAATCAGAATTACTTCAAAAAAGATGGCGTCTATAGCGATCCCCAGCTTTTGAAGATTATGGACTATAAATTCCTGAAAGGTAATCCCTCCAAAGCACTGCAGGAGGTAAATTCTGTGATCCTCACTGAAACGATGGCCAGAAATCTATTTGGAAGTGAAGATCCTGTCAACAAGGTAATAAAGCTTAATAATGCTGTCCAATTAAAAGTGGATGCCGTCATCGCAGATATTCCCAAAAACAGTACCATACGGTTTGATTACTTGATGACCTGGAGACTTTGGGAAAAACAACAGCCCTGGATAAAAACTTCAGGATGGGGAAATAATTTCTGTCTGACTATGGTTCAACTGCAAACTGAGCAGGATATCAATAAGGTTAGTGCCTTGATTAGGCCGATGCTGGCGAACCACCAGCAGGGCGCAACCGGTTATTACACACTTCATCCGCTCTCACAATGGCATTTGTATGGTGAGTTCCAGAATGGCAAATCTGTGGGTGGTAAAATCGGGCAGGTCAGGATATTCTTTATGCTGGCTTTCTGCATCCTGCTGATTGCTTGTGTCAACTTCATGAACCTTTCCACTGCACGTTCAGAAAAAAGGGCGAAGGAGGTAGGCGTGCGTAAAGCAATTGGCTCTTCCAGAAACTCGCTGATCGGGCAGTTTATGCTGGAATCCCTGCTGCTTTCTGTAATGGGAATGATTGTCGCTTTTGTACTGATCGAAATCAGTCTGCCTTATTTCAATGGGGTGCTGCATACAGCACTTTTAATCGATTATCCGGACTGGAAGTTCTGGTCGGTTTTTCTGGGGCTGACTATCGTTACAGGAATTTTGGCAGGAAGTTATCCGGCATTTTATCTGTCTTCGTTCGAGCCACTGCAGGTGTTAAAAGGAATGAACCTAAGGGGCAGTACATCTTTGTCTGTCAGACAGATCCTGGTCGTATTTCAGTTTGTATTCGCTGCCTGCCTTATCATATGCACAGCAGTAATTTATCAGCAGCTCAATTATATCAAAAATAAATCCATAGGGTATAACAAAAATAACCTGGTAGAATTACCTGTTCAGGGCTCACTGACTGGCGAGGGAAAGCTCAAACTGCTGAAAGAACAGTTGTTGAAATCAGGTGCGGTCATTGATGTTACTTATTTTGGGCGGAGCCTGAGCGAAGGCGGTAACAATACCTTCGGGGTCAGCTGGCCAGGCAAAAATGATAAAGAAGATATCTTCTTTAACTATAGAAGCGCAGGATACGATTTGTCAAAAACTTTAGGGACCAGTATGGTTAGCGGAAGGGAGTTTTCTGAAGCCTATACTGACACATCCAATGTGATCATGAATGAAGCTGCCATAAAAACTATGGGATTAAAAAATCCTGTCGGAACAGTTATCCAGTTCTGGAACCGGCCTGTGACAATTATCGGGGTAATGAAAGATTTTGTGATGGAGGATCCTTACAGCCAGACAGCACCGCTAGTGATCTATCACGATATGAAACAGGTGGAAGTGGTGGTTGCCCGGTTAAATCCTGCACAAAACATCAGTTCTTCCATGGACAAAATTAAGGAAGTAACAGAAAAACTTAACCCGGGTTTCCCTGTGGAGACAAAATTTGTGGATGATAATTTTGAGCAGAAGTTCCAGAATGAAAAGCTGCTCGGCATTATTGCCAACTGGTTTGGTGGCTTTGCAATTTTTATTTCCTGCCTTGGCCTCCTTGGACTGGCTTTATTTATGGCCGAGCAGCGTAAAAAGGAAATCAGCATCCGCAAGGTATTGGGTGCAAGTAATATGAACATTCTGACACTGCTCAATAAAGATTTTATCAAACTGGTGATTATAGCTGATCTGATTGCTTTTCCGATTGCCTATGTGATCGTTAACAGGTGGCTTTCCGCCTATAGTTTCAGGGTCTCTATCTCGGTATTGCCTTTTGCTATAGCGCTTTGCCTTTCGCTGATCATCGCCATTTTAACAGTAAGCGTGCAGTCCGTCAAGGTCGCGAAAGCAAACCCTGTTGATGCCTTGAAATATGAATAAGTTATTATACAAATAACTGCTTGATTGTAAACCTTCAACCTGACCTGAAATGTTTAAGCTCAATTTAACAATCGCCCTGCGCAACCTTTGGAAAAATAAGGTGTCATCTTTCATTAACGTAATTGGCCTGGCAATTGGCCTTGCGGCATGTTTGATGTTAATGGTATATGTATTCTATGAATGGAATTTTGATAAGCAGTCGAAAAATGCTGAAAATGTATATTTAACACTGACAAACGTGAGGGATAACAGCGGAAAGATTATGGTCACATTTGAAGGTACAACAACAGCCTTTGCGCCGGCTTTAAAAGAAGAAATACCTGAGCTGAAATACATATCCCGCCTCAATTATGGTAACGATAGAAATCTGATAGCAAATGGCAGTAACAGGTTCAAAAAACTGGCGAAGTTTGCTGATCCGGACATGCTGAAGATGTACGATTACCAATTTATTTATGGTGACCCCTCTACTGCATTGAATGATCCGAATTCGATAATACTTACCGAAAGTACAGCACTCACTTTATTTGGATCAACTGATGTGGTCAACAAATCCGTACGTTTCAGGGACCATTCAGACTTAAAAGTAACAGCAGTAATAAAAGATCTTCCTGCCAATAGTTCTAACCAGTTTGATTACATGATTCCATGGTCTTTTTATCAGACTATTGACGAGGATGCGAGGGATATCAACTGGAACAACTGCTGTCTGAATACGCTGGTAGTACTCAATTCCGGTTCAAATGTGGAGGTTGTCAATCAAAAAATAGCAGCATTGCTGAAAAAACATAATAACCAGCAATATCCTGCACACTTTCTCTATCCACTCAGTAAAATGCATCTCTATGGTAAGTTTGAGGATGGAAAGAGCGTGGGTGGTGCAATAGAAAAGATCTGGCTGTTTATGGGACTTGCTATCGGCATATTGCTGATCGCCTGTATCAACTTCATGAATATGGCAACCGCAAAGTCTGAAAAAAGGGCCAAGGAGGTAGGTGTAAAAAAGACTATTGGTGCAACCCGGACTTCCCTGATTTTACAGTTCTTAACAGAATCGCTGGTTTTATCGCTAATCAGTGTCGTGCTGGCAATTACTCTGGTAGAGATCTGTCTTCCTTCTCTTAATCATTTGTTGGGAATTGAGATGAATATCCCTTATTTACAAGGATATGTGTTCCTGTGGATAGTAGGTATTGTGTTAGTTACTGGCCTAGTTGCAGGCAGCTACCCGGCATTTTACCTGTCATCGTTTAACCCTGTTGAAACACTGCGGAGAAAAACAGGCAAAGGGAAATATCTTCAGATTGGGTTCAGGCAGATACTGATCGCGGGGCAGTTTTGCTTTACCATTATGCTTATTATTGCCACACTGGTAATCTATAGGCAGATCCAGTATGTGAAAAACAGGCCACTGGGAATTGATGCCAATGCCCTTGTGGAAATGCCGCAGGACGGAGCACTGAAAACAAGATTTGATGAACTCAAAAAACAGTTGCTTAAAAGTGGGGCTGTTACCAGTATGTATTATTCTTACTCAGGGCTGGCCCATCATGATAATAATTTCAGCGGACTGCGCTGGCCAGGGATGAAAGAAGAAAATACAGTACTTTTCAATAAGGTCTTCACCACAGCTGATTTCATCAAAACTACGGGATTGAAACTGATTGAAGGAAGAAACTTTTCAGAGAAACTAGCTTCAGATACAGCAGCAGTGCTGATTAGCAAATCTGCTGTAAAAACGATGCGCTTGGATGATCCCGTAGGAAAAGTATTGCAGATCTTTTCTGATAAGGTTACTGTAATAGGTGTTTTCGAAGATTATGTGTGGGATTCTCCCTACAAAGCAAATAATCCGATGATTGTTAACCTGAATAAAAAATTCCCGAATGTCATTACGATGAGATTGAACATGAAAAGGGGCCTTCAGGAAAATGTAGAAGCCATTAAAAGGATAACAAATGAAATAAACCCGGCTTATCCTGCAGAAGTCAGTTTTATCAGTTCCATTTACGGAGACATGTTTAAGCAGGAAAAAATCCTCGCTGTTCTTTCCAACATTTTTGGAGGCCTTGCCATATTCATCTCATGTTTAGGTTTGTTCGGACTTGTAGCCTATAGTGCAGAGCAGCGTACCAAAGAATTTGGTATAAGGAAAGTTCTTGGAGCATCGGTATACAGTTTAATGCAGCTGTTATCTGTGTCTTTCCTGAAAATGATTCTTGTTGCCATTGTAATTGCTGTTCCTGCTGCTTACTATTTGATGGACAAATGGTTGCGGAATTTTGAATTTCATACCAGCATCTCCTTGTGGATCATACTGATTGCAGCATCAGGCACATTATTTATTGCGCTTCTGACTGTCGGCTATCAGGCTTATAAAACAGCAACATCTAAGCCTGTTGATGCATTAAAATATGAATAAAAAGAGATACATCCGGTCAGAGTTATGGCAGTTTTTTAGGGAACCTGTCTGCTCAGCGGATGTACGATTGATAGTTATAGGGATGTTTCTATCGATTAAAGCGTACGTTGACTTCTTTGACCATAAAGATATGCTGACATGGTTAAAAGAAGTCGGTGTACGTAACGACTAAAAAGCCTGCTACGCAGACAAATGTAAATGAAATATAAACTGTACGGATATGTTTAAACTCAATCTCAAAATAGCGCTAAGAAACCTCTGGAAGAATAAAGGTTATACTTTGATCAATATAGCTGGTCTTTCCATTGGCATGGCCAGCTGTATCCTGATATTTATTTTCATCAGGTACCAGCTGAGCTATGACCAGCAGTTTGTCAAAAAAGACAGGATTTACCGTGTCGTTTCCTACTGGAAATATGCCGAAGGAGAAGAATTCTCAAAGGGAGTTCCAATGCCTCTGGCGCCGGCAATGCGAAACGATTTTGCCATGCTGGAAGATGTAGCCGTTTTACAGCGTGGCGGTGGAGTGATCAAGGTAAATGACCGCAACGGGAAGGAGAGACTCAAAATTGACCAGAAGACGTTTTATGTGAACCCGGAGTTTTTTAAACTGTTTGATTATCCCTGGCTGCAGGGAGATCCTCAGAAAGATCTGAGGGAACCCCATACAGTAGCTTTGAGCGAAGAAATGGCTGTGAAATTATTTGGCGACTGGCACCGGGCTGTGGGGCAAACAATTAATTACAACAATAAAACTGATTTAAAGGTAACCGGTGTTTTTGCTGATATCCCTCAGAACAATAGTAATGTAATTCAAGTAGCTATTTCCTATGCGGGCTTTGAAAGCAGGAACTTAAAGGAATGGAACAATGTCAATGATGCTTCGGAGTGTTACGTCCTGTTGAAAGAAGGACAAAATGTAGCTGATCTGCAGGGACCGAAAGCTGCATTTATCAAAAAATATTATGTGGCGCCCGGTACTGGAAAACCAGATATCTTTTTCCAGCCGCTGGCAGATGTTCATAAAGATGAGAACTATGGGAATTTCTCGCAGAAAACTACAGGGATGAAAGAGATTTGGGGATTGGCAGTAATTGGGGTTTTTCTTATGCTTACAGCCTGCATTAATTTTGTCAACCTCGCTACCGCACAAGCAGTAAGCCGCTCCAAAGAAGTTGGTGTAAGAAAAGTTATGGGTAGCAGGCGCAGCGATCTTATGCTGCAGTTTCTCACAGAAACGCTTACACTTACATTTTTTGCTTTGCTTCTGGCTTGTGTAATTACCGAGGCTGCTCTGCCAGGTCTGGCCGCCCTCTTTAAAGAAAAACTGTCTTTCAGTCTGTTGCAGCAACCCGTTATTTTACTATTTATGCTGGGGCTGGTAGTTTTTGTAGGTTTCCTTGCCGGGTTTTACCCCGCTATGGTCTTATCCGGGCTCCGTCCTGCACTGGCCATTAAAAATAAAGTAAGTATTGGCAATATGGGTGGTGGCGCTTTACGTCAGGTACTTGTGGTGGTCCAGTTTGCGTTAACGGTTGTCCTCATCACTGGCACGCTTGTAGTACTTAAACAAATGCAGTTCATGCGCGAAAAGCCGCTCGGGTTCAACGCCTCGGCAATAGCGCTGCCAAATGTTCCGGCTGACAGTTTAAGTCTGCTTAAGCATGATATCCTCAAGACAAGGATCCTGAATATTCCAGGCGTTTTATCGGCTAGCTTTTGCAGTGCCGCGCCATCATCAGGAGACAACAATTTAACGAATTTTGCTTACAGGGGAACCAGGGATGCAGATTTTCAGGTCAACACTAAATCAGCTGATCAGGATTACATTAAAGCCTTTGGCTTGCAGGTTCTCGCTGGAAGGGCGTTGTCAAAAAGCGATACCCTGAAAGAATTCGTTGTCAATGAAACGCTGCTGAAGAAACTCAATGTTAGAAATCCACAGGAAGCAATTGGTAAAATCATTACACTTGGTGGCCGCTATAAAGCACCAATTGTGGGCGTGGTTAAGGACTTTAATAATATGAACCTCAGGGAAGCAATATCACCTGTAATCCTTTTTTCCAGTAAAAAGAGTTCAAGTATGCTTGCCGTAAAAATGGATAGCCATCAGATCCCCTCCGTCATGAAAAATATAGAGCAGACCTGGAATTCCTGTTTTCCGAATAACGTGTACAAGTCTACTTTTATGGAAGAAGATATCAACAGTTATTATGAAAGTGAACAGGTGATGGGCGCCTTATTTAAAGTGTTTGCTTCGGTAATCATCTTTATTGCATTTATTGGTTTGTTTGGACTGATCTCCTTCGTGGCCACCCAGCGGACAAAAGAAATGGCTATACGAAAAGTGCTTGGGGCAACAACTTTAGAACTGGTAAAAATGCTGAATACTTCCTTTATCATTATGGTATTTATAGCCAACCTCGTAGCCTGGCCGGTAGCTTATATTTTTATATCCAGATGGCTTTCGCGTTATACCTATAGAATTGAACTGAACATCTGGCCTTTCGCCGTTGCAATGCTGATTTCTATGCTGGTCACCTTGCTGACAGTAAGCCTGAGATCATACAGGGCGGCTAAGACAAATCCAATCGATGCATTGAAATACGAATAATATACTTAAAGCATTATATATTCCTTAGATTTAAATATAAATATTAAGATGATAAAATTACAAAATATAGAAAAATACTATGCTGCAAAAGGTTTGAAAAGTTATATCCTCAGACATGTCAGTACTACTATAAATCAGGGTGAGTTTGTATCAATCATGGGCCCTTCGGGAGCCGGTAAATCAACATTACTGAATATCCTGGGGATGCTGGAAGAGCCTACTTATGGCAGCTATGAGTTTATGGGGGAAGACGTAACTTCACTGAACGAAAGAAGAAGGATAGAGCTTTACCGTAACCATATCGGCTTTGTTTTCCAGGCTTATCATTTGATAGATGAGATGACTGTCGCCGAAAATATAGAAGCGCCTTTGTTATATAAAAAAATAGGCAGCGCGGAACGTAAGAGCCGGGTAGCAGATATGCTGGACCGCTTCAATATCGTGGGTAAAAAAGACCTGTTTCCCAATCAGCTGTCTGGTGGCCAGCAGCAGCTGGTAGGTATTGCCCGCGCATTGGCGGCACAGCCTTCCATTATTCTGGCAGATGAGCCAACAGGAAATTTACAGTCAGCACAGGCGCTGCAGATTATGGACCTGTTCAAGAAACTGAATGAAGAGGAGAACATCACTGTTATACAGGTAACACATTCAGAAGTGAATGCCGGCTACGGATCGCGTATTCTGCATTTGCTGGACGGAGTGATTAAGGAAGATCTTCAGGTAAGCGAATCTGTCAGGTAGACCGTTTTAATACCTGGCAAATTTGATCATAACAGATTAACCTAAAGAAGAAGGCGAACGCTGAAAATTGATGAGGTGGATACTTATCTTTGTGCCATGCACAAAACGTTTACTGATCAGCTCAATAAGGAAGTGACCATTAACTATCCGCCAAAACGGATCATCTCGCTGGTACCTTCACAAACAGAGTTACTGTTTGAACTTGGGCTGAAGGATGAAGTAGTAGGGATCACTAAGTTCTGTGTACATCCCGTTGCACAGCTTAAGTCTAAAACAAAGGTCGGAGGAACGAAAAAACTCGATATTGAATTGATCAGGAATCTTCAGCCTGATTTGATCATAGGTAACAAAGAAGAGAATACAGAAGAACAAATTGAGTTGTTGAGCCGCGAGTTTCCTGTATGGATGAGTGACGTTGCTAATCTGGAAGAGGCCATGACAATGATCAGCCAGATTGCTGAAATGGTAGACAGGCAGCCTGAAGCAGCTTATCTTAACCATTTAATCAATGCTGGTTTTACAGATCTTCAGACCTTAGCCCTTCAGCTTGGGATTGATAAGAAAGTTGCTTACCTGATCTGGAAAGATCCTTATATGCTGGCCGGCCGGGATACTTTTATCAATGATATCCTGACGAAAATTGGTCTTACCAATATCATCAGGGAAAGCAGATATCCTGAAATTGATCTGGAGAAACTGTTGATTATGCAGCCTGACCTGATCTTTCTGTCTTCAGAACCTTATCCTTTCAAAGAAAAACATATGGACGAATTAAAACAGGCTGTTCCGGGTATAAAAATTATGCTGGTTGACGGCGAAATGTTCGCCTGGTATGGCAGCAGATTGGTAAAAGCGGTTCAATATCTTTTCCAGTTGCAGCCTCAATTAAAATAATAAGCCTTAAAATGAATGCTTTAGGCTTGCTGACGCAAAATAAACACAAAAGGTTTTTGAGAATTGATAACTATCTCTATCTTTGCAGTCCTAAACAACTCCTAGATGCGGATGTGGCGTAATTGGTAGCCGCACCAGACTTAGGATCTGGCGCTTCACGGCGTGGGGGTTCGAGTCCCTTCATCCGCACAACCAATACAGAAAAGCAGTCTTAACCGACTGCTTTTCCTGTTTAAAGATAATGGGTCTACTTCACAATAGTTGTAGTTATGATTATAACTTTCTGCATATTTACCAAAGTTATAATCATACTTATAATATTCGTCGTATGCAGATTCCTTCAAGCTCATTGAAAGGACATCCTATTGAAATAGGATCAGACCATTTAACGGAAAAATTTAATAAAGGTTTTATCCGGGCAGCGAAGGGTAGGTAAAAGCTAATTATTTTTTCAGATTATAAATGAGATCAAAAATCACGACGAGAAAGCTAATATTATCTATATCAATAAGGAAGATCTTCAATTCGATGATATAAAGACTGCTCAGGACCTTATCAGGGTATCAGCCATATTTATACCCGTGATTTTTTGATGTGGGAGGGGGATGTAACCGCCTTACCATAATGGCAAGGCGGTAAGAAAGCTTAAAATATCACCAGCCTGGATTTTGCATAGCCGTTTTCTGATCTCCCGTAAGTGGTGCTCCGCCACTTTGAATACCATCCAGAAACTTCTGAGGAATGGGACGCAGGTAATGTTTATCAACTGGTCTGGCCTCGTTGTTAAATACCGTAGCGCGTTTGATCAGTGTTTTTGTGCGGGAAAGATCTTCCCAGCGCATCAGCTCACCCATCAGTTCTCTTGAGCGTTCATTCAGGATGAAAGCAATGAATTTGTCTGATTGTGAACCAGCGCCTAACTGGGTATAAAAGTCATGTGTTGAATTAAGAATGTCATCAACACTGTTCAGGTGTAAGGCGCTTTGCGTGCTTGCAGTAGTCACTGCGATATTATTGTTCGACTCATAATAAGTATTTGTTGGTGCAAACGATACGTACTGCGCAGTATTGGCCACAGGATTGGTCAGGTAAGAGATCCCGCCATCAGTATATGCGCTGCGGTCTTCACCGTTGGCATAAGCTGCACGGTCGCGAACCTTATTCAAATAGGGCAAAGCAAGAGCATAATTACCCAGGCGGCCCTGAGCCTCGGCGGCAATTAAATAAGTTTCACCCAACCTGGCCAGGATACCGTCTCTCTGACCAAAGGCAGAAGCTACTGCATTACGGGAGCCATCAATGAATTTGGAAAGGCTTGGCCATTGGTTGCTGTTGTATCCACCATGTGTACCAATCAGATTTTGCGTTTCGCCAGCATAATAACGCACAAACATGGTTGGTGCCCTGAACAAAATATTGGCAGCTGTATAGCGTGCGTCTAAAGCATCATTAACAATGTAAAGGATAGACTGCTGTCCGCCTGTAAATTTAACTTTTCCGGATTGTGCCGGAGTAGGGGCATGTGCGGCATCCCAAACAGGTGCGCCGGTTGGTTTATTGCACAGGTATACTGTTTTAAAGGATTTCCAGAAACGTGAGTCGTTAAGTCTGTCATATACATCTATGGCATAATCCGTAGTCCTCATCCGCTGAAATTCCCTGTCACCCGGCAGATCCCGCTGCATACCTGGTAATGTCTGGTAGAGTGATGGATAGTATAAGTGTACCTGATTTCCATATCTTCCCTGAGTAGCGGTATTGTTTGAAAACTCAGCGGCGAGGATGATCTCGGCATTGCTTTCATTTGGGCCGTCCACTGCTGTGAAATTCCAGAGGTCACGGAAATTTGCAGCCAGGGTATGTTTGCCGCTGTTGATAACGATATCTGCATACTTCACCGCATTGTTCAGGTCGGCAGTAAGAGTTGAAGCGTTAAACGAACTGTTCAGTTCACTGGCGCGGTACAAATATGCTTTAGCGAGGAAATGGGCCGCAGCATATTTGGTAATTCGACCGTGTGCTTCAGGAGTTTCAGGCAGCAGCGCATACGCCTGTGTAAAGTCGTCAATTACCTGCTGATATACCTGCTGAGCGCTTGCCCGGGCAAATTCATAACTGACTGTAGTGGAAGGTGTAAGCTGCAGGGGCACACCACCATATTGCTTAACCAGTTTAAAATAGTCGAAAGCCCGCATGAAATAACCTTCGCCCAGCCTTACGTTCTTGTTTCCGCCGGTATAATACTGCGGTACGTTGGTAATTACGATGTTTGCAGAGTTGATGTTACCGTACATATTATCCCAGACCGTAGCTACATCGCCATTCAGTGAATTCAGGTTCTGATCGTAAGAATTAAACATTTGCTCAGTGCGGTCACCTCCAACAGTCATCTCATCAACCCCGTAATTGGTGGTAGAATATGCCCATTCATAATTGAAGTGAAAGCGTAAGCCCTGGTACATCCCGATGACAAGACCGTCAAGTCCGTCCGTAGTCTGGAAATCCTGTGTATTCCTTAATGTGATCAGGTCTTCATCCAGGAAATTTTTTCTGCATGAAGTGGGGATGGTTAAGCTGATTGCGGCTAACAATGCCAGATATATATAGTTGAATTTATTCTTTTTCATCTTTGTATGTGATTGAGTTATCAATTGTATAGCGCTTGCAGTTTAGAATCCTACGTTAATACCTGCTGTTAATCCCCTGTTATAATAGGAGGTCCCGAGATCAGGATTGATCCAGCCAATTTTTGAATAGAGCAGCGCTGGATTTGCTGCCTGTGCATATACCTTGATCCTGGATACGCCCAGTTTCTTGTTAATTCTGTCGGATAAGAAGTAGCCGAGCGAAATATTCCGGATGGCGATGTAAGATCCGTCCTGGTAACCCATTGAACTCACATAAGTGTCTCCTGTAGCGCTGGCATAATTAGGCGCCGGGTAGGCATTGGTCGGATTGGTAGGCGTCCAGTAATCTAACACGCGCTGTGCGTATCTTCCCTGTAAAATTTCAGCACCTGTGGGTACTGTAAAGCCCCATCTGGCGTAAAGGAAAACAGATAGCTCAAATTTTTTGTAGCTGAAAGTATTGTTTAAGCCACCGCTCCAGTCGGGTGCCCTGTGCCCAACAATTTTACGGTCATTATTGGCGTCAATCTTATAGTCGCCATTTAAATCCGCCACTTTGATCGTTCCGGGATAGAATGTACGGATACCATTGTTGGCAGCCGTATATTTTGCCATTTCGGCCTGATCCTGCGGGGTATCCTGCCATATCCCTATTTTCTCATAATTGTAATAGATCGAAATACGCTGCCCGATAAACAACAGGTTATTGATGTCATCAACCTTGCCATTGGCTAAGGAGGACACCTTCTCGCGGTTTGCAGTGAAAGAAAAATTGGTTGACCAGCTGAAATCTTTTGACGTAATATTCGTACTGTTCAGCGTAAGGTCAATACCCTTATTGGCAGTAGAACCTACGTTATCATATGTTGATGTATATCCGAGAACAGAAGGGATACTTCGCAGAAAGAGTAAATCTGTAGTTTTAGACGAATAGATATCAATGACACCATTGATGCGGCTTTTAAAGATGGCAAAGTCAACTCCAAGGTTATACTGTGTAGTGTGCTCCCAGCCCAGATCTGGATTAGGCAGGGGAATCGGGGTAGACAGTGATGCATCCGAAGATACATAGCCTGCTGTAGCAGCGCTGCCAAATGTATAATACAATGCCTGTAAACGTCCTTCTGAAGAATAAAGGTCTACTGAAGAGTTACCTGTTGTACCTACACCGAAACGTAACTTCATCTGGTTGATCCAGCTGGATGATTTCAGGAAATCTTCCTGATCCATACGCCATGCCAGTGCAACGGATGGGAAAAAGTCCCATTTATGTCCCGGGGCCAGCTGCGATGCACCGTCCCAGCGGGCTGATGCAGTTAACAGATATTTGCTGTCATAAGTGTAATTTACCCTGGCCATGTAGGATTGAAGCTGTGACTGGGTAAGATTGGATGAGAAGCTGTTTGGCAGGCTTACGGAGTTCAGTTGATACCAAAGCTGTTTGTCATAGGGAACATTTACAGCTGAGGTTGCCAGCGTTACATTGCGTGTAGCAGATGTACTTTGGAGTAATGTTAAACCAAAGTCGTGTTTTTTAATCGTTTTATTATAATAAAGCAGGTTATCCCAGGTATAAGCAAAATTGTTGCCCTGCGAAAGGCTGGCAAAGTTCGTTGAGCCGGGTTGTCCGCCCCCGCGGTTAATTGCATTGGCTGAAGCAAACTGGCCATTGCTGGTGTTCAGAAAATCCGGGCCAAAGTTACTGCGGATCTTTAAACCAGGCAGCAGGGTAGCTTCTGCATAAATAGAACCCAGTGTACGGATGGTCCTGTTCTGTGTTGTTGTGTTTTTGTCTTCACCAATGGGATTCAAAATACCTACGTCGCCACCAGGCAGGTTAATGCGTTCGCCAGTTTCAGGATTAAATGGTATAGCATAAGGAAGTTGTCCCTGCGCAGCTGCATATAAACTGGTTGGTCCGGTAGCAGATGAGCTGGTAAAACCATAATTCTGGATAGAGCTGGTGATGTTTACGCTACCACCCATAGCAAACCATTTTGTAGGGTTTACGTCCACGCTCAGGTTACCTGTGTAGCGCTCAAAATCTTGTCCAAGCTGTGTGCCATCCTGTTTCAGGTAGCCAAACGAGCCATAGGCCTTAACTTTTTCGGTACCACCGCTGGCACTCAGGGTGTGGTTTTGAGTATATGCAGTACGTTGTACCATATCAGTCCAGTTGGTGGTTGGTACAAGGCTTCCGTTCCAAACCCCATTTACCCAACCTTTATTTACATTGGCCAGGGCAAATGAATCTCCACCAAAAATACGCTGGTCATCCACCTGGTTTGGGCCGAGCGAAGAATAACCTGTACCTGCAGCAGTAGTTTTCCCCTGGGCAGCGTTCAGATAATTGATTCTGCGGTAAGCATCCCTGCGGAAATCTATGTACTGCTCAGAATTCATCATTTCCGTACGGTTATCAATTTGTTCTGCCGTGACAGTACCCACATAACTCAGCTGCATTGAACCGTTTTTTCCACGTTTGGTTGTCACAATGATTACCCCGTTTGCACCTCTTGAACCATATATTGCTGTTGCAGAAGCATCTTTTAGGATATCAATTGATTGAATATCGTTTGGATTGATCGCATCGATGCCGCCAGCAGCGAGCGGAACACCGTCTACCACATAAAGTGGATTGTTGCTGGCATTCACGGAACGCTGTCCCCTGATCGTAATCGCACCCATCGTTCCCGGCCGCTGACTGGATGTAATATCTACACCTGCAGCTTTCCCCTGCATAGCTTCAAGCGCATTGGATACAGGTCTCGAACGTATATCTTCTTCCGTAACACTGACAACAGAACCGGTTACATCGCTTTTCTTTACTACGTTGTAACCTACCACAACTGCTTCGTTCAGTGTTTTAACATTATCTTTTAATTGAACCGTAATGGTGGTTTTTCCTCCGAGTGGTTGTTCCAGGCTTTCATAACCTAAATAGGAAAATACCAATATTGCATTGGCATCATCTGATGGTACGGTAATCACAAATTTTCCATTCACATCAGTCTGTGTTCCTGCTGCAGTTCCTTTAACGCGTACGCTTACACCCGGAAGTGGCAGTTTGTTTTCATCGGTAACAGTACCGGTAACCCGGATGGCCAATGCATCCTTAAAGTTTATATGTGCAGATTCTGCAGCAAATCCCTTCAAGGAGGTTAGAGAGAGAATAGCAAACAGATTAAAAATGAGACAACGGATCAGTCGCTCATGCCTCCGTAGGGGCTCATAGTAGAAGTTGTTTTTCATTTGAACTAATTGGTTTTGATATTTGGCTATTATTGGTATTTTCCTATTGGGATCAGGAAAGGAGTTGCTTACTCAAGTAAATGGTAAAGCATTGATAAACCGTTTGAGATTTTCATCATGTCATACATTAAATAACCCTAATTTATATTGGTATGCTGAAGTGAAACAGCTTAACAAAGCTATGTTTGTTGTGCGCAAACTGTTTACGTTCTCGTTGAAAGTAATAGTACTGATGTTGAAAAAAAAGGCTTATAGGCTATTTTAAGACTTGATTTGTGTTTCTGCGTCATCATCTTTTATATAAAAAGAAATTTTTCACACGTTCTTTAACACAATTGAATATTTAAATTGTATTTTGACATTTAATAACAAAACAATACCCGTTGCAAACCATTTATAACCTGAAGCTGTAAAGCAGTCTCTGTACTTTTATATTTAAGACACAAATTGAAAATACTACTAGTCTGTTTCCTTTCATTTCTGTGCCGCTTGGCTATGGCGCAGCAATTCAACGCGTTTACAACAGTTGAAAGCAGCAATGGCTTGTCTGACAATAATGTGCGGAGCATAGGTCAGCTCCCTGATGGGAGGATGATGGTCATCACCGAGGGGATGGTTAATTTCTATAATGGCTCTTCCTTTCAATATATTCACCTGGATGATGAGAATCTTTACCCTCTCCGTGGCTACAAAGGATATCATTATCCATACCTCGAAAATAACAACCGGCTTTGGATCAAAAGAAAAGGCCAGCTCATGCTTATTGACCTGACAAATGAAAGGTATGAGAAGCATCCGGATAGTATTCTGACATCATTCGGGCTGAAAGAGGCAATCAGTGATTTTTTTATGGATGCCGGAAAAAATCTCTGGTTTGTTACTGTTACCGGTAGATTGTACCGCAAAGATCCTAAAGAAAAAACTGCCCGGCTTTTCCTGGCAGGGATATCAATAGATAATAATAAGAAAAATACGCTGTTTGATATTGCCTTGTTCCGCGGGGAAGCGCGGTTATTTTACCGTTCCGGTATTGTTGTACGCTATGATGTGCTATCAAAGAAAGAAACGGGAAGAGAAAATGCAATGGAAGGAGAAACAGGAGAAACCTTTGCCCGTTATCTTCATGTTGTCAATGGGAATAACACCCTCTATTTGCTCAGCAATTTAAATAAACGTGCTGTGCTGCTGGAGTACCAGGTTGCTGAAAAGAAATGGAAAAAACTACTGGACAATCCGGGTTGGTTAAATGATGTTGCTGTTAACAGAGAGGGTTCCCTTGCGATCAGCAGCCGGTATGGATTATGGATGATCGGCCGCGGCTTAAAACCTGAGTTTATTTCCACTCTTCATCTGTCCGATGGGAAATCATTCTCCACTGAAGTTACCAGTGCCTACTACGATTTACAGGGAGGGCTATGGATATCAACATTGTACAAAGGCCTCTTGTATACTCATCAGGACCGTCTCAGGTTTACTTCTTTTGACAGGTCACTTTTTAAGCAGCCGGATGAGAAAGTAATGCAGGTAACGTGTTTTGTCCAGAGTAATCAGAATGATATTCTGGTTGGTACCAATAGGGGCCTTTACCGTTATCAGCGTGCTCCGATGAAACTTGTTCCGTTTTCTGATCAGCTGAAAAATATACACTGCAATTATTTATACAAAGACAGCAGCGGCAGAATATGGATTTGCGCAACAGCAGGACTGTACTGTATCTCCGGGAGTACCGTTCAATTTTACCCTCTTGGCGAAGTTAACAGCATTATGCCAGCTTCCGGCGGACTGCTCTATGTAAGCACTGAGCAGGGAGGTGTGCTCAGCTTTAATCCGGCCGGGGGTACTTCGAAAGCATTAGCTTTCAAAGGAACTGAAGAGAACTGGCCCTCGCGGATCAAACAGATGATCTGGTGGAAGGGAGAATTAATCGGTTCGCCTTACTGGGAATTGTTTGTTTATCATCCAAAGGATTCGGTATTGCAGGTCATGGACCATGTTAAAAAGAAGCCTGCAATGTTCAGACATAACAACCACCAGTACAACTGCTTATTTGTTGACAGCCGCGGAATGCTCTGGTTCGCAACACAGGATGGCCTGAATGTCTGGGACGATAAAGATAAGAAACTTCAGACATTTCATACTGGCAATGGATTGATTAACAATGCAGTAAAGTCCTTGTCGGAAGATGCAAAGGGAGCAATCTGGATCTCAACTGCCAATGGCATTTCAAGGATTATAGTAGAAACAGGCACAAAAAGCAGAAGTTTCAGCTTTAGCCATTTTAACAGGTATGATGGATTGATGACCACTGAGTTTTCTCCACGCTCTTCTTTGATAACCACTGATGGGTATCTTTTGATGGGCGGTGTGGATGGCTTTAATGAATTAAAACTGGATCAAAGCCCCGCGTCCCATAAGACCCTTAATCCGGTACTCGTAAGTTTCAGGTTGTTTGGTACGGAGATCATTCAGAACGAAACCTATCAGGGCAATAAAATCCTGGAGAACGCGATATCGGCCACAAAAAGTTTGAAACTCAAACATGATCAGAACTTTTTTTCCATCGACTTTTCGGCGCTGAATTACGCCAATCCTTCTCATACCTTCTACCGCTATCGCCTTGAAGGAGTAGATCACAACTGGAACCTGCAGAATACGCCCGGTGGAATAGGGCATGCTACCTATACTGATATAGCGCCAGGAACTTATCTTCTCAAAATCCAGGCCTCAGAAAATGGTTCTGGCTGGACAGGCAAAACAGAACAATTACTGATCACCATAACGGCACCCTGGTGGGCTACTTCGATTGCGATCATCATTTATTGTTTGACAGGTATTCTGCTTATTTACCTTGCTGTTTCATGGTATATCCGTAAAACCAAAGCCCGGCAGCTGACTCTGCAGGCAGAAAAACTGGACCAGCTGAAGTTTAACTTCTTTACCAATATCAGTCACGAACTCAGGACCCCGCTTACATTGATCATGAGCCCGCTTGAAGTCATTTTGAAAAACACAGAAGACCTGGCACTCAAACAGAAGCTTAGTGGTATTTACCGTAATGCAACTACTCTTCTGAATCTGGTTAACCAGCTGCTTAATTTCCGCAAACTGGAATTGAATGGGGATGCCCTGCATCTGGGATACTGTAACCTGGAGGAGTACATAGAAAGTGTATGCCTGCCATTTGACTATCTGGCAGCAAGTAAAGATATAGCGTTCAAAAGAGAATATACTGAAAACCCCTCGCTATACTTTGATAAGAATAAGCTTGAAATTATTGTAAATAACCTGCTTTCCAATTCCTTTAAGTTTACACCGAAGGGTGGGCAGATCAGCATGAGGGTAATGAACTCCCTGATACCGGGATCGCAACGGCCGGCAGTATTGATTATTGTGCAGGATACAGGACTGGGAATCTCAAAAAAGGATCTGCCTGATATTTTCAATGTATTTTTTCAGTCGGATAATATGGGCGCTGAGAATACAGGCAGTGGTATCGGTCTTCATCTGGTAAAAGAGTATGCAGAGCTGCATGAAGGAACAGTCAGCGTTCAGAGCGTATCAGGTTCCGGAACAGAGTTTTCACTATATATACCTGCAGATCTGAAACCTGCTATTATCCAGAATCTGAGGGATCAGCCTGAACATCATCCTGCCCAGGGGATTAAGCTGCTGATCGCTGAAGATAATACTGAATTCCGTAACTTTCTGCTGGGGCAGCTTGAGCATCATTTTGATGTCATTGCTGCAACCAACGGCCGCGAAGCTCTGGATATGATTTTCTCAGATATGCCCGATCTGGTAATCAGTGACGTTATGATGCCGGAAATGAGTGGCATCGAACTGTGTGACCAGCTCAAAAGGAATGTTGCCACTTCGCATATTCCGGTGATCCTGCTTACTGCCCGGTATTCTGATGAAAATCAGGGCTATCAGGTCAGGGCGGATGCTTATATCACAAAACCTTTCAATATAGATCTTTTGTTTATCCGTATACGTAACCTGCTGGAGCAACAGGAGCAAAGAAAGAACCTTTTCAAGAATGCTATTATTATCCAGCCTTCATCGGTGACAACTTCTGATATCGATGAAAAGCTGATCCGTAAAGCGCTTGCTTTCATTGAAAAAAACATGAGTAATTCACTATATTCGGTTGAAGAGCTGAGCAGTGATATGAATATGGAACGTTCTGGCTTGTACAGGAAATTGATGGCTATCATCGGGCAGACACCCTCAGCATTCATTCGTTCGGTCAGACTGAAGAAAGCAGCGCAGCTGCTCATTCAGAAAGAGTTTACCATCGCTGAGATTTCCGATAGGGTAGGATTTAGCAATGCAGGCTATTTCAGTAAATGTTTTCAGGAAGAGTTTGCCCAAAAACCTTCTCAGTATGCAGAAAAGAACTTATACCCTCATTAAGCAGTGTCATTGCCCGTATACTGTTCGTGTATTGCTTGTACAGTGCTCTGTGTTCGTTCAGAGAGTGTTTTGTCAGTGCTCTTAACAGCCATACCACGCTTATAGCAAAAACATACCCCGGGCTTACCTCAGCCTTACCTTTTAGGTATAGCTGAGGTAAGCCCGGGGTATGTTTTTGGTACGGCTGCCGTAAGCCCGAGAGGAACACAAACAGAACATACAAGGAACGAGGTAGGAACGCTCATCGAGCAATGTACGAGCAACGTTAGAATGTGGTATCAGTTGTAGTTAAGCTGTAATCTGGTTTAGACCGTTTTCGGTGTGTAAACTGTGATAACACCATCATTTTCGCTGCTTACCACAAGCAGTCTGCAACCTTACCATTTGCCTGTTTATTTGTAGATTCGATGGCAGCAGCAAGTTTACCATCAGAAACAGTTACGCTGTTCACAGCGCCGCCGTATGGCGCAATAAGGATAGAGCCGATTACTTTCATATTTGCCGGATTTTTGAAATCGATCACGTCAATCTTATTAACTGTTCCATTGTTCACTACACAAACGGTTGATTGCCCGATCAAATGCGGAGATTTAAGCAGCTGCGGTATCACCAATATCAAGAGAACTGATCTGTGAAAATGTAGCAGCATCTTCATTCACAAAAAACTCTTCTTCGGTAGTTGAATCCTGTTTGTCTTTTTTACATCCTGCAAAACTGAGCAGACGAGTAGCAGTAGTAAATTATACTTCATATAGTTGCGGTTAAGCCGGCAAAATATCATTCCCGCATGTGCATGGCTTAATGCCTGTGTTAAGAATTTGTTAAATGCAATGCAGCACATACAGTACGGTTAAAATTGCAGGTAATCTATTATCTGGCAGACAAATTGACATTTAACACTGCCTAATTCAGGAAAAAATAATACTTTTGGCACCCTACAACCATCCGGCAGCATATCGGCTGGATTTTTGATTAAATGACATTTTAAAACATTGATTCAGAAAGATGAATATTACACAGGAAAAAATTGACGACTTAAACGCAGTTGTAAAAATTAACATTTCGCCTGAAGATTATACTGAGAAGGTCGATAAATCTATAAAAGAACAAGCCAAAAAATCTACTCTTCCGGGTTTCCGCAAAGGGATGGTACCTGCGGCGCACATTAAAAAAATGTACGGCAGAAGCATCCTTGTAGAAACCGTTAATACTTTGCTGAGTGAAAACCTTAACAAGTATTTAACAGACAACAAGGTAGAGATTCTTGGTCAGCCTGTGCCGGTAATAGATGATTCAAAAGATTTTAAATGGGACGGTACTGACGCTTTTGAGTTCGACTATGAAATTGGTCTGGCCCCGGTTGTGGATATTACGATCACATCTAAAGATAAATTTGTTCAGTACAATGTGAAAGCTGATGAAGAGACCCTGGCTGCACGTATCAAAAACATCCGCCGCAGCTATGGCAAAATGACAAACCCGGAAGTTTCGGCAGACGAAGATGTACTTTATGCCGAATTAGCACAACTTTCTCCTGATGGTTCAGTTTTTGAAGGTGGGATAACCAGTACTGGTTCTATCCGTCTGGATCTTGTAAAAGATAAAGCGATTTTAAAATCTCTGACCGGTAAGAAAAAAGACGATGTATTTGAACTGGATGTGCAGAAAGCTTTCGATAACAATGAAACAGTAATTGCGAAATTATTGAATATCGAAGAAGAAGCAGCTAAAGATCTGGACGGTAAATTTCAGGTAACGGTTAAAAATGTAAACCGTTTAGAGGAATCAGATCTGAACCAGGAGTTCTTTGATAAAATATTTGGTGAAGGTGTAGTGACTGACGAAGCTGGTTTCACTGCAAAGATCACAGAGGAAATTGAGGGGATGTTTAAACAGGATGCAGACCGCAAACTACAAAACGATATGTACACTCAGTTAACTGAAAACGTAAAAATGGACTTACCTGATGAGTTCTTACGCAAGTGGTTAAAAGCAACGAACGAAAAATTATCTGATGCTGAACTGGCTGAAGGATATGAAGATTTTGCTAAAAACTTAAAGTGGACTTTAATTGAAAACAAAATCATTAAAGACAACAGCCTCGAGATTAAATACGAAGATGTGTTCGCAACGGCTAAACAACGTTTAGATGCACAATTCAAAATGTACAGCCCTGCTCCGCTGCCTGAAGATCAACTGGCTCAGTATACTGCCACATTCCTTCAGGAAAAAGACAACGCTAACCGCATTTTTGAAGAAGTAAAAGCTTTAAAAGTTTTTGAATACATTCAGTCGGTTGCAACTTTAGACCAAAAAGATATAGCTTATAATAAATTTATAGAAATGACTTAATCTTTTAAAGAGATTGTCAGTTCTTTATACTTATCATAAGGCGGCTCTACCTGAGGCCGCCTTATTTATATCCGCTAAATTAATTTTACAATACCCAAATAAATTGCCAACTTAGTTTAAGTACTTTGGCAAGGATAAACGACAAATAAATTAATATATATTATTATAACAATGAATATAGATAAAGACGAATTTAGAAAGTACGCAGTTAAACACCACCGTATTAACGGCTTAAACGTTGATCGTTATATTGGCCAAACCAACATGTCTCCAAAAAGCATGACGCCCTACATCATTGAAGAGCGCCAGCTGAATGTTGCACAAATGGATGTATTCTCCCGTTTAATGATGGACAGGATCATCTTCCTTGGAGATGCAATTCATGATGGTAATGCAAACATTATACAGGCTCAGCTGCTGTTCCTGCAGTCTACAGATAACAACAGGGATATCCAGATTTATATCAATTCACCAGGTGGTTCTGTATATGCAGGATTAGGTATTTATGATACAATGCAGTATATTACCCCTGATGTAGCTACAATCTGTACAGGTATGGCTGCTTCAATGGGTGCAGTATTGTTAGTTGCAGGTGCCAAAGGAAAACGTGCAGCGTTACCTCACTCCCGCGTAATGATCCACCAGCCTTCAGGAGGTTCACAGGGTGTAGCTTCAGATATGGAGATCAACCTGAGAGAAATGCTGAAATTGAAAAAAGAATTATATGATATTATTTCTGATCATTCAGGCCAGACTTATGAATGGGTAGAAAAAGCTTCAGACCGTGATTACTGGATGAAAGCTGATGAAGCCAAAAGTTTCGGAATGATTGACGAAGTATTAGGTTCCAATTCGGATAAAAAATAGATAATGGCTAAACAAACAAAAGAATCCCGTTGCTCTTTTTGCGGTTCAAGTAAGCAGGATACTTTAATGCTTATTGAAGGGCTTGATGCATACATTTGTGATAAATGTGTTACCCAGGCTCATCAGCTGGTGCTGCAGGAATTCGGCAATAAACAGTCGAAAGGCCTGGATGCTTCAGTTACCCTGCTGAAACCAATGGAGATTAAGGCTCACATTGACCAGTACGTTATTGGTCAGGATGATGCCAAAAAGGTGCTTTCGGTAGCTGTGTATAACCACTATAAAAGGTTAGGGCAGAAAGTAGACAAAGGCGATGAGGTAGAGATTGAAAAATCGAATATCATGCTGGTTGGAGAAACCGGTACAGGTAAAACCCTGCTGGCGAAAACTATTGCCAAAATATTGCATGTACCTTTCTGTATCTGTGATGCTACGGTACTAACCGAAGCAGGATATGTAGGTGAAGATGTGGAAAGTATCCTTACCCGCCTGCTTCAGGCTGCGGATTATGATGTGGCTTCTGCAGAACGCGGAATTGTATACATCGATGAGGTGGATAAGGTAGCGCGTAAAAGCGATAACCCGTCTATCACAAGAGATGTATCCGGTGAAGGTGTACAACAGGCTTTGTTGAAAATCTTGGAAGGAACAGTTGTGAATGTTCCTCCTCAGGGCGGACGTAAACATCCGGACCAGAAAATGATCCCGGTGAATACCAACAATATCCTGTTTATTTGCGGTGGTGCCTTTGATGGTATCGAACGTAAGATTGCCAACAGGTTACGTACCCAGGCAGTAGGTTATAAAGTGAAGAAAGATGATACAGAACTTGACCTGGACAATCTGTACAAGTATATCACTCCGCAGGATCTAAAATCTTTCGGATTGATTCCTGAACTGATCGGACGTGTTCCTGTACTGACACACCTGAACCCTCTGGATAAACAGGCATTGCGTAATATATTAACGGAGCCAAAGAACTCGTTGTTCCGTCAGTATGTAAAACTGTTCGAATTTGAAGGAGTAAAGCTTGTTTTTGAAGATGACGTTCTTGATTTCATCGTTGATAAAGCCATGGAATATAAGCTTGGTGCAAGGGGATTACGGTCCATTTGTGAAGCAATCATGCTGGATGCCATGTTTGACATCCCGTCTGATACGAGTATAAAGGAGCTGGTCATCTCGCTCGATTATGCGGTTGAGAAATTTGAAAAGGCCGACTTTAAAAAGTTAAAAGCTGCTTAAAAATTTAATCCCCGTCTAATCAACGGGGATTTTTTTTATCTTGTTATTTTACCAGGTATAGCGGTTTTGCAGATTATGAATTAAATGAATGTATATGAATGAAGAAAAAGAAGTAAAGAAAGATGAAGTCATCGTAGAAAAAGCTAAAAAAGTAAAAGAAGTAGAATCCCCGGTTAAAGCTGGTTTAAAATCCAAAGGTGATATCGTAAAAAACTGGTTGCCCAGATATACCGGAAGACCTCTCGAAGAATTTGGTGAATATATCCTGCTCACCAATTTCAGCAAGTATGTGCAGATGTTTTCAGAATGGAACGACAATGCCCCGATCATGGGACTGGACAAACCAATGCAGAGCGTAACAGCCAATGGGATTACTATTATCAATTTTGGTATGGGAAGTCCTCTAGCGGCCACAATGATGGACTTGCTGAGTGCAATAATGCCCAAAGCAGTATTGTTTCTTGGAAAATGCGGCGGACTGAAAAAGAAAAACCAGCTGGGTGATCTGATCCTGCCAATTGCAGCAATCAGGGGAGAAGGTACTTCCAATGATTATATGCCACCAGAGGTGCCTGCTTTGCCTTCATTTGCCTTGCAGAAGGCAATCTCTACAACAATCCGTGACCATTCCCGCGATTATTTTACGGGTACCTGTTACACTACCAACCGCAGGGTTTGGGAACACGACAAGGAATTTAAAAAATATCTGAAAACCCTGAGGGCAATGGCCGTAGATATGGAAACTGCAACAATCTTTACCACAGGTTTTGCCAATAAAATACCTACAGGTGCTTTACTGCTGGTTTCTGATCAGCCGATGATCCCTGAAGGCGTTAAAACTGCAGAAAGCGACAGCACTGTAACTACCAACTATGTTGAAGTACATCTGAAAATCGGTATTGACTCTCTTAAGCAGTTGATCAATAATGGCTTAACGGTGAAACATCTGCATTTTTAATCCTCCTGATTTTTTGGAGAATCAAAGAAAAAAAGACTTCCTGTGTGCTGACTTACCAAAAACCAGTCATCAAACGGGAAATCTATCACTACTACTCCCGCTGTTGGCAGATTATAGATCTTAGCATCAGCGAGGTAGTTCACAAGCTCGGTTAAGCCGGGATTATGCCCAAACAAGGCTATACGTTCGTAATCGTTATTCAGCTGGTTGATCACTTTCAGCAATGCAGTTGTATTGGCTTCATAAATAGCTTGTTCCTGCTGGATAGCATTATAGGGAAACTTTAATACATCAGCAAAATGTTTGGCTGTTGTTAAGGCTCTCACTGCGGGGCTGCTGACAATCAGTTCAGGAATAATACCTTTCTGTGTAATCCTTTCGGCCATTTCATTTGCGTTTTTATTTCCGCGGTGGTTCAGTGTCCTGTCAAAATCAGACATACCATATTCGCCCTGGTCTGATTTGCCGTGTCTCACGACGATAAGTTGTTTGGCCATGATGTTAATTAGAGGTTCACGATTGGTTAGTTTTTCCCTGTTAAGTGTTTGAGAAAGTAACAATCTCTTCAGCAGGAATGTTTTTCATACACTTAAAATGTCCAAGCGGACATTGCTCAAGGCCAAACTTGGAACATGGCCTGCAGTCGAGATCAATACCCACAATAAGTGAATCTTTTACCTGGTAAGGATATACCCCCAGCAATTCAGGTGTTGTTCCTCCCCATACAGACGCTATCGGGCGGTCAAACGCTTCTGCAATATGCGTTAGTCCGGTATCAAAACCAATGATTTTATGGGCCTGTGAAACGATAAAGACCGACTGATCAAGATTGGTCAATCCACAGGTAGAATATATATTTGCGCCAACAGCATTGCTGATTTCTGCGGCATTGTCTTTTACATCGTTACCTCCCAGCAGTACAATTGGCACATCAATCCCCCTGCAGATCTCAATGATCTTCTCATTGGGCATTCTCTTTGTAAAGTGGGTGGCACCAATAATGAAAGCAATAAATTTTCCCTGATGGGAGGGAGGGAGGAAATCTGCGATCTGGTACTGGTTACGCACATAGTAATCGATCGGCCGGTTATCGTTTTTTACGCCCAGGAATTTGACGGTTTCCATGTATCTGTCTACCAGATGATCTTTGGAAAACAGGGAGGTCCATTTGAATTTCAGGGCCAGCCATTTCCTGATCCTGTCTTTTTTGTAGGTCGAAGATGGAATTTGTGCAGACAGCTTGATGATTGACGTGCGCAGGTTATTATGCAGGTCGATAATCATATCAAATTGCTCCTCTTTGATTTCGCGGATGGTATCCTTTAACCTGGGTTTTAAGAGGTGGAGTTTGCTGAGGTAGGGATTTCCCTCATAGATATATTTGAACTGCTCTTTGGTCAGGAAGTGCACCTCACAGCCTGGAAGCTGTTCTTTGAGGCAGCGGACAACAGGGGTAGTATAAATGATATCACCCATTGAACTGAACCTGATCACCAATATTTTCTTAGGGCTTTTCAATATAGTATCTTTAGAATTTATTCTGAGCGCTTTATTTTTTCAATTATGGCAGTAGATGAGAATCCCGGCAAAAAACTCAGGACTTCAACCTTGCCTCCATTGGCGATGGTTTCTTTTGCACCCACTATACTTTCTACTGTGTAGTCACCACCTTTCACTAGAATATCCGGCAGTACTGTTTTAATCAATTCTAAGGGAGTATCATCGCCAAACAATACTACTGCGTCGATGAAGAACATTGACGCCAGAAGAGTACTGCGTGTAGTTTCGCTGTTTACAGGTCTTTGCGGACCTTTGATGCAGGAAACAGACTGATCACTGTTGAGGCCAACGATAAGCTTATCTCCAAGATCAGCGGCCTCGGAAAGATAAGCTACGTGGCCCGCATGCAGCAGGTCAAAGCAGCCATTTGTAAAAACTATTTTTTTTCCTTCTGCTTTCCAGGAGTCGGTTAAGTCCTTTAACTCACTGAGGGAAACTATTTTCCGGCTTAAGGTATCCTTGCTATTCATCTTTAATAATTCAGGTCTACTGCATTGCAGAAAATATGTCCGATCAGGATATGCATTTCCTGAATTCTTGCCGTTGTTTCGTCGGGCACTACAATATTCAGATCGCAGAGCTCATTCATTTCACCGCCGTCCCTTCCAGATAAACCCAGGGTTTTACAACCCAGTTCTTTGGCTGTATGCAGCGCATGAATGATGTTTTTACTGTTGCCGCTGGTAGAAATGGCAATAAACAAATCGTTTTCACGGGCCAGGGCATGTAGTTGCCTCGAAAATACGAAGTCGAACCCGTAATCATTGCTGATGGCAGTCATGGCCGAAGTGTCAACCGTTAACGCAATTCCGGGCAATGCTTTGCGTTCCTTCACATACCTGCCTGCCAGTTCAGCAGCTATATGCTGTGCATCGGCGGCGCTGCCCCCGTTACCTGCAAGCAGGATTTTGCCCCCGGCAGCAAGAACGCTGGTTACCATTTCGCAGCCCTCTTCTATTGCCGGAACGAGTGCGGCAATTACCCTGTCTATCGTCTGCTTATGATTATTCAGTTCTTCTAAAACCATTATTTTGCTGTTATTTCGGTTAGTATTTCTTCAATAGTGGTAGTGGCACTTCCGATATGTTTGATCACAATTGAAGCGGCATAATTGGCAATTGTACAGGCTTCTTCGATAGAGAAACCCAGTCCTAAGCAATAAGCTAAAGTGGCGATCACAGTATCACCTGCACCCGTTACATCATAAACCTGATTGGCTACTACAGGAAGAATGCTGCAGCTTTCCGGAGTAATTATTGCAATACCATTTTCGGAAAGCGTGACTATCAGGTAATCTGTACCTGTAACGTCAAAAATCACTTTTGCTGCTGCTTCCAGGTCGGCCTGACTATGGATCTTTTCAGTTTTCGCTGCTTCTGCCAGTTCCTTGCGGTTTGGCTTGATGATAAACGCTCCCTTATATTTTGTATAATCGAGTCCTTTCGGATCTACGATCACTTTTTTATTCAGTTGATGGCAGGCCTCAATCACCTTCAATGACAATGAGGGTGTAAGCAAGCCTTTGTTGTAATCAGAAAGGATTACAATATCGCTCTCTTTGATAGCAGGCAGGAGCGCTGTATAAAATATATCTTCGAGATCGCCGGGGATATCATGTGTATCCTCCTGGTCGATTCTTACTATCTGATGGTTGGAGGCTATTACCCGTGTTTTTACCGTTGTAGTACGTGTGCTGTCCTTCAGGATCAGCTCTGCACCAATGTTTTTGGTTTGCAGGATTGCCTTGATTTCGGCTCCGAATGCATCATCGCCCGTAATGCCGGCAAGAGATACTGATGCCCCGAGATCGATCAGGTTGCAGGCTACATTTGCGGCGCCGCCGATGATCTTATTTTCGTTTTTAACATTTACAATGGGTACCGGGGCTTCGGGGGATAACCTGGAGGCAGTTCCAAAGATATAATGGTCCAGCATCACATCACCTATAACCAGTATATTCGGTTTTGGATGGTTATAATGTGCATTGTACAGTTTTTCTCCAAGCATGCTAAGGGATTAATTTTCAAATATAGGTAGAAAAAAGGACTACTGTTTTCGGGAGCTGAAATATTCACCGATCTGAGCCAGGCTGAATGTGTTCAGGCAGGAGCCAGCTTCCAGTCCGCCTTTTCTGCCAATGTAAACTCCGTAGTGCATATCCCTGAAACCTTCCATGCGGTGTGCATCAGGATTGACCGACAAGAGGACGCCTTTTTCCAGCGCATAGCGATGGTAACGCCAGTCGAGATCCAGCCTCAGCGGGTTCGCATTGATCTCGATCACCACCTTGTTGGCTGCGCAGGCATCAATAATCTTGTGATAGTCAATAGGATAACCTTTACGGCTGAGCAGGAGCCTTCCTGTGGGATGGCCTAATATCGTTGTATATGGGTTTTCAATTGCTTTGATGAGTCTTGCAGTAGCCTTCTCTTCATCCATTCTCAGGTTGCTGTGAACAGAGGCAACTACAAAATCAAAGGTCTTCAGGATTTCGTCACTGTAATCCAGTGAACCATCATTGAGAATATCACTTTCAATACCTTTGAATATTTTAAAAGGGGCCAGTTTCTGGTTCAGTGCGTCAATTTCCTGGTGTTGTGCATATACGCGCTGCTCATTGAGCCCTTTGGCATAGAAGGCAGATTTGGAGTGATCGCATATGCCAAGATATTCCAGATGCAAATTGTCTTTGCAATAGGTTGCCATCTCTTCCAGGGAATGCACCCCATCACTCCATGTGGAGTGGTTGTGGAGGCTGCCCTTCAGATCTTCGTAAGTAATTAATGCAGGTAGTTTTCCCTCTTTTGCAAGTTCAACCTCATCGAGTCCCTCACGAAGTTCAGGTTCTACAAAGCTGAGTCCTGCTTTGGCATAAATCGCCTTTTCATCTTCAAAAGGGCCTTCGCCTGCCAGCTCCAGTACCTTGCTAACATGGCTTTCATTGCCGGTCAGTTTAAACAGGCTGATGTAAAACTCGGACCTGGGATAAATATGTAATTGTATTTTCAATCCGAAAGGGCTCATTGCAGTAAAAAGATTGGCGGTGCTCTGCTCAAACGGAAGCGCCGCAAACAGGTGCAGCTTTTCAACTACAGCTGCTTCATTGTCAACACCTGCCACAAAATCCAGTTCTTCGATGATCTCATTGTAACGGCGAAAGCCACCGGCTACGCTCAATAGCGGAGCCTGTTCGAGTTGTGTTAACCACAACAGAAGTTCGGCAGATAAACTCTGCACGAGTGTTTCAGACTGGGCATACAGGAACTTGCCCTGCGCAGCCATTTTAAATTCAATGACCTTTTTGATCTCCTCCTGGGTTTTCAATCCAAAGCCTTTGGCTTCGATCAGTCGGTTTTCATTACAGGCATAATACAGTTCACCTATATTTTCAATGCCCAGGTCTTTCCAGATCACTACGATCTTTTTGGGACCTATCCCCTTAATGCTGAGCATCTCCACAATTCCTTCCGGAGTGTTGGCCAGAATATTTTGCAGGTCGGTCATGGTGCCGGTTTGCAGTAATTCCCAAACTTTTGCAGCCGTACTTTTGCCGAGGCCATCGATCTGTTCAATCTCTTCCCGGGTTTTGGTACTGATGGCAAAGGGTAGTTTATCCACTTTAAAAGCAGCATTTGCCACGCTTTTAATTTTAAAAGGATTTTCATTATGCAACTCCATCAGCTGAGACAGGAGCCGTAAACTGCGGGCTATGGTCTTGTTTTCCATTGGGCGCTAAAATAAATAAAAAGAAGCGTTTTTCCCCAACAATGTATTTATGGCATAGTTTTGTTGACTGACCAGGTATGAAAGGGATGAATTATTTAGGAGCGCTACTGCTCGGTTTATCAGCTGCATGCCATGCTCCTGCAAGCGATAATGCACAGCAGGATACTGCGCTTAGAAAAAAGGATACTGTGAAGTTTCAGGAAGTGGATTCCTCCAAACTTGTGATTGCTGGCAAACAGGCCGGTAAAATATATATCGGTCAGTATATGGAGCAGGTGTCTGAATTAATGGGGCGACCTGATGACGGGGATGCGGCTATGGGTAGTGCGCTGGGGATATGGTATGAGGGAGATGAAAAAGTTTTAAAGAAAAATCCCACAGTGATATTTTCTTCTTACCGAGACAGCAACATGGTGATCAGAGCAGTGAAGCAGGTTTCAGTTGCTGCGCCAGAATTTCAAACTGCCCAGGGTATACATACAGGAGTCAGACTGGCAGAATTGCTGAAAGCTTATCCCTTACTGAGGAAGACGGAAACCTATGTGAATGCTCAAAAAGACAGTGTTTTCGTATATGACAGTGTAGCTGATGGCATTGCATTTGACCTGCAAAGGGATACCTGTACCGCGATCACGATACACGTGAAGAACAGACCGGCAAATGCAGTTTACCTGCCTGTTCATCCCGAATGGAAAAAATTATAGCCTACTGTACCAGGATGTCAAATGGCATGCGTGCCTGTATACCGGCATTTACTACTGCCTTTTTCATCTGCTGGTACAGGTAAAAGTTTTCGCCAAATTCCTGCTTCGCATAATACATCTTTACATTATCCGCGCCATCGTCCAGGAGTGATTTCAGCGTACTGATTTGCTCTGGATATTCCACTACCTTATATTCCGTCAGTTTGGCTTTTTTACCCGCAGCAACTACGGCATCATTAAAACTGCCCAGTTTGTCTGCAAGCCCAATTTTCACTGCATCTGTTCCTACCCATACGTGACCACCTCCAATGGAGTCAACATAAGCTTTTGATTTCTTACGTCCATCCGCTACGCGGGTGATAAAGCTGTCATATACATGGTTCACATCTGTCTGGATGATTAACCTTTCGCCAGCGGTAAGCGGGCGGTTTACACTCATGATATCTGCATATTCACCGGTTTTTACGCCATCGAAAGTGATACCCAGTTTATTTGTGAACAGGTTCTGGAAGTTAGGTATGATACCGAAAACCCCAATTGAACCCGTAATAGTATTGGGCTGTACAAAAATTGAATCGGCAGCACAGCCGATATAGTAACCACCAGAAGCAGCAACATCACCAAAAGATGCGATGACAGGTTTAACTTTTCTGCTCAGCACCACCTCTCTCCAGATCACATCCGAAGCGAGGGCACTGCCACCTCCTGAATTTACACGCAGAACTATAGCTTTTACCTTATCGTCCATTCTTGCTTTCCTGATCGCACGGGAGATACGTTCAGATCCGATCGACTCATCGTTGCCTTCGCCACCGGTAATATCGCCATTGGCATAGATCACAGCTATTTTATTTTTGCTGTCGCTGTTCTCAGTTTTCTGGTTCTGCGCATAATCATTAATGGTTACCGTAGAAAGCGTTTCTTTAGCGCCAGTGCTGCTCAGTTTTTTCAGTTCATCCAGTACCTCGTCCTTATACTTCAGTCCGTCAATCATTTTATAACTCAGCGCATCTTTAGGTTGCTGTATCCTGTAGGTATTGGCATATACATAAAGGCTGTCCTCAGGGATATTCCTCGAAGCAGAAATTCCTTCGAGGAATGTATTGTATAAGCCTCCCACGTAAGCTGTTACCTGTTTACGGTTATACTCACTCATCTTATCATTGATAAAGGGCTCCACAGCGCTTTTATAATTTCCTACACGGATAATCTGGGCTTCAACACCTATTTTCTCCATTGCACCTTTGAAAAATGTCAGCTGCGAACTGAATCCCTTGAATTCAAGTGCGCCTTGTGGATTCAGATAGACTTTATCTGCTACTGAGGCCAGGTAATAGGCATCCTGGGTGTATACTTCGCTGTAAGCGATGATTTTCTTTTTACTTTTTTTGAAATCAATCAGGGCATCCCGTATTTCCTTGAGAGTAGCTTTGCCCGCAGCCGGAGAACTTACATTCAGATAAATACAGGTGATATTGTCATCCGTTTTGGCTCTTTTAAGTGCCCTTATCAAATCATTGAAACCGATACTTTTTTGTCCGCCGTTACCAACGATTGGCAGGCTCTCCAGTGTTTTGTTAGGGGTACGCTCCTTAATGCTTTGATCGAGATTGAGGTAAAGCACGCTGTTACTGAGTACGCTGATACTTTTATCCTCGTCGATAGAAGATACCACACCAACCACAAGAAGAATGATAACCAGGAAAATCAGGAATGTAGAAATAATGATACCTACAACCGTAGCAAAAACATATTTGAAAAATTCTCTCATGTGGATGATTAATATTTAATTTGTAAAGATATTAAATGAATCAGGGTTTTATATGCAATTAGAGACCAAAACAGTTTATTTGTTACTTGGAAGCAATTTAGGGGACAGAAGGGCAATATTAAACAATGCATTGCGCAGAATAGGGGATACAATAGGCGAAATTACTGCAATGTCATCCTTTTACGAAACTGCAGCCTGGGGAAATGTAGACCAGCCAGCCTTTTATAATCTGGCTGCCGGAGTTAAAACCAGTCTGGATCCGCAGGAGATATTAAAACGTACGTTAAAAATTGAAGAAGAACTGGGACGGATCAGGGCCGAAAAATGGGGTGCAAGGGTGATCGACATTGATATTATATTATACGCTGAAGAGGTTGTCAGTGATGGTGAACGGCTTCAGATACCGCATCCGAGGATGCATGAAAGGAGATTTGTGCTGGAGCCGCTGGCCGAAATTGCAGGCGAAGCCCAACATCCTTTGCTACAACAAAATATTTCAGGCTTATTGTCCATATTAAAGGATAACTTAGTGGTTTCAAAAATCTCATAATTTTATATAGTTTTGTCCCAAATGATAGACGCAGAAAAAAACAACAGCCCTCTAGACCTGTCTTATTTACGGGATATGTCGGGCGACAGTGCAGAATTTATGATCGAAATGATCGATATGTTCAAATTACAAACGCCTTTATATATTGCCGATCTGGAGCAGTCGATCGTTGCACAGGAATGGGATAAAGCAGCAGGATTTGCGCACAAGATCAAACCTACGCTATCGTATGTTGGCAGGGAGGATGCCCGCGGACATCTGCAGCTGATTGAAAACAGTGCGCGTGACCAGAAAGATCTCTCGGATATGCCAAAGAACTTTCAGGAGTTCAGTGATTTTGTGCAGATTTTATACAGGCAGCTGGATGAAGCAAAAGCTGAACTAGAGAAACGTCTCTAGTTAGCTTTAAAAATTGATCAGGGAAGCTGATTATCCTGATCAGGCCTGATTTAAATCGTTATAGTTTGGGTATACGTCTGAAATGCAGTATAGACAAAGAGATATACAGCACCAGTACAAAGGGAATTGCAGCGAATTTCAGGAACGCGATCAGGATAGCAGATAGGATCAGGAAAATGTATTTAATCTTGTTCTGGGCCCAGTCCTGCGTACCAAATTTCAAAGAAAAAATCCTGATCTCGCTCGTGAGCAGGAAACTCATAACCACGGTGATTGCCACCAGCAGTAAAGTAGAATTTCCCAATCCCGGGTAATCGCGCTGGATAAAGGGAAGCGACACGATAAACAAGGTGTTCATCGGCGTGTTCAGCCCTATAAAATCTTCTGTCTGGCGTTCATCAATATTGAATTTAGCCAGGCGGAGCGCCGAAAACATCGTGATCAGGAAACCCAAATAAGGTAGGTAAGGCGAACTGAAATCACTTTGGGCAAGCATCTGAAACATCACCACCCCTGGTAAAAAACCAAAGCTTACCATATCCGCCAGTGAATCCAGTTCTTTGCCGATGGCCGATTTTACGCCCAGGGACCTGGCCACAAAACCATCGAAAAAGTCGAATATACCAGAGGCGAGCACTGCATAAGCGGCTATGTCTAAATTACCTTTAAATGCAGAAACCACACCAAAACATCCCGAAAGGAGGTTGGCGCAAGTTAATGCATTAGGAATGTGTTTCTTCATTTTGGATTAGCTGTTCATTGAAATTAAGAACTCCTCGTTAGTCTTGGTGTTCTTGATTTGTGCCTGAACAAACTCCATAGCTTCCTGTGCATTCATATCAGCCAGGTGGTTACGCAGGATCCATACTCTTTGTAAAGTATCTCTGTCATGCAGCAGGTCATCACGGCGGGTACTTGATGCAGTAATGTCAATTGCAGGGAAGATACGTTTATTGGACAGTTTACGGTCTAACTGAAGCTCCATGTTACCGGTACCTTTGAATTCTTCAAAGATCACTTCATCCATTTTAGAACCAGTATCTGTAAGGGCAGTTGCCAGGATGGTCAGTGAACCACCTCTTTCGATATTCCTTGCCGCTCCGAAGAAACGTTTTGGTTTATGTAATGCGTTTGCATCCACACCACCGGAAAGGATTTTACCTGAAGCAGGGGCCGTTGTATTGTAAGCACGGGCAAGACGGGTGATTGAATCCAGCAGGATTACTACATCATGGCCACATTCTACCAGTCGTTTTGCTTTTTCGAGTACGATATTGGCGATTTTAACGTGACGTTCAGCAGGCTCATCAAAAGTTGATGCGATAACTTCTGCACGTACGCTTCTTGCCATATCTGTAACCTCTTCCGGACGCTCATCGATCAGCAGGATAATCAGGTAAACTTCCGGATGGTTTTTAGCGATCGCATTGGCTACTTCTTTCAGCAGGTTTGTTTTACCTGTTTTCGGCTGTGCCACGATCAAACCACGCTGGCCTTTACCGATTGGGGTAAACAAGTCAATGATCCTTGTAGAATAGTTATTTGTTTCTGTGAAAAGGTTTAATCTTTCAGTAGGGAACAATGGGGTAAGGTAATCAAAAGGAACCCTGTCTCTCACATCAGCAGGAAGACGTCCATTGATTGTTTCCACGCGTACCAGCGGGAAATATTTTTCACCTTCTTTTGGCGGGCGGATACTTCCTTTAACGGTATCACCGGTTTTTAAACCAAATAATTTGATTTGCGACTGCGATACATAAATGTCATCCGGAGATGAAAGGTAGTTGTAATCTGCAGATCTCAGGAAGCCATAACCATCGGGCATGATTTCCAGGACACCTTCATTGGTGATGGTATTGTCGAAATCCAGGTTAGAATAACTGTTTTCATTTGATTTCTGGTTACTGTTGTTACCTGTATTATTGTTCTTAGGCCTGTTGTCTTCTCTTAAGGGCTTTATTTTTTTCTGTTCGCCGTTAGGATTGGCAGCAGGTACCGGTGAATTGTCTTCTTTTCTTGCTTGTGGTACAGCTACTTCAGCTTCTTCATTTCCTGCAGAAGGCTGGGCAACAGATTCCTGTTGTTCCTCAGTTGCAGGATTGTCAAATAATGAGGCTCTGTTAAAATTAGTGTTGGCCGCTGCAGTTGTTTCAGGCTCATCTTTTGAGATGCGCGTTCTTTTTCTGAGTGGTTTTTCAGCGGTATTGCTTTTTGGAGCTTTCGCTTTTGCAGCTTTTACCGGTGCCTGGTTTGCAGCATCATTTGTGGTAATGATCTCGGCAATAGTGGATTCAGTTGATGGAATAATTACATCTGGTTCTCCCTGCTGTTCGCTGATCTGGCGAATCACTTCAACCAGTTCTGCCTTACGCATATCATCGGCATTTAAGATCCCCTTAGATTTTGCTAACTCACGCAGTTCAGCGGTGAGTTTTTCATTTAATTCTGTTTTGTTAAACATTATGTGGGTGTAGAGAAATTTTTATAAACGTATTTATCGACATATCAGAGCAAAAAATGCAATTAGGATTTGAAAAATAGTACAAAATTTTGTGAGATTTTCTGGACTGATCAGATAAACTTTTGAGAATTATGTTGCAATTGTATGTATTTGTATCTGAAACTCCAAGTAAAATTTAAAAATGTTAGAAATATTTTACTTAAGTTTTGTTAAACCAGCTTTTAGAAAGCTGTCGAAATTTTGGCATATTTGCGCATAATCTCAGCCCAAATGAATAAAAAGCAACTATTTGAACAGATAAAATCTAAAAAATCATTTTTGTGTGTAGGTCTTGACCCGGTACTGGAAAATATTCCTCCACATCTTTTAGATCTTGAAGATCCTATTTTTGAGTTCAATAAACAAATTATCGATGCGACAGCTGACCTCTGTGTTGCCTATAAACCAAACACTGCTTTTTATGAATCGAGGGGTCTGAAGGGCTGGGAGAGTTTACTGAAAACCTGGGCGCATATCCCGAAGGAAATTTTCAGCATAGCAGATGCGAAGAGGGGAGATATAGGAAATACCTCAGCTATGTATGCAGATGCTTTTTTTAACCAGGAGAAGTCGGGCATGAGTTTCGACTCTATTACCGTGGCTCCTTATATGGGCAAAGATTCTGTCAGCCCCTTTTTAAAATATGAAGACAAATGGGTAATCCTGCTGGCAGCAACTTCAAATGAAGGCCATCACGACTTTCAGCTGCTCGAAACACCCGAAGGTAAACTTTATGAAGAAGTGATCAAAGTGTCTTCTGTCTGGGCGGACAGCGAACGCATGATGTATGTTGTTGGTGCCACAAGAGGATCTGAATTTGCAAATATCAGGCGTTTGGCACCGGATAGTTTCCTGCTTGTACCTGGTGTTGGTGCACAGGGTGGAAGTCTGGCCGATGTATGTGAATTTGGCTTGAATGACCATTGCGGATTACTTGTCAACTCCGCCAGGGGGATTATCTACGCCAGCAATGGAAAAGATTTTGCAGAGAAAGCCAGGGAAGAAGCATTGAAATTACAAGTGGAGATGCAGCAGATACTGGAAAAGGCTAACCTGGTGTAAAAAATTAATTAACAGGAAATATTGTCTTAGAATTAAGTTTGCTTCATGCGGCTTAATGAAGACTTTTTACATTATATCTGGCAGTACCGGTTGCTGACCAGGCTCGATCTGTATTGCACTGATGGGGCAAAGCTGGAAATTATTGATACCGGATCTCCCAATACCCATGCCGGGCCTGATTTCAGTTCAGCGCGGCTCAGGATTGCTGGAACGTTATGGGCAGGGAATGTAGAGATCCATGTGAAAGCCTCTGAATGGCTATTGCACCATCACCAGCAAGACCGTTTATATGATACTGTGATCCTCCATGTGGTTTATGAGGATGACGCTGTAATCTGCCGTACGGATGGCAGCCTGATTCCCGTACTTTTACTTAAAGACCTTATTCCGGATGATATGTTGCAGCGGTACCGTTCGCTGCTGGATGGCAGGAGTTTTTTTCCCTGCGCTGGTCAGATTAGTCAGGCAGATCCTGCGATCATCAGGAAAGTCCTTGATACCATGGCTGCTGAGAGACTGGCGGAGAAATCGGCTGAACTGGAAGTACTGATGGTAAAGAACAAGTACAACTGGAATGAAACCTTTCATCAGCTGCTCATCAGGAACTTTGGCTTTAAGGTAAACACTATTCCCTTTGAGCTGCTGGCTGCGGAATTACCAGCTACGCTTTTGGGCAGGCACAGGAATCAGGCGCTGCAGATCGAAGCCCTTTTGTTTGGACAGGCAGGTTTTCTGGAGGGTGATTTTGTAGACAGCTATCCGCGCCAGCTACAGGCTGAGTATGTTTTCCTCAGAAAAAAGTATCAGCTTGTGCCTCTGGATCCATCGCTGTGGAAATTTCTCAGAATGCATCCGCAGAATTTCCCTGTCCTGAGGATTGCACAGCTGGCGGGCATGTTAACAGGAAATACCCCGGCCATCCCGGATATTCTTGCTGCCGGAAAGCTCCCTTCCCTGATCAGTTTATTTACACCGGTTTCCGTTCATCCCTACTGGAAAGACCATTCTCACTTTGATAAAATTTGTAAGCCAATGGAGCTGCGGCTGGGCAGGAAATCGGTCGACATCTTGATTATCAATGTTGTATGCGTGATTTTATATCATTACGGCGGATATTTCGGTATTCCGGAGATCCGGCAGCGGTCGGTCAGTTTTCTGAAAAGTATACCAGCTGAGGACAATGGCGTGGTCAGGAAATATAAAGCCGCGGGGCTAAAATTAAAAAGTGCGAGTGATTCACAGGCTATCCTGCAACTGCATAAAAACTATTGCGCAACTAAGAAGTGTTTGAATTGTGCTGTTGGAATAGATATTGTTACTAAACGGGATAGTATTTAGGGAATGGTTTTTGCTTTTATATAATATAATCTCTAAATTGATCAATAATTGATACCCCTGAAAAATATAAAGACAAACATCATGTTCCAGAGCATCGTCACCTATTTTGAGAAACAGAGTTTTGGGGTATGTACTTATATCGCAGAGCGTTTTAATATGTCGATCAGCAAGATCAGGCTTTTCTTTATCTATTCTTCTTTCCTGGCAGTCGGTTTTCCAATTGTGTTTTATGTGATGGCGGCGCTTATTCTGGATGTGCGGCATTATATCAAAAGGATCAGACTCCGGATTTGGGATATGTAAATACAAATACTGCTGCTTTCAGGATATATTCTTCCTCTGCTTTTAGAATAACGTGACACATACAACTATATATTTTATATTTGTTGTTTAATACTAGTTTATACAAAATGTCGGTAAGGGGAAACCAATTTAAATCTAATTCATTCAAAAACGAATACGGAGACAAGCCAGGTTCAAGAGCATCGGCAAAACCACAAAGAGAGCTGTTTGACAGAATGCCTTCACTGAACTTTCAGAATGAGCGCGTCCTCAAGATAGCGGGTTTGTTTTTTCTGATCCTTTCGATCTACTTTCTGGTGGCCTTTACTTCCTACCTGTTTACCTGGCAGGAAGATTACAGCTATGTTATTGATGCCAACGGCGGATGGGGCAACCTCTTTAAGACTATTGAGGAACTGCAGCAGCACAATATCCCTATCGTGGTGCAGAACTGGCTGGGTAAGTTTGGTGCCTTGCTGTCTCACCAGTTTATTTATGAATGGTTTGGGGTATCTTCTTTTGTTTTTGTATTTATCTTTTTTGTCATCGGCTACCGCCTGCTGTTTAAGGTCAAAATCTTCGCCCTGGAAAAAACCCTGGGCTACAGCTTATTTTTCCTGCTCTTTTTATCCCTGACGTTTGGATTTTTCCATTCGTTCTTTTCTGATGCGCCGCATTACCTGGAAGGTGAAGTGGGCTATTGGAGCAACAGGCTTTTGGTTGCCCAGATTGGGATCACCGGAGTAGGGGGGCTGCTCGCCTTTTTAGGGCTGACTATTTTAATTATTGCCTATAACATTGATTTTAAATTTCCTGAACGTAAACAGCGCCAGGAAGATGATGAAGAACTGGATGTTGCCGAGGTTGGTAACCACTTCCCTGCCGCGGCCGAAGCTGTTGCAGAACGCTTTGCTGAACAACGTGCCGAAAGGGAAGATGAGAGCGCAATAGCGAATAACGTAGTGAGGGGCCATTCTGCCTTAGCTGAAAATGTACAGCTGGAAAAAAATCCCGGAGAAGTAGAATTTACGCTGAACGACCGTCTGGCTGGGCAGCGTAAAAAGACACAGCAGAATATCGTGTTAACGCCGAGCCGTTTTGAAAATGCGCCTCTCGAAGAGGAAGATGTGGTACCGCCAGCTCCACCAGTGTTGAACATCATGAACAATGCGCCGATCATCCTTTCGCCGGTTGTTGAACCGCTTTCGGAGATTATCTATGAAGATGTGAAGCCTGAGCCACAACTCACCATCGAGAAAACTGATGAGGAGAAGAAATCTGAAGAACTGGTAGAGCAGTTTGGCAATTATGATCCTACACTGGATCTGGCCAGTTATAAATATCCGACCATCGACCTGCTTGAAGATCATGGTTCCAATAAGATCTCTGTCAATGCAGACGAACTGGAAGCCAATAAAAATAAGATCGTTGAAACGCTCAACCATTACAATATTGAGATTGATAAGATCAAGGCAACAATTGGTCCTACAGTAACGCTCTACGAGATCATTCCTGCCCCGGGCGTAAGGATCTCGAAGATCAAGAACCTGGAAGATGATATCGCTCTGAGCTTAGCGGCCCTTGGGATCCGGATTATTGCGCCGATGCCGGGAAAAGGTACCATCGGTATCGAGGTGCCAAATATGCATCCGGAAATGGTTTCTATGCGCAGCATCCTGGCTACAGAGAAATTCCAGAAAACGGATATGGACCTCCCGATTGCTTTAGGTAAGACCATCTCTAACGAGGTTTACATTGCCGACCTGGCTAAGATGCCCCATTTACTTGTTGCCGGTGCAACCGGACAGGGTAAGTCAGTTGGTATCAACGCAATCCTGGTATCACTGCTGTACAAGAAACATCCTTCACAACTCAAGTTTGTGCTGGTAGACCCAAAAAAGGTAGAGCTTACACTTTTCAACAAAATTGAACGTCATTTCCTGGCAAAACTGCCGGGAGAGGCCGATGCGATTATTACAGATACCAAGAAAGTAATTCATACCCTGAATTCGCTCTGTATCGAGATGGATCAGCGTTATGATCTTTTGAAGGATGCACAGGTAAGGAACCTGAGAGAATACAACGAAAAGTTTATCAAAAGGAAACTGAACCCGAATAATTCACACCGCTTCCTGCCTTATATTGTGTTAGTAGTGGATGAGTTTGCCGATCTGATGATGACCGCCGGTAAAGAAGTAGAAACTCCGATCGCCCGCCTTGCCCAGCTGGCACGTGCGGTAGGTATCCATCTTGTGCTGGCAACTCAGCGTCCTTCAGTAAATATTATTACAGGTACGATCAAGGCCAACTTCCCGGCCCGGCTTGCCTTCAGGGTATTGTCTAAGATCGATTCCAGGACGATTCTCGACAGTGGCGGTGCAGACCAGTTAATTGGTCGCGGGGATATGTTATTGTCTACAGGCAACGATCTGATCAGGTTACAGTGTGCTTTTGTGGATACACCCGAAGTTGACCGTATCTCTGAGTTCATTGGTAACCAGCGCGGTTATCCGGAAGCTTACCAGTTACCGGAATACCTTGATGAAGCTGCTGAATCTGCCAAGGCTGATTTCGATCCTGATGACAGGGACTCTATGTTTGAAGATGCTGCACGCCTGATCGTTATGCACCAGCAGGGATCTACATCCCTCATCCAGCGTAAGCTGAAATTAGGATATAACAGGGCAGGAAGGATCATTGACCAGCTTGAAGCTGCTGGTGTAGTTGGACCGTTTGAAGGCAGTAAGGCCAGAGAAGTATTGCTGCCTGATGATTATGCTTTGGAACAATTCTTGACTAATCTGAAGAAATAACAGCCAAATGAAGAAGATCTTATTGTTGCTGCTCTTATCCGGAACGTATATTTCCGGCTATAGCCAGACCGATGCAAAAGCAAAAACTATATTAGCTGAAGCCAGTAAAAAGTATAAAGCTTATGACGTAGTAAAGGCAACGTTTGTCTTTACGATGGAAAATCCTCAGAACAAACAAAAGGATACCCAACAGGGCACTTTGACCGTGCAGTCTGCTGCCAACAAGTATAAGGTAGTAATGACCGATCAGGATATGATCAGTGACGGGAAAAGCCAGTGGACCTATCTTAAGAAGGATAAGGAAGTACAGGTTTCTGCGGTTGATAACAGTGGTGATGCACTGAACCCTGCGGGCATATTTACCTTGTATGAAAAAGGCTTCAAATACCTTTATACCGGGGAGAAAAAGGATGGTGCAAAGACTTATCAGATGATAGATCTTTCTCCTGTAGATTCGAAGAAATCTTATTTTAAGATCAGGCTGGGAATTGACAAATCTGCCCATCAGATTGCCAATGTGGTGATCTTTGATAAAAACGGCAACAAGTATACCTATATAGTAAAGAGTTTTGTGCCCAATGTAAAGGTTCCGGCAGGTACCTTTGGCTTTGATGCCAAGAAATACCCTGGGGTTGAAGTAGTTGATCTGCGCTGATAAAATTATTATTTATAAAAAAGGGTTGAGGCAAATTGTCTTAACCCTTTTTTTGTTAATTTTGGAATTATGACCTTAACTTTCGCATTTTGAAAATCACATTTCTGGGTACCGGTACATCACAGGGGATTCCTGTGATCACCTGCGGATGTGAAGTTTGCCAGTCGGACGATGCCAGAGATAAGCGCCTGCGAGTTTCTGTTTTACTTGAAACTGCCGACAAGACTATTGTGATTGACAGTGGCCCTGATTTCAGGTACCAGATGCTAAGGGCAAAGGTGAAGGATCTGGATGCGATTGTTTACACACATGAACATAAGGACCATGTAGCAGGGCTGGATGACATCAGGCCTTTCAACTATTTACTTAAGAAAAATATTGATATCTATGCTACTTTGCGTGTGCAGGAAGCATTAAAAAAGGAGTTCTCCTATATTTTTGCTGAGAAGGTTTATCCGGGTGTTCCGCAGATCAACATGCATACGGTTACAGGTGAACCTTTCTCTATCGGCAATACTGAGTTCATCCCGCTTGATATTATGCATTACAAGCTGCCTATTCTGGGTTACAGGATCAATGATTTTACTTATATCACTGATGCCAAGACTATCACTCAGGCTTCGGTTGATAAGATCAGGGGCACAAAGATTTTGGTAGTGAATGCTTTGCAGAAGGAAGAACACATCTCTCATTTTACTTTGGAGGAAGCGATTTCCTTTGCTGAAGATATCGGAGCAGAAATGACTTATTTTACGCATATGAGCCATAATCTGGGCAAACATGCTGATATCGAGGTAGAACTGCCTTCAAATATCAGGCTTGCTTATGACGGCTTACAAATTGAGTTGTAGTTTTTTCAAATTAGTGGTAAAACTATTGTGAATAAATATATATTTGCAGCACAGAATCATACCCGGGTGGCGAAATTGGTAGACGCGCCAGCTTGAGGGGCTGGTGCTGGCAACGGCGTGGCAGTTCGAATCTGCTCTCGGGTACTGAGTTAAAAGTAAGCCCTGTAAGTTAAAACCTTACAGGGTTTTATTTTTGTCTGAATATGTTCTTACATATACTTAATCACTCATTGAAAATACTCTAAATTTTTACGTTGGTCAGTAGTTAAAAATTGTGGCGGGTGGAGGCTTTGGGTACCGCTTGCTTACAATTCATATGCTGAGGTTAGGGATGTTCTGAGGTGAGGATCGATGATATTATACTGGAATATGATTTTTAAACATATGTTAAAGCAATGGCATCAGAAATTAAATTGTTACTAGATGCCATAGTTCGCTTGGTGGCAGCTTCCGGTCTTCAAGAATGTAGCACTGCAGATTGTTATTAATTTCCTCGCGCGCTCTTTTATCAGCATATACTAAATTATGATAAAGCAACTTGTAGCATTTATTAAGGTGTACATCCGATGTGATGCGGCCGAATTGAAGTTCGCTGTTGAACTCTCGTGGTGGGAAGTAGCTGCCATATTGGTGATTATTGGTCTCGTAATCTATTTGATATGCAGGTAGAGGGAACGCGTATGGCCTTGGAGACGCTAATAAGGGAGCGGGGTGTGTATAAGCGTTTGGGAGTTGAGAGAAGTACTGTTGCTACGTGGAAGATCTATCTCCGGGAAGGGAAAAGCATATCACTGGACAAATAGAGGAAATGTTGGTCAAGGCCGGGGCAACTGTTTCTCAGGAAAAGGTATGGGATATTGTTAAACCGAAACAATTATATTTGGCTATGGATCAAAATGAAGAAAAGCCTCATTATCGTGTTGGCAATCCATTAAGCTATAAAGTGGCGAGTTGCAGTTGCCATAGATCTTTAAATGCCTGGTGGATCATTAATTTTTGCGGGAGCGACCCTATAACTTTGTTCTTATAGTAAAACCGATCTTCATAAAGTTTGAAATGCTTCAAATGAAAAAGATTGCGCTGCTTTAATTCCTTAATCATAACTTTTCGTTAAAAATGTTCATACCTCAGTTTTTGTGTAAATAAGCATGTCGAATTTTAAAATAACAAAAATGGTAATGTAACAAGACCTTTATTTTATGAAAAAATCAAGCAGGTCCTTTTGAACTTGCGGTGTGTTCTCCTGCACTATCCAATGTCCGGAATCTTTGATTACCGATTCCTCTACATGATCAGCCACTAATCTTGTATGCGTTGCCAGAAATGGCCCAGCAAAATGATCTGAGCCCATTGCCAATACCGGCATAGGTAGTTTATGTTTGGCAAATTCAACATTGTCCTTTGCATCTTCATCAAAATAACCAAACCAGTGAAACGCGCCGGTAGTGGCTTCAGGTACGGAGTATGCGCGGATAAATTCTGCGGTCTCTGCTTTAGTAAAGGCATTTTTCTGAAATCCTACCGTTGGCCAGAAATCAGTGAAGAATAAACCCACTTTGCCGGAAACGAGATCTCCCGAATGGGGCTGTGCGAAAAAGCCAAACCACCAGGCCTGTGCCTTAACCTGACTCCATACGGGCTCAATTCCTGGTAGCAAAGCATCCATTAAGGCTAATTTCTTTACGTCGCCAGGAAATTGCGCAGCATAGCAATAAGCTACCATTAAGCCGATATCATGACCGGCGAGGTTAACATGGCTGTAGCCTAACTTTTTCATCAGTTCATGCATATCCACAGCCATATTTTTTTTATCATAGCCATCCTTAGTCTTTCCTGATTCACCAACTCCGCGCATATCTGGTGCGATGACAGTAAAATGCTTGGATAGCTCAGGTAGCAACCTGTTCCACATGTACCAGTTTTGGCCAAATCCATGTACCAGTAGCAATGGCTCCCCCTTTCCCCCGATGACATAATGGATTTTTACACCATTTACAATGGCATATTGATGTTTAAAATTCGATGGGGGATTGGCGGGAACTGCTGCCATTGCAGAATCAGTGAATATTAAAAGCAGATAAATAATAATCAGCGGTTTAATCTTTGAGATTGTTTTCATGGTAATATAATTTAGATTGTATTTCCAGGTTATCATGGGTTGCAAAAGCCCATGTTTAGGCAACTAGTCAGTCGACGGCTCAAAATATTTTGTGCTCTGGCATCTAAAGAATAGGAGAGGGTATTGATAATAATGTAACAGATTGATTATTAGTGACTATGTAGCTAATTTACTAATCATATTATAACTTTACAATTTTTTTTTGGCTTATTAACCTCAATCTTTAAAAATGATTATTAAATGCGAGTTGATTCCTATTCTCCAAAAATAACCATATTTAGCGAATATATTCCCCAAATATAGCTATATTTGGGGAATAGGAATTCTTATGATAGGTAGGTCTCTTCAAAATATTCTGGAAAAAAAGGTAGATTATAAGAAAGCAATTGTTGTTTTAGGACCACGTCAGGTCGGTAAAACAACATTGATTACTAAGATCGCTGCTTCACTGAATGATGATTATTTATACATCAATGGTGATGATCCAGCTGTCCGGTTAGCCTGGAATAATCCCACACAAGCTTTTATCAATAATTATCTTGGAAACTATAAAGTAGTTGTATTTGATGAAGCACAACGTCTGGAAAATATTGGTCTTACAGCTAAAATGATCGTTGATGCCAAAAAGGATGTTCAGCTTTTCATCTCTGGATCATCCTCTCTGGAAATTGCCAGTAAAATTAATGAACCCCTGACCGGCCGCAAATGGGAGTACAGATTGTACCCGCTGTCCTGGAATGAACTTAAAGTGCAATTGTCCTTTGCCAAAGTTCATGACCGGCTTGAAGAATTTCTGATCACAGGAATGTATCCTGATGTAATTAATAATCCTGAGAATGCTATAGAAACACTCAATAATCTTGCAGGTAGTTATCTGTATAAAGATATATTGGAAACTGGAAATATCCGGCGCCCGGACGCATTATTAAAATTGCTGCAGGCACTTGCATGGCAGGTAGGGCATGAGGTTTCTTATAATGAATTATCAAAGACCGTGGGGGTAGATAAGGCAACAATCAGCACTTACATTGATTTACTTGAAAAATCCTTCGTTATCTTCCGTTTGAATCCCTTTGCAAGAAATCTGAGAAACGAGATCAGCTCATCCCGTAAAATTTTTTTTTACGACAATGGGATCAGGAATAGTGTAATCAATAATTTCGCTCCTCTATCCCAGCGAAACGATATTGGTGCCCTGTGGGAAAACTTTATCATAAGCGAGCGCAAAAAGAATCTTGCCTATACAGGTTTTTATGGTAACACCTATTTTTGGCGCAACGTAAGCAAAGCAGAAATTGACTATCTGGAGGAACAGGACAATGAGATATCTGCGTTCGAGATCAAATGGAATGCAAAAGTTAAAGTGAAATTTCCGGATAACTTTATTCAAACCTATGCACCGCGCTCTGCTCAGGTTATAAATAGTGATAATTACTGGGAGTTCCTGAGTTGATAAATCAAACACTGCTTTTATAAAAAATATTAAATCCCTTTTAATGACCAAAAATGTACCCTCTCAAAGGTCTGCTGCCCTTGACTACCTCAGATTCTTCGCTGTTGTATACGTCTTTTTTAACCACTATGCGGCAACATTTAATTTCGTTTATCACATTGTACCGGCAAATGACAAATACCTGTGGTTCTCAAAATATGGGAGTGTTGCTGTTGTAATTCTGTACATGGTAAGTGGTTACGTAGTTACGCTGACATCTGTAAACAGGGGTATAAAAGATTTTGTGATCAGCAGGATTGCAAGGCTTTATCCGTTGTTCTGGATCAGCTGTATTGTTGCTTATATAATGCCCCGTTTATTTTACACCAACCACAGCTATCTTGCAGAGGCTTCCCTTAAAACATTAGTTGTCAATTTTACTATGATTCCATACCTGCTGGGCTCGCCAATGATTAATCCGGTGTTCCATACACTGATGGTTGAAATTGTCTTTTACGCTTTAATAGGTGTCGTTATCGCTCTAAAACTATGGAACAGGATATTAACTCTGTTATTCTTTGTTATTTTATTATGCCTCTACGGAGTATTTCAGCCCGGAATGCAGCCATATCTGGTTTTTCTACCCCTGTCGGCAGGTATGTTGTTTTACATGATCAATGCAAATCACCCGGGTAAAATAAAAGTATACGCGCTTCTGGCATTAAACTTCTTTTGTGCAATAATGACTTCAAAAGCCCAGACTGATGACTTGAATACCATTTACAAGGGTGCTTCGATTTCAGCCCCATATGTGTATCCACTAATCATTACTGCCGTATACGCTGTTTTTTTATTGATCAGCACGGGGCTGATACATATTGCTGCAAAACGGTTTTCTCTGATGCTGGCTACGCTCACTTACCCACTTTATCTTTTTCACATTTATTTTATGTGTTTTTACTGGTATTTCAGAAATAATATTCAACCAGATGTGCTATTGTTTGGAATATTAATGATCAGTCTTCTATCCTCATGGCTAATAAATATCGTAGTTGAAAAACCATTGTCTACACTGGCAAATCAAGTGCTGTACACGCTTTCCGGGTTATTTAAACGAAATAGAGCGAATCCGGCAATTTAAACGGAAAAGCCCGTTATAAGCACAGAAAATACTACTTTTGTTCCCTCATACTACCATATGATCAAATCGTTTGCCCATAAAGTTCATAAATTCAGTACCAATCTAAACATTACAAGAATTATTAGTTTAATCTGGGATGCGTCCAAAGAATGGACCGTCATCTCCATATTTTTCATCATTCTGGAAAGTGGGCTGTTTTTTTCTTCACTATATCTACTCAAAGCACTGATAGATACCATTTCAAAACATGGTATTCAGGATCTTAAAAATGAGCCTGAAGTGATCAGGTTTGTCATTTTTGCCACCTTATCCGCTGTATGTTATGCCTCGGTAAAATCCTTATCTGCCTACATCATCGAAAAACAGTCGGGCAAAGTGTCTGAATATATGGATGATAAAATTCACAGGAGTGCAATTGCTCTTGATCTTTCATTTTATGAGAGCCCTGAATACTTTGATATCCTGAAAAGGGCCAGGGACATGGGAAGCGACAGGCCCAATCTGATAGTATTTACGATGGTAGATATTGCCAAAAATGTATTAAGCCTGATTCTTATTGCTTCTATGCTGGTAGCAATTGACTGGCGCCTGTTCCCAATCCTTGCTCTTTTTGTGATCCCTACCCTGTGGGTCCGTATCAGCTTTGCGGACAGCCAGAATGCATTGCGTCTTACCCAAACTGCCCTCGAAAGAAAATCTACCTACTTGAGTACTTTGCTTACCTCAGATATTCATGCCAAGGAAATAAGAAGTTTTGGCCTGGGTCATCACATTCGCGAGACCTATGTAGCAATCAGGTTAAGGCTGTTGGAAGGAAGATTAAAGCTCAGTAAGGAACGTACCTACAGAGAAGTGCTTACTGCTACTATTGCTACATTGGGATTCTTTTCCTGCATCGCATATATTGCTATAGGGAGCATCCATGGAATTACCAGTGTTGGTGATATCACCTTGTTCCTTGTGGCACTGCCTCAGGCTTTCAATATAATGCAAAGTCTTTCATCAGGAATTTCTACCCTGTACCAGAATAATATTTTTGTGAAAAGCGTCTTTGAACTTTTTGATCTGGAAAGCAGTCTCACTGAAATTCCTGAGCCGAAGCCAATTCCTCAGGATCAGCAAATCGATCTGGAACTTAAAAACGTAAGTTTCATTTATCCGCATGCCGAGAAAAATACCCTAACTGATATCAGTATTAAAATGCCGGCAGGTAAAATCATTGCAGTTGTAGGAAGTAACGGTGCGGGCAAATCAACGCTGATCAAACTGCTCTGCAGATTATATGACCCGACTTCCGGACAGATTACCCTCAACAACACTGATATCAGGACCTTCAGCAGTTTTGAATATCAGAAACAAATTTGTGCAGTTTTCCAGGACTTTGGGAAATACAATGTCAGTGTAGCCGATAACATCCGGTTTGGGGATATACACCAGCAACGCTCACATGCAGAAGTGATCGAAGCAGCAAAAAACTCCGGCGCCGATCTTTTTATCGACAATTTTCCTGAAGGCTACGACAGCATCATGGGCCGTATCTTTGAAGACGGACATGAGGTGAGCATCGGACAGTGGCAAAAACTTGCTATTGCCCGGGCCTTCTTTAGTAAATCCAGGTTTGTGGTTCTTGATGAAGCTACAAGTGCTTTGGATGCCACAGCTGAAAAGGAACTCTTTGACTCATTCAGGGAGAGAATTGGAAACCGTGCTGCGCTGATCATCAGTCACAGGCAGTCGGCTGTTAAACATGCAGACTATATCTACATGCTATCCTCCGGAAGAATATCAGAATCGGGAACACATGAGGAACTGCTCAGTTTACAGGGCGAGTATTACCATCTATTCAATAACAATTCAACAACAGAATAATCAATGCGTAAAATAGTTATCGTAAGTTCTTGTACCGAAGATTGGGGCGGCAGTGAAGAATTATGGGGCAGAAGTATTCCCCCATTGCAGGCAGCAGGCTTTAGCATTTCCGTTGTAAAATACTGGATCAACAGACAGCATCCGGAATTTGTAAAACTGGCAGCAAGAAATGTGGGTTTGATCGAGATCTTCCCTAAGCGGTCTATACCAAGACGGGTAGTCGGTAAAGTAAGCAAAATAGCAAATCAAACTGCGCTGGCACTAAAGCTAATTGAGCCACAGGGGGAGGATTTTAGTAACTATATCAAAATCATGAAGGGGGAAGCCCCGGAACTGGTCATCATTTCGCAGGGAATTAACTTCGATGGCCTGAAAATGGCTTATCAGTGTTTACTGTTGAAAATACCATATGTGGTTATCTCACAGAAGGCAGTGGATTTCTACTGGCCGCATAAAGATGACCGTGCCTTTATGCTTGAAGCCCTGCAAAAGGCAGAAAAAAATTACTTTGTTTCGCACCATAACCACAGGTTAACTGAAGAACAGTTTGGTAAAAAACTACCGAATGGCCAGGTGATCTTTAACCCGATGAAGCTCTCCGGCAATATCGTACCCTATCCCAAATCTACTGCAGTCTATAAAATAGCCTGTTTGGGAAGATTGTTTTTGCTGGATAAGGGACAGGACGTGCTGATCAGAATTCTGTCTGAACAGAAATGGCGTGATCGTCCGATCCTTATTTCATTCATTGGAAAAGGAACAGACGAGGCCGGACTAAAGGATATGGCTGCCTTATTAAATGTTACCAACGTTGAGTTCCGCGGCCAGATCGATGATATCGAGAATATGTGGAAAGACTATCATGCTTTGGTATTGCCTTCAAGAAGTGAAGGCTTGCCCTTATCGATGGTAGAAGCGATGTCTGCAGGCCGCCCCGTAATCATATCAAATGCTGGCGGCAATACAGAGCTGGTAGAAGAAGGCGTAACCGGATTTATTGGCTATCCCAATGAAGAGTCCTTTGCGGAGGCAATGGAAAGAGCCTGGGAACGCCGTGAAGAGTGGGAGCAACTTGGGAAGAACGCTGCGGCATTTGTCGCGGCTAACGTACCTGAGTCGCCCGAAACCGACTTTGCCAATCTGATTTTAGCCTTGATGAAAAGATAACCGGAAAATGAGCATTTTGGAGACAGCGATAGAACAAAGTATCTTAAGGGGGGTGAATTACCTTCACCAGCATCAGTTCCCGAACGGAGAATTTTGTTGTTACATCGGTCATGAAGACAGCATGAAGGATACTATTCCGGATGCAAATATTTTTCCAACATCGCTCATCAGCTATTCATTACTGAATCTGGCCCGGCTGCCCAAAGTAGATGCGATGTTGCAGCTTACAGGATCGTTTCTCCAGTATCAGTCCATGCGGGGGGGCGTATGGAACAATTTTACTATGGCTCACCAGTATTTCAAAATATGTCCCGCGTGCGTAGACAATACTGCATGTGCCTCCATTGTCCTTAAAGGAATCAACAGGGAATTTCAGCATAACAAAGAAATACTGCTTTTTAACCGCAACAGTAAAAAACTGTTCTATACCTGGTTTACATTCAGGCCCAATTCAGTGTGGAACAAAGACTACTGGCTCCTGTTGTTAAGGGAATTCAGGCATCCCCTGAGTACGTTACTTTTCTGGACACAGAACGAAGCAGACAAAAATGATATTGACGGAGCCGTAAATGCCAACGTCCTTTTTTACCTGGGACTGAACGACGAAACTTCTCCTATAGTTGATTTGATGATAAAAATTATTGCTGATCATCAGGAAGACAACTGTGACAAATGGTACCGGAATCCTTTTACAATTTATTACTTTTTCTCCCGTAATCTGCATGCCGGTATTGCAGCTCTTGAACCTATCAGAGCACCTATCATACAGCGCATCCTGGATAAAGTAAAGGACAACGGCTCAATAGGGGAAAGCATACTTGACACTGCATTAGCCATCATATCTTTAATTAAGCTTGATTACCGCTCAGCTGTGATTTCCAACGCCGTAAATTACCTCATCGGCGAACAGGCAGAATATGGGGAATGGGCAAGATGGGCATTATACTATGGGGGACCAAAAAAGCTGCAGTGTTACGGCTCTGAAGAAGTTACTACCGCCTTTTGTCTGGAAGCCCTGGCACTTTACCAAATACAAAGTCATGAAGGTATTTAATATCATAAGATCACAGGAATGGTGGGCCCACAAGCTGCCTCCGCTGCTGGCGATCGGTTATGCTACCGCGCTGATGTCAACCCAGCCACTGTATAAAGTGGCTTTGTGGCTGGTCTTTCTGTTAAGCTCACTGGTTGTAGGTGCAATTTATGTAAGTGTGATCAATGATATAACAGATCTTGAAGAAGATATTGCCAGCGGCAAATCAAACAGGATACAGCAGATACCTCCAAAATTCAGGTGGATAATACCTGCAGCATGCGTATTGCTGGGCATTGGCTTTGGATATTTCATCTATCCCGATCTGCTGTCATGCCTGTTATACCTGCTTTCCTGGATCGTATTCAGCCTCTATTCTATTGAACCGGTACGGTTAAAGAACAGGGGGATTCTGGGCGTTCTGGCAGATGGCTGCGGATCACATGTGTTCACCAGTTTGTTAATGGTATCCAGCGTAAGTTATGTTACAAAGCAGCCGATCAATTGGATCTGGTTCTGTTCCGCAGGGATCTGGGCATTATGTTATGGCCTCAGAGGTATCTTATGGCATCAGTTTGCAGACAGGGAAAATGATATTAAAGTAAACCTGAACACCTATGCAAGTAAAGTGGCACCACAGGATTTCAAAAATAAAGGGATTTTGCTGGTAGCATTAGAGATAATATCACTCACAGTAATGTTATACGAGATCGATCTGGCAGCGCCTGTAATTGCACTGGTACTTTATTTTATCCTTGTATACATCCGCTATGACAGGTATAAAAACCAGCTGATCATTGTCATGAAAACTGATGACAGGCCTTTTCAGATCCTGATGGCAGATTACTATCAAATGTTATTTCCTATATCATTATTAGTATTTGCTGTTTCGCTGAATACAGTGAATTTAATCATTCTTGCCATCCATGTTTTATTATTTCCGTATGTATTATGGCTGGCACTTTATGATTATGTGATTTATGCCGCAGCTATATTTTTTAAAAGATTCCGGATGTCCGGTAATAACAATAATAACAATAATATATAGTGGTATGAATCTTGATTACAAGCTTAGCCACCGATTTAATGTAATTTTAGAAGGCATCTGATGATGCTCTTTTACAATAAGAAAAAAAATTAATGGACGTCCAAAAATTAGTTACTATAATCATTCCAACTTTTAACAGAGCAACTAAACTTCCGGATGCAATAGAGAGTGCATTAAACCAGACCTATAAAAACATACAACTGATTGTTGTAGATGATGGGTCCGTTGATCACACCGCAGATCTGGTTAAACAATATCCTTCAGTAGAGTATCACTTCAAGAAAAATGGTGGACAGGCATCAGCCAGAAATGAAGGACTGAAACATGCGAAGGGAACAATCATAGCCTCATTGGATTCGGATGATGTATGGTATCCGGATTTTCTGAAGAACTCTGTAGAAAAACTGGAAAGTGACGAACTGGATTTTGTATTTGCCAACTGGGACCAGGACAGCAAAGGTGGTAAAACATGGGATTTCTTAAATAATGACCCCTTTCTTCAGCCTTATATGGCTAAGGAAAAAAACGGCTGGATTGATTTGACTTCAGCAGAAGTAAGACATCTTTATATCCGGTCATGCCCATCTCCATCTTCCTCTTTAGTGATCAGAAGATCATCTATCATAGATGGCTGGGATGAAGATATGAACATTGGTGACGACTGGTGCATGTATTTGCACACTATCCTGACCAAACCATGTAAAGTCTCTTTTACCCTGAACAAGCTTTGGCACAAAAGGCTCGATGATATCAATATTTTTGACGGACGTAAGTGGAGCGAGGTCATAGAATTTCTCTACATCGCAGATGCAAAAACCAAGCTGATTAAATTTAAAGACCTCTTAACCTTGGAGGAGCGAAAAATTCTGGAAGAGAGATATATGGCTGGCCTTGTTGAATCTGCAAAGCACAACCTGATCCGCGAATTCAGAATTGGAAATTCAGTAAAACTCCTGATGAGATCTTTTGCAGTCAATATTCCCTTCACCCTGAAAGAGATCCCAAAAGTATTCTTTAAGGGGCTTCAGGGTAAAATCATGACTCAGCAGGAAGTTTAGAAAAAATTAAAAGGCAGCTTTTCTTTTCTGCAAAGTTTTCATAAAACTTAGATAAGATCGTAGATGAATCACAGATACATATCCTGTATCTATGTTGATCCATAAACCAAATATTTTATCGCTGCCGATGAGGTTGTTTGTCCTGTTTCTTTTGTTCCTTGCCAGGGTTGTTCATACTGATGCGCAATCACTGAGAGCTGTTAGTTTAAGATGTGAACAGCAGCTCAATCCTGCAGGTATTGAAACCATCAGTCCCCGCCTAAGCTGGCAGTTGGTGTCTGATCGCCGCAGCACACTTCAAACCGCATACCGCATACTCGTTGCTGATGATCCGGAATTATTAAAAGCCAATACCGGGAACATCTGGGATTCTAAAAAGTTGAGTTCCTCAGCCTCTATACAAGTCGCCTATAAAGGAAAGACCCTGCTGGCTGCAAAAACCTATTACTGGAAAATCATGCTGTGGGATAACCATGCGAAGGCATCAGCCTGGAGTAATGTGCAGCAGTGGCAAATGGGTTTGCTTACAAGGGCCGACTGGAAAAAAGCAAGCTGGATTGGCTATCAGGTGATGCCCGACTCTGCGAGGATACTACCCTCGGATTTGGGAAAGCGGGATAAGCCCGGTGGAACAATGAATGACGTGCTGCCGCTGCTGAGGAAAGAAATTACTGTCAGTAAAAAGATTAAAAGTGCCACGCTGTTTATTTCCGGACTGGGCCATTTTGAACTCAGCATCAACGGTAAAAAGATCGGAGATCATTTTCTTGATCCCGGCTGGACTAATTATGAAAAACAGGCATTATATGTTCCATTTGATGTGACTTCCGCATTAAAAAATGGTAAAAATGCTATTGGAGTAATGCTGGGGAACGGGTTTTACTATATACCCAAACAGAAAAAGAGATATAAAAAACTCCTTGTACAATACGGATATCCTAAAATGATCTGCCGTTTGATAGTCAACTATACAGATGGCAGTTCTGAAGATATAGTAAGCGACGAAAAATGGAAAGCCACAGCAGGGCCTGTCAGCTTCTCAAGTATTTATGGAGGTGAAGATTATGATGCCGGTAAAGAGCAAAAAGACTGGGATAAACCATCGTTTAATGATGATCTCTGGATTAAATCTTCAAAAACCAGCGGGCCGGTAATGCTCAATGCCCAGAAAGCCGACCCGATAAAAATATTCGATAACTTTAAACCGAAGAAGATTACCAGAATAAATACCGCTAGCTGGCTATACGACCTCGGACAGAATGCTTCAGGAATAGTTAGGATCTCTGTTAAAGGTAAGAAAGGCGATACGCTGAGAATTACTCCTGCAGAACTGATCAATTCCGATGGTACAGCCAATCAGAAAGCTTCTGGAAAGCCATTTTACTTTACATATATCCTTAAAGGAGAAGGAACAGAAACCTGGCAGCCCCGGTTTAGCTATTACGGGTTCAGGTACCTCCAGATTGATGGTGCTGTTCCTGGCGAAGAGCCAGGCACATCTGCCCCTGCAGAAAATTTACCCATCCTTACTGAAGTAACAGGACTGCATATCAGAAATGCTGCAGAGGAAGCCGGTACGTTCAATAGTTCCAGTGAGCTTTTAAACCGCACAGCAAAGCTGATTGACTGGGGGGTAAAAAGTAATATGATGAGCGTGTTTACCGATTGCCCACACAGGGAGAAACTGGGCTGGCTGGAACAGCTGCATCTGATGGGCAGTTCCCTGCGCTATACTTATCAGGTACAGAACCTGCTGAATAAATCAGTGCAGGATATGGAATTGTCACAAACCAGCACCGGCCTGGTGCCCGAAATCTCGCCGGAATATACGGTGTTTACCTGGGGAGGGGATATGTTTAGAGATTCGCCTGAGTGGGGAAGCAGCAGCATCATCCTGCCCTGGTATTTATATGAATGGTACGGCGATCGGGAGGTACTGGCCAGGGCTTACCCGATGATGAAAAAATACGCCGCCTACCTGAAAACCAGGGCAAAGTACAATATTTTGAGTCAGGGTTTGGGCGACTGGTATGATCTGGGACCGAAACCGCCCGGAGTTTCACAGTTAACCACCATTGGGGTAACTGCTACAGCAATCTATTATTACGACCTGAATATTCTTAGTGAAACTGCCCTGATGCTGGGAAAAACAGCAGATGCAGCCGGATATAAAAAACTTGCTGAGGAGGTGAAGCTTGCCTTTAACCGGAGGTTTTTTAACAGCAAAACAAACAATTATGCAACAGGAAGCCAGACTGCCAACGCAATGGCTATTTACATGAAACTTGTATCGCCGGAACGTAAATCCGCAGTTCTTGCTAACATCATCTCTGACATCAGAAATAACAAAAATAACCTTACTTCGGGAGATATAGGGTACCGTTATTTGCTAAGGGTACTGGAAGACGAAGGCCGTTCTGATCTGATATATGAAATGAACAGCAATCCCGAAGTGCCGGGCTATGGATACCAGCTGGCACAGGGAGCAACCGCTTTAACCGAATCCTGGCAGGCACTGCCCTCAGTATCCAACAATCACCTGATGCTCGGGCATTTAATGGAATGGTTCTACAGCGGATTGGGTGGAATCAGGCAGGAGCAGAAATCGGTGGCCTTTAAAGAGATAAAGATACATCCTGAGATCATAAAAGGGCTTAGCCATGCAGAAACAAGTTACAATTCACCATATGGCCGCATTGCAACTTCCTGGAAAAAAGACGCTGATAAATTTGATCTTGAGGTGGAAATACCAGCGAATACCAGAGCTGTGATCTATATACCAGCTATCAAGGGACAGCAAATTACAGAAGGTGGCAAAGCTGTTCAGCCTGGCTCCGCCCGGTATGAAAAAGGACGAACATTGATCAGAACAGGATCAGGAAAATATCATTTTACCGTACAATAATTATTCGCACATGCCCATTTATAAAGCAATTCAAATATCGATCATCACTTTGTTTTATTATACAGCCATCCAGGCACAATCAGCTGTTATAAAGGAAAAACAACTGAGCCAGGAAAAAATGCAGCAGCTGTATGATGAAATTAAAACACCTTTTAAATACGGACTGGCAGTGGTTCCGGTAGCAGATGATAAGAAACTGGATTGCCCAAGTGTATTCCGCAAAGGGAATAAATGGTATATGAGCTACATTGTGTTTGATGGTAAAGGTTATGAAACCTGGCTGGCAGAAAGTGATGACCTGCTCAGCTGGAAAACCAAAGGAAAGCTACTATCTTTTTCCGCTGATACTATCCGCTGGGATGCAAACCAGAAAGCCGGATATATTGCTCTGCAGAATCCCGAATGGGGAGGCAGCTATGCCTGGGAAAAGTACCAGGGCAAATATTGGATGTCATATTTCGGCGGCAATACCAAAGGTTATGAGGCGGGAGATCTCTCAATCGGCATTGCAAATACGAAAAATGACCCGGCAACTCCGCATGAGTGGAACAGAATAGATCAACCCGTGCTGACTGCCAAAGACAAGGATGTAAGGTGGTGGGAAAACCGTAAACTATTTAAAAGCACTGTCATACGCGACCCAAAGAAATTAACAGGACATGAATTTGTGATGTACTACAATGCCAACGGCGATTCAGCAAAGAATAATATCAAAACACGCTGGTATGAAAGGATAGGTATGGCAGTATCAGATGATATGCTGAACTGGAAAAGGTTTCATACAGAACCTGTAGTTCATCATCCCGCAGGAATCACAGGGGATGCCGTTATTCAGAAAATGGGAGATACGTATGTAATGTTTTATTTCGGAGCCTTCTGGACGGACCGTAAAGGAGGTTTTAACAGGTTTGCGGCCTCGAAAGACCTGGTAAACTGGACAGACTGGAATGGAGAAAATCTGATTGAATCATCCAGACCCTACGACGAAGTTTTTGCACATAAATCATTTGTAGTTAAGTACAGGGGGATAGTTTATCATTACTATTGCGCAGTAAATAAAGCGGGACAAAGAGGAATTGCTTTGGCGACTTCTAAAGACCTGGGTGCAAGTGAGCTGAATTTTGTTACAGCAGAAAGGAAGAGCAATGCGCAATAAACTCATATGGCTGTTCATATTGGTGGCAGGCCTGCAGCTGAGATCTGGCGCGCAGGGGCCAAATGCCGATCAATATAATCAGAGGTTGGAAATGGATTTCAATCAGGGCTGGAAATTCTTTTTAGGCGATGCTGAGGGGGCGTCTGTTCCTTATTTTAAGGATAAGGACTGGGATAAAGTGAACCTGCCGCAGGATTGGAGCATTGAAGGGAATTTTAGTGCAGAACATCCTGCCGGAAATGACGGCGGGGCTTTGCCTGGAGGAACAGGCTGGTACCGCAAGACTTTTCATCTGTCAAAGAATCTGAAAAACCAGCAGATCTATATTGATTTTGGAGGGGTTTACCGGAATAGCCAGGTCTGGATAAACGGGCATCTGCTGGGTATAAGGCCAAATGGGTATATCTCGTTCAGATATGATCTGACGAAGTTTGTAAATTTTGGGAACAGGGCAAATGTGATCACTGTGAAAGCTGATAACTCCCGGCAGCCAAACTCAAGATGGTACTCAGGTTCGGGTATTTACCGTAATGTACGATTGGTCACTACTGGAGATATAGCCGTTGATCATTGGGGAACTTTTGTAACCACACCATCAGTAACTGCAGAACAGGCAACTGTCAGTCAGGTAACAATGATTAAAAATCAGACAGGCAAACTGAAGCAGGCAGAGATTGAGTTAACGCTGTATGATCAGTCAGGACAGCAGGTTGGAAAAGTTCGGTCTAAGCAAGCATTGAAAGATTCAGTCACCAAACTGGCGCAAAGTTTTAAGGTGCTACAGCCCCGGTTATGGTCTCCCGGAAAACCCTATTTGTATACGCTGGTCACCCGTATTTCTGAAGGAAAGAAACTGCTGGATGAATACCGTACTACTGTTGGTATCCGGTATTTCTCATTTGATAGCAAACTGGGTTTCTCTTTAAACGGGCAGCATATGAAGATACTGGGCGTATGTATGCATCACGATCTGGGTGCGCTGGGTGCGGCCATCAACCGCCGTGCAATGCAGAGGCAGCTGGAAATTCTGAAAGATATGGGCTGCAATGCCATTCGTTTTTCACACAATCCTCCGGCAGCAGAGTTACTGAACCTCTGTGATCAGATGGGTTTTCTGGTCATGGACGAAGCATTTGATATGTGGAAAAAGAAGAAGAGCAAGTATGATTATTCCCTGGATTTTGAGCAATGGCATAAAAAAGATCTGGAAGATATGCTGAAAAGGGACAGAAACCATCCCTCGGTAATCTTATGGAGTATAGGCAATGAGATAAGGGAACAATTTGACCCTTCAGGTACCCGAATCACGAAGGAACTTACCGCAATTGTAAAAGCGCTTGATCAAACCAGGCCTGTGATTTCGGCACTGACCGAAACTGACAGCAGCAAGAATTTTATAGCGAAAGCAAATTCCCTGGATGTACTGGGCTTCAATTATAAATTTGAAGATTATGACAAGCTTCCGCTAAACTTTCCGGGACAGAAATTTATCGCTTCAGAGACTACTTCTGCTTTGGAAAGCAGGGGAGTATACCAGTCGTCAGATACGCTGAGGTTCTGGCCTGCGAGCGGAAAACAAAAGTATGTGCTGAACGGGAATGCCGACTGGACTACATCAGCCTATGACAACACAGCGGCCTACTGGGGAACCAGTCATGAAAGGGCCTGGAAAGAAGTTAAAAAACGGGACTTTATAGCAGGTTTGTTTGTATGGACGGGCTTCGACTATCTCGGCGAACCGGTTCCCTATCCTTACCCGGCAAGGAGTTCCTATTTCGGGATTATAGATCTGGCGGGATTTCCAAAAGATGTGTACTACATGTACCAGAGCGAATGGACAGATAAACCAGTTCTGCACGTTTTTCCGCATTGGAACTGGCAGGCAGGTGCAACAGTAGATGTATGGGCATATTACAGCCAGGCAGATGAAGTGGAACTTTTCCTCAATGGCAGATCACTGGGCATAAGGAAAAAAGAAAACGATTTACATGTATCCTGGAAAGTAAAATATGAACCGGGAACATTGAAAGCGATATCCCGTAAAGCTGGGAAGGAAGTGCTCAGTTCAGAAATACATACTGCAGCTGAAGCAGCAAAAATTGTCATTGAAGCGGATAGAAGTTCGCTGAAAGCGGATGGAAAAGATCTGTCCTTTCTGACTGTAAAAGTCACCGATAAAGACGGGAATTTGGTTCCTGACGCTGATCAGCTGATCACGTTTACTGTAGAAGGCCAGGGGACGCTGGCTGGGCTGGATAATGGTTATCAGGCAAATTTATCTTCCTTTAAAGCAGCTCAGATAAAGGTTTTTAAGGGTAAATGTATGGCCGTACTGCAGTCTGCTGAGCATGCGGGATATATTTATGTAAAAGCAAGGGCAGCAGGACTTGCTGAAACCGTGTACAGACTAAGCTGCCGCTAAGAATCACAGAAAATGAGAAAATATAGGCATTCAGTATCTGCAATAATCCTGATCATCGTTTTGATCTGGATGCCGCTGTGCCTGTCTGCGCAGAAAGCCAATGCTCTGCAAACAGCAAAACCCTGGGTTTTCTGGTACTGGATGCAGGCAAGTGTATCAAAAGAAGGCATTCGGGCAGACCTGGAAGCGATGAAGGCTGCAGGTATCGGCGGAGCCTATCTCATGCCCATAAAAGGTGCAACCCAGCCCCCGGTGTATACGCCTGTTGTAGAACAGTTGACGCCGCTATGGTGGGAAATGATGAAATATGCTTTTCAGGAAGCTGCAAGGTTAGGATTAGAGATTGGCATGCATGTGAGCGATGGTTTTGCGCTGGCAGGTGGCCCCTGGATTACACCCCAGCTTTCCATGCAGAAGGTAGTCTCCAGCCAGATAACAGTCAGAGGGGCTGCAGGAAGTGCGGAAAGTATCCGGCTTCCACAGCCTGAAAGTAAAGCAAACTTCTATAAAGACATTGCAGTATACGCTTACCCGGCACAACCCGGGGCTGAGAATTTCAATAAAGCTATAGAACCAAAGGTCACAACCAGCCTGAAAGACAAAACCATGGAAGCTCAGGCGCTGCCGGGAGCAGTTGACAGGACTGATGCCCAAGCAGGCAAGGGTGCTGTTGCAGCATTCAAAACTGATCAGCCCTGCTGGATTTTATACGAATTTAAACAGCCATTTACCTGCAGAAGCATCATCGTCAGAACCGGTGGCAACAATTACCAGGCACACAGGTTAATTCTCGAAGTTAGTGATGATGGGAAGACCTTCAAATCAGTTACGCGCCTCCGCCCGCCCCGTCATGGCTGGCAGGATACAGATGCTGATGTAACGCATGCCATCGCTCCGGTAACAGCAAAATTCTTCAGGTTTAGCTATGATCCTGCAGGTTCGGAGCCGGGTGCTGAAGACCTTGATGCAGCCAAGTGGAAGCCTTCACTTAAATTAACCGGACTGGAACTTTCCCCGGAAGCAAAGATCAATCAATATGAAAGTAAGAACGGGGAAGTTTGGAGGATTAGCGAACGGAGTACTAACGATCAGCTGCCTGCCGAAGTTTGTGTTCCTACAGCACAAATTGTTGACCTCAGTAAAAAACTTAGTCCAGACGGTGTTTTAAAATGGAAAGTTCCTTCCGGCAAATGGACAATTATCAGAATGGGGCATACCACAACAGGGCATACAAATGCTACAGGTGGGGCTGGCGCAGGACTAGAAGTAGATAAATTCAATAAGGAAGCGATTAAATTGCAGTTTAACTCCTGGTACGGGGAAGCCATCAGGCAGGCCGGACCAGAACTGGCCGGACAGGTACTGCGCGTTTTTCATGTGGATAGCTGGGAATGCGGCAGCCAGAACTGGTCGGACATTATCCCTGCAGAATTCAAAAGACGCAGGGGATACGACCTGATGCCCTGGCTGCCCCTGATGGCAGGTATCCCACTGGAAAGTGCCGGAAAATCTGAAGCGGTGCTCTATGATATCAGAAAAACTATTGCAGAGCTGGTAACAGATACATTTTACCAGACCCTTGCTGATCTCGCTAAAGAAAAAGGTGTGTTATTTACCGCCGAAAGTGTTGCACCAACTATGGTTAGTGACGGCCTCAGCCACTTTAAGAAAGTTGATGTCCCGATGGGAGAGTTCTGGCTGAACAGTCCTACCCACGATAAACCAAACGATATGCTTGATGCAGTTTCAGGGGCACACATCTATGGCAAAAATATCATCCAGGCAGAAGCTTTTACAACAGTGAGAATGGCATGGAATGAACATCCGGGGATGTTAAAAACTTTGCAGGACAGGAATTACGCTCTTGGCATCAATAAACTGGTTTATCATGTGTTTACGCATAACCCCTGGATAGACCGCAAACCGGGAATGACGCTTGATGGAGTAGGACTTTACTTTCAGCGCGACCAAACCTGGTGGAAACCCGGAAGAGCCTGGGTAGACTACGCGACAAGAACCCAGCTCTGGCTGCAAAAGGGAACTCCGGTTACTGATATTGCTGTGTTTACAGGTGAAGAATACCCGAGAAGAGCCCTTTTACCCGAGCGGCTGGTAAAAACTTTACCAGGGCTAATCGGCCTGGAGGCAGTTAAAAAGGAGGAAAAGCGACTGGCAAATACAGGACAGCCTTTAACAGAATCACCCGCGGGCGTTCGTCATTCCGCAAATATCACTGATCCGCAGGATTGGACAGATCCGCTGAATGGTTATGCATATGACTCCTTCAATCCGGATGTGCTGATGGATGCTACCGTTAAAGAAGGGAGAGTTGTGTTCCCTTCAGGCGCAAATTATGGTTTGCTGGTGTTTCCTGCAGATAACCCTATGGACCCAAATGGGAAGAATTTGTCCAATGCGGTAAGGGCTAAGGTTGCAAGTCTGAAAAGAGCGGGTGCACATATTTACGTGGCGGCTGATGAAGGTGTTTTCAAAGACAGCTCTTTTGAAAAACTGGGTATCTCAGCAGATGTACTGGCGAAAGATTCTGCTGCCAATGCTGCCCGGAAGATTGCCTGGAACCACCGCAGAAGTGATGAGGAAGATATTTATTTCATCTCTAATCAGGAAGACCGGCAGCGAACCTTAAACCTGTCTTTCCGTGTGAAAGACAAAATCCCTTTTTTATACGATGCAGTTACTGACCGTACTATGGAAGTCAATGAAATGGTCAGCAGTGGAAACAGAACTGTTATTCCCTTGCGGCTTGAACCCAATGCTGCTGTTTTTGTGATATTTAGAAATATGCAGGACGGTTCTAACGATAAGTTAATGTCAAACAGAAAGAGGAACTGGCCTGAGTTTAGCACATTGAAGAACCTTAATGGCCCATGGAAAGTAACATTTGATCCTGCTTTTGGAGGCCCCGGAAAAGAAGTCAAATTTTTTGAGCTGACAGATTGGTCAAAAAATACAGATTCACTCATCCGTTACTACTCGGGTACAGCAGTTTACAGACAGACAATTCAGCTCTCTGATAAACCAGCTGCAAAGCTGTGGCTTAATCTGGGAAAGGTAGCAAACCTGGCAACTGTGAAAGTAAACGGAAAATCTGCCGGGACTTTATGGACGCCGCCTTTCAGGCTGGAAATCACTGACCTGCTCAAAAAAGGTAGTAATGTTATTGAAATTGAAGTCACTAATACCTGGGCCAACCGCTTAATCGGCGATCAGCGCCTGCCGGAAACTAAACGTATTACACAAACTACAGCACCGTATCGTCTTTCTGAAACACCTTTACAGGAATCTGGTTTGTTGGGGCCGCTGCAGTTGATGATTGAAAAATAGCTGAATTCCGCACAGCATTATTTGTGTCAAATTTTAGCTGAAATCCTCAAAAGAGACAAATAATTTACAATATTTTGAGAACACGTGCAATTGTATGATGTTATGACTGGTAACTAAAATTACTAAATATCAACATTATGGCAAATACAAATGCACCAGTCTGGTTCATTACCGGATGTTCAACCGGATTTGGCAGAGAGATCGCCAGATTAATTTTGGACAGAGGCTGGAATGCTGTGGTCACGGCAAGAAAATCAGACCAGATTAAGGATATAGCTGAGGGATATGAAGATACAGCATTGGTACTGTCCCTGGACGTAACCAAACAGGATCAGATCGCATCAGCAGTGAAAGCTGCTGAAGAAAAATTTGGAAAGATAGACGTGCTTGTAAATAATGCAGGTTACGGATATTTCAGCAGCATTGAGGAAGGCGAGCAGGATAAAATCAGGGCACAGTTTGAAACCAACTTCTTTGGACTGGTGAATGTGATCCAGGCTGTTCTGCCCGGCATGAGGGATAAAAAGCATGGTCATATCATCAATTTTTCCTCTATCGGAGGCATAAGGGCATTTACTTCAACAGGTTATTATCATGCCACCAAGTTCGCTGTCGAAGGATTGTCAGAATCATTGTCGCAGGAAGTTGGCCCGCTGGGGATCAAAGTGCTGCTGGTTGAACCAGGTCCCTTTAGAACAGATTGGGCTGGACGTTCAACCGCCCGTACAGAAACTCAGATTGCAGATTACGAACCAACTGTTGGCCTGAGAATGAACGCGAGTAAGAATTCCAGCGGTAAACAGCAGGGAGACCCTGTAAGGGGAGCAGAGGCAATCATCACAGCTGTGGAGTCAGAAAACCACCAGCTTCGCTTGTTGCTTGGTGAGCCCGCTTACAATATGGCTATGGAAAAAGTAAACATCCTGAAGGAGAATTTTGAGAGCCTGAAAGACCTTGCACTGAGTGCCGATTATCCATTGGCTGAAAGATAATACTTGACGAACTGACTGTTAAAGCGGGAGATTTAAGTATCTTCCGCTGTTTTGATTCTAAATCTATTGTTAATGCCCTCATTGCAGGAAATTCACTACGTCTTTGCGCCTGCTTTCCGGGATTACCTTTAAAACTTCCAATTTGCCATTGCGCAATACAGCCTCAATGGTGGTTTGATAAGGTGCCCGCAGTTTAAAATGGGTATCCCATTCTTTTGGCCAGGCCGGAAAAAGCATAATCTTTCTGCCCTCGGTTTGCATGAGCATTTCCTGCATGCCGATCATGCCGGATCCGCCCCAGTTGTGATCAGGTACCCAGTCGAAGCCCGGCCCCCAAAAGGACGGGAACCTTCGGCCGGAATCTTTCATCTTTAACAGAATGAGCCTTTTCGCTTCCTGCGTAAGGCCTAGGCGCGCTGCAAAAATATTATCCTGTTTCCAGCCGATATGACTTCTGAACTTGACTGCATCAGTATCATACAGATAAGTATTACGCGCAGTATCCAGGCCAGGTTTGCCTACTCCGTAAATCCCCCATGGAAATACGGGGTAAAGCTGAGGACTTTCTGTATTGTTCACTCTTTCCCAATGTACCGCAGGGGCGATAGTAGCATGTCCTGCAAAATCCCGAAAGGCCAAAGGAGGGATGCTGCGGAGCATGGCTGACCAACGCTTTTTCTTTTCGCCGTTCATTGCAGAGTCCGGTAATTCCAGTAATTGCGTAAGCACAGTTTTTAATCCTGCAACCGTAGAACTGGCATTGTAGGCCATTTTGTACGTCTCAGCACCAGAACCCGGATACAATACCAGATGGCCATCAGCATCTAAGAATTTGCTGCCCCTCTGCCGGGCAAGATACTGGTAGTGCGCGTCAAAAAAACCAAGGCAGTTTTCGATCAAAGGAAGGTAAGCTGCTATATCTTTATTTGCGTACCGCTGGGTTTCGAGGATCATCATACAAAATTCCAGCGCAGTATCCCATTCATATTCCAGCCAGGCATTATACTCCATGCCTTTGTCATATCCTTCCGGCCGCTTCCATCCATATTCCGCAGGATTGGGCAATCCAAAGTTTTCCATTTGCTCTGTAAATGCTGCGCCTTCATGCTTCCAGTAAAACCGCGTTCTGCGGCGGGCATTATTTAAAGTGTTCAGGTAAAAATCAAACTGTGCTTTCATTATATCAGTATCCCCGCTTTTGAGCATGGGCCAGTAAACCAGTCGCTGATTCTGTGCAGTGTGCGTGCCACCGCCCCAATTGCGAAAATCGGGCGTAAAATGATAACTGGAGTCGACTCCTAAAGGGTCATATGTAAATAAACCACCGTTGAATTTTGTAGGCAGCTTGCCATACGCATTGCAGCCCAGCATATACCGGAAAAGCTGGTAATTTCTGGCAATCTGCCATTCCGGAGAATTTGGTTTTGCATCAATGAAAATATAACTTCTGTTCCAGTAGTCGTTCCACCATCTGCTCGATTTCGCTGCAGCATTGGAAGAGAAAGAAAGCCTGCGGCCTTTCACCGGAATGCCGGTAAGCGACTTTTCTGCCGAATCCAACTGATCCCGCCATGCTTTTACCCTTGCGGTCTGAGCCGTATGTAAAACGATTTGCATAGCGAAGCTTTTGGCAGCGCGCACAGACTTCAAAGCCCATCCACGATAGCCAGTATTCAGGTACTTCCCATCATAGGTGCCAGATGGCATGAGTCCAGAACCTTGCATCAATCCCCCAAAAGTGAGATTCTTCAATGGATTGTCTAATGAATCTTTGATACTTTCCAGCCCCTGCTGTTTTACCGTAGCGTCAAATACAGTAGTTTCTTTATTTCGGTGATAGAACAGAATACTGTTTCCCTCGAAAGAGATCTCGTCCCTGAATGTTTTTACTTCGCCCTGCGGTGCCCATTTCCAGGAGTTACTGTTATTCTCTTTTCCGCTGATTGCCAGGTCAGAGCTTCGCCAGTTTTCATAAGCAAAAGTAGCATTGATGGCTTTGCTGCTTTGCAATTCTACCTGTATTACGGGCTGAAAGACATCTGCCCAGATTCTGATTTCAGCTGATAAATCTCCTTTTGCACCCTTGATGCTGATATAACCATCTTTTAAAATCAGTTCCTGTCTGAAAGTTTTTCCTTCAAAAGGATTGGGGCTTAAAGAAACCCTGACTCTCCCTAGTTTCAACAGGGCATTGTTCTCATCAAATGTGCCACTACGGGCAATGTAGAAAAGCAGTTCTCCTTTCTCTACCCAAACGTTTAAACCGATGTCGCCACCCCCGCAGGGCATCGACTCCGCGGAATTGCTGCTTTGAGACGTCCAGACCGGGTTATAATCACTGATGGTTTGTTTATCCGTTACCTGAGCAGTGGCCTTTGCCGATGACCCAACCTTCTGGCCCCTGGCTGTTAAACCAAAGGACAGCAAAAAGAATAAGATCCAGACTGAAATGCGCATTCCCGCTACCAGTTATCAGTTCTGAAAGAAGAAGCAGGCAAGCCTTCGGTATTATAAAGTGATCCCACTACAAAATCCCTGAACGCATACCGCACCGCTACCGGGTTCGCAACTCCAGCTGCAGAAACCACTACGCTTTCTGCTTTAATCAGCGCTTTAGCGGGATGGAAAACCTTATCTGCACCGGCAATTTCAAATTGGGTCAGTTCCTTTCCAAAGGTAGTCAGTCCGTTTTCTGCATGTGCAAATTTAACGGTAATGCTGGTGCCAGTGGTTTCGGCCGACTGATATGCGGGACTTTCTGATCCGAAGCCTTTCAGTCCATAAGTATTCGCCAGGGCGAGCAATGCAAGCCTCTTACCCCCGGCTTCCTTATTCATAGGGTGGATACTTTTCTCTTCTCCGATATCCATCAGGACAGCCATAGCCGATCCCGGAATTTGGGCAACAGAACGCCGCTGCACCTCCCGCAGGTAAGCAGAATTGTATTTTCCCCCTTCCAGATTGGGTGGCAGCTGTTTATAGTTGTACGGTGCAATCTGCGCATAGTAAAACGGGAAATCATTCTTCCACTCTGTGCGCCATTCCTTTACAAGTGCCGGAAACAGTTTCTCATACAGATCCGGATCTTCATAGTTGGATTCTCCCTGGTAAAAGATAGCTCCCCGTACACCATAGCCAACAACGGGATGGATCATACCATTGTATAACGTTGTGGGTGTCCTGCTGGCCAGCTTAATAGTATCCTTTTCGGCTGGTATTTTAATAGTTGGAAACTGCTCTTTAAGTGTGGCTGCGGACATCCAGGCCTGGGCGGATGAACCGCCATAACTGACATTGACCAATCCTACAGGGATATCGAGCATCTCCCGCAGGAGCTTCCCGAAGATATAACCGGTCGCACTGAAGGAGGCCACCGCCTCAGGCCCGGCAAGCTTCCAGGATGAAGGTTTACTGTTTTCCTGTTCTGTAGTGATGCTTGAACGGGGTACCGTGTACAAACGGATATATGGATCAGCAGATTTCAGGATCAGCTCGTTTGAACCTGTGATGGGCTGTCCCTTAAATCCTTTCAGGGGCATTTCCATATTGGACTGGCCTGTACAAAGCCATACTTCGCCGATCAGGATATTTTTTAAGACCAGGGTTTTACCATTGCTGACCGTAATTTCATAATTCTGTTTGGCAGCAGCAGGGGTGTTGATTTTAATGCTCCATTTTCCCTGCTGGCTGGTGATGCCTGTATAAGTTTTATGGTTCCATGAAGTGCCGATGGTTATTTTCTGCCCGGCTTTATCCCAGCCCCAGATATTTACCGTTTCCTTTTGCTGCAACAACATATTGTCTGTAAAGATGGACGCAAGTTTAGTCTGTGCTCCGGCACTACCGGTAAAGATTAACGAAAGAAGTATAATCGGGAAAATACGGATCTTCATCTTGTTCATGTGCGCTATTTATAATTGGTTGAATAATGTATGAATTTAACAAAGCTGTTATAGCATCCGAAGTTTTTGACAACATTGTATATGATTTTGTGAAAATACTATAAATGAATGGCTGATAATGACAGGATATTTGATTTCGCCTCCTTATGCCAGATATTGTATGAACAGATTACTCAGCCCGATCCTGCTATTTTTTATTTTATGCACTTCAGGTATAACTATTGGAGCGACAGATCCGTTAAAGAGCGTCTCAATTATTTATCCTGCTACCGCCCATCCCAGAATAAAATATGGAATCAATCAGCTGGTAACCGCCTTGCGAAGAACTAATTATACAGTCACATTACAAGCCGGTCCCTCTCAAAAGGCTGCGGCAATAAAAAATACTTCCCTAAGGGCAACAAAATCCCTCAGCATTATTATCGGTAAATCATCAGATGGTATAATCAAAGCAACTGATGCACCCGCAAATCTGCATAAAGAGGGATTTTCTATCACTGCAACCGGAGGAAAAATGATTATTTCAGGAATGGATGATTCCGGCGTATTATATGGCTGCCTTGAACTCGCATCGCAGGTAAAAGAAACCGGTAAATTACCAGAGCAAATTAATCTTAAAGATCAGCCTGAAATGGTTTTGAGGGGCACCGCGATCGGCCTCCAGAAATCCGATTACCTGCCGGGGCGGGATGTATATGAATATCCCTACACCGAAAGCACTTTCCCCTGGTTTTATGACAAAAAACTATGGCTGGAATACCTGGATATGCTGGCAGAAAACAGGTACAACTCTCTGTATCTCTGGAACGGCCATCCGTTTTCTTCGCTTGTAAGGCTAAAAGATTATCCCTATGCAGTAGAAGTTGATGATGCTACTTTCAAAAAGAATGAGGAGATGTACAGGTTTCTGACTGAAGAAGCCGACAAAAGGGGAATCTGGGTAATCCAGATGTTTTATAATATTATCATTCCCAAGCCTTTCGCAGAAAAGCATCATTTGAAAACACAGGACAGAAACCGGCCGATCATTCCCCTGATTGCCGATTATACACGGAAATCCATCGCTGCTTTCGTAGAAAAATATCCTAATGTAGGTTTGCTCGTTGCACTTGGCGAGGCAATGGAGGGAGTGGGACAGGATGATGTGGACTGGTTCACTCAAACGATCATTCCCGGTGTAAAGGATGGCTTGAAAGCATTGGGCAGGACTGATGAACCTCCGATTGTGCTGAGGGCACATGATACTGATGCCCCCAGAGTGATGAAAAGCGCGTTGCCATTGTATAAAAACCTGTATACCGAGGCCAAATTTAATGGCGAAGCACTTACTACCTATACTCCCCGCGGCAGCTGGGCAGAATTGCACCGTAAATTAAGCGCTATAGGCACTGTACATATTGAAAACGTACATATCCTGGCCAACCTTGAGCCTTTCCGTTATGGATCGGCCGACTTTATCCAGAAATCTGTACAGGCAATGCATAGTGTCTACCATGCAAACGGCCTGCATTTATATCCCCAGGCTTCGTACTGGGACTGGCCATATGCTGCTGATAGAAACAAAGACCGCCTGCTGGAGATGGAGCGCGACTGGCTCTGGTACAAGGAATGGGCAAGGTACGCCTGGAAAGCCGACCGGAACAGGACAGAGGAAATCAACTACTGGAGCAGACAGATCGGCGATAAGTTCGGCATGCAGCCCGAACATGGAAAAGAAATGCTGAAAGCATACGAAGAGTCTGGTGAGATTTCTCCGAAACTCCTGAGAAGGTACGGGATTACAGACGGTAACAGGCAAACTCTTACACTGGGAATGCTGATGACACAACTGATCAATCCTTTCCGCTACGGCTTGTTTACACTGTTATATGAATCTGAAGCGCCAGAAGGCGAAATGATCATTGAATATGCAGAGAAGGACTGGAAAAAAGAAAAACATACAGGGGAGACACCCGTACAAGTGGCAACTGAGGTAGTAGAACACGGTAACCAGGCGGTAAAAGCCATTGAAATGGCGGCAGCCTTTGCTACGAAAGAGCAGGAAGAATTTGAGCGTGTACGCAACGACATGTACTGCTATAAAGAAATGGCAGAGTTTTACGCAGAGAAAGTGAAAGCTGCATTGCTGATTTTAAGGTATAAGTATTCAGGGCAAGTGAGCGACCTGGATCAGGCATTGCCTTTACTGGAAAGTAGTGTGAAACACTATGCAAAACTGACAGAGCTGACAAAAAACTCTTACCTGTATGCAAACAGCATGCAAACCAAACAACGCAAGATCCCAATGCGGGGAGTGGATAAGACCTTTATTCACTGGAAGGAGATGCTGCCGGTATATGAAAAAGAACTTGCCAGTTTCAAAAAACATATTGATTCGCTGCGTGCGCCCGGTAACCAGCAGATCGTAGCAGCAAGGCCGTTTAAAAATGCAGAGGTAAAAATACTAAACCCAGTTGGCGGTACTTATGTTATTCAAAATGGAAGTACTGTTTTTGCAGATACTGCTGCAACAATTACAGCCTATGCTCCGGAATTAAAAGGTTTAAAAGGAGTAATGCTCAATAAGGCAGATCAGCTGCAAAAAGGTACCGTATTGCAATTTAAAACTTCGGCTCCGGTAAAGGTGCTGGTTGCTTTTTTTAATCAGAAAGGTGCTGCTTATCTTGCTCCGCCCGAACTGGAAACAGATGCCTCGGCCAATAATTACGGGCAGGCAGAAGCAAAGTTGTCCAACGCTTTACTGGTTAAGGGATTCCCGATTGCCAGTATCCATACCTATTCTTTCCCGGCAGGAACGCAATCGCTGACTTTAGCTAAAGGTGCATGTATGGTACTCGGATTTATTGACGAGCAGGAGCAGATTCATATTTACAATGCCGGACTGGACGGAAAAAGTAAGGATATAGACTGGTTGTTTGAAGAATAATGATATCAAAGGATAAAGATATCAATAGTATAAATGTATATGATGATCAATCGAATTAAAACTATAGTATTTTGTCTGCTGGCTTTGTCCGGTTTGGGGAAAGATGTCCAGGCGCAGGACAGAAACCTTCTCGTCCTGAATCCGGAGATCATGAGAAAGGAAGTTTCCTATTTCAACTCGCTGGATTCCGAAGATGTGAAAAACTATATCAGCAATGCAGACACTTATCAGTGGTTATCTGCACAGATTCCACTTTTTGAATGTCCTGACAGTGCAATCCAAAAGATCTACTATTACAGGTGGTGGACATTGCGCAAGCAATTGAAGCAAACCCCAAATGGTTACGTATTCAATGAGTTTATTACACCAATGAAACATGGTGGTAAATACAATGCAATCAGCAGTGCATTAGGCCATCAGATCTATGAATCGCGGTGGCTGCACGACAAAGCATTCGCCGAAAAATATGTGACGTTCTGGCTGGAAGAAGACAAGGCAGATAAAAAGCCCCATTTACACAATTTCAGCAGCTGGATAGATGATGCGGTTTATCAGCTTTTTTTGGTGAATAACGATAAACACTTCCTTGAGAAAAGCCTGCCTGCCCTCCACCTGGACTATCAGCTATGGGAAACTGAACGCCGCCTGCCGGACCATTCCTTCTGGCAGTATGATGTGAAAGACGCAATGGAAGAGTCCATCAGCGGATCGAGAAAGGAAAAAAATGTGAGGCCTACCATTAACAGTTATATGTATGGCAATGCCGATGCCTTATCAAAAATGGCGCGGATTACGGGAGTTGATAGTTTACGAAAGAAATATCGTGCAAAAGCGCAGGAATTGAAAAAGATAGTAACGGAACAATTGTGGGATAAGGACGCGTCATTTTTCAAGGTGAAAAAACAGAAAGGCGGCTTTGCTGATGCAAGAGAAGCCATCGGGCTGATTCCATGGTATTTCAAACTGCCTCCCGACCGGCCAGCTTATGCAAAGGCCTGGGAACAATTGACAGATACAACAGGTTTTTCTGCGCCATGGGGACTGACCACCGCTGAAAGAAGACACCCGCTGTTCCGTACTCATGGTTCCGGCCATGGTTGTGAATGGGACGGACCAGTATGGCCCTTCGCCACTACGCAGAGTCTGAAGGCTTTGTCCAACCTGCTGACCAGCTATAAATCGCATGCTAACATGTCGCCCGCTGTATTTTACAATGAATTTCATAAATACGCAATGTCGCATGTGATGAACGGGAAAACCTATATCGGGGAATACCAGGATGAAAAAACCGGGGAATGGCTCAAGGGCGATAACCCCAGAAGCCGCTTTTATAACCATTCCGGCTTTACAGATCTGGTGATCAGCGATCTGATTGGATTGAAACCCAGGGAAGATCAGACAGTTGAAATATATCCTTTAATACCGGAAAATACCTGGGACTGGTTTTGCCTGGACAATGTATTGTATCACGGCCGCCATTTGACAATTTTATGGGACAAGGACGGCAGTAAATATGGCAAGGGCCAGGGCCTGCGGATTTATGCTGATGGTAAACAAATCGGTTATGCGAAAAAACTGACACATTTGAAGGCCGGAATAATTTAGAGAAGTGTAAACACTATATGAGCAATGACAAAATTTAACTATACGGGAATGAGGGTTTTAACAATTGCGGCTGTACTACTGTTAACCTGTTCTGCTTCGCTTGTTTCAGCACAGGATTATTTCAATGTACTGAAATACGGAGCAAAAAGAGACAGCAGCAAACTGGCAACGGCAGCAATTGCAAAGGCGATAGACGCGGCGGCAAAAACCGGAGGGGGTACCATTTACTTTCCTGCCGGCAAATACCTGACAGGCCCTATCCACCTGAAGAGCAATATCACTATCCTGCTCGATGCAGGTGCAGAACTGCATTTTAGTGACAATTTTGATGATTACCTGCCGATGGTGCGCAGCCGCTGGGAAGGTACGGATGTAATGAATTTTTCTCCCTTATTTTATGGGGAATACCTTGAAAATATCACCATTACAGGCAGAGGAACCATCAATGGCCATGGAAAAAAATGGTGGGACTATGCAGAAAATGAAGTAAAAAAGTCGCCCGGGTCAAAATGGCAGGATGAATTTAAGCGGTTAAATAAGGATGTAATTGCCCCTGATCTGCCCGGATGGATAGAGCGGGGTTTCCTAAGGCCTCCCTTCATCCAGTTCATGAACTGTAAAAATCTGCTGATAGAGGGAATTACCATTTGCAACTCCCCATTCTGGACAGTAAACCCCGAGTTCTGTGAAAATGTAACGGTAAAAGGAGTAACGATCAATAACCCTATATCTCCAAATACAGACGGGATCAATCCTGAATCCTGTAAGTATGTGCACATCTCAGACTGCCATATCAGTGTAGGGGACGACTGCATAACTATTAAATCAGGAAAGGACAGAGCAGGCAGAAAGATGGCCGTTCCGGCCGAAAACTATACGATCACCAACTGTACCATGCTCTCCGGACACGGGGGCGTAGTGATCGGCAGTGAGATGTCTGGTGGCGTCAGAAAGATCGCGATCTCCAATTGTATTTTTGATGGGACTGACCGTGGGATCCGAATCAAAACGGCAAGAGGAAGGGGAGGCATTGTCGAAGATATCAGGGTTGATAATATCATTATGAAAAATATCGGGCAGCAGGCAATTGTGATGGATATGCAGTATGCAAAAACCAAAAAAGAGCCTGTATCAGAACGTACGCCCAGATTCAGAAACATCCATCTCAGCAACATTACGGCAGAAGCAAACGCTGCAGGATACCTCAACGGACTTGAAGAAATGCCGATAGAGAATATTACGTTCAACAATATCAACATTGATGCTAAGACCGGTTTTGTAATTAAGGAAGTTAATCAGGTCTCCTTTCACCAGGTACAGATTAACACAACAACCGGCCCGCCAATCACTGCTAAAAGTGTAAGAAAGCTGAATATTGACGGCCTGATCAAGGATTATTAAACTATATAGCTTCCTATGAAATCCCTGCTGCGCCTGTTATTTCTGTTCATGCTGTACAATGTTTTACCGACCACAGCAAATGCACAGCGGCCAGCGGCCGTGATGCCGCATCCTGCACGCGTCGCAGCTTCGGAGACAACCCTGAAATTGAAAAAAGCTGCAGCGCCTGAAGACAATCGCTTATGGTATAAACAACCCGCTGTTAAATGGACTGATGCTATGCCCTTAGGGAATGGCAGACTGGGCGCTATGGTTTTTGGAGGTACAGATGCCGACAGGATCCAGTTCAACGAAGAAACATTGTGGACAGGAACACCAAGGGATTACAATCATCCCGGGGCAGCCGCCTATCTACCTGAAATCCGCAGGCTCCTGGCAGAGAATAAACAAGCCGAAGCCGAGAAACTGGCAGATGAGAAATTTATGGGACTGCAAAGTCCGGCTGGTAATAGAAAAATATGGGTGGATGCCATGTTGGCACTGAAAGGAATGGATGGCAATCCCGCTTTACCTGAGTATGATGATACGAAATGGAAAACCATACATGTACCCTCCTTTGATGGATGGGAAGCAGCAGGTCTTGAAGGACTGGATGGAGCAGTGTGGTTCAGAACAACGTTTGAATTGCCTGCAGCTCTTATCGGGCAGGACATGGTCCTTGACCTGAACAAAATCCGTGATCAGGATTTTACTTATATCAATGGAAAACTTGCAGGAACTACTGATGGGAATACCGCAAGCCGCAAGTACGTGATTCCTGCCAGTATGCTTAAACCGGGGACAAACGTGTTGTCTGTTCAGGTCTTAAACTTCTTCGACAAAGGTGGCATTGCCGGTTATAAAGACACCAGCAACTTCATTTCAATCCATCCGGCTACAGGCAACACCGGCCAGAAAATCCATTTCAGCAAAAAATGGAAATACCGGATACAGGACCAGGAACCGCCCGCAGTTCCCCATTTCCAGGCAGATTATCAGCCATTTGGCGACCTCAGATTGGACTTTGCAGCGCAGGGTAAAGTCAGTACAGGAATTAAAAACTACAGACGGGAACTCAATCTGAGCAATGCGGTATCTACCACGACATATACACAAAACGGGATTACCTATACAAGAACATACTTTGTAAGTGAACCCGATCAGGTGATTGTAGTACATCTCAGCGCAAATAAACCTGGAAGCATTAGTTTCAGGGCTTCACTGAGCAGTCCTCATCAGCATAAGCGGATCAGGAAGGTAGATGGCAATACTATTGGTATGTCGGTTAAGGTGAGAGATGGGGCTTTGAAAGGGGATAGTTATTTGCAGGCAGTGCTAAAAAAAGGATCGTTAACCTTCAGTAACCCGAATGAGGCTGAGAGCAAAAGGAAAAATACCGCGAATGATAATGTACAGATGTACATCAGCAACGCTGATGAAGTTACGCTGTATCTGACTGCAGGAACCAATTTTGTGAATTACAAAGATGTTTCTGGTAATCCTGAGCAAATTTGTAAAAAGACGATCAGGGCGTTGAAAGGAAAAACATATGCAGCAGTTAAAAAAGCCCACGTTAAAGAATACCAGCAGTATTATAAGAGTTTTTCAATTGATCTTGGTCATAACGCAAATCAACTGCTGCCCACCGACATCAGGTTGTCCCGCTTCAGCTTTGCTAAAGATCCCGCTTTTGCAGCATTATATCTTCAGTATGGCAGATATCTGTTGATCTCCGGTTCAAGACCAGGAACACAGCCCGCTAACCTGCAGGGTATATGGAACGATTTGCTCTCACCGCCATGGGGCAGTAAATACACCACCAATATCAATGCAGAGATGAATTACTGGCCTGCCGAAGTACTGAACTTATCGCCCATGCATGAACCGATGTTCAATATGATCACTGAGCTTTCAGTAACCGGAGCGGAAACGGCCAAAGTTCATTACAATGCCCCTGGCTGGGTGGTACACCACAATACCGATATCTGGCGGGGTACAGCACCGATCAATTCTGCGACGCATGGAATCTGGGTAACAGGAGCCGCATGGCTGAGCATGGATCTTTGGGAACATTTTTTGTTTACACAGGACAAAGTATTTTTGGCCGTCCGGGCATATCCGCTCATGAAATCTGCTGCACAGTTCTTTATCAGTTTTCTGCAGCAGGATCCAAAAACAGGCTGGCTAATCAGCACACCTTCCAATTCACCGGAAAATGGCGGACTGGTAGCCGGGCCTTCCATGGATCACCAGATCATAAGAACGCTTTTTAAAAATTGCATCGCTGCTGCTGAAGTTTTACATACGGATACGGCTTTCAGCAAAATACTGCAGGAAAAATATAAGCAGATTGCTCCCGGACAGATTGGCCGGTACGGACAACTGCAGGAATGGCTGGAGGATAAAGACGATCCTAAAAATAAACACAGGCATGTATCCCATCTATGGGGAGTACATCCTGGAAATGATATGACCTGGGATCAAAATCCTGAGCTGATGAAAGCGGCAAGGCAATCCCTGATCTACAGGGGAGATGAAGGAACAGGATGGAGCCTGGCCTGGAAGATCAATTTCTGGGCACGTTTCAAGGAAGGGGACCACGCAATGAAAATGCTGAAGATGCTGATCAGTCCGGTTGAAACGGGTGGGGGAGCCTACCTGAATCTGTTCGATGCACACCCGCCTTTCCAGATTGACGGCAACTTTGGCGGAGCGGCAGGAATTGCAGAAATGCTCATCCAGAGCCATACACAGTATATCGATCTGCTGCCGGCGCTGCCGGAGGATTTCCCTTACGGCGAGGTAAAAGGAATTTGTGCAAGGGGTGGCTTCGTGCTGAACCTCAAATGGAACAACCACGTTCTGCAGCAGGTTGAGATCTTGTCAAAAGCCGGAAAGGATTGTCTGTTGAGATACAAAGGCAAGGTTGTTAGCATCTCGACGCGTGCAGGCCAGCGTTATAGTTTTAATGGCCAGCTAAACGAAATCAGGACTGCTGGTACAGAGGGCAGATCTGCAAGGATCGTGATCCCTATGAATGAAAACTGGAAAAGCGTAGCAGCGGATAAGAATATTCATGCTTATGACGGGTTTGAACAACCTGCTTATAATGACCAGCAATGGAAGAAAGTAAGCGTGCCACATTCCTGGGATAAATACGAAGGATACCGAAGGTTGTTAGCCGGTAACCGCCATGGTTATGCATGGTACCGTAAAACCTTCAGGACAAATATCCGGCCGGCAGGTAAAAGGTTCTTCCTCTACTTTGAAGGGGTAGGATCTTACGCTACAGTTTTTTTAAACGGCAAGCTGGTGGGGAAACATGCGGGAGGAAGAACTACGTTTACGCTCGACGTGACAAATGCAATTCTGCTGAACAACAAGCCAAACGTACTGAGCGTCCGCGCAGATCATCCTGCCGGGATCCAGGATTTACCCTGGGTAGATGGAGGCAGCTCTCCGGAACGCGGCTTTTCTGAAGGATCCCAGCCTATGGGGATATTCAGACCCCTGCAGCTGATTGTAACTGATGAAGTACGGATTGAACCCTTTGGAGTTCATATCTGGAACGATACTTCAGTATCTACCGGTTCTGCGGCATTAAAAATGACTACCGAGCTCAAAAACTATGGTAAAAGTACGCGGCAAATAACTTTATATACTAAGATGCTGGATTCAACGGGGAAAAAAGTGGGTTCCGCTAAGAATACAGTTAAATTAAATCCGGGAACAACTATTCTTGTCCCACAGGAGATCATCATGGACAAACCCACACTGTGGTCGCCTTCACACCCATATCTGTATACCATCAGAACCTCGGTGTATTCCGGTGACATTTCGAATAGTGATGATGATCATGCAACCGATGAACTTGCAACTCCGTACGGGATACGCAGTATCAGCTGGCCCATCGGAGAAAGCAGGGATAACAAACGTTTCCTGATCAACGGCCAACCCTTTTTTATCAATGGAATTGCAGAATATGAACACCTGATCGGCAATAGCCATGCATTTACTTCAGAACAGATCTATTCAAGGGTAATGCAGATCAAAGCTGCGGGCTTCAATGCTTTCAGGGATGCCCATCAGCCCCATAACCTGCGCTACTTGAAGTACTGGGACAAGCTGGGCATTTTATGCTGGACACAGATGGCGGCCCATGTCTGGTACGATACACCCGTCTTCAGGCAGAACTTTAAGACATTGCTGAAAGAATGGGTTAAAGAACGCAGGAACAGTCCTTCGATAGTGTTATGGGGACTGGAAAATGAAAGTACCCTGCCAGAAGATTTTGCCAAAGAATGCACTGAAATTATCCGGGAGATGGATCCTACAGCTTCTGCCCAGCGCAAAGTAACCACCTGCAACGGCGGTAAAGGAACAGACTGGGATGTACCCCAGAACTGGACGGGAACCTATGGCGGAGATCCCCTGGATTATGGAAAAGACCTGGAAAGGCAGGTGCTTATTGGTGAATATGGTGCATGGAGAACTTTGGATATGCACACAGAAGGGCCATTTGTACAAAACGGGGCTTACAGCGAAGACCGCATGGCACAGCTGATGGAAACCAAGATCAGGCTGGCCGATAAAGCCAGGGATAAAACCGCAGGTCATTTCTTCTGGCTGTTCAATTCCCATGACAATCCGGGCAGGGTACAGGGAGGTGAGGGACTGAGGGAGCTGGACAGGGTTGGCCCGGTGAATTATAAGGGCCTGCTTACTCCCTGGGAAGAACCGCTGGATGTGTACTATTTGTACAGGGCCAACTACGCGCCAAAACAGACATCGCCTATGGTATATATCCTATCCCATACCTGGCCGGACAGGTGGCTGAGTCCCGGCATCAAAGACAGTATTTCTGTATATTCCAATTGCGATGAAGTAGAACTGTTCAATGATGTAAACGCGGTTTCTCTGGGAAGAAAAAAGAACAGGGGCATTGGCACACACTTTCAGTGGGACCAGGTGAAAATTGATTACAACGTACTGTATGCCGTAGGTTATGTAAACGGTAAAGCAGTAGCCAAAGATTATATTGTATTGAGTCACTTACCTGCTGCGCCACATTATAGTGATTTTGATAAGGGTGCCGTAGATCTCGGGCCCGAACGAGCTTATCATTATCTATACAGAATGAATGCCGGGGGACCGGATTATACGGATCATCGGGGGAATGTCTGGATGGCCGACCGGCAGCGGGACAGCCGCTCTCACTGGGGATCAACTTCATGGACAGCTGATTTTCCTGGAATACCTGCTTTTTTTGCCAGTCAGCGGAGGACCTTTGATCCGGTCAGGGGTACAAGCGATGATAAGTTATTCCAGGATTTTCGTTACGGGCGTGATCAGCTGAAGTTTGAATTCCCGGTTCCGGATGGAGAATACAGGGTAGAGCTCTATTTCACTGAACCATGGCTGGGAACGGGTGGTGGGGTAGATTGCACAGGATGGAGGTTGTTCGATGTTGCTGTCAACGGTAAAGTTGTGCTGAAAGATCTGGATATCTGGAAAGAGTCAGGCCACGACGGGGCATTGAAAAAGGTTGTCAATGTAAAAGTAACCGGAGGGCAACTGGCAGTCTCTTTCCCAAACGTTAAAGCTGGTCAGGCGCTGATATCAGCAATAGCTATCGCTACAAAAAAAACTTCTGTAGTTCCAGCACCACCATCTGCTGCGGTTGCGGACAGCCTGTATATTGATGGAAGAACACGGAGATTCACAAGCTGGATGGATACAGGAGATCAGTTCGCAGCTCTGCCACCCAGCCTGTTCGGAGCAGAATGGGCAAACGCAGATCAGGGGAGTAAGATCAACTTTCAGGTTAAAGCTGATGCAGATGTTTATATTGCTGCTAAAACAACAGCTCCTGCAGATAAAACAGAAACTGCTCAGCACGCATTGCCTGCAGGATTAACCGGTTATGAAAATACCGGCACCTTCCTGAAGAACAATAAAGGCCAGCAATTTGCAGTTTATAAAAAAAGGTACCAAAAAGGAAGCAGGCCAGACCTTCAGGGGATCAATCAACCGCTAACCATCGCAATCAACCCGGTCAGCAGCCTTGCACCCGCATTTGATCTGAAAACCGCTGTTAACTATCCGGCAGTTGCCACATTGCCTGCATCAAAAGGAGTAGTAAAAGAAGCACTAATGGGAAAAGACAGGATAAAATTTGTGGAGAACGAAGGCGGGGTCATTGAGTTTAACATTTCAGTGGGTGTGGCCGATACATACTCACTGACGCTGAAGTACCACAATCCTTCCGGTAAAGAACAGATGGCTCAGATTGAAGTCCTGGCAATGGATGGCACCATCATGAAAAAACCTGCAGTCCTCAAATTAGCCCAAACTAAAGCAGGAAAATGGAGTTATATCACTACTGACACAGGAACAATGATCAATGCCGGGCAGTATAAAGTTCGTATATTGTCAGTCGATGCAAGGGAAACCAGCATTGATGCACTGGAAGTTCAGTAAAAATAAAGTCATAAACAATTAGTTTGTAACCCGTTAAAAGCCTGTCTGCCGTATTTGACAATACGCTGATAGAGTTATTGACGAAGTAGTTATACATTTGTTTAACACTGTTAGATTATTTAATACAGGGGAATATTACCATGGGTAGTAAAGAAAGAATTCAAAGGGTAAAGGAAGAGACGAGAGCAAATATTCTCGAAGCTGCATTGGAAATTGTAAAAGAGGATGGATGGCAGTCGCTCAGTATGCGTAAAATTGCGGATAAAATTGAATACACTGCTCCGATTATTTATGAATACTTTGCAAATAAGGAAGGTATTCTGCTTGAACTGACCCGCTTGGGAAACGGCCTGCTGCTTAAAGATTTTAAAATCGCACAGTCAAAGTTCGAAACACCTGAAAAACAGCTGGAGGCCATGTGGATCGCCTACTGGGATTTCGCATTCAGCCATAAAGAACTTTACCAGTTAATGTACGGTGTAGATATGATGTGTTGCGAACTCACAAAGAGTCTGCCAGAGGCAGAAGCAGCAAGAAAAATGCTTTTTGAAACCATCGCAAAAATTATGACCGAATCCGAACCAACCGAAGAAATCATTTGCAGAAAGTACTATACCTTCTGGTCTATTATACACGGACTGATCTCAATTAACCTGGTAGGAAAAGGTAACACTCCTGATATGAATCAGCATATTTTAAGAGATGCGATACAGGGAATTATAAAAGCAATAAACGACTAAAATATATTTTTTTATGGAATACTTAACGCTGTTAGATTATTTATACGTTGTAACGTTCAACTCAAGGAGAAGAGCAGCAAAATCAATTTCCCTTTTTTTGTCCAGACATCTAACGGTGTTAAATAAGTTACATATGTTAAAACATCTATCTACTCAAACCCAATATCCTGCACTACACAAACCCACCCATATTTTTATGCAATCACTTAACACTGTTAAACAATTGACGAACGTTATGAAAACTACACTTTCAATTTTTATCCTAGCCATATTAATCGCGGGCTGCTCAGGCGGCCAGCCGGCGGTACCGCCACCTGCGCCACAGGCTTTGCAGGTAATGTCCCTTCAGGGCAATTTACAAACCACCTACACAGAATATCCTGCTTCCATTCAGGGAGCGATTGATCTGGAGATCCGTCCGCAGGTATCGGGTATCCTTGATAAGATCCTGGTAAGCGAAGGCGCTGCGGTAACAAAGGGACAACCGCTCTTCAAAATAGACGAGCGTCCGTTCAAAGAAGCATTAAATACTGCAAAGGCCCAGCTGCACGCTGCACAGGCGTCGGTAACAAATGCTCAGATCGAAGTAGACAAGCTTACACCGCTGGTTAAAAACAAGGTGGTGTCCGACTACCAGCTTAAAACCGCAACTTCAAGTTACCAGTCAGCACTTGCAAATGTTGAACAGGCAAAAGCAGGCGTAGCTGCAGCAAATATCAATCTTGGATACACGCTGATTAAAGCGCCGGTATCTGGTTATGTAGGCCGCCTGCCTAAAAAACAGGGCAGCATTGTTTCTCCAACAGATCCTATAGCTTTAACTCAACTGTCTGACGCACATGAAGTGCATGTTTACTTCGCTCTTGGTGAAGACGATTTTAATGCTTTCAATGCGAAATACCCTGGAAACACGGTAAATGAGAGACTGAAAAAATTACCCGGTGTTTCTCTTCTGTTAGCGGATAACACCGTTTACGGAAAGGAAGGCAAGATTGATATGGTAGACGGACAGTTTGATAAACAAACAGGTTCGATATCCTTAAGGGCTACGTTCCCGAATCAGCAGGGTCTTTTACGTTCAGGCAATACAGGCAAGATCAGGTTAAAACTTGATCACGATAATGCGATTACAATCCCGCAATCATCGACTGTTGAAGTACAGGACAAGATCTTCGTATTTGTAGTTGACGGGTCGAATAAAGTAACCAGAACACCAATAACTATTTCGGGCACCACCGGCACCAATTACCTGGTTCAGGAAGGATTAAAGTCAGGCGACAGGATAGTATTTGACGGCATCGACAAATTAAAAGACGGAGATACGATCAAACCTGAAAAATTAAAAGAAGAACCTATTACAACTGCATCAAGATAATAAACAGCAATCATGTTAAAGCAATTTATAGAAAGGCCTGTATTAGCAACAGTAATTTCCATTCTGTTGGTAATATTAGGTATACTGGGACTAACCAGGTTACCCCTACAACAATTCCCTGAGATTGCGCCGCCGGCCGTTCAGGTGACCGCACTGTATCCCGGTGCAAATGCCGAAACCGTACTGCGTTCGGTAGCTCCTTCACTGGAAGAGCAGATCAATGGGGTAGAAAATATGAGTTACATGCAGTCTACCGCCAGTAATGATGGTTCCCTGGTAATCTCAGTATATTTTAAACTGGGCACTGACCCGGATCTTGCAGCAGTAAACGTACAAAACCGGGTTGCTCAGGCAACAAGTCAGCTTCCTGCTGAGGTTGTACAGGCTGGGGTAACGACTGCAAAACAGCAGAATAGTTTGATTATGGTACTGACCATGTCTTCAGACGATCCTAAACATTACGATCAGACGTTCATGTCCAATTATGCGCAGATCAATTTAATTCCAGAGATCAAAAGGATCCAGGGTGTTGGTGCGGCAGTTATTTTTGGTGGAAGTAAGGACTATTCGATGCGTGTATGGCTGAACCCGGCACAGATGGCTACTTACGGCCTGACACCTAATGAGGTCATGGCTTCCATTAAAGATAAAAACCTTGAAGCTGCACCAGGTATGTTTGGTGAAGGCAGCAGTGCTCCTTTTGAGTATGTACTGAAATATAAAGGTAAACTGACAAAACCCGCAGAATACGAAAATATTATTATCCGCTCTAATGCTGATGGTTCGTTCCTGAGATTGAAAGATGTTGCCAGGGTAGAACTGGGCTCGTATACCTATGGTAGCCATAGCTTTGTAGAAAGCAGTGGTAAACCTGCACTGAACATTGCTATCCAGCAATTAAGTGGTTCCAATGCGAATGAAATTCAGATTGCCATTTCCAAATTTATGGAAAAAGCAAAAAAAGACTTTCCAAAAGGGATCTCTTATGTAAATCTTTACAATACCAAAGTGTCACTGGACCAGTCTATTGACCAGGTTGTCCATACACTGGTTGAAGCATTTATCCTGGTATTTATCGTTGTGTTTATATTCCTTCAGGATTTCCGTTCAACACTGATCCCGGCAATTGCGGTTCCGGTTGCGATTGTAGGAACGTTCCTGTTCATGAAAGTATTTGGTTTCTCAATTAACCTGTTGACACTCTTTGCACTGGTGCTTGCGATTGGTATCGTAGTGGATGATGCGATCGTAGTCGTCGAGGCCGTCCATGCCAAGATGGAGCATAACAAGCTCGGACCAAAAGAGGCCACTACAGAAGCCATGCACGAGATTACGGGTGCGATTATTTCCATTACACTGGTCATGAGTGCAGTGTTCCTTCCCGTTGGTTTTATGGAAGGTTCAACAGGATTGTTCTACAGGCAGTTTGCATTTACACTGGCTATTGCGATTGTGATCTCCGCTATCAACGCGTTAACACTAAGCCCGGCATTATGTGCGCTCTTCCTGAAAGAACTTGATCATGGTCATGACAATGAAGGCCATGCCACAAAAAGAACTTTTAAACAACGTTTCTTTTTGGGCTTTAACAGTGGTTTTGAAAACCTGACCCACAGGTATGTGAACAGTATTAAATTCCTGATCAAAACAAAATGGATCGCTTTGGCTGGACTTCTAGTAGTTGTGCTGGCTACCGCCTGGATGATAAAAAGAACGCCTACAGGATTTATTCCATCAGAAGATCAGGGTTTTATTGCGATCTCAACCTCACTACCTGCCGGTGCATCATTGGAAAGAACTACTCAGGTTGAGCACGAAGCATCAAAAAAACTGAGTAATCTTGAATTTACAAAAGTGTTCAACTATTTATCAGGATTTAACCTCCTTACTTCATCCAACAGTCCTTCTGCTGGTGCGATGTTCCTGTTATTAAAACCTACAAAAGAAAGAGGACAAGTTCAGGATATCAATGAGATCATGAATATTGTACGCGGAAAGCTCGCCGAAATTAAAGGCGCCAACTTCTTCGTATTTACTTTCCCTACGGTTCCGGGTTTCAATAACGTGGATGGGCTAGACTTTTTCTTACAGGACAGGACAGGCTCCGGAGACCTGCTGAAGTTTAGCGGTATCGCCAATAAATTTATCGGCAAACTGATGCAGCGTCCTGAAATTGCTTTCGCCTTTACTTCCTTCAAAGCCGATTATCCACAGTTACAGATGGAACTTGACGAAGCTAAAATTGAACAGCTCGGAGTCTCTACCCAGGCTTTGCTGTCAACAATGCAAGCCTATTTTGGTAGTGCACAGGCTTCAGATTTTAACAGATTTGGTAAGTACTATAGAGTAATGGTACAGGCAGATATTGCGGACCGTGCAGATCCATCTGCAATGGATGGTGTATACGTGAAGAACAGAAATGGAGAGAATGTACCGGTGAGTACACTGATCAAGCTGAAACGTGTTTACGGTACAGAGACAGCCTCCCGATACAACCTGTTTAATGCGATTGAGATCAATGCAATACCGAAACCGGGATACAGTACCGGAGATGCAATCAGGGCGGTGGATGAAGTAGCAGCTGCTGAGCTGGCTACAGGATTCTCTGTTGAATACACAGGTTTAACTAAAGAAGAAATCGTATCTGGCGGACAGTCTGTTGTGATTTTTAGCTTATGTCTGGTTTTCGTATACTTCCTGTTATCGGCTCAGTACGAAAGTTATATCCTGCCTCTGGCCGTGATCCTGTCTATTCCAACCGGTATATTCGGTGTGTTTGCTGCTATCGGTTTAACCGGAATTTCAAATAATATCTATGTGCAGGTTGCATTGGTCATGCTGATTGGTCTCCTCGCGAAGAACGCTATTCTGATCGTCGAATTCGCCGTCCAGCGAAGACGGGCAGGAATGAGCCTTGTAGAGGCAGCGATTCATGCTGCACAACTCAGGTTGCGTCCGATTATCATGACTTCCCTTGCCTTTATCGTTGGTATGGTGCCGATGATGAGAGCGGTTGGGCCTTCTGCACTGGGTAACCATTCAATCAGTATCGCTGCTGCCGGGGGTATGCTTACCGGAGTAATCCTGGGATTATTCATAGTTCCGGTGCTGTTCGTCATCTTCCAGTATTTACAGGAAAAACTAACAGGAGCACCACAACCAGTACTTACACCAGAAACCAAATTACAATTCGAAAATGAAATTGCATAATAATATATATATCGCCCTTTTGCTCGTGCTTGTTGCAAGTGCCTGTAAAGTATCTAAAGATATAGCCACGCCAACAAATGCTGCTCCTGAACAATTCAGGAACAGCGTGGCAACGGCTGATACCTTAAGTATCGCGAGCCTTCCTTACAAAGAGTTCTTTAAAGAGGATGCGATCAGGGAGCTGATCGATACCGCTGTAAAAAATAACTACGATATGCAGATCGCTTTGAAAAATATCGAAGCAGCAAATCTTTTATACAGACAGTCTAAACTGGGAAACATCCCAACATTGAACCTGAATATTACATCACAGCTGAACCGCCCTTCAGACAACAGTCTGAACGGTCTTCAACTGGGTCAGTTTGCTAATGCAACACATGTAGAAGACTATACTGTATCAGCAGGTTTGGGATGGGAAGCTGACATCTGGCGCAAAATTGCAAACCAGAAAAGAGCTGCCGGTGCAGCTTACCTGCAATCCGCAGAAGCAAGAAAAGCAATACAAACCCGTCTGGTATCCAATGTAGCACAAAGCTTCTACAGGCTGATCATGCTGGATACACAGCTGGATATTGCAAAGAAAAATCTTGCCCTGAATGACAGCACACTGAGAATCATTAAAATGCAGTTTGATGCCGGCCAGGTAACTTCCCTTGCCATTCAGCAGGCCGAAGCACAGCAATTGGTAGCAGCAGGTCTGGTTCCACAGCTCGAGCAAAGGATCAACCTGGAAGAGAATGCCCTGAGCATACTTACAGGTGCTTTTCCTAAAGCAATTGCAAGAGCAGGCTTCCTGAATAACATGAAGATCCAGGACCAGGTAGGTACAGGTATTCCATCGGTGATGGTTAGCCTTCGCCCTGATGTGAGGAGTGCAGAACTCGATTTGTTACGCGCAAATGCTAATGTAGGCGTGACCAAAGCGAGTATGTATCCAACGCTATCAATTACCGCATCGGGTGGTCTGAACAGTTTTAAAGCCGACAACTGGTTCAAGATCCCCGGATCTCTGTTCGGTCTTGTTGGTGGTGGAATTGCACAGCCCATCTTCCAGCGCAGACAACTGCGCACGCAATATGATATTGCCATGGTGAACCGCGAAAAAAGCGTTTTACAATTCAGGCAATCAGTTTTAACTGCAGTAGGTGAGGTGTCTGATCAGCTGATCAAAATTGAAAAATTAAAACAACAATATACCATTGCCGAAAACAGGGTTAAGGTAGTGCAGAGCTCATTGCAAAATGCAAATCTGCTGTTTACCAGCGGACTGGCCAATTACCTTGAAGTAATTACTGCACAGGGTAATGCCCTGCAAAGTCAGCTCGACCTTGCTACCGTTAAAACTGACCAGCTGAATGCATCTGTAGAATTGTACAGGGCTTTAGGTGGCGGATGGAAATAATGAAACCTGCAGGAGCTGATGCGCTGATGAAAGGTATCAGCTTCTGCAAATCATCTCTGAGGAGATGAACAACAATAAAAACATGAAGAATCAAACCGCACTCAATCCTACATTCTGGTCTGGAGTGATCAATTATGTAAGGGCCGCCGCTCAACCTGCAGAAGCATTAACTCCCTGGGATTTCAGGGAAGAGGTGGAAGCAAAAACTGTCCTGGTTTTCAGGACATCCATTGCAGGTATCACTGAGCAGTTACTGATTACCTCCAGCCTTAATACTCTGGTAGGCGAAAAAAACTGGACAATCGATCTCGAGGATGTTGACAAGGTTTTACGGGTAGTTTGCCCCAAAAGTGCTGAGCGTAAAATCATCAGTGTCTTTAAGGAGCAGGGAGAGTACTGTGAAATAATGTCATGACCGGTTTCAGTCCTGTCAAATAATTCTTTTGCTTTTTTTTGGAACAATTGTTATATCTTAATAGTTGTTAAAAGAAAATCAAATGGCAAATTCCAGCAGTAGTACCAATACCGCACCAGCAAAATCAAAAAGCAAGATTGGCTTAATCATCAGCCTCGCAGTTGTATTGATCCTGGCCGGATTTATTTATTACCGGTACTACTTTGTTTTTGGCGAAGGTGTAAAGGCAGGTCAGCTCAACTATTTCGTTAAAAAAGGCTACGTTTTCAAAACCAGTGAAGGCAGACTGATTCAAAGTGGTATCCGTTCACAGGCACCGGGAAATGTAGCTTCCAATGAATTTATATTTTCGGTACAGGACCAGAAAGTAGCAGACAAACTCAACCAGAGCTCGGGGGCTATGGTAGAATTGCACTACAAGGAATATCTCCACACGCTGCCCTGGAGGGGATTCAGCGTCTTTGTAGTTGATAGTGTGATGAGCAGCACACCTGCTGTGAAACTGCTGAATCAGTAATTTAACCAGCAGATGAAGCATGTTGCTGATGTGCAGAAATGTCAGTAGCCTGCATCCAATTTCTCTTTGTAATTGCTTAATTTAGCATCGACAATGAGAATCCTTCACACGGCCGACTGGCACCTTGGTAAAAGACTTGAATCAAATGAGCGTACTGATGAGCATCAGGCTTTTCTGAACTGGCTGATACAAACTTTACAAACCGAACACGTTGATGTTTTAATCGTGGCAGGGGATATCTTCGATACAGGAAGTCCTTCAAACAGCGCTTTTGAACAATATTACGGCTTTCTTCGTCAGGTAAAAAATACCTGCTGCCGCGAAGTGGTCATCATCGGGGGTAACCACGATTCCATCAGCACGCTCAATGCTCCGCAATCTTTACTGAAGTATTTTAATGTACATATTATCGGCGGCGTTCCCGAGGTATTTACCGATCAGATCATTGAGATTAAAGATGCGGAAGGACGCCTGGAACTGGTGGTTTGTGCAGTGCCGTTTCTGCGCGACCGTGACATCAGACTCTCCATAGCAGGGGAGACAATGGACGAACGTGAAGCACGTCTGAAACAAGGGATCTCTGATCATTACCATAATTTCTTAATCCATATTGCTGACTATAAATTAAACCAGATTCCGGTAATTGCCACCGGGCATCTTTTTGCGGCGGGCGCTGCAACATCAGACAGTGAAAAGGAAATCCACGTGGGCAATCTCGGCCAGATCGGTGGCGACCAGTTTCCCTCAGCGTTCGACTACGTGGCCCTGGGCCATATCCACCGCCCGCAACTCATCAATAAAATGAACCATATCCGGTATTCAGGTTCTCCTATTCCGCTGAGTTTCTCTGAAACCGGTGATAAAAAACAGGTAATAGTATTGGAATTTGATCAGGGACAGATGAGCAGCCTGAACGAGATCGAAGTGCCTTGTTACCGCAGGCTGATCAGGATCAAAGGGGATTTTGAAAAGGTAAAAACCAAACTGGTATTGCTGGAAGACCCTGAAACTTTGTATCCCGCCTGGGTAGAAGTGCAGGTTGATACTGAAACTTTTATATTCGACCTCGAAGAACAATTGAATACCCTGATTGCAGATAAACCCTTTATAGAACGGCTTTTTCCTAGGCAGTTCAGAATACGTGCAGCAAAGAACCTGAATGAGCAGACCGAAGAAGCTATGGCCCTTTCAGACCTTGAGCCAAGGGCAGTATTTCTAAAGAAATGTGCTGCTGAATATCCTGAGGACGATCAGCCGGATTTGTTGCTCAGCTTTAACCAGGTGCTGGAATATATGGCACAAAGGGAGGAAGGAGCATGAAAATCACAGGCATCAAATTTCTAAACCTCAATTCTTTAAAGGGACAGCATGAAATCCGTTTCGACCAGCCCCCTTTTACAGAAAGTGGAATTTTTGCGATAACAGGGCCCACGGGTGCCGGAAAAACAACACTGCTGGATGCAATCACTGCAGCACTTTACGGCCGCGTACACCGCCACAGTAAGGATGTCTTTGAGATCATGACCAGGCATACTGCCGAGTCTTTTGCAGAAGTGGAATTTGAAGTTGGCGAAAAATCCTACCGTGCCAAATGGTCTATACGGCGTGCCAGGGGTAAAGCAGATGGCCAGTTGCAGTCGCAAAAGATGGAACTTGCGGATGTATTGACAGGCAAAATCATTATTGAACATCCGTTGAATGAAGTGCGGGAAGAGATTGTAAAGATTTGCGGACTGGACTACCACCAGTTTCTCCGCTCAGTGATCCTGTCACAGGGTGATTTTACGCGCTTTTTGAAGGCCGATGAAAATGAAAGAAGTGAACTGCTGGAAAAGATCACAGACACCGGAATTTACTCCGAGATCTCCGTTGCAGCCTATGAAAAGGCGAGGGAGGAAAGGCTCAGGCTTGAGCAATTGCGCAGTAAACTGGAAAATGTAGTGCTGCTGTCAGCAGAAGAAAGGAGGGCATATTTAACCGATCTCCAGGAACTGTCGGCGCAGGAAAAATCAACGAAAGAAGAAGAGTCTGCACTGAGGGCCAAGCTCAACTGGTTACTGCAGCTGGAAAAGCTCAGTGATAAAAAACAGCAACTCTTACAGTCTTTAGCCGAAGCCGAACTGCAGGATGCAGCTCATCAGCCCAGATTTGTAAAATTGCAGAATCACCTGCGTGCACTCGTGCACCGCCCTGCCCTGGCAGAACTGAATACTATAGGACTCCAGCGTCAGCAGATCGAAACAGACCTTGAAGCCGCTGAGCTGCAACAACCCAAAGTGCTAAAAGAAGAAAAAATCACCAGGGAAGAACTGATTGCTGCTAAACAGCAGGCTGAGCTAAAAGAGAAAACCCTGAATGAAATGGGGCCGGTATTTGATGCCGTAAGCAAAAAAGATATCCTGATAGAGCAGGCAGGAAGTCAGCTGGGAACTGTACTCAGCACTTTTGAAGCAGCTGTGCTGAACATGCAGCAAACAGAAGCTTCAAAGCTGAACTTCGTTGAGCGGCTAAAAACTATCCGTGAAAGGATGTCGGTACTTTCGGATTGGTTAAAAGTACATAAAGCTGATGCCGCGCTTGATAAACAGGTGGTTGTATTACAGCAACTCCTCAAACAACTTTCTGCCCTGAAGCTGAAAAACGCTGCTATCACTGATGAGCAATCGGGTTATACCAAACGGCAGCAACAGGGCAAGGTTTCTCTGCTGGAAACATCACAACATATCAAGTTAGCAGAACAATCCTTAACAGATACCCAACAGGCTGTTCAGCAGCATCTGCAATCATTGAATGCAGTGCTGGCAGGTAGAAATACCGAACAGCTGGAACAGGAACTCAGCGGGTTTCCGGTGTTAATCCATACCGCTGAGCAGCAATTCAAGTTAGCCGGTTCTTACGCAGCACTCGCGCAGGAACAAACCGCACAGGAGAAAAGGCTTATGGAATTGCAGGCAGAGAAGAAGGAAGCCCAGGCACTATCGGGCCATCTTCAGCTTGAAACTGAAAAGGAAACTGAGCTGCTCAGCCACCTTCAGCAGATCTATGAACTGGAAGTAAAGGTGCAGAAATATGATGCCGACCGGCTGCAGCTGCAGGAAGAACAACCCTGCCCGCTGTGTGGTGCGATCCATCACCCATTTGTGGAAGGGAAATATGTATCCCGTATGAGCGAAGCCGAAGAACGGCGCAACCAGCAGCGTGTAAAACTCCAGCTGCTGAAAACCCAGCTGGATGCCCAGCTGATCATCATAAATACCCTGAGCCACCAGTCGGAAACAGGAAGTAAAAACCTGGTGCTTTCAACAACTGCTCTTGCCCAGACTGTTACAGAGTTTGAACAGAATAATGCACAATTACCCAAACCTCTTGATATCACCAAACCTGGGATCATTGCCGCAGTTATCGAAAGAAAAAAAGTCCAGCAGGCTGCGCTCAGAGAACAATCAGATCAGGCCAAACACCTGCAGAAGCAGATCACCGGACTGGAAACTCGGATTGTCCAGCAGAGAGAAGCCCTGGCACAACTGATCAGCAAAGCCGAACAGGCAGGCTTGGAAATTACGTTTGCAGAGCAACAGCTGAAACTGAATTTACAGCAGCTCAGCAGTGTCGGACAGGAAATTAAAACACTTGAAGAGCAGGCAGGAGTTGTACTGCAACCTTTTGGGATTCTTTTTGATGCAAGCCTCGCAGAACAGGTGCTGCCCGAGATGAATAACCGTTACCTGCGTTACCGGGAGTCCGAACAGGAATTAAAACGCCTGGAACTCGACCTCCGTGAGCAGGAAACGGAAGAGAAAAACCTGGAAAAAGCGATCAGCGAAAAGAAAGCCAATGTAGAAGTGCTTGCTCTGCAGCTCCAGGAAAACAAAATAAAATTACAGCAGCTACAGCAGGAGCGGCAGGAAATGTTCGGCATAAAAGATCCCTTAAAGGAGCGTTCTGATATGAGCAACGAACTAAGGAAATACAGAGTCCGCACTGAAGAACTGCAGCGGGACCTGCAGCAGAAACAGGAGCGCCTGAAGATTATCGAAGACCGTCAGCTGCACCTGAACACCTCATACCTTACAACTAAAAACCTGTTTGCAGCGCAACTGGAAAAATTAACAGCAAAGCTCAGCACGGAGGGTATAACTTCTGTTGAAGAACTGAATGAAGTGTTCCTGCCTGACGAAGAAGCAAATACGGTTGCCGCACTACAACAGGAATCCGCACAGCGAATCGCAACAGGCAAAAGCCTGCTTTCAGCAACCGAAAAAGAGCTGGAAGCTGAAGTTGAGAAGGCCCTGACAGAAGAACCAAAAGATCTACTGGCACCCCGCCTCGAAGAGCAGGGACAGGCACTGTCGCTCCTTCAGCAGCAAAAAGGCAGATTGAACCAGGTGATCTCCGATGATGACCTGCTCAAACTCAAACATATTGAAGTAGCACAGCAAATCGAGAAACAACGTCAGGAGTCAGACCGTTTCCAAAAGCTCTCTGCCCTGATCGGATCAGCAGACGGCAAGAAATTCAGCCGGTTTGCCCAGGGCCTCACCCTGGCGAGATTAACAGAACTGGCCAACCGTCATTTACTGCGCCTTAGTGACCGCTACAGCATCCTGAAAAGCCCCGGGAAAGATCTGGACCTTCAGATCATCGACGCCTACCAGGCCGACGTAATAAGGCCGATGTCAACCCTCTCCGGCGGCGAAAGCTTCCTCGTGAGCCTTGCCCTCGCCCTTGGATTATCAGATCTGGCAAGCCGTAAGGTACAAATCAACTCCTTGTTCATCGATGAGGGATTTGGAACCCTCGATGCAGAAACCCTGGACGTAGCCATCACTGCCCTCGAAAACCTGCAGGCCAGCGGTAAAAACATTGGTATCATCTCCCATGTAGAAGCCCTCAAAGAGAGAATTGGTACCCAGATCCAGCTGAGCAGAGAACCCGGCGGAACCAGCAAAATAGCCCTGTACAGTTATGGCAACCAAGTACTGTAAAATATGCTTTTAACATCCGCTTTTCGCAAAGTGGGTTTACCCCGATAGATTCTATAACAATGGGTTTTTACATCGGCGG
>NZ_JBEVDX010000013.1:0-4238 GCF_040513095.1 Pedobacter sp. | reverse complement strand
ACTGTTCGCCTGTATAGATATTATTGGAAATAATCGGACCAGTTTGAGTTTTCCAATCATTGCCCGTAGCAATAACTTCTGATGTACCATCTGTATAGGTGATCCTTAAGTCCATGCAAAAAGCAGGACGCTGACGCCAGGGGGCACGGTCAAAATTCCAAACTGCAAGGGCCTGGTGGTTGTACCAGCCATTTCCGAGAAGCACTCCTATAGCATTTTCACCCCGGAGCATGTTGGCTGTAACGTCATAACTCACATAGAGGTTACGCCTGTCAAAACGTGTATACATGGGATCAAGCCGGTGATTACCCACTTTATTGCCATTTAAATACAGTTCATATAACCCGGCTACAGCGATATAAGCTCTAGCAGAACGAATTTCTTTTTTAGCTGTGAATGCTTTCCTGAAATAGGGTGCAGGACGGGCATCGATTCCTTTTCTGTCACTAATCCAGGCGCCCCGCCATCTCTGGCTCATCACGCCTGTTTCGAAAGCATTTACTGCAGAGCTTAGCTCTTTACCATCTTTATCCCAGAGTTTAACCTTCCAAAAATATCTTGTGTAAGCGGCTAAAGACTTGCCATCATAGTTTACAAGCATTACTGCAGAATTTACTTTTGTTGTAAGCCAGCTATTCCCCTCACCCTTTGCAACAGCTAAAGAGTCAGTGCCAACGATTAACTGGTAGGCAGTTTGCAGAGCCCCGGGCCGACTATCATTGAGCATCCATTTTAACCGCGGATGTGTATCATCTATCCCGATCGGGTTAACAAGATACTCGGTTCTTAAACCTTCAACAGCAGCAGGTTTAATCGCATAAGCTTTTATGGACATCAAAGTCACTAAAACAGGCAAAAGGAGGAATTGTCTAAATCTCATATCATTTGTTATAAATACAGGACTATGAGTCCTTAAAAAAAGTGCTGCGATACTGATACCGCAGCACTGGAATTCCGCATACGGATCTATACCTACAAAGGATTTTGTGTTAACTTATCCAATGTGATTTCACGTTCAGGAATGGGTAAAAGCAGTTTATTAGCAGTTACTACATATGATCCGGCAGGGAATTGCGCTGGAGCTTTGGCAATCTCGCGGCGGCCATGTGCATTCATCACGTCTACTGCTGTTCCTGTTCTTACCAGGTCATACCAGCGGTGGTTCTCAAAGGCAAGTTCAATCTTGCGTTCCTGAGCTATTGCATTTCTGAATGCCTGCTGCGTAGAAACATCGAGGGCAGCGTTGGCGTTACCAGCAGTCTTTGGTAATAATCCAGCTCTTCTTCTAACTTCATTAAGCAGGTTAAAAGCTTCGCCTCCCGCAGCAAATCCCTGCTCGTTGAGGCATTCAGCAATTTCCAGCATCACATCAGCATAGCGGATGATGGGAAAATTAACATTGGTTTGTCCTGGCTGTACAAATCCCTGATTGTATTTGGTGATATATGGCACAGGAATAAAGGTTCCGGCCTGTGTAAAACCTTCAGAAAGGGAAACAGCCTTGCGCTGGTCCCCTGCCTCGTAAGAAGCAATGATGTCACTTGTTGGGGTATTCCAGCCACTGCTGAAGCTTAAATTGGTGCCCGGGTCATTCGTTACAATTGTACCAGAGTTGAATGGTGCAAACTGATACATAAAGTTACTGGACAGGTTTGGATCGGAACCCAGATATTGAATTTCGAAGATGGACTCAGCATTGTTTTTATTTGCCGGTTGGAAGATAGAGGCATAGCTGGACAGGAGGCTGTACCCTGTAACCTTGCGCAATGCTGTCAGCGCCTCAGCATAACTTTTTCGGGTGAGGTACACTTCCCCAAGGATTGCATTGGCGGTGCCACTGGTTACCCTGCCTTTATCCGCAGCTCCATAGGTAGCAGGAAGTTTTGCTGCAGCATCGGTCAGATCGGCAATGATCTGGGCGTAAACCGCATCTGCAGTTGCCCTTCCCTGTGATCCGGCCTGCTCAGGAGACCCAACAGTTGCAAGTCTTAAAGGGACCCCGCCAAACTGGCGAACAAGATTAAAATAATGATAGGCACGCAATACCTTAACCTCACCGACTGATTGATTACGGCTTTGATCAGACATGGTGATGCGTGATTCGTTACCCAGTACATCATTACAGCGGGCAATGCCGACGTAACTTTGCTGCCAGAAATCCTGGATCAGGGTGTTGGTAGAAATAACCAGGAACTCGTCTACAAATTCACGGTTTTCCTGTCCGCGCTGCGGTGCATTATACTGGAAGGTTGTATTGTCAGACCGCATTTCGCTGAACACCCAGAAACTGAACAGACCAAGGTCTCGAAGGGAGCGGTAAGCCCCAGACACTCCTTGTTTGATATCTGATTCTGTCTTCCAGTAGTTGGCTCCTGTTAACCCTGCCTCAGGTGGCTGTTCCAGAAAAGATTTTTTACAGGAAGTTCCCAGCAGGCAAAGTACTATTATACTGATGTATTTATATTGTTGTTTCATGATGATTGCTTTGTAAAATTAAAAGGTCATGTTTACGCCAACGGTTAATGTTCTTGGCAGTGGATATCCCAGAAAATCCCGTCCCGGAGTTAGAGCATTGGAACCATTTGTTAAGGCTTCAGGATTGCCTCCGCTATATTTGGTAAATGTTACCAGGTTCTGCACACTTCCATATAAGCGTAATCCTTTTAATACTTTAGAACTGGTAGCAAATTTCTGTTTAAAATTATATCCCAGGGTGATGTTCTGGATGCGCAAAAAGCTTGCATCTTCTATCCAGCTGGAGTTTACATCGCGATACAGCGTGCGGCCACCATTGGTGGTTGGTGTCACTCCATCTCCTGGATTCTCAGGCGAACGCCAGCGGTTCAAAATCTTTTTGTCTACGTTGAATACCCCATCAATATTGGTGAGGAACTCATTTGAAGTTTTCATGATGTCCCCTCCCTGAGAACCTACCAGCAAAACACTCAGGTCAAAGTTTTTGTAACCAAAGTTGTTGGTAAACCCGTAGGTGAAATCAGGATAAGGATCACCTATCACGGCAAAGTCTTTCACCGGTTCGATGATGCCATTGCCATCAACATCACGGTATTTGATCGATCCCACTACTGATGATGCATTTTTTGGAGAACGGTCAAAATCGGCCTGGTCACGGTAAACTCCTTCTACTATGTAGCCGAAAAATTGTCCCAGGGGTTTTCCCACTTCTGTTTTATGCGTAAAGTTACCTTCGCCGCTGCGTCCTGCGTAAACAGGTGCATTGTTCTGGTTCAGTCCAAGCACGATATTTTTGTTAAATGAGATGTTCGCACTGGTATTCCAGGTAAACCTGCCGGTTAATATTTCTGAAGATACTGTTGCTTCGAAACCGCGGTTCCGCATTTTGCCCAGATTCACGGTTGCGGTTGCAAAGCCAGAAGACAAAGGCAGTTCATTACTTAGCAGCAGATTGTAGGTAATCCTGTTATAATAATCGAGTGTAAGGTTTAGCCTGTTGCTGAACATAGACAGATCCATCCCAGTATCAAACTGCCTTGAATTTTCCCAGGTAAGTTCAGAATTACTGATGCTGCTTGATGCCCTGCCACCTGAAACCGTTCCGCCAAAGGTGTAGTTAGCACTGCCCACATTTGACGCATAGAGGTAATTTCCAATGTTAAAGTTACCTGCCAGACCATAGGTTGCGCGGAGCTTCAGGTTATTTACCCATTTGACGTCTTTCATAAAATCTTCTTCTGACACACGCCATCCCACAGCCGCCGATGGAAAGGTTCCGTAACGTTTGTTAGCACCAAAACGCGATGATCCATCAGACCTGATCGATGCCGTAAGCAGGTATCTGTCTTTGAAAGTGTAATTCACACGCGCCAGATAAGAGATGAGCGACCACTTATCTACGTAGGCACTTTGCCCGTTTAACAATGGCGAGGCATTGATTGTCTCTATCAGGTTGTCCGGATAGTTGGTAGCATTAAATCCATAGCCCTCACTTCTTTCTTTTTGCGCGGTATATCCCAGCAATGCATTAAAGCGGTGGTCCTGCCCAAAGTTTTTGTCATAGTTCAGGGTGAGCTCCGACAGCCAGTTAAATGAATCACCATACGCGGTATTTGAGTTCGGTATAGACGGATTAGGATTCGGGTTACTGGTTTCTCCGTAAACGAAGGACGGGCTGAAATAAAATGCTTTATTGTTAGTGTAGTCTACATTATAGGCATATTTAGCCTTAAGGCCCGTCACAATTTCCAGTTCAGCAGTTG
>NZ_JBEVDX010000012.1:0-34280 GCF_040513095.1 Pedobacter sp. | reverse complement strand
CCAAAAGTATTACTCATAGTTACTTTTAACTTCGCAGGAATAGCTTCTTTAATGACAATATTCAGATTGGCGGCGATTGCCGGGTCAATCTGAGTCGTATTGATCGTTGGTGCAATTACGCTGTCTCTCATAGAAAGTAGACAGATAATCGCCTCGATGGCTCCTGCAGCACCCAGTAAGTGGCCAGTCATAGATTTGGTTGCACTGATCAGCAGGTTGTTCTTGCCTGTTCCCAATAAATTGATTACAGCATTAGTTTCAGACAAATCTCCTACCGGGGTAGAAGTAGCATGCGTATTCAGGTAATTTACATCATGAATGGTAACACCTGCTTCTTCAAGCGCAAGTGTCATCGCTTTGGAAGCGCCCAATCCTTCAGGATGTGTTGCTGTCATGTGATAAGCATCAGCAGTCATTGCTGCGCCGCCGACTTCAGCATAGATATGCGCACCACGTTTTACCGCGTGTTCATACTCTTCAAGTACTAAGGCACCTGCACCTTCGCCCATTACAAAACCATCACGGTTCACATCAAAAGGTTTTGATGCAGTAAGAGGTGAATCGTTTTGCGCAGACATTGCTTTCATTGCACAGAAACCACCTACCGAAGAAGCGGATATTGGTGCCTCTGAACCACCGGTAACAATGACTTTAGCTTTACCCAGACGGATATAGTTAAAGGCATCCATAATTGCCGTGTTGGAAGTTGCACATGCAGAAACTGCAGTATAATTGATACCCATATAGCCATTGCGGATAGAAATCATACCCGAAGCCATATTGGCGATTAATTTTGGAACAAAGAAAGGACTGAAACGTGGTGTGCCATTGCCCAGCGCATATTCAGAGGCCTGCTCTTCGAAAGTATCCATACCACCCTGGCCTGATCCCCAGATGACGCCTACATCAAAAGGATCCATTTTGTCAAATTCAAAGCCTGAATCCTTTATGGCCTCGTCTGATGCAACCAGTGCATATTGTGTAAAGCGGTCAGTCCTTTTTATATCAGACCTGTCCAGATATTTGGTAACATCGAAATCTTTGAGCTCACAGGCGAATTGAGTACGGAAAAGTGAAGCATCAAACCGGGTGATCTTTGCAGCCCCGCTTTTACCAGCTACGGTATTGCTCCAGAAAGTATTTACATCATTTCCTAACGGGGTTAAAGCCCCGATTCCTGTGATAACCACTCTTTTTAACATATGCTTTTATATAATTTTTGATTTAATCCTGCTTTTGAGCCTGATATACAGCAGCAAAAGTAAGACTATATTTAATACCAAACGGTATAATCCAGGTAAATATTTCCCTCGCCTGTCCGTTTCGGATGCGAAAATACAAATATTAAGGGGCAATTAGATTAATTGTTTGCCCTCTTGCTGTAACCAGTATGATATTTTTTCAGAGATTTCTTTAAGGTGAAGGTATTTAAGCTGATATGATTATATTTGAAGATCAAAATATTAAATATAATGTCAGATCAGAAAAAAGAAATATTCGACAGTGTTGCACAGCGACTAAAGATTGAAGGTTTTAATGTAGTTAACCGTGATGAGACCCGTCCATGGGGAGGTTTTTTTGTAATTGATGAAGAGCAGGCGCAGCAATTTGCAAATGTTTATTTCGACGGATTGAACGTTGAAGATCTTCGTATTGGTGGTAAACTGAGCCCAAAGATCTTAATCGTAGCGCCAAACACCCGTTTATCGTGGCAATACCACCACCGTCGTGCAGAAATATGGCGCGTAGTTAGTGGTACAACGGGAGTGATCACCAGTGAAACTGATGAGCAGGGCGATGTTCAGCAATTGACGCCTGGTACTACCATTAAATTAAAACAAGGTGAGAGACACCGTTTGGTAGGTTTGGATGACTGGGGTATAGTTTCAGAAATCTGGCAGCATACTGATCCTTCAAACCCTTCTGATGAATCGGACATCGTTCGTGTATCAGACGATTTCGGAAGATAATATATAACACATATAACAGATGTACATCGCGTGATGTACATCTGCTTTTTTTATACAGCCCCTTATAAAGGATCGTTTGTTCATCCTTTTCTTAAATCCCCAATTTGAACATCCAAAAGGTGTTCTTTCTCGTTACTATCTATACCCTATGATTATTCTTTTATTTTTTGTTCTGCACTGGTTTCTGTCCCTTTTTTCGCAAACCTTCTTTTTACACCGTTATGCATCGCATAAAATGTTTAAAATGAACGGCTTTTGGGAAAAGGTCTTCTATACCATTACATTTTTATCCCAGGGATCTTCGTTTCTCAACCCGAGGGCTTATGCTATTCTGCACAGGATGCACCACGCTTTTTCAGACACCGAGAGAGATCCGCACTCGCCGCATTTTGTAAAAGATGTATGGGGGATGATGATCCAGACAAAAAATATCTATCTCAATTATGCCAAATACAATGAAGAGCCTGAGGAGCAGTTCCGTGATAAATATCCTTCATGGCCTCTTATCGACCGTATTGGCGATTCGTGGGTAACACGATTGATTTTTATCAGCTTTTACATCTGGTTCTATGTAACCTTTGCTACGGCATGGTGGATGTTCCTGTTGTTGCCGGTCCATTTCCTGATGGGCCCATTGCATGGTGCTATCGTGAACTGGTGCGGACATAAATATGGTTATTCAAATCACGACAACAATGACCATAGTAAAAACTCACTTCCATTGGATTTTCTGATGATGGGTGAGCTGTTCCAGAATAACCACCACAAAAAGCCCAACAGTCCCAATTTTGCTTCCAGATGGTTTGAATTTGATCCTACCTATCCGCTGATGAAGGTGATGCACTGGCTGCATATCATCAGAATCAGAAAAGTATAAAGCTGATTTCCGTTCTTAAAGTCACATTTTCTTAAAACCGGTGAAGGTATAGCAGAAACTCAAATTATACTGATTACAATCCTGTATGTGGTACGATAGTTTAATAGAACAAAATAAAATACCCGATTTTATTCTGCGGGTGGCCGTTCGCTTCCTGATCAGACAACGTTTAAATCATGTGATTGCCGGGGATGCCGAAGTGCAGCAGCAACGCTTTAATGATTTACTGGAGGAACTTAGAAATTCTCCCATTGCAATAAATACTGCTGACGCAAACAGGCAACATTATGAAGTGCCTGCACAGTTTTACCAGTATTGCCTGGGCAAACATCTCAAATATTCTTCGGGATACTGGAGAGCCGGCGTAAACGATATAGATACTTCGGAGGAGGATATGCTGGAGCTGACCTGCCAGCGTGCCGATCTGCAAAATGGTCAGGATATTCTTGAACTGGGATGCGGATGGGGTTCATTGTCCCTGTTTATGGCAGCCAAGTATCCTGAAAGCAGGCTCACAGTTATAACTACCTCCAGTACACAGAAAGCCTATATCGATCAGATTGCCAGAGACAGAAGTCTCAGCAACCTGACTGTGATCACCGCAGATATGAATACCTTCCAGATCCTGCAGCATTTTGACAGGGTGGTTTCTGTGGAGATGTTTGAGCACATGCGCAATTACAAAATGCTGCTCAGCAAAGTGAAGGGATTTCTGAAAGATAACGGCAAGTTGTTCGTCCATACTATTACCCACGAAACCCTTGCCTACAAGTTTGAGGTAAAAGATGAAACAGACTGGATGGGCAAATACTTTTTTACCGGTGGTATGATGCCATCAAAACACTTGCTTACCTATTTTAATGACGACCTGACTATTGATAAACTCTGGGTAATAAACGGGATGAACTATTCCAAAACTGCTGAAGCCTGGCTGAGCAACATGGACAAACACGAACAGGAGATCATGCCCATTTTTGAACAGACCTATGGCAAGGATCAGGCTCTGAAATGCTGGGTATACTGGCGCCTGTTTTATATCGCCTGTGCCGAAATGTTTGGCTACAGGAAAGGAAATGAATGGATGGTGTGCCACTATTTATTTAAGAAAAACAATTAGATGGTAAAGATTGCCAGCGCTGCAGATCAGTGTAAAATGATTTGCCAGGTTTAAAATTTGAAGCAAACCAGAGCTTATAAAAGAACGTATATAACACATATAACTGATAAACTGTAAAACACACACCACCAATAGTAGAGAAGGTTTCCGCGAGGAAGCCTTTTTTTGTTAATTCCTTATAATCATCGTTATCTTAGCAGAAATTATGTGTAGTGCAAATGTGCAATCACGTAAGTAAAGCGCTGTTGCCAATTATTACAATCAATTTTGAATACAAAGACCGGTTCCCTGTTATTGCTGCTGTTTTGCCTGTTTTTTATGGGAGCTGCCCGGGGCCAGTCCATTGTCAGGCTAAGCGGAATTGTACAGGATACTGTTAAAACCGGGATTCCGGGAGCAAACGTACGTTTGATAACGGGGAAGGATACACTGAACTCCAGTACGGACTCTGTGGGTAAATTCAGCTTTACTGTTAAAAGGCCAGCACAATCTTCATCTCCGTTAGTATCTGTATTGGTCAGGGGTGTGGGCTACCTGCCTGCCAGCAGAGATTTTACACTTTCTGCTAAAGGTAATGAACAGGCATTAGCTGCACTGATTTTAAAGGATGCGTCAAACCAGCTTGCTGAAGTAGTCGTTAAAGCTAAAATTATTCCTATGCGGCTGATGAAGGATACTGTAGAATTTAATGCAGCAGCCTATACTGTACGGGAAGGCGATAATGTAGATGAACTGCTGAAACAGTTGCCCGGTGTGGAAATAGATAAGGATGGCAACGTGACGAGTGCCGGTAAGGAAATGACCAAACTGCGCGTTAACGGGAAAGATTTCTTCACCAGCAATGTAAAGGATTTTATTTCGCAGTTGCCTGCCGGGATTGTAGACAAACTCCAGGTGATCGATGACTACGGAGATAAGGCCAACTTTACAGGCGTTAGAAGCGGGGAACCACAGAAAATGCTGAACCTTGTTCTGAAAGACAAACGCAACAGGGGCACATTCGGTAATGCAGGTCTGAGTGCCGGAACGAACGACCGCTATTCTGCCGGCCTCAATGCAAATATCTGGAGAGATGATAAACAACTGGGGGTAAACGCGAAGGCCAGTAATACCAATACAGGTACCGGCATCAATAATTCCACCAATACGGGATTTACTTTCAGGGATAAGCTGGGTAAAAGTACAACAGTTCACGGAAACTATAATTTCCAGCGCAACAGGACTGAACTTAACCAGCAGAATTATATCCAGACCGTTAACTCCCTTGGAACGATTTATAACGAATCCTCCTCCCAGAGCGAGAGTAAGGGGGCCAACCATAACTTTGATCTGGGAGTACAATCCGCAGAGGGCGAGAATTTTATGCAGGGAAGCATCCGTGGTGCTGTAAACAACTCTCTAAACGATGCATTGACCTCATCTAAGCAAACCGGAGTTATTCATCAGGATCTGCTGAATGGTAATCACTCTGATCAGCACAGTCCAAATCTCAATGCAGATTTCAACATAGCCCGTCATTTCAAAAATAAGCCCGGAAGGACAGTATCAGTAGGTATTACAGCCGGAAATACGATAAGTAACTCTATACAGGACCAGAGCAACAGGATTGGTTATTATGATCCTGAGAGTGATCTGCTGGTAAAAGATTCTTTGCGGAACCAGCTGGTAGATACACGTAACCGCATGCGCAATGTCAATGCAACACTGACATATACTGAACCGCTGGGAGATCCATTGGACTCTCTGGTAAAAAAGGGTATAGACTTTAGCTATCTGTATTCATATACCCATACAAGTAATGCACTGGTGACCAACGTGAGGGGTGATATGGATGAATTCAGAAGGGTAGATTCGCTCAGTAACAAGTACACCTCTTCTTTCAGTACGCATACCATCGGATTGAATTACCGTTATACCGCTAAAACACTCAATTACAGTGTTGGTGTGACGGGGCAGCCAAATGTGCTCACCGGGGCTTATGAAGGCCGTGCAGACAAGATCAGCAGAACCGGATTTAACATATCGCCCTTAGCCAGGTTTGATTATACCCCCTCCCCAAAAACTACCTTCAGCCTGGTTTACAGTGGTAACAGTAATGCTCCGGATTTTAACCAGCTGCAGCCGGTAGCTGATACCCGGAATCTCCAGAACGTGATCATCGGAAATCCTGATCTGAAAGCTTCCTTCAACCACACAGTGAATTTAAGTTACCGCTCAGTGAGTCTGGATAACGGAAGTACATTGCAAATTTCAGTAAGGGCTACGGCAGTGCAGGATCAGGTTGTAAGCAATACTGTACTGATCCGTGATACCCTGAACAGCCTGAAGCAGGAAACCCGCTACCTGAACACGGGCGGCAACTATAATTTTGGGAGTAATTATCACTGGTCGCTGCCGCTCTCCGGAAAGAAATTCAATATCGAAGCCAAAGGCGGACTCAGCTATAATCACCGCGTATCCTTTGCCGATAACATCAAAAACTTTGGAAAGGGATTGGGGCTGAACCAGGCATTGTCCCTGCGGATAAACGAAAAATGGCTGATGTTTACTACCAGTGCAGCTTACAATTACAAAAGCAACGTGTACTCGCTGGCCTCCTCCAATTCCAATATCATCCAGACCTGGCTGTTTAACGCAGATGCGAAAACGTTCATTTTGAAGAGCTTAAATGCGGGTGTTACTACCTCCAAAACTATCAATCAGGGCTATGCCATTCCGGGCAGAAACCCGCTGCTGATCGGGGGATACATGGAGAAGACTTTTTTTAACAGGAAAGGCAGTATCAAACTGGAAGGACATGACCTGCTGAACCAGGGCAACAACGTGAACAGAACTATTTCAGATAATTCCATCACTGAGAGCAGGAGCAACCAGGTTACCCGTTACTTCCTCCTGAGCCTGAACTGGAGACTTCAGAGTTTTCCAGGTGCCAGCGCTATGCGCGGCGGTAAGGGCGGCGGCGGAATGAGAAATGGCAGGGGATAAAAAAAGCCCTGATGTGATTACACCAGGGCTCTGTATGAAAACACGGAAGCAGATTAATCTGTTTTCGCTTTTGGTCTTGAATTATTGAACCTGCGGTTACCACCTCCACCATTTCCTGCTGGTTTTCTGGCACCGCTCAGGTTTGGTTTATGTTCAGTTCTTTCCGGGCGTCCGCCTCTTGAAGGCTTGCTTTTACCTTTTGCTTTTGCCGCTGCGGCGCCAGACATCAGGCTCTGCCAGCTCATTGCATAAGGATGGTCTTCCTGTACAGGTATTTTAATGGCAATCAGTTTTTCAATATCATCCAGGTATTCTTTTTCCTCTCCGTCACAGAAAGAGAAAGAGATCCCGCTGTTACCTGCACGGCCGGTACGTCCGATCCTGTGAACATAAGTTTCAGGCACGTTTGGCAGTTCATAGTTGATGACATGGGTAAGTTCATCAACATCAATACCCCTTGCGGCGATATCTGTAGCAACCAGAATACGGGTAGTTTTATCTTTAAAGTTGGTTAAAGCGCGCTGACGTGCATTCTGCGATTTATTACCGTGAATAGCTTCTGCTTTTACACCCACTTTAATGAGGTCCTTAACAATGCGGTCTGCACCATGTTTGGTACGTGTAAAAACCAGTGCCGTTGCGATCGTCTTATCTTTTAAGATATGGATCAGCAGGTTTTTCTTGTCATTTTTGTCTACGTAGTAGATCGACTGCTCAATTTTTTCAGCTGTTGAAGATACAGGGGTAACTTCAACCTTCAGCGGATCGGTCAGGATCGTATTGGCAAGTTTCTGAATTTCAGGAGGCATAGTTGCAGAGAAAAACAGCGTCTGTCTTTTTACGGGCAGCTTGGCTATTGTTTTCTTTACATCATGGATAAAGCCCATGTCCAGCATCCTGTCGGCTTCATCCAGTACAAAGATCTCAACATCCTTCAGGTTAATGAAACCCTGGTTCATAAGGTCGAGCAATCTGCCCGGCGTAGCGATCAGGATATCTACGCCACGGTGTAAAGCATCTGTCTGTGATTTCTGACCAACACCACCAAAGATCACCAGGTGACGCAGTGGCAGGTTCTTACCGTAAGCCTTAAAACTTTCTTCAATCTGGATGGCAAGTTCACGCGTTGGCGTTAATACCAGTGCCCTGATAGGTTTAGGCCCTTTAGCATTTGCATGCTCTTTATTCAGCAGCTGCAGCATCGGAATAGCAAAAGCGGCCGTTTTACCGGTACCAGTTTGCGCACAACCAAGTAAGTCTCTGCTGGTTAATATGGTAGGAATTGATTGTTCTTGTATGGGGGTTGGGTTAGTATAACCCTCTGCTTGCAGCGCTTTTAAGATAGGCTCAATCAGGTTTAATTCTTCGAATAACAATGTGTATGAATTTTAATTTATTTGATACAAAGATACGATAAGTTCTGTAACTATTGCTCTTCTTTAAAACGGCTGAAAAACAGGAGGGCCACGATGCAGAGAACAAAGCCCACAACGCCGTTTAAACGAAGCCCGAAGTCGTTTCCGGGATCTTTTCCATAAACCGTGAGCATAGCAAATATGGCAATACCCAGCGTTTGGCCCAGTTTGACAAAGAGATATTTCACTGCAAAAAACATCCCTTCATGATTTTCTCCTGTTTCTTCGGTGTCCTTTTGCGCAATATCTGCCAGGATTGCATTCGGCAGGATCCCGAGTGCAGCGAGCGGGAAGGAAGCGAAGGTGACCAGGATAAACATCTGTACACGTGGATGAAAGGGCAGCTGGCCAAGAGAATAGATGGTTACAAAGATCAGACTGAGCACTGCAAAGGCAGCGATCACCAGTGCCTTACGCCCAAAACGTTTAGCACCGTAATTGATAAAAGGATAAAAGAGCAGGGAAAGCACCACCATAATTCCCATGAACATCCCCCCGTTGGATTCCGGAAGTTTTAAAAGTACGGTTACAAAATATAATAATCCGCTTGAAATGATACTCAATGCAGTATAATAAGAGAAGTCTGATATCAGGTAATACTTGAAATTCTTATTTCTGAAAGTGCTTTTGATTGCAGGTACAAGGGCTACGTGTGTGGGTTTTCCTTCGCTGTAGTTCCTTTCTTTGATGAAGAGAACAGGAAGGGCCATTGCGATACCTGAGAAGATACTTAATCCGTAAATCGTGTATTGCAAAGCCTCCATACGCTGCTGTACATGAAAAATCTCCTGGATCAGGTCGGCAAAGTTATTTGTTAATGCCGACATGATCATACCCATCACAAAACCCACCTGCTGAAAAGTGGAGAGTTTCACTTTCTTTTCAGTAGTATGTGCCATCTCGGCGAGCAATGCATTGTAGGGGATAATATAGGTAGTGACCGACATGAAAAAGCAGACCAGCATCAGCGTTAGCCACCAGGCATTTGAAGTGCTTTCTTCAATTTGCAGCGGACGAAAGACCAACCCGCAAAAGACCAGGGCAGGAAGAATTGCATACCGCATAATCGGGATTCTTCTGCCATCCGGATGGTCGCTTCCGTCACTAACCGAAGCAATAAAGGGATCGTAGAACGCATCGAACAGTCTGCCCGAAGCAGCGATAAGCGAAAGAATATTGAAAGCACCAAAGACCAGCAACTGCGGCACCAGCGGTTTAAGCCCCGAGTTATTGGGTGGCAGGTAGAAGTAAGGCAGCATGACAATAATAATGTTTGTCATTGTGCTCCATCCCATCATTCCCGCTGCGTACGCAATTTCTTTCCTTAACGGCAGCTCTTTCACAGGCATTGAGGGTAGATGGTTTTCCTACAAAAATAACAAAGGAAATGAATAAAAAATGGATCAGACGGCCGATTCTGTATATTTCTTAAATTGATCGAGAATAGCCTGCCATCCTCCCTGCTGCATCTCAATCGGGTTGGTACCTTCGGGTTCGAAGATCTCTGTTACCTTTGTGCCTTCGGCTGTGCTGATGAAAGTTATTTTCACCTTTCTGTCGTCATCCAGTGTGTACTCAATCAGCTCATTCTGTTTTACGCCGGTGTAAGTGCCGGAGAAATCGAAACTAAAACTCTCGTCTCTCGCAGCCATTGTTGTCTTGAACCGGCCACCCTCACGAATATCATTTTCGGCATACGGAGCATGCCAGTCGGGCGATGCTGCGCACCACCTGGTAATGTGTTCCGGCGCGTTCCACAATTCCCAGACCTTTTCTACGGGAGCATTGATTGTGGTCTCTATGGTAATTCCGTTTTTGATTGTGTGTTCCATATCAGAGTAATTTGGTTGAATAACCGAATATAAATATTCATCTGTAATTCTCCCGTTTTTAATAAGCGATGACCTGAGTACAGCTTCCAGTTTATATCCGTTTTTTTCAAGCACCTTCATTGAAGCAGGATTATATGCAAATACACCGGCAAAAATCCTGAAAAGCTGCAAGTCCTCAAAAGCATATTTTGTCAGGAGTTTAACTGCTGCGGTAGCATAACCTTTGCCCCAGTGTGGTTCGCCAAGCCAGTAACCAATTTCTCCATTTAGTCTATAAACATCATGTTGCGGAACGATGCTGCCGACACCAATGAAAGTTTCCCCCGCGAAAATGCCGAAGGCATGGCCAAGTACTCCCTTTTCAGCCAGATTTAAGAAGTTCCTGGCATCTTCTGTTGTATAGGGATGAGGAAAAGCATCCCGAAGGTTTTTTGCGATCTCAGCATTATCAGCAAGGATCTGCAGTTCTTTGAAGGGGATTGAACCAATGTCTCTCAGATTAACCATAAACTAATTATACAAGGGGATTTAACTTTCCAGCATCTCCAGCTGCCAGATTATTTGTTCTTCGGTCACCGGAAAGGAAGCGTTATCGCGAACTGTGTGAAATACCGCGTTGAATAATTCGTTGTAAGCGCCATCTGGAGCTATCAGGCGTTCTATATGTTTATTGTTCTCTGCATCGATAATCACCAGCTTGCCTTCGCTGCCTTCGGGTTCTATGCCAAACCCTTCATCCACTGGCAGCATGTTCTGAGCCAGTTGTGCTTCCTGAACATCCGTCCGCATCTTTATAAAACTTCCCGATGTGCCGTGCAGCACAAACCCGGCTTCTGGTTCTGCGATGAGCAGGCCGGAAGTTAAATACACATTCAGCTGATTGGGGTACCGCAGATGAAAATGGAAGTAATCATCTACCTCAGAACCCGTTCGGTGTGCAGCAGTAGTTTTTGTATAACTCAGCGGTTTACCCAGTATACAGATTGCCCCATCAATCAAATGAGAGCCCAGGTCATACATCAGGCCGTTGCCTGGTACTTCTTTGCTTTCCTTAAAATGTTTAGTCCCGATTGCCATACGGTAGCGGTCTATTCTGAAATGAATTTCTATCAGCTTTCCAAGCATACCACTTTCTATCACATTTTTCACTGCCAGGAAATCACTGTTGTACCTGCGGTTCTGATAGATCATCACTTTGAGATTAAGTTCCCTAGCAAGCGCAAACAACCTCACTACTTCTGCACTGGTCACGGCCGCAGGTTTTTCAATCAGCACATGTTTTCCTGCATGCAATGCACGTACGGCAAAGTCGTAATGGGTATAATTAGGTGTATTGACTACGATCAATTCAATTTCATCATCGGCAAGCAGTTCATCCACAGTATTGTAGCTCAGCAATCCGGGGTACTTTAATGCTGCGGTCTTAACACTGCGTTCAACTACAGCTTTAAAAATAAAACCGGGGTTGCATGCTAAAAATGGGGCATGGAAGACCTTTCCGGACATTCCGTAAGACATCAGTCCGGTTACGAGGGGTTTTGACATTGACATGAATTAAATGTAAACATTCTATGAAATAAATAGGTTAAGATTGGAACACTAAAATTAGTATTGCATATGCCCAAGTCGCCATTACAGATCCCGGCCTCAAGCCTTGAATTTTTAAAATCCCTGAAACTGAACAACAACCGGGAATGGTTTAATGATCACAAAGATGAATTTCTGGAGCAGCAGGCATACATAGAAACTTTTGCTGAGGGATTAATAGCGGAACTGAATACACAGGATGTGATCGAGACCCTCTCAGGAAAGAAAAGCCTCAGCCGTATTTACCGCGATACCAGGTTTTCTAAAGAAAAAATTCCGTACAAACATTATTTCAACGGCCATTTTTCCCGTTCAGGCAGGCACCGCAGGGGAGGATATTATTTTCGCATTGAGCCAGGTAATACTTTTATTGCGGGAGGGTTCCAGAATCCTAATGCAGAGGATTTAAAGCGTATACGTGAGGAAATTGCGGCCGATCCCTCCGCCCTGAATAAAATAGTACTTGGTAAGCCTTTCAGGGAAACATTTGGAACCCTCAGAGGGGAACAGCTGAAAACAACACCAAAAGGTTTCGACCGTGATCACGAAGCAATCGCCTTATTGCGCTACAAGCAGTTTCTGCTAGTCAGGAGCTTTACAGACGAAGAAGTCCTAAGTGCTTCATTTGTAAAGGATGCGGCGCAGGTGTATAAGCGTATGCTTCCGTTTTTTGATTACATGAGCGAAATCCTGAGTACAGACATAAACGGAGCAGGGATCAGTTAGCAAATTTGCTACTGTTTGTAGCTAAATTGTGCATTTGTTGAAAATTGTATGTCCGTAAACACGCATATTTCCTTAAATTTGGTGATATTCTAAATATTTATGGCAGAACCAATTTATAACGATGACAGTATACGGTCGCTCGACTGGAAGGAACACATCAGGTTACGACCTGGTATGTATATCGGAAAGTTAGGTGACGGCTCTGCTCAGGATGACGGTATCTACGTATTACTCAAGGAAATTATGGATAACTCAATTGATGAGTTTGTCATGGGTTCCGGCAGGACAATCGATATTACTGTTTCTGATTCCAAGGTAAATGTACGGGATTACGGAAGGGGCATTCCTTTAGGGAAGGTGATCGACTGTGTATCGAAAATTAACACTGGAGGTAAATACGACAGTAACGCCTTTCAGAAATCTGTAGGATTGAACGGAGTAGGTACAAAGGCGGTAAACGCACTGTCTACCAACTTTGTGGTACAGTCTTACCGTGACGGAAAAACCAAGAAAGTAGAATTCTCAAGAGGGGAGATCGTTATTGATCATCCTGTTATTGATACCACACAACGGAATGGTACAGCCATTACCTTTTACCCGGATGAGAGCATCTTTAGAAATTACCATTATATCCCTGATTTTGTAGAAAGCATGATCTGGAACTACGTGTTCCTGAACACAGGCTTAACCGTTAATTTTAACAACCAGAAATATTTTTCTGAGCGTGGCCTTTACGACCTGCTGCATAAAGTGGCCGACGTAGAAAACATCCGCTATCCGATCATCCACCTGAAAGGGAATGATATCGAAATAGCAATGACCCACGGACAGCAATATGGTGAAGATTACCATTCTTTTGTAAACGGACAGCATACCACGCAGGGTGGAACACACCAGGCGGCCTTCAGGGAAGCAGTGGTAAAAACCATACGTGAGTTTTATAAAAAAGAATACGAAGCCTCAGACATCAGGGCTTCGATCATTGCTGCAATTTCTGTACGTGTGCAGGAACCGGTATTCGAGTCGCAGACCAAAACCAAACTGGGTTCCCAGAACATGGGACCAGATGGGCCGTCAGTCCGTACTTTTATCAACGACTTTGTGAAAAAAGAACTGGATGACTACCTGCACAAACATACGGATGTTGCTGATGCATTGCTGAAACGGATCCTGCAATCCGAGCGCGAACGTAAAGATATTGCAGGTATTAAAAAACTGGCGAACGACCGGGCAAAAAAGGCATCCCTGCACAACAAAAAGCTGAGGGACTGTAAGGTGCATTTCAATAGTACCCATGATAAGCGTTACGAAACTACGCTGTTCATCACCGAGGGAGATTCAGCATCCGGATCAATCACCAAATCAAGGGACGTAGACTGCCAGGCTGTTTTCAGTTTGAAAGGTAAACCGCTGAATTGTTATGAGCTGACCAAAAAGGTGGTTTATGAGAACGAAGAGTTCAACCTGCTGCAGCACGCGCTGAATATCGAGGACGGACTGGATGGGCTGCATTACAACAATATCGTAATTGCAACTGATGCCGACGTTGACGGTATGCACATCAGGTTGCTGATGATGACTTTCTTTCTGCAGTTTTTCCCCGACCTGGTAAGGGCAGGACATGTTTATATCCTGCAGACACCGCTGTTTAGGGTAAGGAACAAAAAAGAAACGATCTATTGTTACAGTGACGAAGAACGCAGAAACGCGATTACTAAACTGGGCAGCAAACCTGAGATCACACGATTCAAGGGACTGGGTGAAATCTCGCCGGATGAGTTCGGATTGTTTATCGGAAAGGATATCCGTCTTGATCCGGTAATCCTGAAGGACCAGACGATCAAAAACCTGCTTGAATATTACATGGGCAAAAACACACCCGACAGGCAACAGCATATTATCAGAAACCTGAGAATAGAGAAAGATACAATTGAAGAACTTGTGTCTGCAGATTCAGAAGCAGCTACAGCTGCGGTTTCCGAGGATATTGTAGAAATTGCAGAATCGGCTTAGGCTGCGAATGCATAAAATATTAAGAAAGCAGAATCAACCTAAGTGGTTGGTTCTGCTTTTGTTTCTTCAGGGTGCTGCGGTGGCAGTACATCCACTTTTTCTTCCACAATGGTGATCTGTGTATGTACCGCATACTTGCTTGGCCTGATCCCTCCGTCATATTTCTCTGCATAGGCCTGGGTAAATTCTGCACCGAAATACAGGATAATCGAAGTATAGTAGATCCACAGGAGAATCACAATTATTGAACTGGCCGCGCCAAATGCAGAGCCCGGGTTTCCTTTTTCAATGTAGATACCAATGAGGTATTTACCAAGACTGAACAAAAGGGCGGTAAAGAGCGCGCCTATTATCGCCGATTTCCATTTCAGGTCTACATCAGGCAATACTTTAAATATAGTAGTAAATACTGCTGTAACTGCTGCAAGGGTAATAGCGTTGTTCAGTATATAGATGATCAGGGTAGTGGTGTCGCTGGCTAAAGGGATAGCTTCACCAAATTTAGAATTGTTCAGAACATAGCCAAGTTTAGAACCCATGGCTACAACAACACTGTTGATCACCAGTGATACCAATAGCAGAAAGCCCATTGAAATAATCAGGGAAAAGGAGAGCAAACGGTTGATAAGCATTTTCTTCCAGCCCGTTTTTGGAATGGCTTTCACCTTCCAGATGATATTGATACTATCCTGTATTTCTATAAATATAGCTGTGGAACCAATGATAAGGGTTACAATACCAATAATCAGTCCGATAGTACTTTTACCGGTAAGATTGGCATTTTCTACAAATCCCTGCAGCTGTTTTGCCGCATCCCGTCCAACCATCTCACTAATCTGACTGAATAATTCGGTACCGGGATTAAGCTTGTGACTAAAAAATATGCTTGCTGCTGCAATAATGATAATGATCAGCGGTGTAAGGGCAAAAATGGTATAGTAGGCAAGCGCTGCGCTCAATTTAGTAATACGGTCTTCTATAAACCCTTTCCCTGCTGCAACGAAAAGGTGATATAGCGCGATAAAGAAGTGTCTTAATTTATGTGCTAATTTCATGTTGTTCTTTAAAATGGATATCCGATACCAATATTGTAAACAAGGTTGTCGCTTCTCCAGGTACTGCTTCCAAATGCGACTTTATCCAGCACCCATCTGTCACCTTCAGGTAAGTAAGGTTTCCTGATCGGGAATGCCACATCAAGACGGATCACGAAGATGGTAGCATCTACACGTAATCCAGCTCCTGTACCTACTGCCATCTCGCTAAGCGCTCTGCTAAGTTTAAAGCCAGATCCTGGTCGTCCCGGGATCGCAGCGTCAGTAGCAGTTGCGGGTGTGCCCAAATCCTCCTTGCGCAGCCATATATTTCCTGCATCCACAAACACAGCTCCATATAGAATACTTACCAGCTTAAATCTTAATTCAGTGTTCAGCATCGCTTTGATATCTCCTCCCTGATCGGCAAAAGACTGGTTTGGATCGACCTTATATGTACCGGGACCTAATGCCCTGGCCGGGAATGCCCGGATATCATTACTTCCCCCTGCAAAAAACTGGCGCACAAAAGGCAATGAACTGCTGTTTCCATATGCATAACCATAGCCCAGGTTCAGGCGGTTTGCCCAGGTAACATTCCTCGTAATCTTATAGAAATCTCTCAAATCTGTTTCTAACCTCACAAACTGGGTTAATGGTACATTAAAAATGGATCTTTCTCCTGCATTGTCTTTTGGAACAAAGGCACCCCAGAGATTTCCGCCCGTTTCTAAGCTTCCGTTAAAGTAAACGTTGTTTCGCCTGTTCTCTTCCATCTGGTTGGTATAGGTGAAACTGTAGTTACTTCCAATGATAAACTGTTTTTCCAATGTATAGCGAAGGCCCGGGATAGAGTCGAACAGGCGTCTGCGCCTGTTGGAATCAGCAGGAAGGTTCGGCTGTACATAATTGACAGAGATCGGATTGAAAGTATGTTCTTTGTACTTATTTTCTTTCCAGTTGTAACCAAATTCTGCCTTGAACGAGTTGAGTTTATACAGCGATCCCCGGCTCAGTAACTGATAGGAAAGCGAAGTAATAGTTTTAGGTATGAATGCGTTTGTGCTTGTTGGCTTGTAAAATGGAACAATAAACTGCGGGAAGGTTAATTTGCCTTCTGCAGTGAAGGAGTAGGAGTTAAGGTTCTGGGTTTGCTGACCACTCACCTGCGTCTCGAACCCTCCGCTAACACTGACATCCAATTGCTCTGCACCTCTGAAAAGGTTCCTGGTGGTCTGGGTAACTTTAACCTCCGAACCAACGAAGTTATTGGATTTGCTTGTTCCGGTTACACCAAAGGTCAGGGAATTTTTTTTCAGGGGAGTGAGATAAATGTTCAGGTCCAGCTGGTCATTTTTGAAACTGTCCAGTGGTAAAAATTCAGCTCTCACGTCCTGGAACGCATTTATATTTACCATCCTGTTGAGGGACTGGTTATGGTCTGTCCTGTTATACAATTCGTCTTTCTTGAAAAATACCAGACGGTCAAATATCTTTGGTTTAAAAGTATTCCGGTTGTCATAGATTTTAAAATCATGAAATTCCGTTGGCGTCAGTTTCCTGAGCACACTGTCTCTCCTCAGTGAGTAACTGGGATAGATATTTATGTTTTTAATGGTATAAGGTTTTAATCCTGCGTCAGGTGCAATATCTTTCACCTTGACAGTAATGTCTACCAGATTCTTACCAATTGTACTATCCACCTGAAGGATGAGGTAGTCAGGACTAAAATAGAAGTACCCACGTTCTTTCAGGTCATTATCTATCCGGATACGTTCATTTTTAAATGCATCAAGGTCATAGTAATTGCCAACTTTAAGTACCGAATTTGCCTGCTTTTCATTGATTACCCTGGTAAGGTTACCTGTGTCTTTAGGGAAAGTCACGCTCTTAATTTTATAGCGGATTCCTGTATTCACCGTGTAGACAGCTTTTCCTGTTTTCTCTTTGGTAACTGTATCGCCGGTAACTACATTCTGTAAGTAACCCTGACTGATAAGGAAACTTGTCATGATCGCATCGTTGGTTTTCAGTTTTACCTCTGTCAGTAAGACAGGTGGTTCACCAACTTTAGTTCTCAGCCAGTGTTTAAACCCTTTCGGTTTTTTAGGCTCTCCTGCAAGATTGTATATATATAATTTTGGTCTGAGGCCAAAGATTGATTTATTGGGCCTTGGTCTCGCTTTAGACTCAAGATCACTTTTTACATCCTTTTGGTTATCAATTTTAGCTGAAGAATCAGGATTGATCACAACCTCAGCTCCCGTGTACAATTTCTGACCGGGTTTAAGATATTTAGTGTTGCTGCAGGCAGCCCATACTAAACATACGAATACGAGTAAGCTGGGTTTAATTAGTTTTTTCATTTGTAGGCTTCTGTTCTTGATTTTCTCTGATTCTTCTTGATCTTTTATGGAAGATCTCCCTAAATTTATTGTAATCCACCACCAGGGCAAATCCCAATCCTGTTTCGATGATCTGGCCTTCGATAACTCCCTCGTTCTGGTTACGCCTGTAAGCTCTTAAGCGATATTTACCATCTTTCGAGAGCGCATATTCTACGTTTACATTTCCTGCAATATTCGTAGAGCTTTGTCCGGGAGCCTGTGGCCCTTCAAGTCCGAAACTGCTACCTACAGTTACTGTTAACCTGTCACTGAGTAATTTTTTCGACACCCCGATTTCAAGGTCGGTTTTTTGCTGTAATGAGCCCGTTGAATAATCTTCAGATGAGTTGACACCAAAATTAATATCCACACCCTTAATCAAATCTGAAGCAAGGTTATTCAGTTGCTCGGTCAATAATTTACTCACACTGGACCTTGCAAGCGTAGATACGCCACCTCCACCGCCGGCAAGACTTTCGAAAGGATTATTGGCTATAAATCTGCCCAGTGCGAGCAAGGCAAATACCTGCTTGTTCAGTTCACTCTCATTCCTGTTAACGTTTTGCAATTTCGTATAAACTGTACCACTCAAAGCGCCACGTTCATTTTCCGGAAGGTCAAGCCTGAAAGAGATGACAGGTTTTAACAGTTCCCCCTTCATAGTCAGGTAGACCTGGAACGGAAGTTTAGTCTTGGCCTCAATTTGTGAAGGATCACCCAGTAAATCGATAGGCGCAGCATTAACTTCGTATAAGGCAGTTAAATTCACATTTGCAGACATCGGGTCGCCTGTCCATACAATTGTACTTCCGGAAACCAGTTTAAATTCTTTTTTACCGAGCGGGCCAACAGATAAGTTATATGATCCGTCTTTGATCTCATAACGTCCCGTCAGGCTGATTTTTCCACTCGGGTCCATTGTAGCCGTCAGGTCAGCATCACCTTTCACTTTAAGGGCATCGCCATTTGCAGGATCCACCACCACATTCAGTTCAGCTTCCGGGTCAACTTCCAGTTTCGCTGTCAGGTTAATGCCTTTCACAGGAGCTTTGCTGATGCTGTCTGTGCGCAGTGCTTTCTGCCCGTTAAATGGTGGCGCATCTGCATCGATAAATTGTACTATACCTTCCTGATCAATCACAGATGGATCGTCTGCCGGCAGGGCAAAGAAGAACTTCGTACCCTTTTCTACCTTGACATTCATGTTTACATCCGGCTGGTTCATATCGCCCCGTACCTTGATATTACTGGTGAGGAATACAGTTCCGTAGATCATGTCATTGTCCAGTGCAGTGGAATTCATCACGCGGAAAGTTTCCGTTTTGATGTCCATGTTGAACTTAAAGTTCGTGTAGTCTGTAGTAAGTACGCCCCCGTTGATGGTGGCTTTTTTGTTCAGCGAATCAATGATGGTAAAGTTATTGAAATTTACACCCTGAGGGGTAAAGCTGATGGTTTCATTCGGCATTCTGAAGTATGAATTAACATAGGTAGCCGTAAAAGCCGCCTGGTTGAATTTCACATCCCCCAGAACCTTTGGAGCAGCAATAGCACCTTTAACTGTCAGTGCACCCGTGATTGTTCCTGAGCCATTTTTGATCTGGCCCATGGAAACACTCTCCAGTGCTTTAAGGTCTATCTTATCTACATTCAGTGTTAAATCAAGCGCATTCGCGGGATCGTTAGTATAATAAAACCCATTTAGCCTTAGCTCATGGACACCTGTTAAGGCGATATTTGTTTCATAGGCATTTGGTGTATTGTTATTGACCGCCACACGCAACGTTCCAAGCTGATCTTTCTGGTAACGCAGTCTGTCTATCGTCATGTTGGCCGTGAACTTAGGGCTGCCCATCAAATCACTTACATCCACAGTACCATTGATCAAACCCCCTACAAGTGCGCTGTCCTGTTCTGCAAATTTTGTAAGCGTTTCTATTCTGAAGTCCTTGAATTCTACCTTAAGCGGAGAATTTGGCGTGGTGTTTACGCTGTTAATACTTAATAACTGCGTTCCCTGGCTCAGGTTAAACTGATTGGCCAGGACGCCCGACTTGCCAAACTGAATATAGTTATCCTGCGAAACAGACCATCTTTCGTAATCCAGCAGGATCCTTTTGGGATCGAACCTGAACTGGAAGTCTTCGCCCAGTGATTTGAACGTTCCGCCCAGTACATATCTGTCATTCAGTTTTCTGTCCCGGAGGATCAGGTCAATGTTCAAGAGGTTATTGGATACAATTCCGCTAAGCTCTGTACCGTATAATGCGATGGAAGGGCTTTGGATATGACCTACCAGTAGTTTGTAGAAAAGGCGGTTGTCAGAGTTGTCTACGGTTAATCTTGTACTATCAACCTTGTAGTCACCATAAACAACCTGAGGGAACCAGGCATTAATCTTTAAGCTGTCTTTCTTTGTATCGATGATCCCGTTCATATAAGAAGGGGAGAAGGTTGTCAGTGCCGGTACAAAGTCCCTGATGAATTTTGGGTTGTAAATTTTTACACTAAACCTGAAACGCTGATCAGGGACTTTAGTAACTACGCCATATTTGTAGTATTTATTGATCTGATTGGTCATTGCAGCAGCTAAATTTGTGAGCTGGTATTTGCCATCCACTCTGGCGCTCAGTAATTCTGATTTCAGCGTAAGCAGGTTGTTTGTTGCAGTAGCTTCAGAATGGATATCTATTGTGTCTACATTGATCTTTTGTCCTTCTTTGACAAGCTGCAGCCCCCTGATGCTTACATCACCATTCAGGTAATCCGCATCAGCAGTTTTAATATCAGCTTTAACTGTTCCGGCCATCCTGAATTCTGTAGGGCTGAAGTTGAGTTTCTGCAGGTCCACCTGTTTCAGGTCGAGGTTAGCCTTTACAGCAGGATATTTACCCGCCATGTTTACAAAAGCAGTAAGGCTGAAGTTAGCATTGCTGTCGGCCATGCTGCTTTTAATGTTCAGTTTCTGTGCAGCATAAGTTCCGCTCAGTAAAAGGTTCCTGTAAGTGTATTTATTGTAATACGCACTGATCAGCTGTCCGTTTATCTTAGCAGCAGCAGTTTTGGCATCCAGACCCTGGCCGGTTACATTGGCTTTCACGGTAATTCTGCCCAGTTGCGGCTGCATTTTTATCAGACGGCCAACATTGAAATTATTGAGGGCTATATTTGCTGTATAACTTTCTTTTCCCTTTGGCCCCTTCATAGTTGCCAGCAGTTTTGCCGAACCCATATCTGTATTGATATTAAAGCCCGTATTAAAGTTGGTCATTGAGCCTTTAAACTTACCATTGGCAGCAATAGTATTCGGAAGGGTAATATTTGCAGGCAGGGATTTTTTAGGAATGAGCACCAGCAGATCGTTTTTGGTCATGGAGAACCTCTTGATATTCAGATCCAGGTAAGCCTTGTTTGCATCAGGTAATCCTTTTACTGTGCCGCTTACATCTATACGGGTGCTTTTCAATCCGCTGATCTGTAACTGGGGAATAGAAAGGTTATTCATATAACCATTCACTTTTGCTGTCACTCTGATCTTTTCGTTCCGGTAATTTGCAGGAAGGGCATCACTGAAATAGGTAGCATCTTTTAATCCAAGTGTAGTGTTCTTCACCTGCAGGGACAATTTCACACGTTCCGGATGTTTTGTGAGGTCTTCCAGTGAAGTATAATTCAGTTCTGTATTGTTCTCAATATTGGTATTCGGGGTTTTGAAGACGAGGTTGCTCAGCTTCACCATTTTATCATTATAAATCACATCCCCCTGCAGCTTGCTGACTTCAAAGCCACTTTTCTCTTTCAGCGTTCCACTTTTTACATTTACTTTGATACCGGCAGCGCTGTAAGACAGGTCTTCTGCTCCCAGACCAAGTCCTTTGATCCTGAGGTGGTTGAAATCCATGCCTCTGGCAATAGGTTTTACGGCAAGATTATCAAATTGTATATTGTTATCTGCAAGGTTCAGCTTGCTCACCAGTACCGCCATAGCGGATGGTTTTGCTGTTACTGTATCAGCTGCGGCACCCTTAACAGGAGCTGCTGGTTTGAAGGCAAACAGGATATCAGATTTGTTTAAAGTTGCATCGTCCAGCTTGATGTCCAGTTTGGTGAGGTCGGCAAACAGTTTTGTTAAAGTAAGTTCATTGATGTTTAAATCTGCACGGGTGTCAGACAGCATATCATCATATTTGATTTTTACATTGTTAAAAGCTACGTCCTGTACTTCTACAAGAGGGAGCTTTCCGGCAACCGCAGTAGCAGTATCTAAACTTTTTTGTATTTGCGCCGTTAGCTGGGTAAGCGGTTTCTGTTGCAGATATTTTAAAGTGGTGTTTTTTAAGGACAGGTTTTTGATGACGTAGTGCTGCTTGTCCATATCGAAATCCTTGATATTGGTTTCGAATTCTCCCAGTTTTACACTTACATCGTTACCTGCAACATCATCACGGTAAACAATTCCAATATCTTTAAAGCTGATTTTGTTGATAGAGAACTTCATGGTAGAAGTGGTGTCTTTATCTACTTCGGCATCAGGTTTTTTCTGTTCTGACATGAACGCATCCACAAGGAAAGAGAAGTTATACGTAGTGTCGGGATTGATGCGGGTAACGTTAGCCCTGATTTTTTCCAGCTCTATGTTGTTGATTTCTATTTTGTTGCTGAGCAATTTCATCAGACTGATATCAACAGATAGTTTTTGGGCATACAATAATGTATCTCCTTTTTTGTCTTCCATGTAAAACTTATTCAGTACTACATCTTTGGAGAGGGCGATCTTTACGCTTTCCAGGCTGACTTCAGTATGCGTTTTGTTTTTCAGATAAGATATAGCCTTGTCTTTCACGAAGTTCTGAACTGCCGGAATATTAAGGGCCACAGCAATAAGGATCACCAGCATGATAATGCTGGCAACAATCCATAAAATGACCTTTAGACTTTTGCGTACGTATTTATTCAATGGATATATTGTTTGGTAAAGATTACACTTTCGAGACAATCACTAAAACCATGCCACCGGCTGTTTCAACACATTATATTACAAGTGATGATTGAATTTGTTTAACGAATTTTAAATTTTGTTGGATATAGCAAAATTTTGAAAATCTTCGGAAAGATTTCCTGATAGGGTGTTCCTGCTGCGCAGTTTGGATACAGCTTCCTGGCCAGAACGCTATGCGAAGCAGATAAATGCGCTCCGACTGCGCTATATCTCATAAAATAGCGCAGTCGGAGCGTACTTAAGACCTTTTTATAGCGCTGTAATCCAGAATGCGCAGGCATTCTTCTGTGAAAGAAGGGCGCGGCAAGTCATCAGAAATCAGCATACATCCACTTACCAGCCCTTTGTGCATTTGACACATAATTCCCCTTAGCTCAGGTATTACCGATAAACAGTGTACCTTTGTACCCCCGCTATACCAAGCCAATGATAAACAAACTCAATTTCTCTGTTTCATACGAAGCCTACGATCATTTCAGTGAACTAACAGATGAAGATCAGTTGCTCTGCAAAAAAGCGGAAGCAGCACTTGTTACTTCTTACTCCCCATACTCTAATTTTAAAGTAGCTGCTGCCGTACAGCTTTCAGATGGCAAAGTAATTACCGGCAGCAATCAGGAAAACGTAGCTTATCCATCCGGGCTTTGTGCCGAACGTGTGGCCCTGTTCACTGTTGGTGCTGCTTACCCTCATGCGGTAATCGAAAGCATGGTGATCACTGCCCATACCGATAATTTCAAGATAGAACAACCGGTAACCTGCTGCGGGTCATGTTTGCAGGTTATGGCAGAATTTGAAAAGAAACAGGATAAAGAAATCGATGTATTGTTCTACTGTATCGATGGCAAAATATTGAAAGTTAAAGGAGTGAAAAACCTGCTGCCATTTGTATTTGTAGAAGAGCGCCTGAAAGTTGACAACTGTTAGGAAATTGTGTTCTTAAAATATAACGGGATGACTTATATTTACACCATACAAATCCTTTCTTAATGAGCGACGAATTAGATAATAACATAAACGAAGAGACAAAACATACCGTAATTCCTATCAACGGACTTTACGAAAACTGGTTCCTCGATTATGCCTCTTATGTAATTTTAGACCGGGCAGTACCCCATATTAACGACGGCCTCAAGCCGGTTCAGCGTAGAATTATGCACTCGCTGAAGGAGATGGATGACGGACGTTTCAATAAAGCTGCCAATGTCATCGGAAATACCATGAAGTACCACCCGCACGGAGATGCTTCTATTGGTGACGCTATGGTCCAGATCGGACAAAAAGATCTGCTGATCGATTGCCAGGGTAACTGGGGAGATCCGGTTACGGGCGACAGCGCTGCGGCACCACGTTATATCGAAGCGCGATTATCAAAATTTGCGAACGAAGTAGTTTTTAACTCAGATACTACAATCTGGCAGCTGAGTTATGACGGACGTAACAACGAGCCGCTTACACTGCCTGTAAAGTTCCCCCTGCTGCTTGCACAGGGTGCTGAGGGGATTGCTGTAGGTTTGGCTACGAAGGTGATGCCGCATAATTTTATTGAACTGCTGGATGCTTCTATCGAAATCCTGCAGGGCAACCGCCCGAATATCCTTCCGGATTTCTTTACCGGAGGTATGGCTGATTTTTCTGCGTACAATGAAGGAATGCGTGGGGGAAAAGTGCGCGTGCGTGCAAAGATTACCGAGAAAGATAAAAAAACCCTGGTTATTACAGAAATACCGTATAGCACCACCACTGGTTCTGTGATCGACAGCATCCTGTCTGCTAATGATAAGGGAAAAATCAAAATCAAGAAAATAGAAGATAATACAGCAGCGAATGTAGAGATCGTCATCCAGCTTGCACCAGGTATCTCGCCTGATGTAACCATCGATGCACTGTACGCATTTACTTCATGCGAAGTATCTATCTCTCCGAATACCTGTATCATCAAGGATGACAAACCCCAGTTTTTGAGTGTTAACGATATTCTGATGCAAAATACGCAGAATACCAAAGACCTGCTGAAACAGGAACTTGAAATCAAACTGCACGAACTTCAGGAAAAAATATTCTTCAGCTCTTTACTCAAGATTTTTATCCAGGAAGGGATGTATAAGAATGCCGACTACGAAAACTCAACTAATTTTGAGATGGTAGTGAAGGTATTAAACGGATTATTCGCCCCATTCAGGGAACAGTTATACAGGGATATCTTAGCCGAGGATTTTAAAAAGCTGATTGATAAACCAATGAGCAGCATCACCCGTTTTGATGTAAAAAAAGCGGATGATCAGATGAAGGCGCTGTCTGATGAAATCAAAGTGGTGAAAAACCATTTGAAACACCTGACCGATTACGCTATTGCCTGGTACCAGCGTCTGAAAGACAAATACGGTAAAGGCAGGGAACGTAAAACCGAAATCAGGCTGTTCGACAGGGTGGAGGCTTCTAAAGTTGCCCTGGCAAATGTGAAACTTTACCTGAACCGTGAAGACGGTTTTATCGGAACGGGCCTGAAAAAGGATGAATTTGTGGCCGATTGCTCTGACCTGGATGAGATCATCGTTTTCAGGGAAGATGGAAAATGTATTATTACCAAGGTGGCCGACAAAACCTTTGTAGGCAAAGGGATCATTTATGCACATGTCTTTAAAAAAGGAGATGAGCGGACGATTTATAATTTGATCTACAAGGATGGTGCAAGCGGGGTTTCTTACATCAAGCGTTTCGCTGTGATGGGGGTTACCCGGGATAAGGAATACGATCTGACCAAAGGAAGTAAAGGCTCCAAAATATTGTACTTTACACCTAACCCGAATGGGGAGGCCGAGATTATTACGGTAGTGCTGAAACCGCATACCAAGTTAAAGAAACTGCAGTTCGATGTAGACTTTGCAGATATAGCTATCAAAGGCAGGGCTTCACAGGGAAATATTGTATCAAAATATCCGGTGAAAAAGATCTTGCTGAAGAGCAAAGGGGTATCTACTTTGTCAGGTTTAAAAATATGGTATGATGAGCTGCTGAGAAGGCTTAACGTGGATGGCAGGGGCAAATACCTGGGTGAGTTTGACGGGGATGATAAGATCCTGCAGGTACACAGGGAAGGCTGGTACGAATTGAGTTCTTTTGAACTCAGCAACCACTTTGATGCCGACTTACTCCTGATCCAGAAGTTTGATCCGGAAAAACCTTTTGCTGTTGTTCAGTTTGAAGGAAAAGCCAAAAACTATTTTATTAAACGCTTCGTTTTTGAAGCTATTGCTGTTGGCCGAAAACAGACGCTGATCTCTGAGGAGACAGGATCGAAGTTTTTGTACCTGACAAGTAATCCTGCTGCGATGCTTACAGTGGATGTGCTTAAGGGCAAAACACAGATCCCTGAAACCATAGAGATAGTGCTTTCAGAATTTATTGATGTAAAAGGCATCAGGGCCAACGGTAACCGTTTAAGCCAGCATGACGTTAAGGAGATCAGGATCAGTAACAATGAGGAGATCGGGCCAGGATTAGAGGAAGCCCTTAGTGAAGATAGTTCTCAATCTGAGGATAATGAGGGGGCTGCTGAGAATAGTGGCGCTTCCGGTGATTCTGATAGTAATCCATCGGATGAAGTTTTTGAGACTGTGACTGCACCGGATGACTTTGTCCAAACAGGAGATTCTAATGTTGATGAGAGTGTTGAAGACGCCGCAGAGGATGTTTACGAAGTCGCAGAGGTTATTGCTGCAGATAGTACTCAAGAGCAAGGTTTGCGGGATCCGGCTGATAAGGATGAAGCAGTAAACGAAGAAGAATTTGTAACAGAAGAAGAACCTGTTGCAGAAGTTGCGCCTCAGCCTGCCGTAGTTGCTCCCGCAGAGGTTATTCGTGCAGAGATTGCTCTTGAAAAAGAAGATGCAGCACAACCAGCCCGGAAACCTGTTAAACCTGTTGCAGAAAAGAAAAAATCTGACGTTGCAAAGAGCAAGGTAACCAAAGAAGCCAAACCTAAAAAAGATATCAAATTAGAGATCACCAATCCTGACGATATAGATATTGATGATACCGGGCAGCTGGGCTTGTTCTAACCGAACAGGTGGGGCCATCGCTCTGCTGCCATTACAAAGGAAATTCCAAAGATTGCGGAGGACAGGAAGAAATTCCAGTCCCATCTTTTGATCTTGAATATATTAATCAGGATAAAGGAAACGAGCAGGATGCTGATCACGATAATGATCTGGCCAACCTCAAGGCCAACGTTGAAGGCAAATAACTCTGCAACTATGCTTGTGCTCTTTCCTAAAATGCTGTTCAGGTAATTGGAGAAACCCAGACCGTGTATCAGGCCGAAGAACAGCGCCAGGATATATTTTAACTGCATTCCTTTGGGCTTAGATTTTCCTGCAATTATGTTTGCTGAAGCGGTAATCAGTATCGTTACCGGGATCAGAAACTCTATTAAGCCTGTATTGACATGAATAAGTTTGAATACACTTAGCGCCAGCGTAATGCTGTGACCTACAGTAAATGCGGTAACGAGAATGAGGACTTTTCTCCAGTCAGACAGCAGGTAGGTGCCACATAAAACCATTACAAAAAGAATATGGTCATATCCTTTCCAGTCTAAAATGTGCTGCCAGCCTAATTCAAAGTATAGAGGGAAATCTTGCATCCCCCAAATTATTTAATTTTTATTAGATAACGAAAAAGGTGTTGAAAAAATCCTGTTTATTAGTTCTGTTTTTAATTTCTTCTAAATATTTTTTTGCTGACTGAGCAACCGCGTTGTGCACAATATAGTTTCTTTATCTGGCATTGCAGCATTCTTTAAATAGCCAGTCATATTTCAGCGAAATCTCGGGAATGTATTCTTTTACAAGATATTTGGTGTCCGTGTGCTTTGCCAAGTCATTATTAGGATATTCATCCCGGTAGCGTAAATCATATATTTCCACTTATTCCTTCGGCTGGCTTTAATCAAAAGATGAGTAATTTCACCATCTTTGAAAACTGATCAAACATGATCCGATTATTATAAATAGATATGAACTGGGAAAATTTACTGTCGGCTAAACGCTGGGGAAACGAAGATAGGTTTGCAGGCAATCAGAAAGAAGCGCGTTCAGAATTTCAGCGGGATTATGACCGGATCATTTTCTCTTCGCCATTCAGAAGGTTACAGAATAAAACACAGGTATTCCCCTTGCCGGGCAGCGTCTTTGTACATAACAGGTTAACACATAGCCTTGAGGTGGCAAGTGTAGGGCGCTCATTGGGAACAATCTTTTACAACAAAATGAAGGAAGCTGATCCTGAGATTGATGAGCGTTGCCCGCTGCTCGTTGAAGTAGGTAATATTATTGCATCAGCCTGTCTGGCGCATGACCTGGGAAACCCGGCATTCGGTCACTCGGGAGAATCTGCGATTTCGCACTACTTTACAACAGGGGAAGGCAAAATATACAAGGATCAGGTGAACGCCGCACAATGGCAGGACCTGATCAATTTTGAAGGAAATGCCAATGCCCTGCGGATTCTTACACATCCCTTTGCAGGAAAAGGTACAGGAGGCTTTGCTTTGACATATGCAACGCTGGCTTCTATTGCAAAATACCCGTGTGCGTCTTTAGCGAATAACAAGAAGAATATCTACACCAAAAAATATGGATTTTTTCAATCTGAACAAAGCGGCTTTGAAAAAATAGCTGTTGAAATGGACCTCATTAAAGTGCAGGACGATCCAATGGTTTATAAACGCCATCCGCTTGTATACCTCGTAGAAGCAGCGGATGATATCTGTTATAATATCATTGACCTGGAAGACGCGCACCGCTTAAAGATCCTTTCCTACCCTGAGGTGGAGAGACTGCTGTTGCCCTTATGTAATGATGTGAAGTTATCTGCACGACTGGCAGATATGGAAGATGACGATGCAAAGATTACCCTTATGCGGGCTAAGTCTATCAGTACGTTAATTGGACAGTGCTCCAAAGTGTTTTATCAGTTTCAGGAAACGATTCTCTGTGGTGATTTCAACCAGAGCCTGATGGATGTTATTGATGAGCCGTTCCTGGCGACAATGAAAGATATTGAAAGGATCTCCATTAAAAAGATCTACAATTATTCTTCTGTAGTACAGATCGAGGTGGCGGGCTACCAGGTAATGGGAGGCCTGCTGGAAGAGTTTATTCCTGCGTACCTGCAGAATGACTCAAAGTATCATAAAAAGCTTGTTGAACTGATCCCAAAGCAGTTTCTGACAAAAGAAACCGATGCCTATACCAAAATCCAGTGCGTTCTTGATTTTGTTTCCGGTATGACAGACATTTATGCCGTAGAGCTGTTCAGGAAAATCAAGGGAATTTCCTTCCCTTCAATGAGCTAGCTTATTACTAAATGGGCAATTTGATCCAGTGTCGCTGATTTTTAAAAGATACGGGGCGATCAGGATTAAGATTTAAATAAAAAGGGCTGTATCCGGTAAGAATACAGCCCTCTCTGGTATAAAATGAATTTCTTATTGGTATTGAATATAGATCGGAGCAGGTTTCAGCTTCATTAACTCCTCAGGAGTCATCATTCTGTGCGGTGCTTTTTTGATATCGTTTTTATAGAATAATTTGAAACCGGTAAACTGTACAGGTTCATTCTGGATAAAGTAACGGTAAGTACCGATTTTAAGATCCGGCTCACCCCATCCATCCATGTGCATTACAATCTGAACTTCAGGATGTAATTTAATGTTCTGGTAGTTTGTTACCATTTTCTTGGTGAAGCGGTGAACGGTAAATACTTTTGGAGGAAGGTTATATTTTTTGATCAGGTTAACCAGGTACTGAGAGCAATAGTTGATATCATCAGCATCATAGGTTCCGATTTTGGTTCCGGGTCTTGCACCGTTCTTCATGGAAAACTCAGGGTCAATACCGAGATTTACCTGCGGCATTTTAAGGTATTTCTCAATTCTTGGCAGCTCGTCTTTGATATTGCTCAATGCAACCTGAAGGTCAAGGAAAACAATACCATTGTGCATCTTGGCAATTTTGATCACAGAATCGATTTGTTTATCACCCATTCTGTTGATGTATTTTCCGTCTTTTCCCGGAGTACCACTTGCTACGGCAGCAATGTAATGCACACCTGCCTGTACCGGTGTAGATGGATCTGCTTTTTCCCACCTTTTTACTTCGGTATTTAAGCGGCTCCACATTTCTTTTGGGGGATACTCACCCAGGGCACCCATTTTCTTGGAATGCAGGTTGCCATAATATACCACGATTCTTTTGAAAGGAAGTATTGCGCCGGCTAAAGGCATAGGCTGATTTTTAACCGGCCATCTTCCGGTTGTGTCACCATTAGCGATTTTTTTTAAAGCAGCTTTGTATTTTGCAGTATCAATAGGTTCGCGGGTAGTATCGGCTACAGTAACCTCTGTAGAATCACCGGATGCACTTACGGTTGTTTTTGTTTTTTCATCACCTTTTTTGGAATTCGAAGAACAATTGGCAAATAAGGCAATTGAGGTAAATGCAATAAGTAGTGTTCCTGCTAATTGAGGTATTTTCATAGATTTAAATGTTTTTTCAGTTCTGCAAAACTACACAATCAACTGACATTTCAATATACAACTGTCATATTCTTAGATGAATCTTAATTATACCGGTTATTTATGCAATACGGAAGGGTAGGGCTGATTTAATGTGCAATTCAGGTACAGGAATATTATCTTTATGCGTTATATCAATATTGATTACGGATTATGATTAAATATGCAATAGCCATTGTCTTTTGTTTTATGTTATTTGCCTGGCTTGGCTGCAAAAAAGATTCCACGACATTTCATTATTTAGAGTCTTCACTGGGAGACACAGTCACCCTGTCGGGAGTTTCAGGCCGTGAAAGGGCAGACAGTGCCTATAAAAGTGTTTTTCTTGACTTCAGTACAGCAGTGCAATCCTCCGCACTGCGGTCTTCCTGGGATCTTGGATTCTATTGCGGATCTGAATTCAGAGTGATTATCAACCATGCTGTTGGTGCTACAGCTGCCGTTCTGGATAAATCTAATCTCAATGATGTAACGATTGCAGATACTGTGGCTCTGGTTTCAAAATTTAACCTGGATGTAGATACTGCTGGTGATATAAGTACTGTAGATCCTGTGGACGCGGATTCTGCTGCTTATCTCGCGGGAACAGTAATCCCTGAAATACCTGCTGCAGCCAGTTCAAGCCGTGTTATTTTACTCAACCGGGGTACTGCTACAAACCTGGGCAGAAGGAACTGGATTAAAATGAAGATTACGCGGGCTAACAGCGGTTATACTGTAACCTGGGGAAATATAGAAGACACCGCGGAGCCCTACAATACTTTTACAATGACCAAAGATGCTTCATATACATTCAGGTACCGCTCTTTTACCAGTGGGGTGGTAACGTATGAGCCGGCTAAAACCTTGTGGGATATTGCCTGGGGGCTTACAACTTACAAAGATGTTTCTACAGGTACAACGAAAGCCAGGCCTGTGCCTGATTTCATGATGATCAATTTCATTAACGGGGTGAAAGCAGCAGAAGTAAAAGTAACAGAAACAACAACTTTTGATAACTTCAGCGAAGCTCAGCTTGCGGGCATTACCTTTTCCGGATACAGGGATGTAATCGGTGTAAACTGGAGGAACCTGACGTTATCTTCCACCGGCGCACTATCAATTAATACAGACCGTTTTTACCTGGTTCAGGACAAAACAGGGAATGTCTATAAGGTTTCTTTTGCCGGCGGAGGATCACGGGGTTATCCCGTGGTTTGGTATATCAGGGTGAAAAAAGCGCCTGACCCTGCGGGATAATTATTCTGCCGAAAACTTGTTGAATTTACCGAATACACCCAATGGCAATTTGATCCCTGATGTAGCCTGTAAATATAACTCTCCGGTTTCCAGGTTTTGTACTTCCGGGAATGACGTTTTAATCAGGTTCTCTACAATAACAGAAGAAAATCCGAGTGAATAGGTATTCAGTATCAGGAAGTGTTCCTTCTCATCCAGCAGCTGCACTACGTCGTGCATCATCTCCTGGATATGGTCTTCCAATTTCCATTTCTCCCCGTTCGGGCCATGCCCGAAAGCTGGCGGATCCAAAATGATCCCATTGTATTTTTTACCGCGTTTTAGTTCCCGCTGCACAAATTTCAAGGCATCTTCTACCACCCATCTCACGTCTTTCAGCTGTGACAGTTCCTGGTTTTCATTGGCCCAGTTTACCACCTGTTTGATCGAATCTACGTGTGTAGTATCAGCCCCTGCTGCCTTTGCAATCAGTGAAGCTGCACCGGTATAGGCAAAAAGATTAAGTACCTTAGGGCTCGGCGTTTTGAATTTTTTTACTGAAGAGGAGATGTAATCCCAGTTCACGGCCTGCTCCGGAAACACACCAACATGTTTGAAAGATGTTAAGCCCAGGCGAAGGTTAATCTTTACTTCGTCATTCTGATACTCTACATTCCAGCGGTCTGGCAGTTGCTGTGTGCTTTTTACCCATTCTCCTGAAGTGGCAGAGCGTCCTTTAAACCTGATATGAGTCCTTTTTTTCCATTCCTGATCGGATAAAGTTTTTTTCCAGACTGCCTGTGGTTCCGGTCTTGATAAAATAAGGTTGCCGAAGCGTTCCAGTTTTTCAAAATCTCCACAGTCAATCAACTCATAATCTTTCCAGTGTGTAGGCGTTAATAGGCTTATCATAAAATATTATTGTACTTATATTATTAAAAGTTTTTCTTTGCTGCCTTCATAAATCGGCTGGCAAACACGAAATCATTCAGTTCTGCAATATCTGTATGGGCAATCTCTTTATTAGAGCCTTCCCAGAATTTTTTACCTTCATGCAGGAAGAGGATATAATCCCCGATCCCCATAACAGAGTTCATATCATGGGTAACCACAATTGTAGTGGTCTGGTACTCTTCTGTAATTTCCTTGATCAGCTCATCAATCACGATCGATGTTTTGGGATCGAGCCCCGAGTTGGGTTCATCACAGAAAAGATATTTTGGATTCATGGCAATAGCACGCGCAATACCTACACGTTTTTTCATCCCGCCTGAAAGTTCTGCAGGGAAAAGTTTGTTTTTGCCTTCAAGGTTTACGCGTTGCAGGCAAAAGTTTGCCCGTTCTAATTTTTCCTTGAAACTTTGCTCCGTAAACATATTCAGTGGAAACATGATGTTTTCTTCAACGGTCATGGAATCAAAAAGGGCAGAACCCTGGAAAAGCATGCCGATTTCCTTGCGGACTTCGATACGCTGTTCAAAATCCATATCTGTAAATTCCCTTCCATCATACTGCACACTTCCTTTCTCAGGTGTCTGCAGTCCTACCATACATTTTAGTAAAGTGGTTTTTCCGGAACCGGAACCACCGATAATCAGATTGGTAACACCAGCTTCAAATTTGGCGGATATTCCTTTAAGAACAGTATTGGAGCCGAAGGATTTTTCAACGTCTTTAATTTCGATCATAGTAATAACTGGGTTACGATATAGTCACAGGCTAAAATACTGATACAGCTGACAACAACAGCTCTTGTACTTGCCTGTGCAACTTCCAAAGCACCGCCTTTTACGTAAAAACCTTCGTAGGCCGGTACAGTTGTGATGATAAAGCCAAAGACAAAGGCTTTAACGAGTGCTACTACAATGGTATATGGATTGAAGTCGGTAGTGATACCCTGTATATATTCCGCAGGAGAAACTGCTCCGGACAACGTTCCGCCTAAAAATCCACCGCCAATGCTAAGGAACATAGAGCAGATAACGAGTACCGGTACCATCGTAATTCCTGCAATCAGTTTCGGCAGGATCAGGTAACCCGGAGAATTGATCCCCATGATTTCCAGTGCGTCAATCTGCTCGCTCACCCTCATGGTGCCAATTTCCGAAGAAATGGCAGAGCCGATTTTACCGGCAAGTACGATGGCGGTAATTGTAGGGCTAAGTTCCAGGATACTTGAATCCCGGTTTACAGAACCGATAATAGTTTTTGGAATAAAATCACTCACCAGCTGGAAGGCAATCTGCAAGGTCATTACAGCGCCGATAAAGGTGGAAATAATGGCAATTAAACCGAGAGATCCTACGCCCACAAAATCCATTTGCTGGAAAATGGCTTTCATGTATATTTTAAATTTTTCGGGTTTTCTGAAAACTGCTTTTAACAGTAACAGGTATTTGCCAAAATTGGTGAAGTTCATCCGCTGAGATATTAGCTAAGGTATAATTACTATAATACTACAAAGAAACAATAAAAATTGTTGTGGCTTTCTTTATTTCTTAAAAATATTCTGCTATTTAGGGTTATGAATGCAATTGTAAC
>NZ_JBEVDX010000011.1:0-121321 GCF_040513095.1 Pedobacter sp. | reverse complement strand
TCATCTCTGGAATATATTTCTTCTAAGATCGCAAAACGCTCAGGCGTTTTTCTCAGACTTTTATTTTCGAGGTAGGCTTCAAATATTTTTCTAACCAACTCGCTGTTGTGGTGTGTAGACATAGTTTTAAAACTCCTTTCAAAGGTATCAATTTTTAAACAGAACTATATGATTTATTCAATTTTTTAGGCATCGAAACGCGTAACACCTGTTACGCCCTTCACTTCCAAAAGATTTTTAATCAGGTTGTCAAGGTGCTCTTTATCATTTACAAAGATCATAATTGAGCCGTCAAATATCCCATTATCTGTATCCACGGTGATAGAACGCATGTTTACCTTAAAATCGTTTGAAATAACTTTGGTAATATTATTGATCAGACCTACATCATCAATCCCTACAATGTGTAAACCTGTAAGGAATGTTAATTCCTGGGCTTTGTTCCATTTGGCTTTTACTACCCGGTACCCATAATTTGCCATGAGCTGGGCAGCATTGGGGCAATTGGTACGGTGGATCTTGATGCCCTCGCTCACAGTAACAAAACCAAATACATCGTCTCCCGGTATAGGATTACAGCATGCTGCCAGGGTATAGTCAATTTTTTGCAGGTCTTCCCCAATGAGTAAAATATCAGATTCGGGTCCTTTTACCTTGTTTAAAAGCGCTTCGATCTGTTGGCCGTCATTCCTTTCTGTGCCCTTGTTTTCAATTTCTTTCTCACTTGCCAGGTATTCTTTGAGGTCTTTCAATTCAATCTTGCCATGGGCAACAGCAATAAAAAGTTCCTGTGTAGAAGCCAGCTTAAAGAAGTAGCTGAGTTTGTTAAGGTTATCAGTATTGTAAGTGATCTTCAGCGATTTCAGCTTACGTTCCAGGGTTTCTTTGCCTTCCTCCGCAATTTTTCTCTTTTCTTCTTTCAGCGAGGACTTGATTTTAGACTTGGCTTTTGCCGTTACTACGATACTCAGCCAGTCTTCTTTAGGCGTTTGCTTGCTGGAAGTAATGATTTCCACCTGATCGCCATTCTGCAGTTTATAGGACAGCGGCACCAGTTTGTGGTTTACCTTGGCACCAATACAGCGCGCACCTACATCAGTATGGATCTCAAAAGCAAAGTCCAGTGCCGTAGCTCCCAGAGGAAGCTGTATCAGTGCACCCTTTGGGGTAAAGATAAAAATCTCATCTGAGAACAGGTTCATTTTGAAATCATCAAGGAAGTCGAGCGCATTGGCCTCGGGATTATTGAGCATTTCGCGTACCTTCATAATCCACTGGTCAAGCCCATTATCATTGCTAGATTCTTTATATTTCCAGTGTGCGGCAAAACCCTTTTCCGCGATCTCATTCATGCGCTGTGTGCGGATCTGCACTTCCACCCATTGTCCTTTCGGACCCATCACAGTAGTATGAAGGGACTCATAGCCGTTTACTTTTGGTGATGAAACCCAGTCTCTCAGTCGATCAGGATTGGGGCGGTATAAATCTGTGACTATAGAGTAGGCTTTCCAGCAATCTGCTTTTTCATTTTCGGGTGTACTGTCCAGCACAATCCTGATGGCAAAAAGATCATATACTTCCTCAAAAGGAATATTCTTTTTTTTCATCTTGTTCCAAATGGAATGGATGGATTTGGGGCGTCCGTATATATTGGCAACAAAGCCCTGTTCTGCAAGTATTTCATTGATAGGATCTACAAAACGTTTCACGAACAGAGTACGCTCTGCTTTCTTTTCATTGAGCTGGGTAGCGATGAACTTGTAGGTGTCGGGTTCAAGGTATTTCATGGAAAGATCTTCCAGTTCCGATTTGATTGCATACAGGCCCAGACGGTGCGCCAGTGGTGCATACAGGTAGATTGTTTCAGAAGCGATTTTCAACTGCTTATGCCTTGGCATAAAATCCATAGTACGCATGTTATGCAACCTGTCTGCAAGTTTAATCAGGATTACCCTGACATCATCAGCCAGCGTGAGCAGCATTTTTCTGAAATTCTCAGCCTGAAGCGAACTGTTATAATCGAACACCCCGGCGATCTTGGTCAGGCCGTCAATGATCTTGGCGGTTTTCTTTCCGAATTCCCTCTCAATATCTTCGAGGGTGATATCCGTATCTTCGACTACATCGTGCAGCAGGGCACATACAATAGAAGTTGTTCCTAATCCGATCTCTTCAGCCGCGATCTGCGCCACGGCAATAGGATGATAAATATAAGGCTCTCCGGATTTTCTGCGCATCTCTTTATGGCTTTCGAGTGCCATGTCAAATGCCTTCCGGATTTCCTTTTTATCTCCCTTTTGCATGGTTGGCTTACATGCACGCAAGAGTGCCCGGTACCGCTTTAGGATTTCCTGCTTTTCTGCTTCTAAATCAATCACTAAGGTGTTCTTCATTGTATTATTTTCGTAATAATTCTGGGTAGTCAAACGTTTAAAGCTATATTAGATTCAGTTATAAACCTAATGTATTAAATTTACTTTAACTTTGTGGGAGTATAAATTTATGAAATTTTGCAGGTTATTTATTCTGTTATTTGTCATTATTACCACAGAAAGGCTAAATGCTCAGGAAAATCCTGCGTCTTATAAGTTTCCTCCAAGGGGTAAGAATGATACAATCAGGGTAGCTTCTACGAATGATAATGGCGAAATGATCCCCTGGATGTCTCTGCATGAGGTTGTTATCTATGCAGACCGCATATTTAAGAGTCCTGCAGACCGTGCTGCGTACAACCGGCTCCGTTATAATGTCTTAAAGGTAATGCCCTATGCACTTTTTGCTAAAAGAAGATACGAGCAGCTGGAAAGAGATCTGGCTCTGACCTCAGACCGTAAAGAACATAAAAAGTTGGTAAAGCAGTGTGATGAAGAAATCAAGCAGATGTTTAAAACGGAGATCAAAGAACTCACCATTACCCAGGGGCAGATACTCACTAAACTTATCGACCGCGAGGTTGGACGTACCACCTATCAAATTGTAAAAGAAACACAGGGCGGAGTGAAGGCCTTTCTTTACCAGTCGGTAGCGCGGGTGGTAGGCCATAATCTCAAAAGCACTTATAATCCCGAAGAAGAAAGAGACATTGAAGCCATTATTGCTTCTTCAGGATTTTACCGCCAGTGACAGGTACTGCTTTGAACAAAACAAATACATTACATTAAAAACAAGGAGAGCCAAAGTGCTGTCTGATTATAAAGAAGATTACGTACATGAAGTTAGATATACTCGTATTAGCTGTTCATCCCGATGATGCGGAACTAGGTTGTTCAGGAACTATTTTAAAACATATTGCCCTCGGTAAAAAAGTAGGGATTATTGATTTTACCAGGGGAGAGCTTGGTACACGCGGAACTGCTGAAACACGTGACACGGAAGCGGCCGACTCAGCCAGGATATTAGGGCTGCATGCCCGTGAAAATCTGAAATTTAAAGATGCTTTTTTTGAGAATGATGAACCTCACCGCCTGGAAGTAATTCGTATGATCCGTAAGTACCAGCCCGAGATTGTGCTTTCCAATGCTTTGCACGACAGGCATCCTGATCATAAACGTGCCGGCGACCTGTCCAATGATGCTGTTTTCTTATCAGGTTTACTGAAGATCGAAACCTTTGATGAAGGTGTTGCCCAGCAGCCCTGGAGGCCGAGATTGCTTTTGCAATACGTGCAGGATACTTATATTCAGCCTGACGTAATTGTTGATATTACTCCCTATATGGAAACCAAACTGGAATCGATCAGGGCTTTTAAAACGCAGTTCTTCAATCCGGAAGTAAACGGACCTGAAACTTATATCTCATCGCCTGAATTCTTTGAAAGCGCAATCGGGCGCGCCAGGGAATTCGGTAAATCGATCGGAGCTACCTTTGGGGAAGGCTTTACTTCTCGTAAACTCCTGGGCGTTGATAACCTTTTTGACCTGCGGTAATTACTTCTGAGAGGGGTATGAAAGATGTTATTTTTTTATCACTTCCGCAGGAACTCCTGAATTTTTCCCTTAATTTGAGTTAAATATAAAAACTGAATGAAGAAATTACTTATATCATTAATGATAGCCTCTCCGGCACTGGCATGCGGCCAGAACGGAGAATTTACGCTTAACGGAAAAATCGGTACCCTGAATTCTCCCGCTAAAGCATATTTAAACTATGTGGCCGACGGAAAGCAGGTATTGGACTCTGCTGTCATAACTAAAGGTTCTTTTGTATTCAAAGGAATAGTTACCGGCCCAACTATGGCCCGTATAATTTTAGACCATAAAGGCGAGGGATTGAAGAAACTCGGCAGGGCTGCCGACAATGAAATCGTTTACCTGGAGCCTGCAAATATTAACGTTGCAGCTAAGGATTCTGTTAAGTATGCCCTGATCACGGGCTCTAAACTGAATGACGAGAACGCGCAGTATATGAAGTTCATTGCTGCCCCGGTTGCTGGTATTACTGCTCTGAATGTAGAGTATGGTGCTGCTCCCGAGGAAAAACAGAAAGATCAGGCTTATAAAAGTGTAATGCAGGCCCGGTATGAAAAATATGTTGCTCAACTGAACGCACTACAGTCTGATTACGTCAAAGCTAACCCTGATTCTTACTTCAGTCTGCTGGCCCTGCGTGAAGTGGCTGGTGAAGGAAGTATAGATGTGGCAAAAGTAGATCCCCTGTACAAAGGCCTTTCGGAAAAGGTTCGCGGTACTGCTGCGGGAATTGAATTCGGTAAAAGTCTTGATGCCGCCAGAACAACCTCAATAGGAGTAATGGCACCCGATTTTACGCTGAACGATGTGAATGATAAACCGGTAAAACTTTCCAGTTTTCGGGGTAAATATGTGCTGCTGGACTTCTGGGCGTCATGGTGCGGCCCCTGCCGTGCAGAGAACCCGAATGTTGTAATCGCATACAATAAGTTTAAAGACAAAGGTTTTACTGTTTTAGGCGTATCGCTGGATCAGCCTGGTAAAAAGGACCAGTGGCTGGCTGCGATTGCCAAGGATGGTTTAACCTGGACCCAGGTATCAGACCTTAAGTTCTGGAACTCCGAGGCTGCTCAGTTATACGGGATAAACAGTATTCCTCAGAATTTCCTGATCGATCCCTCAGGAAAGATTGCAGCAACCAATTTAAGGGGAGAAGAGTTACAGTCTAGACTGGCCGAGTTGCTTAAATAGGCCTGTGATACTTTGAGGTCTCACCGACCAGTATATAAAAAAAGACATTGCTGAAATCCGGCAATGTCTTTTTTATATCGGCAGGCCTGAATCAAGCTTTGCCTGTATACCGCTGAAACTATTGGAAGGGGTGTTTTGTGATGATCACATTGCCAATGGCGCTTTTTTCATACATAGCTACACAGGAAGCATTAAAAGAGCTGTCAAAGTTTACACTGCCCGGTGCAAGTTCTGCAGGTACAGGTGTGCCTTCAAGGAAATAATAGACTTTGGTGGTCCCACCTTTATGGTGCGGTTTATAATTTCCGTAGGTTTCCATTTCAGACCAGATCGTATCTTTCAGCGAAACGGAAAATACATATTGAATTGGGCCGGTATTGTTCTCGTTTCTATATTCTGCAACCTGTTTAAACCCTGCCTTCAGGTCTCCCGCCCCGGGTTGGAAAAACGCGCCTTTCATCATCCATACTACCAAAAACAAGACCAGTACGACCAGGAATATATTTATCTTCTTATTTCTCATATTTTTGCCAGAATTTTATCCATAACCTCTACACCCAGATCAATATGGCTTTTTTCTATCATCAGGGCAGGTCGGAAACGTATTGTCTGCGGTCCGCAACCCAGGAACATTGTATTGAGTTCCAGCCCTTTTTCTATAAAAGTATTGCGCATTGCTGAATTGGGGAAGTCAAATGCACATAAAAGGCCTTTGCCGCGTACATTGCTCATCTGGTCATATTTTGTGGCTAAATGCTGCAGGTTATCTTTGAGATATTGTCCTACTACGGCAGCGTTATCACATAATTTATCTTCTTCAATAATCTGCATGATCTGTGTTGCCCTGACCATATCCACCAGATTTCCGCCCCAGGTAGAATTGATTCTTGAAGGTATGCGAAATACATTGTTTTCCACCTCATCAACTTTATGGCCGGCAAGTAGGCCGCATACCTGCATTTTTTTTCCAAAAACAAGAATATCCGGACGTGCCTTTTCGCTGTAGTGCTGATGGCACCAGAATTTACCAGTCAAACCAACACCTGTCTGTACTTCATCATAGATCAGGAAAGCATCATTTTCATCTGCAATGCTGCGGAGTTGGATAAGAAATTCTTCGCGCAGGTGGTTATCGCCGCCTTCAGACTGGATCGGTTCGATGATGATTGCACAGATATCATCCTTATTGTCTGCAAAGGCCTGTTTAATCTGGGCGATTGATACTTCTTCAGTATGGATAGCCTGGGCCAGGTGATCACCTTCCAGCGGAAAGGTAACCTCTGGTACAGAAACCCTCGGCCAGTCGAACTTGGCAAACCATTTGGTTTTTTCGGGTGATGTATTGGTAAGGCTTAATGTATAACCTGTTCTTCCATGAAAGGCCTTTTCAAAATGCAGTACCTTAAACCCTTTTTCTTCTTTATATCCTTTGGCAAAGTTTTTCTGAACCTTCCAGTCCATGGCTACTTTGAGTGCATTTTCAATGGCAAGCCCCCCGCCTGCAATAAAAAATGCATGTGGCAAATACTCAGGAATCCCGATTTTACCAAATGTTTTTACGAACTGTGCATATTGTTGTGTATAAACATCTGAATTGGAAGGATTAGCCATCGCCGCCAGGAAAAGATTGTGCCTGAAATTTTCGTCATGTAGCATCTTTGGATGGTTATATCCCAGTGGGACGGATGCAAAACAGGTGAAAAAATCCAGCAGCTTACGGTTGTACTTTGAGTCATACAAATATGCGCCCTGGCTTTTCTCCATATCATAAGTCATATCGAAACCGTCAGCTAAAACGTGCTGGCTTAAAGTTTCATTCACCTGGTCCGGAGCGACAGTTAGTTGGTACATAATTTTATTATTTGGTTCCTGTCAAATGTAGTAAAAACCCCCTGAATAACAAATCCAGGGCATATTTAGAGGATAAAAGCAAAAACCAACTTTAAATCATTTAAACCTTGTTTTTTATGGAAACAGGATCAGTGTGAACAAATGTTGATAAGTTGGCAGAATTTAATCATTTGCATGTTGTGCCATTTAATTAATAAATGTATCGTTTCAAGCGTTGTTCCTAAGCCTGTTTGGCCTCAGGCAGCGTAAAATGTTTATTTATTTTTAATTCCTCTAAACTTTATTTAATTTTATGCTTTATCAGAGCAGACAAAGGCCTGTGGTTGAGCCAAAAATAGTTATGCACTGACAGAGAAAAAACACATGCTGAAAACTGACAGACAGGTACTCACACAAAGCGGACCCGTAGATGTACGCAGTCTTTATGACAAGTATGCAGGAATTTTACTGGGTTATGTTTTTGAAAATGTAAAAGACAGAAAACTGGCTGAGGAATGTCTTGTGCATATATTTTGTGAACTTTCAGCAGCGTTCGGTGAAGAGAATTCTGACGGTCCTCAAAACTGGTCCCAGCTGCAAAGATTTGCAAAAGGTAAATTACAGGCTTTTACAGCAGTTGCAGAAAATGGTGCCGCTGCAGAAGGCATTGCCATGCACCATTCAAATGATCAGCACCTGGCAGCGCTTTCAGCAGAGCAAAAACGTGTGTTTCATGATATCTATTATCATGGGAAATCTGTCGGCCTACTTGCAGCAGAATTAAATAGAACTGAAGAATTCATTCGGAAGACTTTAAAAGAGGCTTTCGCTATACTAAGAAAAAGTGGTGAAAATTAATGAATACATAGAAAGCGGGGTACTGGAGGCGTATGTATTAGGTTCAGCCTCCGAAGCGGAAACCAGAGAGTTATTGTATCTGAAAGCAAAACACCCACAAGTATCAGAGGCATTGAGGGCATTGGAGACAGATCTGGAGCATATTGCGCAAAAGATGGCTATTACTCCCCCTCCCGGTACCTGGACGAAAATAGAAGCCAATATCAATGAAATCATTAAAGCGCGTGAATCTGATGCTTTAACGATAGATATGCCATACAGGGATCAGCCGCGGGAATCTTCGAGATCCCGGAAAAGCAGCCAGTTTGTGGAGGTTGAAGCTGAATCTGGTCATATGCGCATCCGCAAAATATGGAGGTGGATATTTGCAGGTGTTTTCCTGCTTGGGAAGATATTCCTGGCATGCGCCATCTATTTCTATATTGAAAACCGCCATAATGAAAAGGAAATAGAAATCTTAAAAACTGAACTGAGGAACAGCAGAGGTCAGTAAGACAATCTTTATCCGGAAACGCAAAAGGCATGAAGCAAATAGTTCATGCCTTTTGCGTTTCCTCAGCTGCAGCAACTTTGATATTTGCTTTCTTACGGAGCAGGTTTTATTGTTGATAATCCCTCAAATTATATCCGGTTCTGTTCTTCCTCGGAGCCTTTGGTTCTTTTTCTGGCTGCTTTGATACTGTTGCTGCCGAAATGATAAGAACCTGTCAGACGAAATATTCTGCTTTCATCTTTTTCCCTGTAAGTGTAAGTTTGTCCGGGTATTGTACTTGTATTCAAGTATCTCAGGCTGTTAAAAATGTCGTTTACAGCAAATTTGAGATTTAGTTTTTTATCCAGCAGTGTTTTGCTTATTCCCAGGTCTATACTGTATTCCTGTCTGGTCGCAGCAGTGCCATCAACACTTCTGGAATGATAATAACCTGATAGTTCAGCATTGAGGGTAGAGTTCAGTTTGATTGCCTGTATACTATTGAAGTTAAAGGCCAGCCGTCCGCTTTCAAATGGCAATCCAAGGAGTTCAGGTGCTGCATATTTATTGTAGAAAATGGTAAGGTTGTTATTGGAAGTCCACCATTTTGTGACAGACACCGGGGAGCTGATGTTCAGATTGTATGCCTTTAAAGAGGCAAGGTTCCTGTTTGTTGCGCCCAGTGTTTTCCTTGCAGTATCATTAAAAGTGACAAAGCTGATGACATCAGTGGTAGAGCTGTACCCAATTGTGGCATTAATAGTTTTCTTATAGGACCAGGAGGCTTCAAGGGAATTGGTGTATTGGGGTTTTAAAAAGGGGTTCCCCTGAAAATAGGTATAGGAGTCAATAAAGTGTATAAAGGGGTTTAATGAAGAATAATTGGGGCGCTCAATCCTTCTGCTGTAGGAAAATCCGATCTCATGGTTTTTGGATAATACCTGATTTACAAAGATGCTGGGAAACAAGTTTAAATAGTTGCGGTCGACAATACTTTGTGTAGTGAGGGAGTTGCCTTTTGAATTGGTTTGCTCTGCCCTTAAACCAAGTTGTACAGTGGTACTTTTAAATTCGCGGTGAAAATTGGCGTAAGCAGCATTGATGTTTTCATCGTATAGAAAGTGGTTACTTTGACTCTGGTCATTCTGCCATTGATAGTCTGCGAGGTTTTCAATGATAGAATTGTTGTCTGTGTTGACAAAACTGGTCTTTAAGCCCAGATCAATTTTTGTCTTTTTGTTAATGGGATAAATATAATCTGCTTTTGCGGCCCAGATTTTAACGCTGGAAGGCGTGCGGTTTCTAAAACTTGTGGCAGGTGTGGATGGCTGTCCGCTGGCGTCGAGAAGCCTGTTGAAATAGGCATCAGTCTTGTCCCTGTGATACCTCGAGAAATCGGCATCAATGTTAATTTCCTGTCCGGTAGTGTCCAACACCCCTCTGTAGTTTAGATTGTATGCTGTATTCCGGTAGGTATAATCCGCAGGGTTAATCACTTTCAATGTAGAATCCGTTTGTGCCGGGCTTCCACCTATCCGGGTAGAGATATCGCTTACCTGATCTGCCTTGGTAAGATAACCATTTACTGCGAGGCCTATTGTATGCTGGTCGTTGATAAAATAGTCTGCACCGGTTTTATAATTTGTATTGTTCCTGATGCCCACAAAACCGCCTGTCTGGTCAAAGAAGGTCTGCCGGGCACCAGTGCCGTTAATGCGGTTAATCCCCTGATCTGCAAATCTCTTGTTTCTCGCATAGTTAAAGTCGCCGAAAAAATTAAATTTCTTTTCCATGTGATTGAGCGTGAAACCGCCGTTGGCTTTGTAATATCTTCCATATCCCGCGCCTGCAGTTACCGTCCCGTTGGTTCCGTAATTGCGGTTCTTTTTTAATTTGATATTGATGATGCCGGAGTTTCCGGATGCGTCATATTTTGAGGAAGGGTTGGTGACCAGTTCAATACTGGTGATTGCATTGCCTTCCGTTGCATTTAATAAATTGGCAATCTCCTCACCTGAAAGGTAAGACAGTTTGCCATCGATCATAATACCGACTCCTTTTTTACCCCGCAGGCTGATATTGCCGTCTTTATCCACCGTTACTCCTGGTGCCTTTTTTAAGATCTCCAGCGCAGTATTCCCTGTCGCAAGAATGCTGTTTTCAATATTCAGCACAGTTTTGTCAACCTGTCTTTCTACCAGTGGTTTCCTGCCTACAATATTTACGATGCTCAGCTGTTTTGCAGCGGCGGTCATTTGTACATTTGCTGATGTGTAGCTAAGGTGTGCCTTATTGATATTGAAAGGGCCTTTAATCACTTTGCCGTAACCAACCATATTTAAAGCGATCAGATAGGCCCCTTCAGGTAAATGATCAAAAGCATATGTGCCCTTGGCGCTGGTAAAAGACCCTTTAACCAGCGTAGAATCCTGAGCTTTTAAAAGTGCAACAGATACATAATCGAGTGGTTTTTTCTGTTCATCGATTACATTGCCTGTGAGGCTGCCATTTGGGTTGTTCTCTTGTGCACTTGCATTGAAAAATAGCAGCAGGACTGCGCAGGAAGCTAAAAATATGTTTAAGTTTTTCATTAATAAGGTTAAATCACAAACGTCCAGCATTGGTATGCTGTCTGGTAAATATTAATAGTCAATTTGAATGTGTAAAAATATTTCAAGCACACTTGCTATGAAACCCCCGATTGAGGGGGTTTTTGAGACCTGAAAGGGATGTCGGATTAAAAGATATAGCAATAGTTTTTACGGCTTTAATGAGTATATTTATTTGTCAGCTAAAACTCAATAAATGAATGAACTCCAAATCAGGGATGTCCGGTTTTACCCATTGGGAGACACAGCTATTGTGGCCCGGTTTGCTGAGGAGATCAGTAATGCAACTCATGATCTCATCCAATCCGTCTGTAATTACCTTGAAGAATATTCTTTCGATGGTTTTACAGAATATGTACCGGCATTCACCACCGTTACCATCTTTTATGAGCCGATGACCCTGAGCTATCAGTCTGTACAGGCTCACCTGGAAGAGATGCTTGCTGAAGTAATGGCGAGGCCCGAAAAGCCAGTGTCCAGGTTTGTTGAGATCCCTGTTGTCTATGGCGGCATATGGGGGCCAGATCTGGATATTGTTGCCTCTCATGCCAACCTTGATACTGCCGAAGTAATCAGGTTACATACAGAAGCAGAGTACCTGGTGCATATGATCGGCTTCGCTCCCGGATTTCCTTACCTGGGAGGTTTGAATGAAAAAATCGCAGCCCCCAGAAAAGAAATCCCGAGGGCAAAAATTCTTGCCGGATCTGTGGGGATAGCCGGCAAACAGACAGGGATATATCCTATAGCAACTCCAGGCGGCTGGCAGATTATCGGACGCACAGCAGTCCGTTTATTTGATGTCAAAAGGCAGGAGCCTTCACTACTCAGGGCGGGCGACCGGATCCGTTTTGTGCCTGTGACCCAGGCTGAGTTTGATGTAAATGAAAAAACAGGATATGGGAATTAAGGTGCTCAAAGGCGGGCTGCTCAGTACCATACAGGACACAGGCAGGTTTGGATACCGGAAAGATGGAATTATTGTTAGCGGTGCTATGGATAGCCTTGCGCTGCGGACAGGCAATCTGCTGGTTGGTAACCCCCAAGATGAAGCCGGGATAGAATGTACTTTAACAGGCCCCACCATGCGTTTCGAAGCGGAGCAACTGATTGCGCTGACTGGTGCGGATCTTTCTGCTGTGTTAGATAAAATGCCCTTACAGATGTGGCGGCCGGTACTGGTAAAAAAAGGTTCAGTGCTGAGCTTTGGTGCTGCAAAATCAGGATGCCGTACTTATCTGACAGTCTCCGGAGGATTCAGTGTCCCCAAGGTACTGGGCAGCCGCTCTACCTATCTGCGTGCGGAATTTGGGGGATGGAATGGACGGGCATTACAGGCAGGCGATTATATTCCCTTCAGAGAAAGGTACCATGAAACGCTGCAGGACTTTAACTGGTCCTGCGATCTCAGCACATTGTACCCTGATTTAAATGACCATGTCATCAGGGTAATTGAAGGGCCGGAGTTTGAATTGTTCAGCATAAACGGTAAACAGGCTTTTTTTGAAAAGGAGTTTCAGCTCAGCAATGAATCAGACCGGATGGGCTATCGCCTGAAAGGTGAAGCCCTGAAACTGGAAAGACCGCGGGAAATGATTTCTTCAGCCGTAACGTTTGGAACAGTTCAGGTCACCAGCAACGGCGACCCGATAGTGCTGACGGCGGATCACCAGACTACCGGTGGCTACCCCAGAATTGTGCAGGTCATTACCGCTGATTTTTCTAAACTTGCCCAATTGCAGAGCGGACAGAAAATACGCTTTGAATTATTAACTTTAGCACAGGCACATGCTGCTTTGCTATATCGTGAACAGCAGCTTAAACAACTGCAGCAAACCTTAACGTTTAAATATAATCATGACATCTGACACGTATAGTGCTGACCTGAATTGTGATATGGGCGAGAGCTATGGCGCTTTTTCACTGGGCAGCGATGAACTCATTCTGCCCTTTGTGACCTCTGCAAATATTGCCTGCGGTTTTCATGCAGGAGACCCGGCAGTAATGAAAAAAACCGTAAAGCGGGCAATTGCAAATGGTGTGGCAATGGGCGTTCATCCGGGTTTGCCCGATCTTCAGGGATTTGGACGGCGGGAAATGTCAGTCTCTGCTGAAGAAGCCTACGATATGGTTGTTTACCAGATTGGCGCACTTGCTGCATTTGTGAAGTCGGAAGGTGGGGTATTGAACCACGTTAAACCTCACGGAGCACTGTACAATATGGCAGCAGTAAGTAAGGAACTCTCATCTGCCATTGCCGAAGCAGTCTATAAAGTGGATCCGGGATTGGTATTATACGGACTTTCCGGCAGCGAGCTGATTGCCGCTGGTATAAGAACGGGGCTGAAGGTGGCCAACGAAGTGTTTGCCGACAGAACTTATCAGGAAAACGGATCATTAACTTCAAGGAAGTTCGCCGATGCCATGGTGACTGACGAACAGATCGCTATTAACAGGGTTTTAAGAATGGTTAAAGAAGGAAAAGTTACGTCTCAGCAGGGCACTGATATTAAAATTATAGCTGATACCATCTGCATCCACGGCGATGGAAAACATGCCGTACTGTTTGCCGAAAAGATTTATACTGCATTTAAAAACGAAGGGATCGTCTTACAGTCCCCTGCCTAAGCCTCCGCCGGATGAAATCAAAAAGAAACTGGAATATCTTAACCGGAGCTGCTTTTTTAATGGCTACATCTGCCATTGGTCCGGGTTTTTTAACACAAACGACCGTTTTTACCCAGAGCCTGGGTGCCAGTTTCGGTTTTGTGATTCTTACGTCTATCCTAATTGATATCGGTGTGCAGCTGAACATCTGGAGAGTTATTGCTGTTTCTGAAAAACGTGCGCAGGACATTGCAAATCTGCTTATGCCCGGACTTGGGGGCTTTATTTCATTTCTGATCGTACTCGGCGGACTCGCATTTAACATCGGTAATATTGCCGGCGCCGGTTTAGGGCTCAATGCCTTAATGGGTATTCCCGTGATTACAGGAGCTATTATTTCTGCAGTGCTTTCTATTGCCATCTTTCTGGTAAAGGAAGCAGGCCAGGCAATGGACAGGTTTGCCCGGCTGATGGGTTTTGTGATGATCATCGTGATCATTTATATTGCATTTACCTCCCGGCCTCCGGTAGCTGAGGCTGCACTGAGGACCATAGTGCCTTCTAAAATTGACCTGATGACCATAATTACACTGGTAGGGGGAACAGTAGGCGGTTACATTACTTTTTCCGGCGGGCACCGTTTGCTCGATGCAGGAATTAAAGGCAGGGCCGCTTTACCTGAAGTAAATACCAGCGCAGTAATGGGGGTTTCCGTAGCTGCCCTGGTACGTATATTCCTGTTTCTGGCTTCTCTTGGTGTAATCAGTAAAGGATTTACTATCAATGCGGACAATCCAACAGGATCTGTATTTCAGCTGGCTGCGGGAAAGCTGGGGTATAAACTGTTTGGTTTAGTCATGTTTGCGGCGGCAATTACGTCCGTAATCGGTTCTGCCTATACATCCGTATCCTTTATCAAATCCTTCAGCCACAAGATCAGTAACAACGAAAATAAAGTGATTATTGCTTTTATTTTAAGCTCTGCTGCGATATTTGTGGGAATAGGAAAGCCGGTTACATTGCTGATCATCGCCGGGGCACTCAACGGTATTATCCTGCCGGTTACGCTCGGTACAATTCTTTTTGCCGCATATAAGGTACGCATTGTTGGGGATTATAAGCATCCGCTCTGGCTCACTTTCTTTGGTGTGGCCGTGGTCTTCATCATGACATATATGAGCGGAAGCGTGCTCATAACGCAATTTTTTCTTTCATCCCCATAATGCCCAGGAGGCCTCCGGTATGCAGGGCAGCAATCTTTTCGCCGGGTTGGAAATAATTTTGATCTGCCAGGTCATCAATAGCGAAGAACATTTTAGCCGTGTACACAGGGTCGATAAGGATACCATGACCTGCAGTAAACTTTCTCATAAACTGCAGCAGCTGAGGCTGTGTTTTTGCGTAACCGCCAAAGTGATAGTCTGTATGCAGGATCAGATCATTGCTGCCCGCAATTATGTTATCTGCAACCATGGGATCAGGAACATATTTGCCGATCTCCTCCCTGATAAAGTCGCCCCCCTTCAGTACGGGCACCACGTGAAGCCTGGTCTTTAGACCAGCTGTGCGTATGCCCTGTAATAAACCTGCTGCGGTAGTACCCGTGCCTGCCGCGCAAAAGAGATGATCCAGGTCGGCCGGCAGTTCTGCGATGATCTCCGCACAACCTTTTACAGCCTCAGCAGAAGCGCCTCCTTCATCAATAAAATAAGTGTCAGGATCGTTTGCAAAATGTTTCTGATAACAGGAAGGTTTGTCTTTATAGCTTTCGCGGTCGGTAAAAATCAGCTCCATGCCATATAGCTGGCAGAGCAGCAGCATTTCGTTCAGTACCTTTTCTCCCCTTATAAAGGCTGTTGCTTTAAGCCCGGACCTGGCAGCGGCTGCAGCAGTAGCAACAAGGTGGTTTGAATATGCCCCGCCAAAAGTTACAAGGTGCTTTCTACCCTTTTCAGCCGCATCCTGGAGTATATATTTAAGCTTGCGCCACTTGTTCCCGGAAATATAGGGGTCAATCAGATCATCCCTTTTTACCCATAGTTGTGTTAAGAAAGGATGGGTCAGGTGTTGAAAAGGACTGTTCAGAGCTGTAAACATCAGGCAAATATAAACCATTCTCTACAGCTGTTTGATTTCTTTTGAGAAATGTAATTGTTAAAGGTTAGTTTTGTAAACTGGGATGAACCGGTTGGGATTGCTTTAAAGCAGCCAGCACCAGGTTCTTCACATCAGGATAAAATCATAAAATTACGAATGGAAAATACGAATAGCGGGCTGGAACTGGAAGAGCAGGATTTATATGAGCATTTTAATATTGTTGTAGATGGTGGGCAGTCGCCATTGCGCATAGACAAATTTCTGATGCAGCGTATGCAGAATGCGTCCCGGAACCGCATTCAGAATGCAATTGATGCGGGCAATGTGCTAGTGAACAAAGCTACAGTGAAGGCCAGCTATAAGGTAAAGCCTGCAGACGAGATCTCTATCGTGTTCCCTCATCCTCCAAGAGATACAGAAGTTTATCCCGAAGATATTCCTTTGGATATAGTGTACGAGGATAACGACTTGCTGATTGTTAACAAGCCGGCAGGGATGGTCGTACATCCGGGATTTAATAACTATACCGGTACACTGGTAAATGCCCTGGCTTTTCACTTTGACCAGTTGCCGCAATTACCTGGTAATGAAGGCCGTCCCGGCCTGGTACACCGGATTGATAAAGACACCTCAGGGTTGCTGATTATCAGTAAAAACGAGATCACGATGACCAAGCTGGCTAAGCAATTTTTTGACCATAGTATTACGCGAAAATATATTGCACTGGCATGGGGAGATATTGCAGAAAATGGCACAGTTTCTGGGTATATCGGCAGAAGTGCAAAAAACAGGATTGTGATGGATGTATATGATGAGGAGGAGAAAGGAAAGTGGTCTGTTACCCATTATTCTGTATTGGAGCGTTTAAATTATGTGACTTTAATCAGTTGTCAGCTGGAAACAGGGCGGACACACCAGATCAGGGCACATATGCAGCACATCGGTCACCCCTTATTTAACGACGCCAATTATGGCGGAGATAAGATATTGAAGGGAACAACGTTTACGAAGTACAAGCAATATGTTGCCAACTGCTTTGAGATGTTACCACGCCAGGCGCTGCATGCACAGACACTCGGTTTCATACATCCTACAACTAAGGAATATATGGAGTTTGAGGCACCGCTTCCACCAGATTTTGATGGTGTATTAAACAAATGGAGAAACTATGTTGGACAGGCCTAACAATTAATGCAACAGGAATATATTTTACATAATGACGAGTTCATTGCCATAGATGAAAAGATACTCACGGTAAAAAACCGTGGTTTCAGGTATGGTGATGGCCTTTTTGAATCCATGCGTATGACGGGGGGCAAACTGAAGTTTGCTGAACTGCATGCCGATCGTCTGCAGGCCGGCATGAATGCACTGAAGATGGACGGGGGCATTTTCTTTGATGAGTATTTCCTGAAGCAGAAGACTGCCGAATTATGCAAGAAGAACAAACTGAAGGACAATGCACGGTTCCGCCTTTCCGTTTACCGCGATGCTGACGGTTTGTATACACCCGATACTAATAAATCAGGATATATCCTGGAAGCTTCCGCAGTGCAGGAGACTGGGTACGGACTTAACAAAAAGGGGCTGATCATTAACGTTTATGATGAAATCACCAAGCCGGTAAATAAACTTTCGAACTATAAAACCAGCAATTCTTTATTATTTGTGATGGCCGGGCTCTACAAAAAGCAGCACCGGCTGGATGAAGCCTTTATCCTCAATCAGAATGGTTTTCTGTGTGAAAGCATCAGCTCCAATGTATTTGTAGTTTATGACAAGCAAATTTATACCCCTGCACTTTCTGAAGGCTGTATTGCCGGCGTAATGCGCAATATAGTTATGCAGACTGCAAAGGCTAATGGCATTTCAATTATCGAAGCACAGATCAATCCCGAAGTTTTAAACGAGGCAGAAGAAGTATTTATCACGAATGCCAGTTCCGGCATCCGCTGGGTAATGGGATATGGCAGAAAACGTTACTTCAATGAAATCACCAAATCTTTAAGTGCAATGCTCAATGCCTTATAGGCGCATTCCCCTTAAAAACTCATCTGTCATCATTCTTTTTTTACCTTCGTATTGCACATCCAGTACGCTGATAAAGCCATCTGCCGCCGCGAACTTCAAAAAGGTCTTCCCGTCAGTAACATAATTACCCGGAGCCATGCCGGCCGCACTTTCTTCATACTGTGCTTTAAATATTTTAATGGTTTTACCATTCAGCTCAGTAAAGGCTGTTGGATAGGGGCTAAGGCCACGGATCAGGTTGTAAATTGTTTTTACAGGCTGGTTCCAGTCTATTTTACAAAACTCCTTGAATATTTTAGGTGCATGTTTCAAATCCGCTGATGCAGTTTGGGGCTGTTCTTTATAATTGCCTTCAGCAATAGCTTTTACAGTTTTAACCAGCAGGCCAGCGCCAGCTTCCATAAGGTGGTCGTGCAGGTCGCCCGCTGAATCATCCTCAGCAATGGCCACTCTTTCTGAGAAGATAACATCGCCGGTGTCAATTTCGTGTTTCAGAAAAAAGGTAGTTACCCCGCTTTCAGTTTCTCCGTTGATAATTGCATGATTGATAGGTGCTGCACCACGGTAATTGGGTAACAGGGATGCATGGAGATTAATTGTGCCTTTTGCGGGCATATCCCACACAATTTCCGGAAGCATACGGAATGCAACTACTACCTGCAGGTCTGCATTGAGTGAATGTAATTCTTCAATAAAGTCAGGATCTTTAAGTTTCAGGGGCTGCAAAACTTTAAGGCCCTTATCCACCGCGTACTTTTTTACTGCACTTTCCTGTAACTTCTGGCCTCTTCCTGCCGGTTTATCTGCCGCCGTTACCACGCCTGCGATATCATAACCATTTTCAAATAAGGCATTTAGGGATGCTACTGCAAAATCGGGGGTACCCATGAAAACTATCTTCATTTTTCTGTGTTTTAGAGAACAAAATAACTAAAAATTTAACGCATATTTTGTTCAAACTATATGGTTCAGACCCCGGAGGAGATTAAAGAAAGTGGTTTAGTATATGTTACCGACAGTATGCCTGGTATTTACAGGAAAGGAAAACCCGGTAATTTTTATTACGAGGATAAAAATGGGGACAAAATTACTGATGAAACCCAGCTTGGCAGGATCAAAGCACTGGTGCTGCCGCCGGCATGGACCTCAGTTTGGATTGCTGCGAAAAAAAATGCGTACTTACAGGCTACCGGACTGGATGCTGCCGGGCGTAAACAATACCGCTATCATCCTAAATGGACCTCCAGAAGATCCGAGCATAAGTATTTCAGGTTGCTCGAATTTGGAAAGGCACTTCCGGTTGCAAGAAAGAGGCTTGCAAAAGATTTGAAAAGGAAGGACTATGATGAGCAGAAGGTACTTGCGATCTGTGTAGAGGTGATGCAGAAAACGCTGATCCGGGTAGGAAATGAGTCCTATGCGCAGCTTTATGGCAGCTATGGGCTGTCTACGCTAAGAACTAAACATGCCAAAGTTGACGGCAATACTTTGAAGCTTAAATTCATTGGCAAAAAAGGGGTAAAACAGGAAGTAGCACTCAATGATAAGAGCCTTGCAAAAATGGTGAAAAGCTGTATGGAGATTCCCGGTCAGGATTTATTTCAGTATTATACGGAGGGAAAGGAACACCGGGGAGTAGATTCGGGCAAGATCAATAACTATATCCGCGAGATTACAGGGAGTGATTTTACGGCCAAGGATTTCCGTACCTGGGGTGGTACACTGGAGGCGCTGAGGCAACTGGCTCTTTGCTCCGGTAACATTGAAGAGGAGCGGCCTAAAAAGAAAATTATTGTTCAGGTGCTGGATTGTGTGGCTAGCAAGCTCGGAAATACCCGTGCAGTTTGCAAAAGCTCATACGTTTATCCTTTGCTGCTCGAAGCTTTCGAGAATGATCAGCTGGCAAAATACCTGAAGAAGATCCATACCCACACGCCCAATACGCAGCAGGCTATTGAAAATGACGAGAAGGTACTAATGAAGTTTTTGAAGGAAGCACAGAAGCTGACAAAGGTTGCTTAAAGTCTGGGCCTTTTAACAGATAACAGAAAAAGGGATAACGCTGAAGCGCTATCCCTTTTATTTTAGTCCTTTGGTGCTTTTTTAATAGGATCAACCGGTTGTTCTTCCCTTTCCCGTTGCTTTGCAGGATCTTTATATTCTGGCGTATCTTTGGTGTAATCTTTATCCTCAGGTTTTTTTACAGCCTTGTTTCCTTCGTCAACGCCGGATAAAGGCTCCTCGAAATTACTGCTTGGTTTTTCGTTTTTCTTTTTAGGTTCAGTATTCATGTTTGTAGATTTTTTGAGTTAAGGATACAAAAGGTATTTCTTGCGTATCTCTTTGTAACGGCTTAATCCGGGTTCCCAGCTTGCCCTGATTTCCTTTTCGGATTTACCGGCAATGATCTGCTCTTTTAAGGAATATACACCAGCCAGTTTATCAATACTACCCATTTGTTTGCTAAGTTTCATATTAAAGAAGTCGGCCTTGTTGGGATATGCCTTGTACAATTCGATCATCCACTTAATGTTTAACGTTTTATCTTTTCTAATGTTTGAAATATCATAATTTCTGAGATCGAGCCCGTAACAAACCTGATCCTGATGTAAAGGCGTTTCTGCCATTCCCCTGATGCTTTGCGGCGTAAAGGAAAACGAATATTTACCCTTTAACGCAGGCGCACCTAACACACTGAAGGGAAACTGTGTACCACGACCCTGACTCAGATACGTTCCTTCAAAAAGGCATAAGGTAGGATAGAGAAGAATGGACTGCTGCGTATTCAGATTTGGAGAAGGTTTCACCGGCAGCTCATATGGCATATCATGTGTATAGTTTGCCACTTTGATTATGCTGATCTTACACTGTGCCTTATTATCAAGCCAGCCCTCACCGTTTAACATCTGCGCATATTCTCCAACAGTAAGCCCATGGACAATAGGGATCGCTTTCAAACCAACTCCAGAAACCAGACGCGGATCAAGAACCGGGCCGTCTACATAAAACCCGTTTGGATTCGGACGATCAAGAATAAGCAGTTCTTTATTATTTTCTGCACAAGCCTGCATCACATGCTGCAGGGTATTGATATAAGTGTAAAAACGTACGCCAACATCCTGGATGTCAAAAACCATAATGTCAATGTCAGAAAGGTCTTCGGTGCTTGGCGTATTGTGCTTACCATATAAGGATATCGCCTTGATACCAGTTTTTTCATCAATAGCATCATTTACAGTAATACCTGCACTGGCATCACCCCTGAAGCCGTGTTCCGGCCCAAAGATCTTCACAATATTAACCCCAACTTTAATCAGGCTGTCCACAGCCGTCATTTTCCCGATCACTGAAGTCGGGTTGACTACCATTCCTACCCGTTTTCCGTTCAGCAATGGAAGATACTTTTCTGTCTGTGCTGCACCGGTAAGGATTTCTGCTGCGGAGTTTTTTAAACTGTCAGCATGAAGTTCATTTGCTGATGAGCCTGTACTTTTCGCTGCTTTCGGACTGGCGTCACAAGCCTGTACCGCAAGGATCAATAGGGCGAAGGGATAGATTAATTTGGGAAACAGTTTCATACTTACCTTTTTTAATTAATTATGGTTGAATTCAAAATCAAATAACCACTTTTGCTAAGTTACAGTTTATTGAAAAAATTTGAATACAGAATATTTCATAGCAAGGCGTATTGCCATAAAATCTGAGCGCACCTTCTCTAAGCTGATCGTTCGTATTGCAATTTCGGGGGTGATGCTCAGTCTGGCTGTAATGATGCTCTCTATAGCCATCATTAAAGGTTTTAAAACAGAAATCCAGGAAAAAGTAAGAGGTTATGTAGGCGATGTACGGATTTTTAAACTGGACCTGAACAATTCCTTTGAGCTTACACCTTTTGTACCATCTACAAAAACCCTTTCTGATCTTAAAAAGAACAGGAATATCCTTTTTTATCAGTCTTACGCTACCAAACCGGCAATCATTTCAGCCAATGAAGAAGTGGAAGGGATAAATTTTAAGGGGATAGACAGTGGTTTTAACTGGGATTACATCCGGAAGCATCTGGTAACGGGCAGGGTAATCGATTTTACAGACAGCCTAAAGGCCAGCAAGGAGATCATGGTATCTGCTTTTACCGCCAACCGGCTGAAGCTGAAGACCGGAGATACCTTTATCATGTACTTTGTGCAAAACCCACCAAGAAAGCGGCCTTTTAAAATTGTAGGCATCTATGATATCGGGGTAGAAGAGATTGATAAAGGCTTTGTACTTGGCGATATTAATATTATCAGACGTTTAAACAACTGGACGCCAAACCAGATCGGGGGAATAGAGATCAGGCTTAAAGATTTCTCAAGGCTGCAGGCACTGTCTGACGAGATCTACTCCAATCTGGAGATCAACCTTAAATCAGAATCCGTACAGGAATATTTTCCGAATATCTTTACCTGGTTATCATTACTTGATATCAATACTAAGGTGCTGCTGATCCTGATGATGATCGTGGGTGTGATCAATATGATTACAGCTTTACTGATCATGATCCTGGAACGTACCAATATGATTGGAATGTTAAAGGCTTTTGGGATGACCGACTACAGTGTAATGAAGGTATTTCTGTACAATGCAGTTTACCTTGTTGGCATTGGCTTGTTGCTGGGTAACTTACTGGGCCTGGGCCTCGGCTTTTTACAGCACTATACCCATATCTTTAAGCTTAATCAAACGTCCTATTACCTGGCTTACGTGCCTATAGAATTTCATCTGACGGATGTACTGCTGCTGAACCTGGCGACGCTGCTGATTTGTCTGATAGTGCTTGTAGTGCCTTCGATGCTGGTCAGCAGGATTTCACCACTCAAAGCGATCCGTTTTAAATAATATAATAAGGCCCCGGTGGTTTTCTGTAAACCAGCGGGGCCTTATCCATAGATGAATGAATACAGCTATTTCGCTTTTTTCACATACGTATCCAACCAGTTGTTCATTTCCCACAGCATATGCAACAGGTTTTCCCTGCCGCGGTAACTATGGGCCTCGTAAGGCAAAAACACAAATCTAGCTGTGCCGCCAAATCCTTTGATTGCATTGAACAAACGCTCGCTGTTGATGGGGAAAGTACCGGTATTATCATCAGCATCACCATGGATCAGCAGGATAGGTGTTTTAATTTTGTCTGCATAGCTGAATGGGCTCATTTCGTAATAGAGTTGAGGAACCTCCCAGTAGGTACGCTCCTCGTTTTGGAATCCGAAAGGTGTCAATGTCCTGTTATAAGCTCCGCTGCGGGCAATACCTGCTTTGAAAAGCTTCGTGTGTGCCAGCAGGTTTGCCGTCATGAATGCACCATAGCTGTGTCCGCCAACAGCCATCCTGTTCCTGTCACCTACACCGAGATCTGAAAGCTTATTGATAGCGGCTTCTGCATTTGCCACGAGTTGTTCTACATAAGTATCATTCGGTTTTTTACCATCTTTGGCTACGATAGGCATTTCAGCTTCGTCCAGCACAGCATATCCCTGCGTTACCCAGTAGATTGGAGATGCCCAGCTGATTGCGGTAAAACGATCCTTTGACCCCCTGATCTGCGCGGCATCTGCTGCTGAGTTAAACTCGCGCGGATAAGCCCAGATCAATGTTGGCAGAGGACCGTCCTTTGCCCGGTCATATCCTTTTGGCAGGTAGAGGTTACCTGTAAGATCCACCCCGTCAGAGCGCTTATACGATATCTTTTCTTTGCTGATCCCCTCCAGTCCTGGGTAAGGATTGCTGAAACTGGTAAGTGGCCTGTCTGCCATTCTCAGTACAAGGTTTTTGATAAAATAGTTCGGCACATCTTTCTGCGATTCTCTTCTGGTCAGCAGCACAAGTTTATTGGCATCGAGTACATCCGCTACATATTCATAGGTACCTTCAGCACTGCGCCAGATGATGTCGTTCTTTTTGGCAGCAAGGTCAAACTTAGCCAGAAAGGGTAAATCCCCTTTTGGCGAAGATCCGACTGTATTGTTCATGAGTAATTTCGTTCCGTTATCTACTGTTTGCACCACCTGCCGGCCAAATTTATTCTTAGTCAAAACAGGATCTCCCGGATCGTTGTAGGCATCAGTCTGATTCAGCGCGTATAAAGTTTCCAGAGTACCTGTAGTTGGGTTATAACGGCTTACTTTGCTGGTTTGCTTGCTTCGAAGGCCCTCGAAAACCAATGCAAGTGCAGCATCTCCCCATTCAGTTCCGCGGTAACGGGTTTCGGTTTTGAACAATTCCTTTGCAGTTCCGCTGAAGGGTGCGTCTAAGGCATATAAGGCATCGTGGAACTGAACCTTCTTTTTGATCAGGCCACTATCCAAAGGCATTGCCCAGGTAACAGTTGCCGCTTCATCATCCCTCCAGTCATAATCACGGGCAACATTTTGCGTGTTGTCATAACCCGAAGGTGTACCTTCTGTAGAAGGAAGTTCTGCCAGTATTTTTACCGTTTTACCAGACAAATCGGTGATTTTTACGGTGGAAGGGAATCCCCTGTAAGTAACCAGGTAGGAGAAGGGTTTGTTGACAGTCCTTTGCAGGAGGTATTTTTTATCCGGAGAAACACTCAGGCTAGTATAGATTGCAGGCTGTCCGATCCTGGTTTCAGTCCCATTTTTATATTGTACCAGTTGTGAAGTACCAAAAAATTCAAATAACTGCTCATCATAAGGTGATTTGATCAGATCCTGGAAGGTTGGACTTGGGGAAGCTTTGCCTAAGTTCTGCTGCACTGTAGGGCCTTTTGGCAGTAAAGGTTTTACTGGAACAGCATTGGCAGATTTGGTAGCTATCCTGTATAAAATTGTTTCATTGTCTACCCAGGTGATACCATTTCCCAATACTACATTTAGTGGTTGTTTATTCACTTTTGTTGCTTTTGCTGTAGCAATGTCTATGATATAGAGATCAACACCTGCTGAAGTGGTATTGGTGAATGAAATTTTGGTTTCTCCCGGGTTCCACTCCGGAAGGCTGGCAAAGAGTGGGCTGGGAAGACCGCTGATTGCCGCAGTTTTGCTGGTTTTTATATTCTTCAGGCTAAAGTTGCTGATAAAGATCTGCCTGCTAAGTGAAAAATTTAATGGGTTGATCCTTAATCCCGCTATGCGGAATTCCGGCATGGCCAGTTGTTCAACAGAAGGATACGAGTTACGTTCGCTCATTAACATCCATTCTGCTTTACTATCAATGCTTACAGTTGGGGTGGGTTTCGCCAGGAGTAAGTCGGCCATGGCTTTGGGGGGCAGCTGATAACTGACAGCATCCTGGGCAAATACGCCCAATGATGTACTCAGTAAAAACAGGCTTAGTAGCGTTCGTTTCATGTGGGTAAAGATTAGTTAATGCGCTAATTTACAATTTCCGGGGGTAGATCATACCGTATATTAGGTTGATTTGCGTAAATTTGCTGCAATATCAATTTTAACTGGAAAACTGTGTCGTTAGATAAATTAAAACTAAGTAAGTCCCTGGTAGCAGCAATGACTGATGCCGGCTACTTGAGCCCAAAAGAGATTCAGGCGAAAAGCATGTCGAGAATTCTTGGAGGACAGGATGTGCTTGCTGTAGGACCTGAAGGATCAGGAAAAACAACAACGTATATTCTTGGCGTTTTAATGCGTTTAAAGTATACCAGGGATGATGCACCAAAAGTGCTGATTCTAGTGGCCGACAAAGACCGTGCGATCGCTGTGATCGACCAGTTTGTTTCACTCAGCAAAAACCGTGACCTCAATATCGTCGGCCTTTATGGTACAGGCGGGGTAGAGGCAGAAGTAAATGAATTGGTACTGGGTATAGATATCGTAGTAGCTACACCTACACGTGCCAGGGCAATCTATCTGAAGCTGGGCTTAAACCTGAGTAAACTGCAAACCTTTATCGTTGATGATGCCGAGCTGATCGTGAAGCAGGGGATGCAGTTGCCTGTGTGTGAACTGGCAAGGAGTGCAGGTAAATGTCAGCATCTGGTTTTTACAGAGGTGATCCATGAAAAACTGAGCAAAATGACCGATCAGTTTATGAATTTCCCTACAGTGATCGAGGTAGAGGATTTCGGTGATACCAAAACAGAAACCGTAACGCAGGTATTGTATCATGTGCCTAATTATAAAACCAAAATCAACCTGCTGCACAATTTACTGCGTGATGATGAAGTGTTTGACAAGGTAGTCGTTTTTGTAAATGCCCGTTTAACCGCTCAGAAACTGGCGAAAAGTCTTGCCAGCAGTAAAGAGATGGAGTTTTCGATGTTAAAGCCCCTTCATTTTGATGAAGATGGCTTTGACGATTTTGAAGATTTTAAACAGAGCCCCGAAGCAAGAGTACTTGTTGTGGCCAATGAAGGTGAGGGGCCTTTGAATTTAGATGAAGTCCCTTTTATCTTTCACTTCGAAGTACCTGAAGAAAAAGAAACTTTCCTGAGCAGGATCATTAAAAATAAAGAGAATCCGGACGAAGTTGTGGCCATAACCTTTGCTACAGACATGGAACTGATTCAGGTGAAAAAGATTGAACAGTCAATTGGCCAGAAGATGGAGCTGAGTGATCTTCCTGCTGAGTTGCTGATAGAGAAGAACAGCAAACCTAAAGGGCTGGATAAAAACCGGGTGGTAAAAGTAAAAACTGATGAGCCTGCCGGTGGCGGTGCTTATCATGATAAAAAGGAAAGCAATACAAAGACCTATAATTATGGCATCGGCCAGAAGGCTAAAATGACCATGAAGAAGAAGCATTCTTAGTTTCTCTGATCAATAAAAAAGGGAGGGTCATTGATCCTCCCTTTTTTATTGATACTATTTTACTGTCTTGGCTTCATTCCAGTAGACATCCATCTCTGCCAGTGTCATGTCCTGCAGAGCCTTTCCGCTTTCGAGTGCTTTGCTTTCAATATATTGGAAACGTTTGATAAATTTCTTGTTGGTCTTCTCCAGTGCATTTTCAGGGTTAATCCCAATAAACCTTGCATAGTTTACCAGAGAGAAGATCAGGTCGCCAAATTCACTTTCAGCTTTTTCAATGTCGATGGCCTCGTTGTCAATAACGTTATACTCGTTCTTGAATTCCGCAAGCTCCTCTTCTACCTTTTCCCAAACCTGAACCTTATTGTCCCAGTCGAACCCGATTCCCCGGGCCTTTTCCTGAATTCTTCCGGCCTTAACCAGTGCGGGCAGGGAAGCAGGAACCCCTCCAAGCACAGATTTATTGCCTTCTTTGAGTTTAATCTGCTCCCAGTTGCGTTTTACATCATTTTCATCCTGCACCTCAACATCCCCGTAAATATGGGGGTGGCGGTTGATCAGTTTGTCACAAACGCTATTCAATACATCCACGATGGTGAAATCACTGGTTTCTGAAGCGATCCTTGCATAAAAAACCAGGTGCATCATGACATCGCCCAGTTCCTTTTTTACCTCCTGCAGGTCGCCGTCAAGGATGGCGTCCGATAGTTCGTAGGTTTCTTCAATTGTCAGATGGCGCAGCGTTTCCATGGTTTGTTTTTTATCCCAGGGGCATTCTGTTCTTAATGAATCCAGGATGGTTAACAATCTCAAAAATGCTGATGAAGGGTCTTTTGCTGTAACAGGTGGGATAGTATTGGGCATGATTATATAGGATTGAGCAGCAAAAATACAATTTTTCTATTCAGGTTCTTCCAGTTTGATCTTTTTGGTGATACGGTAAACTTTCCTCTTTTTTGAAGGATTTACCTTTTCACCAAGCAGGATGCCCCAGGGCTTTAAGTCATCCACCCTGTCAAAGATAATCTTTAACATGGCCAGGTAAGGGATACACAGGAACATGCCTGAGATGCCCCAGATCATTTCTCCGACTACTATTCCTATAAAGGCAAACAGGGCGTTAATTTTTACTTTTGAGCCCACTACCAGCGGCATGAGGATATTGCCGTCCAACGCATGTACAGCTACAAATGCAATAATCACCAGAAGAACCTTTGCTGCACCTGCAGTAGCAAAAGTTATTACGATACTAATCAGCAGGGCTGAAAATATTCCGACATAGGGCACAAGATTGAATATCCCGGTTATGAGGCCCAGCAGTACTGCATATTTAACACCGAGGATGCTGAGTACGATCATCATAAGCCCGGTGACAATCAGCATCTGCAAAAATAAACCAAGAATATAGCGTTTGATGATGTATTGTATCTGACCCACAATATCGCTTACTTTCTGTTCGTGTTCTTCTTTGAATACAGCTTTAAGGAAAGAATAAAGGACGCCCCGGTAAGTAAGGATAAAAAAGGTGAACAGCAATAAAAAAGCCAGGAAAAGGAGGGTAGATGAAAGGGTCATCAGGGTTACGCCTACCACTGTAGCACTTGTAGCGATGGCATTTGTCGCGCTGTTCTTCAGGTAATCTATTTGTTTATGGGCATTGACATGGAAGGTTTTTGAAACCCAGTGCTGCAGTTCTTCAAAAGAATGCATTGCCTGCTGTTTCAGAAGGGGCCAGTCCTGCCCGAGATCGCTTAGCTGATTGGCCAGAAAAGCCATGATTCCTGCAATAACAGCGATCATCACTACAACTGAAAGTATGGATGCCAGACCTCTTTTCAACCTGCATCTGAACTGCAGAAAATTAGCCAGCGGCAGGAGCAGAAAGGCCAGCAGGAAGGAAGACAACAAGGGGGCGAGAATACTCTGTCCCAGAATGGCGAGGTAGCCCAGACAAATGATTGCAAATAAAACCAGAGCCAGTTTGGCGTAAAAGGGCAGGTAAATGTTCCTCATTAATATTCAGTTTAAGCGTTATTCTGCTGAACGACAAATGCCCTGCCAGAATTAACGGACAGGGCATCTGATGCTCCAATTTGCAGGATCATGACCAGGCACTTGCCTCATCGAGAATAGAAATGTCTTCTACATTCAGTTTTAAGGCTGCGGCCCTGGTTAACTCTTCGAGTTGTGCAAGACTGGTTACGCTGGCAATTGGCGCTGTAACTGATGGCCGTGCAAGTAACCAGGCTAAAGCGACGCTTGCAGGAGCAGAATTGTATTGTTCAGAAACTTCATCCAGGGCTTTCAGAATCCTGAATCCCCTGTCGTTCATATAAGCTTTTATCCCAGCACCTCTTTTGCTTTTCCCAAAATCTTCTTCGGAGCGGTATTTTCCTGTAAGGAACCCGCTTGCAAGGGAGTAATAGCCGATCACACCCAAATGGTTGTCAAGACAAATCTGCTCAAATTCTTTTTCAAAGTTTTCTCTGTTATAAAGGTTATACTCCGGCTGGAAGCTCTGGTATTTCGGCAGGCTCAGTCGCTGACTGGTTTCCAGTGATTCTTTAAGGCGATCTGCACTAAAGTTGGAAGCACCGATCCACCGTACTTTTCCTGCCCTGATCAGCTGGTCATATGCTTCAAGGGTTTCTTCTATGGATGTTTCAGGATCGTCGTAGTGCGACTGGTAAAGATCAACATAGTCAGTCTGCAAACGTTTCAGTGAACTGTCTATTGACGCCGTAATATGCGCTTTTGACAAGCTTTTCTTTCCGCTGCCCATATCGCCGCCAACCTTGGTGGCAAGGATCACTTTATTCCGGTTATTTCTTGCTTTCATCCATTTGCCGATGATCTTTTCAGACTCACCGCCTTCGTTTCCTTCCGCCCATCTCGAATAAGTATCTGCAGTATCAACAAAATTGAAACCTGCCTCAAAAAATCCGTCCAGTATTTCAAAAGATTTTGCTTCGTCCAAGGTCCATCCAAAAACATTTCCTCCAAACGTAATCGGGGATACCAGTAAGTCCGTACTTCCTAATTTTCTTTTATCCATTTTAATTGTCTTAGATAATGGAGGAACAATTTAGGGCTGGATAGGTTTGAGCTCAAAGATACTGTATGTGTAATAAAAATGTAATCTGTTTTTGATGCGCCCTGCCTCTAAGGCGTTTTCACTGCGCGGAGCATTTCTCTTTTTCCGGGAGCACCCGGAAGTTTTTCAATGGTCATTCCGACGCTTTTTAGTGCCCGTTTTAGTTTTCCCGTGATGGCGTAAGTAACAAATATTCCCCCGGGCTTCAGAAAGGAACATACATGGCCGATAATTTCGTCAGACCACATTTCGGGTTGGTGCTGTACTGAAAAGGCATCGAAATAGGCAAGATCAAAGAGCTTGTCTGACTGGAAATCCTGAAGTGTGGTATGAGGGATGGTCAGCTGTTGTTGTTCAGTCAAAGCAGTTGTTGCTGTCAGGGCCTGTTCATAATTCTGGATGAAGGTATCCCAGATCTTCGAAGGTACGTACTGATCGTACAGCGTGGATGCAAGTTCCTGGATGCGCAGTGGATAGGCTTCAATTCCCGTATAATCGATCATCAGCTGCTGTTCATTGGCATAAGCGGAAGTCATCAGGAAGTTTAATCCTGTGCCGAAACCAATTTCCAGAATAGCCAGCCTTTCTCCCGGAAAGCTTTGCTCAGCATATTTTAGTCCGGCATCTATAAATACATGTTTGCTCTCCTGCAAAGCGCCATGTTTAGAGTGATAGTGCTCGCCAATGGTTTCGTTGTATAAAGTATTGGAGCCGTCTGCTGTAGGGGTGATAATATTCATTTCTGCAAATTTATCCTATTTACTTAAATTAGCTTAAATTATATTGATGATGGATATAGAAATGTTTCGGGAATACTGTCTGAGCCTGCCGGGCACAACTGAGGAAGTAAAGTGGGAGGATAACCTTTGCTTCATGATCGAAAAAAAAATATTTGTGATGAGTTCCCTTACTGATGGCAATCTCGCCATGAAATGCAATCCGGAAGAGTTTGAAGAACTGATAGCGCGCGACGGAATCAGTCAGGCCTGGCACCTGGCAAAAGGGCAATGGATAGGGCTGACAGACCTTGAGGTGATGCCTGCCACGGAGCTAAAAAGAAGAATTGCAGATTCACGCCAGCTGGTACTGAACAAGCTGCCCAAAAAGATACAGGAGAAATACAGGGATTAAATAAAAGCGCCGCAACGGGATAAACCGGCGGCGCTCTTTTAATAGGGTGGTTAGTTTACCACATTCTGATTCTATCTTCAGGTTTTTTATATAATTTATCTCCTGGCTGCACATCAAAAGCTTTATACCAGGCATCCATATTTACCGGGGCACCGATCGTTCTGAATTCTCCTGGTGAATGCGGATCTGTTTTGATCAGTTGAGCAGCACTTTCAGGTAAGATATTGCCTCTCCACACTTGTGCCCATGATAGGAAGAAACGCTGATCAGGGGTAAATCCATCGATCTTCTCGTTAGACTGGCCCTGTTTAGTGAGTTTAAACGCTGTATAGGCTACATTCAATCCTCCCAGGTCACCAATATTCTCTCCCATAGTCAATTTACCGATAACATGGACCGTGTCCAATACAGTGTAGGCATCAAACTGTTCGCCGAGGGCTTTTGTCTTTGCTTCAAATTTTGTACGGTCTTCGGCTGTCCACCAGTTGCGCAGGTTACCATCTTTGTCATATTGGCTTCCGCTGTCATCAAATCCGTGCGACATTTCATGGCCGATCACGGCTCCTATACCGCCATAATTCACTGCATCGTCAGCATCAGGTGCGAAGAACGGGAACTGCAGGATTCCTGCCGGAAAAACAATTTCATTCATGGTAGCGCTGTAGTAAGCGTTTACTGTCGGAGGTGTCATTCCAAAACGGCTGCGGTCTACTGGTTTTCCAAGCTGAGAAACCATATCCTTATATCCCCAAACTCCGGTATTTCTTAAGTTTTGGAAATAAGTAGTGCGGGTAATAGTCAGGCCGTCATAGTTTTTCCATTTATCAGGATAACCGATTTTAGGTACAAAGGCATGCAGTTTAGCCAGTGCTTTTTCCTTAGTGGCATCACTCATCCAGTCCAGCCCTTTGATGCGGATTTCAAATGCTGTACGCAGGTTTTTAATCAGCTCTGTCATCCTTGCTTTCGCCTCAGGTTTGAAATATTTGGCTACGTATAGCTGACCTAATAATTCACCGATAGCGCCATCTGTTAAAGAAGACATGCGCTGCCATCTTGGTGTTTCTATTTTTTGTCCTGTCTGAGCCTTTGTAAATGCAAAATTAGCTTTCACAAAAGGAGAGCTAAGGTTTGCGGCAGAGCCTTTCAGTACAGACCATTGGAGGTATGTTTTCCAGTCGGCCAGCGGAACACTTTTAAGCATACCGTCCAGGGCTACAAAGAACTTAGGCTGTCCTACCAATACAGTATCCTGTCCTGCTACCTGTAATTTGGGCAATATGGCGCTCCAGTTCAGATTTGGCGTGGTTGCAGTGAAAGCTGCAACTGTAAATTTATTATACGTTTTATAGGGATCACGCATTTCTATACGCGGCATCTGTGCTTCAGCAAGTGATTTTTCAATCGCCATAACCGTAGCTGCTTTTTGAGCTGCTTCGGCTGCTGCCGAGCCTGTCAGTGTAAACAGGGTAGTCATGTAAGTCGTGTAAGCCTCACGGATTTTCAGCGATCGGCTGTCATCCTTCAGGTAATAATCACGGTCAGGCAGGGTTGTGCCTCCCTGTCCCAGTGATGCTACATATTTTGTCACGTTTTTTCTATCCTGTGTTACCCCGAAGCTGAACATAGGAGAGCCAATGCCGGAAGTACGCATCAGGAGTGCCTCGTTAATCACACCCTGCAGATCTTTGATTTGTTTAATTCTTGCCAGATCGGCCTTGATCGGGCTGTATCCAAGCTTTTCGATAGTAACACTGTCCATCGCAGCCGCATAGAAGTCGCCCACACGTTTTTTTACTGATCCTGCAGGTGCAGCTTTATCGGCCGCAGCATCCTCAACCACGCTTTTTACTGCGTTGATATTGAAATCGCGGAGTTCGTTAAAGCTTCCCCAGCGGGTTTCTTTTGCAGGGACAGGATTGTTTTTAATCCAGGTGCCACTCGCATACTCGTAGAAGTTATCTCCCGGTTTTACGGAAAGATCCATATTTGCAGGATCAATAAATTTTTTGGGTGCCTGTTGAGCGTAGGACGAATAGCTTGCAGCTAGTATGCCCAAAACTGCCATGCAGCTTTTCAGATGTTTAGGTCTCATTTCTTTCAGTTAATAAAGATACCTTATATGAACCTTGTCAGGAATTATGTTGAAACAACAGGTAACAAGTTTTTGAAAGGTATCGCTAGGCTGAAAGTAATAAAATATCGTTATTTAAACGTTTCTTAATAAAAATATTACCTGTTAAACCAATAATAGATTTTGGTCAGGCCTAGCTTTTTGATGATTAATCCCGGAAGCAGGAATACTTTGATCGACTTCATAGCTGGATAATAAATATATACTATTAACATATTTTAACATTTATTATTGTGTAGATATGAAAAATTATATTAGGTACATCAGATTTTTGTGTCAATCGGCTGTGGCCTGCCTTTTTCAGCCGCAACACATGAACTGCCTTCCCATATTTCTTATATTTGTTCCTCAGCACCCGGGGCTGGTCCAACTGTTCCATCCCTGAGGTTAACCGAATATTCCAATTGAACATATCAATGGCCGAATTAAAATTTTTTACACAGCGCTTAAAGTTAAGATTAGTGGAAATGGCAGATCTCGAAGCCATTCATTTGCTGCATCACCTTGCAGAGACAGATCAGTACAATACCCTGGGGATCCCCAAAGACCTGGAAGAGACCAATATCATTGTGGATGGTTGGATCAGTGACCATCAGAAACGGACAATCAAAAATTATACTTTTACTGTAGAATTTGAGAAAGGCGGATTTGTAGGCCTGATAGCTTTAAAGCTATCTTCCTCCAAGTTTAACAGCGCAGAGGTATGGTATAAGATTAATGTAGAACATTGGAATAAAGGTTATGCAACAGAAGCTATTAAAGCCGTGATAGGCTTTGGTTTTGGCCGGTTAAAACTACACCGCATCGAAGCGGGGTGTGCAGTGGAAAATCTGGCTTCTATCCGCGTACTGGAGAAGGCAGGCATGACACAGGAGGGCAGAAAACGCCAGATACTGCCCCTGAAAACCGGCTGGATGGACAGTTTTGAATTTGCTATTCTCGATGAAGAGTGGAAAGCATAAACATTTTCCCTCAAAAACCCTATTTTTGTAATTCAACTCCGATATTTTTTATACGATAATGAGCATTTCTACTAAATACGATCCTGCCGAAACCGAAGATAAGTGGTACAGCTACTGGCTGGAAAAGAACTTTTTTCATTCAGAACCTGATGAACGTGAGCCTTATACCATTGTAATCCCTCCGCCAAACGTAACGGGAGTCCTGCATATGGGCCACATGCTGAACAATACAATTCAGGACGTGATGATCCGCCGTGCAAGGATGCAGGGCAAGAATGCCTGCTGGGTACCTGGAACTGATCACGCATCTATTGCTACTGAGGCCAAGGTGGTGGCCATGTTGAAGGAAAGAGGAATTAGTAAAAAAGACCTTACCCGTGACCAGTTTATGGCTTACGCATGGGAGTGGAAAGAAAAATACGGAGGCATTATTCTTGACCAGCTGAAAAAACTGGGAGCGAGCTGCGACTGGGAACGTACGCGTTTCACGATGGAAGAAGATCTCTCCGAAGCTGTGATCGACTGCTTCGTGGATCTGTACAAAAAGGGGAGGATCTACCGCGGTATCCGTATGGTAAACTGGGACCCGGCTGGTAAAACAGCAGTCTCTGATGAAGAAGTAATCCGTAAGGAAGTAAACCAGAAGCTCTATTATATTAAATACTCAATTGCCCCTGCAAATGCGGATGGCAATGTTGAATATCTTACCATTGCTACTACACGTCCGGAGACGATTATGGCTGATGCAGCAATCTGTATCAATCCAAATGATGAGCGTTATACGCACCTGAAGGGTAAATCGGTATTCGTACCCCTGATCAACCGCGAAATTCCGGTAATAGAGGATGAATATGTAACAATGGATTTCGGTACGGGTTGCTTAAAAGTAACGCCTGCACATGATCTGAACGACTATGAACTTGGGGTAAAACACAAGCTCCCGGTGATAGATATACTGAATGACGATGGAACGCTTAACGAACTGGCAGTGATCCTGGTAGGTGAAGACCGCTTCGTTGCTAGAAAGAAGATTGCGGTGTTGCTGGATGAAGCGGGCCACCTGGATAAGGTAGAAGACTATAAGTCACAGGTAGGATTTTCTGAGCGTACGGATGCGGCTATCGAGCCAAAACTGTCGATGCAGTGGTTCTGCAAGATGGATGAAATGGCTAAACCCGCATTGGCAGATGTACTGAACGGTGATGTAAAACTGATTCCGGAAAAGTTTGTGAACACTTACCGTCACTGGATGGAGAATGTGCGCGACTGGAACATCAGCCGCCAGCTGTGGTGGGGCCAGCGTATCCCGGCATGGTACGATGATAAAGGCAACTGGGTAGTTGCTAAAACCAAAGAAGACGCATTGAACGAATTCCTCAAGGTAAAAGATATTGACGGTAAATTCTCTGAAGAAGAAGCCAATGGCTTTAAACATCAGCTGGCAACTTTTATCAGGCAGGACGATGATGTAATGGACACCTGGTTCTCTTCGTGGTTGTGGCCGATATCGGTATTCAATGGTTTCAAAGAACCCGGAAATAAAGATATCAACTACTATTATCCAACGAATGACCTGGTAACTGCTCCGGAGATTCTTTTCTTCTGGGTAGCGCGTATGATCATGGCAGGACACGAGTTTATGGGCAAAAAGCCATTTACCAATGTATACCTTACAGGGATCGTTCGTGACAAGCTGGGCCGCAAAATGTCGAAATCACTGGGCAATTCACCTGATCCGATTGGCCTGATTGAAAAATATGGTGCTGATGGGGTTCGGGTAGGAATGCTGTTATGCTCTCCTGCAGGTAACGACCTCATGTTTGATGAAAGCTATTGTGAGCAGGGCCGGAATTTTGCCAATAAAATATGGAATGCTTTCCGCCTGATCAAAGGATGGGAAGTTGATGAAAATCTTCCTAATCCAAATGAGCAGGCGATCCTCTGGTTTGAAAACCGCTTCAATGAAGCCTTGGCCGAAATTGAAGATAACTTTAAACAATACCGTTTGTCTGAAGCACTAATGACTACCTACAAACTGGTATGGGATGATTTCTGTGCATGGTACCTCGAAATGGTAAAACCCGTTTACCAACATCCCGTTGATGCGGCCACTTTGAATGCGACAATTGGTTTCTTCGAAAAAGTCCTGAGCCTTTTACACCCTTTCATGCCCTTTATTACAGAAGAACTCTGGCATGATGACATTTTTGGCGAAAAAGGCGAACTGGATTGTATTATCGTTGCTCCTTATCCTGTTGTAGGGAATGCTGATCTGCCCTTATTGAAGGATGTTGAAATAGTGAAAGGGATTGTTGCTGAAGTCCGTAATATTAGAAACACAAAACAAATCTCACCAAAAGAAGCTTTGCCTTTGAGCATAAAAGTGAACTCTGCGATAGCTTACGACAAATGGTTAACGATCATTTCCAAGCTGGCGAATATTACTGAAGTTGATTTTGTAAATGATAAAGTAACTGGCGCCTCAGCATTTATGGTAGGCAACGATGAATTCTTTATCCAGCTGAATGAAACGATTGACGTAGAAGCAGAAAGGGAACGCTTAAACGCGGAACTTGTGTATTTACAGGGATTTTTGAAATCTGTAGATGCGAAGCTTGGCAATGATCGCTTTGTGCAGAACGCCAAGCCGGAGATTATTCAGAACGAAAGAAACAAGAAGGCGGATGCTGATGCGAAAATCAAGATTATTGAAGACTCCTTAGCAGCGCTTTAAAGTATAGTCATATATATTGAGACATATAGATACACTGATATCTATATGTCTTTTTTGTTCTAGAGCATACTATATTCCGGCAGTTCTTCAAAGAATAAAAACTGAGAGGTGATATGATCAATTTGCGCATAACAATGTTTCAGTCCGTTGGTGACCACCAGCCATTTTGCCTGATGTACGGAATTGTAACGTGCAGCCTGATCAAATACTCCCTGCGAAATTTTTACAGCTGGGGCCTTACATTCAATAACCATAATCCTCTCGCCAGCCGTGTTAAAAATCACAATGTCCGTACGTTTCTGTAACTGATTTAAGCTGAGGCCGCCTTCAATCTGAATCAGCGACCTCGGGAATTTTTTGTCTCTGATCAGATAATGAATAAAATGTTGCCTTACCCACTCCTCGGGAGTTAAAACCAGGTGCTTTCTCCTTACTTCATCAAAAATGAAGTGCTGGTCCTCTTTCAAAGTAATCCTGAAAGGATACGGCGGAAGGTTCAGTGCGGTTGGTGTAAATGCCATTTGTGCAAAAATAACCTTTAATAATTAGTTTTAAGCCGTTACATTTGAATAATTTATGACTGCTTCCGATATTATAAAAGACCTTAAAGCTAAAAAGTTTAAGCCTGTTTACCTGTTACATGGTGAAGAACCCTACTATATTGATCAGATCATTCATTATATGGAACAGCATATCCTGAATGAAATGGAAAAAGGTTTTAACCAGACGGTTTTGTATGGTAAGGATACGGATATGGCCACAATCCTGAATGCGGCAAAACGCTATCCAATGATGTCAGACTACCAGCTGATCGTGGTAAAAGAAGCGCAGGACCTGAAGTGGTCAAAAGAAACCGAAGGCAGCAGCAAACAGGCCGAGTTTGTACAGAACTATTTTGAAAACCCGCTCAGCAGCACCATTCTGGTACTAGGCTTTAAATATGCCAATTTTGATAAACGCAAGAAGCTCTTCAAATCTATCACCAAAAATGGGGTAGTGTTTCAGTCGGATCCAGTGAGGGATTATAAGCTTGCCCAGTGGATCGAAGATCTGGTTAAAGAAAAGGGTATGAAGATCGCGCCCCAGGCTTCGGCCATGATGGCTGAATATCTGGGGGCTGACCTGTCCAAGATCTCCAATGAGCTGGAAAAACTGATGCTCAATATTAGTAAAGAAACGACTATTGATACTGATCTTGTGCAGAAAAATATAGGAATCAGTAAGGAGTATAATGTGTTCGAATTACAGAAGGCACTGGCGGCCAGAAACGTATTAAAATCTAACCAGATTATCAACTATTTTGCAGACAACCCCAAGGCAAATCCCATGGTCATGGTGATGGCAAACCTGAATTCTTACTTCTCCAAAATACTGAAATACCATTATCTGCAGAACAAGAATGATGCGGCCAAAGAGTTAGGTGTAAATCCTTATTTCGTGAAAGATTATGAACTGGCTGCAAGAAATTACAACATGAATAAAACCTTTGATATTATCAGTTTACTGCGGGAATATGACCTGAAAAGCAAAGGAGTAGACAGTACCGGCAACGTAACCGACGGGGAACTCCTGAAGGAGCTGCTGTTTAAAATGATACATTAATCCAATTACCATTATACAATACAATGAACTATTTTTTAGTCAAATCAGAACCTTTTAAATACAGCTGGGACCAGTTTAACAAAGACGGACGTACATTTTGGGACGGCGTAAGAAATTATCAGGCCCGAAATAATATCAAGCTGATGAAGGAGGGCGACCTGGTTCTTTTTTATCACAGCAATGAAGGAAAAAATGTAGTGGGGATTGCAAAGGTAGTACGCGAATTTTATCAGGATCCAACAACAGATGACGCAAACTGGGTAGTGGTAGACTTATCGCCCGTAGAAAGCCTCAAAAATCCCGTGTCACTGGAGCAAATCAAGGCAGAAGAAAGCCTGAAAGATATTTCTCTCGTTAAACAGGGCAGGCTATCGGTAATGCAGCTGAAAGCAACCGAATTTGATAAAATACTTGAAATGGGCAGCTGATAAGCTGCCTTCAGCATTATTTTTCGGTACTCGGCTGAACTTACTCTTTGAAGAATAATGCCTTCAGTTCTTTGGCATCGTTCGCATCCATCTTGCCTGCAAGAATCAGGCGCAGTTGTCTTCTCCGTAAGGCACCTGCAAATAACTCAATCTCTTCTTCAGTTTCCGGAGAAAGTTCAGGTACCGGGATCGGCCGTCCGCTCTGGTCTACCGCAACGAAGGTATAATAAGCTTCATTTGATTTTATACGGCTTCCCGAAGGAATATTTTCTGCCCATACATCCATACGAACCTCTACGGAGGTATGAAAAGCACGGGTTACCTTGGCTTCAATAGTAATCACATCGCCCAGTTTTATGGCATGCTGAAAAGAAACATTATCCACTGAGGCTGTCACCACGATCCGGTTACAATGTTTTTGTGCAGAGATAGCTGCGGCAATATCCATCCAGTGCAGTAACCTGCCACCCATCAGGTTATTCAGCGTATTGGTGTCATTTGGTAAAACCAGTTCATTCATCACTGTAAATGAATTCTTAGGATGTTTAGCTATTGTGCCCATATTGGCTGCAAAAGTAAACAAAAACTAAGACTTCATGTTATCCCTGTACGCTCAATCAAATAACGTATAAAGGATAATGATCAATCAAACTCTGATACAGTATTTTCACTGGTATTACAACGACGAATTAAAGTTATGGAAAAAAGTCTCAGCAGAGGCTAAAACACTTAAAGATATAGGCATAACAGGAGCATGGCTCCCACCTGCATATAAATGTACTGAAGGGAGCAACTCTGTAGGATATGATTGTTATGATTTGTATGATCTTGGAGAGTTTGATCAAAAGAATAGTGTGCCTACAAGGTATGGTAATAAGGAAGAATATCTGCAGGCTATAAAAGATTTGCATGATCAGGACATTATGGTAGTCGCTGATGTGGTGTTTAATCATAAGGCAGGGGCAGATGAACTTGAAAAAGTGCCGGTTAAACGTGTAAACCCCGATAATCGTTCTGAATTTACATCGGATCAGTTTGAAATAGAGGCCTGGACAAAGTTTACTTTTCCCGGAAGGAAGGGAAAATACTCAGCGTTTATTTGGGATAAAAGCTGTTTCAGCGGAATCGACTGGGCCGAAGACCTGCAGGAATCCGCTATATTTTCTATACAAAATGAATACGGCGACGGATGGGAAGATGTGCCCTCTGATGAAATGGGCAACTATGATTACCTCATGTTCAACGATATTGAGTTTAGAAATAAAGCTGTACGGGAGGAGTTAAAAAGATGGGGCGAATGGTACTATGAAACCTGCGGTATGGGCGGTTTCAGACTTGATGCTGTTAAACATATTTCCCCAAGATATCTGAAGGAATGGCTGGATCATATGAAATCCAAATTTGATAAAGATTTCTTTATTGTTGCAGAGAACTGGATTCTTGATGATGTACAGAAATTGAGAGATTATGTGGATTTGACGGAGGGCAGGATGCAGCTTTTTGACTCTATGCTTCACCATAATTTTTATCAGGCAGGAAAACAGGGCAGTGATTATGATATGAGTACAATCTTTAATGATACCCTGGTAGAATCACATCCGCAACTCTCTGTCACTTTTGTTGATAACCATGATTCGCAACCACTGCAGTCGCTCGAGGCTTATATAGATTTCTGGTTCCGTCCCTTAGCCTATGCATTGATCCTGCTCAGGGAACAGGGAATACCATGTGTGTTCTACCCCGATCTTTATGGTGCAAAATATATAGATAAAGATACTGATGGCAACGATGCCGATGTGGAGCTTATTGGTGTGCCACAACTGGATGTAATGCTCAGAACCCGCCGTGATGCTGCGCATGGTATCCAGCGTGAATACTTTGATCATCCGAATTGTATCGGCTTTACAAGAGAAGGAACTGCTGAGCAGAAAAACTCCGGAGTTGCGGTAGTATTAAGCAATGGGGAAGAAGGCTCTAAACATATGGAAATGGGCCCGGCGCAAGCGGGTAAGGTGTTCGTGGATGCTTTAGGTTACAGAACTGAAGAGATTACAGTTGCAGAAGACGGATGGGCGGAGTTTTTCTGTCAGGCCGGAAGCGTGTCAATCTGGGTACTGAAGTTGAATTAACGGTGCCTTATTGATTGGCCTCATAAGGTTCGTTATCTTGCTCAACCTTTACAGAAATAAGCTAAATCAAAGATGTAATTTAGCTTATTTCTGTACTGTGCTGACAAGGTTGTACCCAATCAGTTCATCCCAGCGGCTGCCGGGTTTGCGGTAGTAAACAAAAGCCTGATAATCGTTTTCAGTTTCAAAAAAAGAACCTTCAAAAGTTGTATTATCGGCTTTGCTATTGGTATTGTCCTTCCATACGTACTGATAATCGTAAACGCCCTGCTTCAGGTAAAGGCTGGTCAGGAATTTCTTCTTTGCAGGATCAAATCTCAGTTTATTCTCCTCGCTCAAAGTGTAATTGTTAAACCTGCCCACAACATAGATACTTCCGTTTTCAGAAGGCGTTTTTGCGTTTAGCGTAAAGAGGACGTGCTGATAATCGCTGTCAGTATCATTGTCGATATTATCCTGGTTACGTACAAAGAAAGCCCCGTTGTCATCGTTGATCTGTGTGTATTTAGGAGTGTTGCCATTCAAATCCTGGAACAGGATGACATTATTGATGCTGTCAGTAGAGATTTCCTGCACATGTTCGCCTTTAAAACGAATGCTGCGGGAGTCAAATTTCCTGAACTCATTGCTTCCGGGGAAGTCATTACTGCCCAGATCGTTGTAAATTACGGAGCCGGGTTTCACAAATGTAGGCTTTGTATTCAGGTTCGCCGTCAGCGGGTTGCCATTCTGCATCAATACCATTTTCAAATCCTGATAGGGATTCTGGATAGTCATGGTATAGGTAACAGTCACATTCAGTTTCTGATTACTGAAACGCAAAGAGACCTCGTTGCTCGGTATGACCTGTGTATTGATGTTCACCAATTTATCAGCAATGAAAAAACGCTGTGAACATACAGGCTTTCTCTGATCGCCATCTTCATAAACTTTGAGCAGGTAATTTCCTGATAGTTTTGGCTTGATCTGATCGTTGGGTAAACTTAGGGTGTAGTGCGTGAACTTCTGCAGGGTTTTGGAAGAATAGGCATAATCAATGATCCTGTCCTCAGTAGTCCCTTGCAGGTAATCCAGGGCAGAAATGCCCGATGATTTCCAGTCGTAAGTGCAGTGCTCTACCGTATACCAGTAGTTTTTACTGCCGCCCCGCAGGTCGTCAAATGAAAAAAGCAATTGCTCCGAAGAGCCAAGGGTAATGACCGGGATGGATTGCTCTTTCTGAGAATTGTAACATTGTACGGTTTTGATCTGTGTATTATACACTTTATTGTCGTACACAAATTGCTGCTGCGCTGCGGCAATCTGTAGGATGAACAAACTTAAAAAAAGCAATACTCCCTGTTTAATCATTAGTTGCTTTCCAGTTCCATAATTTCAGCAGCCAGTTCTTCCCATTTGTTCTGGGCAGTATCCAGCAGCTGTTTTGCTGTCATATATTTTTTGTTCGCCTCTGCGAGCCTGGCCTGGTCACTGTAAACTTTTTCATCAGCCAGCTCAGCTTCAATAGTTTTAACATCCTTATCCAGTTCAACAGTTTCCAGTTCAATCTTCTGTAACTGATCGTTCAGTTTTTTCAGTTGCTGCTGACTGTTGGCTGTCACCGGTTTTGGTTCTGCTTTAGGCTTTACTTCTTTCTCTACAGGTTTTACAGGGATACTCTTTGCAACAGGCGGCACGCGTTTGCTGTTCCAGATTTCATACTCTGCATAAGTACCAGGATATTGTTTGATCTGTTCTTCTTCGATAAACCAGATTTTGTTGGCTACATTATCCAGGAAATACCTGTCGTGGGATACTGCTATAAAAGTTCCTTCAAACTGCTTTAAAGCCTGGATCAGGATATTTACCGACTGTATATCCAGGTGATTCGTAGGCTCATCAAGGATCAGGAAATTGGAGTCTGTTGTTAATGACTTCGCCAGTGCAACCCTTGATTTTTCTCCTCCTGAGAGTACCTTGATCTTCTTGAATACATCGTCTCCGCTAAACAGGAAACAGCCCAGGATACCACGTAATTCTGTATCTGTATGTTTAGGTGCAAATGCCTGCAGCTCTTCCAGGATGGTATTGCCCAGGTGCAGTGATTCCAGCTGATGCTGGGCAAAAAAAGTAGTGGTTACATTATGACCTGTCTCGCAGGTTCCGTCAAATTTCTCTACGCCGGCAACCATCCTTAGCAGGGTTGATTTTCCTTTACCGTTGGCACCAATCAGGGCAATTTTGTCGCCTTTCTCAATGACCGCTTCAGCGTTCTCGAGGATATCTATATTCGGATATTTTTTTGTGGCATTCTCAATTCTGATTACGTGGCGGCCAGAAGGTTTAGTAAACTTGAAGCTGAAATTTACTGTAGGGTTGTCGTCATCCACATCCTCAACGCGTTCCATTTTGTCCAGTGCCTTCATGCGTGACTGTGCCATTTTAGCTTTACTCGCTTTGGCTTTGAAACGCTCGATCAGTTTTTCTTCCTGCTTGATCTTGGCCTGCTGGTTTTTAAACTCACCTTTCTGGATCTCACCGCGAAGTGATTTTTCTTCCAGGTAGAAGGTATAGTTACCTGCATAAGTGGTCAGTTTTCCCTTGCGGGATTCTACTGTACGGTTCACAATCTTGTCCAGGAAGTACCTGTCATGGGATACAATCACAATGGCGCCTTCGAATCCTGCCAGGTAAGTTTCCAGCCATTTGATGGAAGGTAAATCCATGTGGTTGGTAGGCTCATCCAGTAACAGGATGTCAGGTGTCTGCAAAAGAATTTTTGCCAGCATTACACGCATTCTCCATCCTCCGGAGAAGGTATTTAGCGGGCGGTGCTGATCCGCGGTACTGAAACCCAGACCAGCAAGGATTTCGTTTGCTTTATACTCGATGTTATAACCGTCCAAAGCTTCAAACTCCTGCTGCTTATCGCTCAGTTTGTTTAATACTTCTTCAGAATAATCAGTTTCTATCTTTTTTAAGAGCTCTTCAATTTCATCGTGTATCTGGTTCTGGCGCTCAAAAGCTTCCATGGCAACATGCAAAATCGTATGGTGGGATTCGTAGGAAAGTAAATCCTGGTTCAGGTAGCCGATTTTCAGGTCCTTTGACATAGAAATACTTCCTGAGGAAGGCGCGTATTCTCCGACAATTATTTTTAGTAAAGTGGATTTTCCCGTTCCATTTGCGCCAATAAGGCCAATTCTTTCTCCTGGTTTAATGTGCCAGTTTGCTTCGTCATATAAAGCTCTGGAACCTATGAGGAATGTTAAGTCGTTTATCGAAATCATGTTAGGTGCAAAAATACAATTTTTAGGCGCATTTCGTTTGATATTCAAGCGCATCTCTGCTGAATTACTACGTTTTTATTACATATTCTTTATCTTCGTGGCATGTATCGCCTTATTAAACCTATATTTTTTCAGTTTGATCCTGAGAAAGTTCACCATTTCGTAGTAAAAAGACTGCAATGGTTTCATGAACATTTCCCGATGGGAAAGACCATCTTACGCAGCAGTTTTGATATCCATGTCAAAGGACTGGAACGCGAGGTGTTTGGGGTAAAGTTTAAAAATCCTGTAGGCCTTGCGGCTGGGTTTGATAAAAATGGAGAATATGTAGAGGCGCTGAGTGACCTGGGCTTTGGCTTTATCGAAGTGGGAACTGTAACACCGCTTCCGCAGCCCGGCAATGACCTGCCACGGATGTTCAGGTTGCCGGATGATTCAGCACTGATCAACAGGATGGGTTTCAATAACAAAGGTGTGGATACACTGGCTGAAAGGCTAAGAACATTGAAAGCAAAAGACAAGACGATCGTAGTAGGCGGAAATATCGGCAAGAATAAAAATACGCCTAACGAAGATGCGGTCAGTGATTATGTAAAGTGTTTCGACCGCTTGTTTGATGTAGTAGATTATTTCGTAGTCAATGTAAGTTCTCCAAATACTCCCGGCTTAAGGGCTTTGCAGGAGAAGGGTCCTCTGACGCTGCTTTTAAAGACGCTGCAGGAGCGTAATCATAAAAACGGTATATCCAGGCCTATTCTTTTAAAAATTGCACCAGATCTTACTAATGAGCAGCTGGATGATATAGTTGACATCGTAAAGGAGACGGGGATTGCAGGAGTTATCGCCACAAATACCACTATCGACAGAAGCGGTTTATATACGGCTCCTGAGCTTTCTGCAGAAAATGGCGGGTTAAGCGGAAAACCACTTACTAAACGCTCAACAGAAGTTATCCGTTACTTATCAGAAAAGTCAGACAAGGCATTTCCTATCATCGGGGTGGGAGGAATACATTCTCCTCAGGATGCAAAAGATAAACTTGAAGCAGGTGCTTCGCTGGTTCAGCTATATACCGGCTTTATCTATGAGGGGCCGGGTATTGTAAAGCGGATCTGTAAAGAGCTGGTAAAGTAGAATTTCGACTCCAAGAAAAAAGCCCTTCAGGATGTCCTGAAAGGCTTTTTTATTTTTAACAAAAAGAACTTAAGCTCTTAAAGCTGCAGAAAGTTGATCTAACAACAGGTTGTTTTTAGCTAACTGATCTTTTTTAGACTGTTTTGAACGGCTGCCTAATTCGATGTTTGTAGCTAGTTTCAACGTTTTAACTTCTAAACGTGAAGTTACGTGGTTTTGTCTGTCTTTTCTTTTTAATCTGGTAACTGCCATGGTCTTAACCTTTAGTTTTTTTAATTTATATAAATCTGGAGGTCGAGAGCGGATTCGAACCGCTGTACGAGGTTTTGCAGACCTCTGCCTAGCCACTCGGCCACTCGACCTGTTGAAATTCAGGCTGCAAAAATAGCAATTAATACTTAAGATGCAATTTATTTATTCATATTTCTGCTAATATCGGCGCAAAATATTGCTGCCGATACCGCAACATTCAATGATTCAGCCTGTCCCACTCTCGGAATAGTTACCGGGCGGCTGATCAAATCGATAATCTCCGGACTAATGCCCTGTCCTTCGTTGCCAAGGATCACCAAGCCTTCAATGCCCCATTGTGTCTCATACAGGCTGCTGCCGTTGAGCATTGCCCCAAATACCGGGATGTCAATATCCTTTAGCAACTCAGGCAGACTATGGTAGCTCACATTAACCCTGCAGAGGGAACCCATCGTTGCCTGTACTGTTTTGGGATTGTAAACTTCTACCGTATTGGGGGAACAGATGACATGTTTCAATCCAAACCAGTCGGCCGTTCTGATAATTGTGCCCAGATTGCCCGGATCCTGCACCCCGTCAAGCACAAGCGAGAAATTATTTCTGAGTGTAGCCTTATCAATCGCAGAGGTTTCAGGAATATTAACCAGCGCAAGAATGCCTTGGGGGGCCTGTAATGTACTTATCTTCTCCAGTTCGGCACTCGTTACTTCAAATAACTTTATATTTGCTGGTAATTTGGGTAGTAAAGATTGATATTGTGGCAGAAAATATACACTATGGATCTGATAGTCCGAAGGAATAAACTCTGCAATTGATTTTATTCCCTCGATAATAAATATCCCAAGCTCTTTACGGTACTTTTTTTGATGTAATGATTTTATAAACCCTATCTGAGACTTTGAAAGCATATCCTATTTATAAAAATAAATTCCAGTTTCCCGCAATATTACTATTTATTATTCTTTTTATATGTGCCTGCTCCTCTACAAAGTTGATTGAAGACAACCAGTCGATCGTAAAGAAGGTAGAAATAGACAGTATTCCCGGCAAGTATAAAGAGGAGGCACTGAACTACATTCAGAAGGATATTCGGCCTGCATCCAAGCTGGGTATCAATGTAGGTCTGTACAATTTTTTCTATACGGTTTTCAAAATCAAGTCAGTAGGTAAACCTGCACCTTTGCTGGACAGCACGCTTGTAGAGATCTCCAGGAACCAGATCGAGAAATACCTGATCAGCAAAGGTTACTTCATGGCTAAAGTGAAATCAGATATCCGCATCAAAAAACAGCGCGCGCAGGTAGAGTTTAAAGCCAATACCGGTCCTGCCTTCAAAATAGCAAAAGTAGCTTACTCAATACCCGATTCTGCTGTTCGCCAGGTATATATGAATGGGAAATCGAAGTTTACGCATCTGCATGAGAACATGCAGTATGACGATGATTCTCTATCCTATGAGCGCGAACAGATCTATCAGGTAATGAAGGAAAACGGATATTATGATTTTTCCCGTCCCTATGTCAGGTTTACAGTAGATTCTGCACTGCGTAACAGCACAACTCATGTTGTCCTTTATATCGATGATCCGGATTCTACTAAACACAAACAGTATAAAATAGGAGAAACAAATATTGTAATTGCCCCTACAACAGAAGGTTTTCCGGATTCAATTAAATTGAATGAACGCATTTTTAGAGGGATCAGGTATACCGATTTGTCAAAGCGTTTCAGAAGGAACCCTGTGGTGAGGTATGACTTTATCAAAATGGGCGAAACCTATGATATTTCGAAGGAAAACCTGACCTATGACAGGCTCTATGAACTGAATGTGTTTAAAAACGTAAAGATTGAGTATGTAAAGGCTAAGGATAGTGCAATACTGCAGCCGGTTATTCAGCTTACTCCGCAAAAACGAATGAGCAACAGGGTGGAGGGAGAGGTTCCTTTCAATGCCGGAACCGTAGGTTTTACACTCAGTAATACTTACGTTAATAACAATATTTTCAGGGGAGCCGAGCGTTTTGAGTTCCAGATCAAAGGCGGATTGCAGTCGCGCATAGGCCAGGGTTCTCTGTTTAACGATATTTACCAGCGCGATTTCTCGCTGAGTGCCAGTCTGGCCGTACCGCGCCTGATGGTTCCCTTTGATATCCCTATGATGGGCAAGAACGGAATGCCTTATACGATTTTTTCCACCAGTTATGTGTATTCCCTTCAAAAAGACCTTTTTGTACGCCGGGTATTCCTGAATTCACTCACTTATCAATGGGTAGAAACCAAATCGAAACTGCACTCATTTACCCCTCTGAATTTTGAATACCGTTTTGGTGGTTTACTGATCGATTCAAATACCGTACAAGGGCAGAATCTTTACAGGGATTACCGGTATAATATTACGCTGCTGGCAAGAAAAGACATCACCCTGGGCATGAAATATGCCTATACCCTAAACGCCAATAAACTCTTGCTGCCCGGAAACAGCTTTGTGTATTTCAGGGGGAATATAGATATTGCCGGTAACGGCCTTGCTGCGGCAAATAAACTGTTTGGCAGCAAACATAATCCTGAAGCCGGCGATTATGCAAGTGTGCTGGGGCTGCCCTACAACCAATATGTTCGACCCGAAGTAGATTTGCGCTGGTATAAGAATATAAGTGCAACCAGGCAGTTCATCGCCAGGATAAACGGAGGGGTAGGTTACGCCTATGGAAACTCTACAGCGATTCCTTTTGAAAAGCTGTTCTTTGCAGGTGGTGCAAGCGGCGTTAGGGCCTGGCAGGCAAGAACACTCGGGCCGGGTAATTACAACCGTGGCGACAGGTTAACTACCGAAGAGGCAAGAACAACCCTGTACGGGATAGACCAGCTGGGACAGATGCATATTGAGGCGAATCTTGAATACCGATGGAGACTGCTGGATAACTTTTTCGGCTCCAAGTTAAACGGTGCAGCTTTTCTGGATGCAGGTAACGTATGGAACATCTCCTCCGGAAATTCACAGCCCGAAACCTACTTTGATTTCAAGAACCTTGGCAACCAGATTGGGGTAGGCACAGGAATGGGATTGCGGTATGACCTGCAGTATTTTGTCTTCCGTTTTGATGTCGGGCTTAAACTCCGTGACCCGCAGTTCGCTCCGGCAGATCAGTGGGTAATTTCAAAAATGTTCAGCGGTACCAAAGAATTCAAGGATAACTACCTGGAAAGAAACAGTCCGGACGGTTACCATTTCTTCCAGTACAATTTTGGTATTGGCCTGCCTTTCTAAAAGGCACGTTTCAAACTGTCAAAGATAGATTCAAAGAAAGTAGAAAGCTGCAAGCCGTTGCTGTGGTTAAAATAGATATAGACCAGCAAAATAATCACCACAATGATAATCAGTTTCCTGAAAGCAAAAGCCAGAAAGATCAGCAGCAGTGGGAATAGAACAAGCCATAGACTATTGATCGTAAATGGGTTTAAGCTGCCGTCTTTTTTATAAATATACAGTAACTTGCTGTGCGTTCCGGAGTCGTTCTGGTGCTTGATGTAAACAAAAGACGATTTGTCCAGCTGCATCGGAAGGATAGCCACTCCATCATTGAATTTCAGGGGCTGCGTAAATCCGCTTACCGTAAATGTATACAGCCCGTTAATAGTTTCTACGGGCTGCTCCAGGGAATCTGCAGCAATAATGGCCAGTTTGCTGTTTTTCAGCAGGCTTTCCTTTACAATAAAATTATTGATATCTGATTTTTGGGCAAAAGCTGATACTGAGATCAGAGAGAGTAACAAACAGTAGAAGATCGTTTTCATTTTTTATCCTGGTGATTTATTTTTGTTATTCTATAGATCGCTTATTGTAGATCAGGTAGCCCAAATGTAACAAAATGCCGTTTCTTTTTATCGGATCATCATACAAATTATAGCTTAAGCTAACCGGACCTACGGGAGTATGGTAAACAAGCCCGGTTGTCCCTGCGTAATGTACCCGGTTAAAGGTGGGGGAGTTTTTTACCTCCTGGAATCCCATCTGCGTAATTTCCTGGTAAGGAAGGAACACAAAACCCTCTATCCTGAAATCCACATTTCTTCTCAACCGGTAAACATTTTTTAAGCCTCCTGCCAGGTAAGTTGATGCCCTGAACTTTTCAAGAAAGAGCGACCGGCTGTCCTGCAGGGGGTAAAAGGCAGGGCTTGCCAGCAAAGTTGCATAGTAATTAGAGAACAATGGCTGACTCGATATCACGCCCTCAGCAACATATCCAAGTGTATAGTTTCCTTTATGGAAGAAATAATTCTCATCGCTGATCTTCAGGCTCATCCACTGTCTGAATTTCCGGATGACGGTGATATCCGGAACTGCCGTAGGAATATTCCTCGAAATATTGCCCGGTGTATAGTTTTCCTTGCCGGTAAAGTAGTTGATGGCAAAGAGGAAGTTTCTGCCACGGTCGGCATATTGTTTACGGTTAAATGTGTTCTGCTCAAAGGCCAGGCCGGATCTCAGTCCGTTGAAAATCGTCTGGTCAAGGATATCTCCCGTATTGAAACTGTTGGTCGGACTATAATTATCGTCATTATTGATAAATGAAGTACTCAGTGTGATCCTTGTATTCCGGTTAAGCGGTATTCCTCCCTTAATCTCAACTTTCCTGTCAGACTGTTCAATATAAGTTGGATGTGGATTTTCTATAAAGATCTTACTTGTATTGTAATAGTTGAAGTGGTTATAGGTAAACTCTGCTGCCAGGAAGAAGGGAAGGCGCGAAGGGTAATCAATCCTTGCGTTCAGCTGTGCGGATTCATAAAAACGGCCTGAATAGAACTCTGTGCCAAAAGTATATGCCTTGCGGTCGAGGTAATTGTACTGCAGCCCGAGGAAAACAGTACTGATGGGCCTGGTTGAAATGTTACCGCCAAGGTCAAGTTTAAAACTGTGTTTTGGCTGAGCTACAATTTCGAAGGTATAGCTGTCCGAGGCAGGATGATAAGATATCTTGGGGTAAATCGTTTCAAAGGTTTCATCCGCAACCAGCTTATAATATCCCTGACGGATATCAGCCAGGTCGAATGTAGCTTTATCGCGCTTGAAAAGCCGCTGTATGTAACGTTTCTGCTGACTGTTTACGCCGGTGACTACCACTTCATTGAATTTGAGCTGCGGCTTTTTATTGTTGAAAGCGTTTCTTTTGAGGGCAAGATCTTTTGGGTCCGTTCTTCTGCGTACCGCCTGCAATAGCCTTGGCATGTCTGCCATCGTTGCGTCGTAACCCTTTTTGATCAGCTCCGCCACCGGATAGAAATTGCTTGCGCTATAATCCTGTACATTGGGCTGGATATAAATTCCGTTTTTGCCTATCAGGGTAGAATCTGATTTCGCGAGGAACATGAACATCATAATCCGGTTCATTAGGCGTTCGTCACCGGTTTTAGGGTATTCATTAAAGTTCTTGGCGGATACGTTTACCCCTATGATGTAATCGGGTCTAAACTCTTTCTGCATGATATCAGCAGGAAAATTATTGTATAATCCCCCGTCAAAAACATATTTATTATCCAGTTTAATGGGTCTGTAAATCAGAGGAACAGTCATTGTTGCCCGTACAGCTTCGGCCAGGCTTCCACTTTTTACCGTGATACTTGTTTGTGAGAAAACGTCAGATACCATACAGCGGTAGGGAACGAACAGGTTATCAAAATTATCTTTAGCTATGGCAGAGGCTTGCGACAGCAGTTCTATCAATGCAAAATTCAAAGGTATATCATTCACCAGGTTGTTCCTGATGCTCATTCTAAGTGCGGTATCTACCTGTATTTTTGCAGTGATCAGCGATGCATTGGAACTGCTCTTCTGAAAATAGTAGCTGTAATCACTTTTATACCTCCCGTTAACCCAATCCTGAAACTCAGTGGTGAGAGCAATCTTTTCGATCTGTGCAGGCGAATATCCCGCAGCATACAGCGCGCCCACGATGCCGCCCATGGAAGTGCCTGTAATATAATCTATGGGGATGTGGTTCTCTTCTAAAGCCTTCAAAGTGCCGATATGTGAAAGGCCTTTTGCGCCTCCTCCACTCAGCACAAGGCCAACCTTCTGGCCATTAGCGTGAAATGTCCAAAAACAAAGGATAAATAATAAGCGTATTCTTGAAGAGACCACCTTCCTAAATTACAGGTTTTCTTTCAGACCTGATTCAAAATAAAAATATTATAATTGAGGATGCTGGCGAAACTTACCCACAGAAAATAGGGAATAAACAGTAATCCGGCGGTTCTGTCGATTTTATAAAAAACGATTCCATTGATAACGATTACTGCCAGCAATGCAAATATTTCTATGAGCGCGGCCCCTATCAAATGGTTGTAAAAGAATAAGAATGACCAGGCAAGATTGAGGATTAGCTGGATGAAATATATAGCTGCGGTTCTTGGGAAATGTACAACCTGTGTTCTTTTAATCCAGACAAGATAAGCCGCTATGCCAATGATGACAAATAAAGTTGACCATACGGGTCCGAAAAGCCAGTCTGGCGGATTAAAAGATGGCTTTGCTATACCCGGGTACCATGTTTTTACCGATCTGATGGTAATCAGGCCGCCCAATGCGCCAAAGATCATTGGAATGAGGATACTGATCAGAAAAGGAATAGCCTGAAAACGCTTTTGGGGAGCAGACATGTGTGAGGATTTGCCAGTTTTCGTCAATAATCATGCCCTTCAGATTTGTCTGTCCTGCAAAAAAAACTAAATTGCAGGCCTAATTCCATTATCAATGCAAGACTTCAAAGCTGTTGGAGATTCCCAGATTACGCTTACTGAGCTCATGATCCCTTCTTATTCAAATTTTGGCGGCAAGATCCATGGGGGCATCATTCTAAGTTTAATGGATAAAGTGGCCTATGTTTGCGCAGCCAAACATTCTGATGGCTACTGCATTACTGCTTCCATTGATGTGGTGAACTTTCTTGCCCCGGTAGAAGTGGGGGAGCTGGTGTCTTTAATGGCCTCGGTGAATTACGTGGGAAATACCTCGATGATCATTGGCATCAGGGTTATCTCAGAGAACCTGAAAACGCATGTGGTGAAACATACCAATACCAGTTATTTCACAATGGTGGCTATTGGTGATGATAACAAGCCTAAACAGGTTCCCGGACTGACACTGCGCAGTCAGGATGACATCAGGCGTTTTTCGCAGGCAATGGACAGGAAAGAGTTAAAAAGCACCTATAAAAGGGAGGAAGCGCTTTTGAAAAAGGTATATGACAGGGATAGCTTTCTGGAGGTTTTGCAGAATGAACGCTGCCAGATTTCTTTGTAATTCTTACATCACTTTTCTGATCAGCTCTTTAATCGCCTGCGTCTCCTCAGTATACAAGTTCTTTTTACGTGTGGCAAAGTATAATGTGTTTTCCAGAAGCGGACTGCCTTCCCAGATCACTTTCACCTGTTCATCTTCAATTTCTTTCTTGCCAAGGTGGTTAGGGATTACTGCCAGTCCATTGCTGCCACTTAAGCAGCGAACGATAGAGTTGATATTGGGAACGATGTAGTTTGGCCTGAAATCAGGATATTTATTGAAGTTCAGCTGCCAGAACCTTCGCAGGTGTTCCATATCCCCGGTGGTACCATACCATTTGTGCTGATTGAGCCAGTCCAGGATTTTGTTTTTGTCGCCTTTTTCCAGCAATTCATTAAACTCATCCTGGTTTACATGGATGCCGCCAAGTAAAACTATCCTTTCAGAAGAAAATGGCTCATGTTCTATGTTGGTAGTTGTCCCGGTTTGCGGTGTAATAATCAGGTCCAGGATTCCCTTATCCAGGTTCTCCAACATTTCCGGGTATTCTCCAAACTGTATGATCAGGTTAAAGGGCAGTGATGAAACATAAGGTTCAAGCGTCATCTGGAAAGTCTCGAAACACATACCCACACTGATAGTAGGCGTATGTTTTTCTGTGCTGCGCTGAAAGTTCTTTTCAGCATCTTCCAGTTTTGCCAGTGCCTCGATGATAAAATTGTAAAATACTTTCCCTTTCTCTGTGGGCACCATCTTCCTGCCGGTGCGGTCGAACAGTTTATAGCCTATATAACTTTCCAGGGAACTCAGGTGCAGGCTCACTCCCGGCTGCGAAATGAAGAGCGACTGTGCTGCCCCGGTGAGGGTCCCTGTTTTATAAATCGCCTTGAAAGTTCTGTACCACTCTAAATTTACCATAATGCATCTGATCAGCCTATCAGTGTGCTGATAGAAGTTGCAAAAATAAGTATTTAAATAATGACCCTGAAGCCTTAATTCCATTTGGAAGGAAGCAAAACAAGGGCAGTTCATTGCTGAATAATTAATGATGAAATAATAATCGTCTTTTTGACGCTAAATAGTTTTTTTATTAAAAATCTGTTGGTACATTAGTATACCAATTATAAACAACTACCTGGGTGTAGTGGTAAGCTTATACTTATTCATGATGTATGGACAATCCCTTGGATGATACACATTTATTGATCAGAATTGCAGAGGGCGACCGTGTAAGTTTCAATGAACTTTACCGGAGGCATATGCATAATGTTTACAGCTACATCCACTTGATCTGCAAATCAAGGGAAACTACAGAGGAGGTTGTCCAGGACCTATTTCTGAAAATCTGGCTTAACCGCAAGAACCTGGAGCATATCCGGCATTTTAAACCTTATCTCTACCGCTCTGCCAGAAATTTATTGCTGGACAGGGTACGGAAATCCCAGGTCGAGGTTAAAGCAAAAGAATTGGTGCTGCGCACTGATATGGAGCATACCGAGAGTTCGGATAGCAACATCATCTGTAATCAATACAAACAGTTCACCATAGAAGCAATCAGCAGGCTGCCTGAAAAACGCAAGCGTATAGTTGAACTCAGAACACAGGAAGATCTGTCTTTGGACGAAATTGCTGCGCAGCTCAGTATTTCCAAGTCTGTAGTAAAGAAACAGCTTTATAGTGGAATGAATTTCGTTCGTGATTATATCCACAAGCTTGATCACTCCTAGTTTATTTTTTCTTCGGGGGGTTCTTTTTCATTTTTGATTCGTCTTTCTCCGGTATGGACGAAAAATCACTAAACGCATTTCTTGAAAGGTTCGCTTCAAACCAGGCTTCTGCCGTGGAACACCAGGAATTTGTGGATTGGCTGAATTCGCTGCCGGATGAGGAAGCAAAGGAGGTTTTGGACCGCTGCGGTTATTTTTTTGAACAGCAAACTGATTTTTTTGTCCCGCAATATGAAAACCTTATCGGAGTTATCGAAGGGAAGCTGGACGAAGGTGACCAGCACCAGTACAAAAAGATCAGCACACCGGGCCACCGCATGGTTTATTGGAGTGCCGCTGCCGTGGCCCTGATATGCGGTCTGCTGTTCCTGTATTTTAATTCTTCCAGGCAGATACAAAAGGGACACCAAAACATCATCGCTTTAAGACATACCAAAATTTTACCAGGAGGCAATAAGGCAGTGTTGACACTCGCAAATGGCAAAAAGATTATCCTTTCAGATGCCGCGGACGGTCAGCTGGTGCAGCAGCAGGATTTTACGGTGCATAAAGTTAAAGAAGGAGAACTGGTCTACAGCAATAAGAAAGCAGAGTCAAATGATACGGAGATGCAATACAATGTTCTTGCTACCCCCAGAGGCGGTCAGTATAAAATAATGCTGCCTGACGGAACGAAAGTATGGCTGAATGCTGCCAGCACTTTGAAGTTTCCTGTTGTATTTAAAGGAAGGGAACGGCGTATAGAATTAGCTGGTGAAGCATATTTTGAAGTGGCTAAAAACAAATCCATGCCATTCATAGTCAGCGTTAACCATACTGAGGTCAAAGTTCTGGGCACCCATTTCAATATCATGGGATACACCGATGAACCGGCAACCCGTACAACCTTATTAGAGGGTTCTGTAAGAATCAGCATTGATGCTGATAGCAGAGACATGGTGCCCGGACAGCAGGCTGTAGTTGAAAAGCAAATTAAAATACGGCCGGTAGATACGTCTCAGGTGGTAGGCTGGAAAAATGGAAATTTCACCTTTGACCATGAGAAGATCGGAGTAGTGATGAAAAAGATCTCCCGCTGGTATGATGTTGATATTCAATATCAGGGGAATATTACCGAAGAAGAGTTTGTAGGCATCATCCCACGCTCAAAAGAGCTGACAGATGTACTGCATAAACTGGAACTGACAGGTTTAGTAAGATTTAAAATAAGGGAAAGGAGTGTGATAGTCATGAATTAAAAAACTACTCATGGTGCGCTTAATTCATAAAACACAAAGGCCAGAGTGCTGCGAACACCCTGACCAATTTGTTTGGATGGCAACCGATATCATTAAGCTAATAATAACAACCAAATATAAAATCCAAACCTTACAAAGATATGAACTTTTATACGCTAACCGGGTATAGGTTTCCTGCCTGTATTCATAAATATCTGCTGGTTATGAAACTTACGTTTGTTTTACTGATCACTGTTTTGCTGCAGGTTTCCCTGGCAAGCAGTGGCCAGAACATAACCATGTCTGTTAAAAATGCACCTGTAGAAAAAATTTTCAAAGAAATTGAACACCAGACGGGTTATCAGTTTCTGTATACAGAGCAAATGCTGACGAATACCAGGCCGGTTGACCTAAAACTAAACCATGCTTCTATAAAGGAGGCTCTTGAACTTTGTCTGAAAGACCAACCGATCACTTACCAGGTGGATGAAAGAAATGTAATTATTCAGCGAAAAAGCTCCGCGGGTATGATTATCAATGAAAAACAGGATATCACTATCAGCGGAACGGTCACTGATGATGAAAACAGGCCCATGCCAGGCGTAAGCGTTTTAATCAAGGGGAGCAGAACTGGCACGCAGACCGACCCAAATGGAAAGTATGTTATACGTGTTCCCGATGCCAATGCAGTGCTGGTTTTTTCTTCTATCGGTTATACCACCCAGGAAGTGCCTTTAAGCGGGAGAACACAAGTGAGTATCCAGCTCAAAGTTAATCTCAGATCCCTGGAAGATGTTGTGGTGATTGGTTACGGACAACAGCGCAAAGGCGATATTACAAGCTCTGTAGCAACTATTAAATCCGAGAATTTTGTAAAGGCTCCGGTGCTGGATGCCGGACAGCTGATCCAGGGTAAAGTTGCAGGATTGACGGTATCCGCACCCAGCGGTGACCCTACATCAGGTAGTCAGATCCAATTGAGAGGGAATACCACCCTCTTTGGTGCCAATGCCGATCCGCTGGTTTTGGTTGATGGAATTCCCAGTACGTTAAAAACAGTAGCCCCTGAAGATATTGAATCGATAGATGTATTGAAAGATGGCTCTGCTGCAGCTATTTACGGTGTTCGCGGAACAAATGGCGTCATTATCATCACAACTAAAAGAGCGAGCGGCAAATTTGCCAATACCGTAGAATACAGTGGCTCTGTAAGCACACAGTCTATTTACAGGTCGCCAAAGATGTTTACCGCTGATGATTACAGGGCACAGATTGCTGCAGGTACGCGTGACAAATCTTATGATTTGGGTTCTTCGGTAGACTGGTTAAAGGAGATCACCAATGAAACTCCGATCACCAACATCCACAACCTCACTTTTCGTGGTGGCAATAGTAAAACGAATTACCTCGCTTCGGTAAATTACCGTTCATTGAATGGGATCTTTAAAAAATCGGATAATACGACATTAACCGCCCGTGCAGATATCAATCATTACGTGTTTAATGATAAACTGAAGATTAACCTCGGAATTTTAAACCAGGAGAATAAATTTACACAATCCACCGATGGCGGAAGTTTTACGGGTTATGTCTATCGTCAGGCGCTGATCCGTAATCCAACTTCGCCCCTGCGCGGAGAAGACGGTTATTATTTTGAAGAACCCAATAACTTTGAGTATGATAATCCCGTAGCGCGATTATATGAAAGCGATGGCCGCAATCAAAATACACTTCAGAGATTGAGTACCCAAATTACTTATACACCAATCAAAGACTTAAAATTTAACGCACTGGGCTCTTACACCCGCTATAATGAGAATAGCGGATATTCCGAAACAAAACACAATATCTCGACTATACGGAATAATCTCAACGGCTATGCCAGTATCGGAAGCAGGCAGAGTATTGATCGCCTGATGGAATTTACAGCCCAATATGATAAAAAGTTTGGTGATCACCGCATGTCTTTATTAGGCGGATATAGTTACCAGGAAAATGAGACTTTGATTTTTTATGAACGTAACTATGATTTTCCCACAGATATTTTCAGTTATTACAATATCGGACAGGGACGGGCAGCCGGCCGGGGCCTGGGAACATTGTACAGCAATTACTCCACCACTAACCTGATCAGTTATTTTAGCCGTTTAACCTATAACTATAAAGACAGGTACCTGTTGCTTGCAAGTATAAGAAGAGAGGGAGCCAGCCAGTTCTATGGTGCAAAATCTCCCTATGGTAATTTCCCAGCTGTACAGGTAGGCTGGAGGCTGACGCAGGAAAGCTTTATGCAGGGCCAGAAGTTTTTCGATGATATCAAGTTCAGGGCTGGCTATGGTGTAACCGGAAATCAACCGCTTAATGGGTTTGGTGCAGTTGCTCTGCTGAACTATAATGATTATGTTCTTTCCAATGGCCAATGGATACAGGCCTTGGGGCCATCACAGAATCCTAACCCCGACCTGAGATGGGAAGAGAAACATGAAACAGATGTAGGGGTGGATTTCAGCATGATGAAAGGAATGGTCACAGGTACAGTAGATCTGTACGACCGTAAGATCAAGGGCCTTTTATATGATTATCAGGTGCCAAGCCCACCAAACTTGTATAACACTACCCGCGCCAACGTAGGTACTATGCAAAATAAAGGAATTGAGGTACTGATTAATATTACACCTGTCCGTAAGAAGGATTTTGAATGGACTACCAGTTTTAACTTCTCTACCAACGCAAATAAACTGGTGAGTTTGTCCAATGATCTTTATCAGGCTACAAGTGATTATTTTACAACAGGCAACACCGGCTCTCCAATTACCACTTTTACCAATATCGTGCGGATTGGACAGAATATCGGTGATTTTTATGGTTTTAAAGTAGTTGGTGTATCATCTGACGGGAAATGGATTTATGAGGGTAAAAATGGAGAGCAAGTTCCATACGACCAGTTTAATCATTCCTTCGAAGACAAAAAGGTTTTGGGTAACGGATTGCCAAAATACTATGCAGGATGGAACAATAACATCAGGTATAAAGATTTCGACCTTGCAGTTACTATGCGTGGGGCTTTTGGGTATCAGGTGCTCAACTTTCAGCGCATGTATTATGAAAATACCAGTGTACAGAATTACAACCGCTTAAAATCTGCCTACGATCCTGTTTTCGGCACAGCTGTACTGAACAGGAATATGCCTTTGGAATTTAACAGTTATTATGTGGAAAACGGCGATTTCTGGAAGGTGGATAATATCACCCTGGGTTATACATTTAATCACTTGAAATCCAAGTTTATCCATTCGCCACGGATCTATGCTTCATCACTCAATTCTTTTGTGATCACAGGATATAAAGGTATTGATCCTGAAGTTGACCGCAGCGGACTTGCACCTGGTAACGATAACCGTGACAAATATCCTACAGCAAGGACTTTTACCCTTGGTTTTTCTGCTAATTTTTAACCGAACAAGATGAAAACTAAATACATATTAAGTAACATTCTTTTAAGCAGTGCATTTCTTATCCTGCTTGCTTCCTGTACTAAACTAAAGGATGATAATTACAGTACCATTATTACAGATCAGTTCAAACCCACCAGTTCGGATGTGGATGCATTGGTTGGTGCAGGTTACACTTACTGGCGTCCCCTGATGCTCGGGAGAAGCAATAACTCAATTTTCAGAACAAGTGAGATTTCCAGTGATGAAGCGGTCCTTCCCGCACGTCCTAACGGTTGGGTAGACGGTGGAGGTTACCGCAGGGTCCATGAACATAAGTGGACATCCGATGAAGATAACTCTTATCAGATCTGGAACAATTCATTTGCGGGGATCACCACGTGTAACCGCATTATCTACCAGATCGAAAGCGGAAACATTCCGATTGCTACGGGCAAGGATGCTGCCTTAGCCGAAGTACGGGCTTTAAGGGCTTCCTATTATTACGCACTGTGTGACTTTTTCGGAAATGTGCCGATTGTAGAAAAGTTTGATCTTCCCGTCGGATTTCTTCCTGCCCAGAGCAGCCGGGCACAGGTATACGCTTTCATTGTAAAAGAACTCAAGGAAAGCCTCCCCAATCTGACCAAGGCAAATACTACGGCGACATACGGTCGCTTCAACTACTGGGCGGCAAGTGCACTTCTTGCTAAAGTATATCTTAATGCACAGGTATATACAGGAACTCCGGCATGGGCAGAATGTATTGCTGCCTGCAACGACATTATCAGCTCCGGTACTTTTATCCTGGAAGCGAACCAGAAAAGCGTGTTTTTAACAGAAAATGAAAATTCAAAAGAAATCATCTTTGCAATCCCTTTTGACGAGCAGTACACTCCTGACAATTTAAATGCTTTTACCCTCCACATGGAAACCCTGCAGCCAGAAAATCAGCAGACCTATAACTTTCAGAATTCGCCATGGGGCGGCATTTGTGCTACACCGCAATTTATTAACACATTCGATGCCGATGACAGCCGTTTAAAAGATGATTTTGTACAGGGACAGCAATTTACTTCGGCCGGAACGGCAATTCTCTGCACGTTTGGTGCCAACAATGGTCAGCCCCTGAAATACGTGAACGAGGTACCGGGGGTAGATTCTTCCGAAGAAGTGCATGGCTACCGTTTAGGAAAGTTTGAATACAAAAAGGGAGCATTGGTTGGTTTAAGCAACGATTTTCCCTTGTTGAGATATGCAGATGTGCTGATGATGAAAGCGGAAGCACTACTAAGGACCGGGGATGCCGGGGGTGCCGCTGCTCTGGTCACTCAGGTTCGGCAAAGATCATTCAGTAGCAATCCCGCTAAAGCTACAGTTACAGGGGCGCAGCTTTCCGCTGGAAGTTCTTATAATTATGGATTGCGAAACCACCTGAGAAGTACGGTAGAAGGAGGAACAGATGTTCAGTACGGGCGTTTCCTTGATGAACTTGGCTGGGAATTCACTACTGAGGGCCGCAGGCGACAGGATATGATCCGCTTTGGTATTTACACGAAAAAATCATGGTTTTCCCATTCGCCTAATGGGGATTACAGGACTTTGTTGCCGATACCAAGGAACGAACTGGCTAAAAATGCCAATCTGAAACAGAATGCCGGATACTAATGAAACAACTTAAAGATGTATAGATATCAAGATATTTATTTCATAAATTTAGAGATGAAGAAAAAAGCGATTTTAGTAATGCTGGGCTTAGCCTTCAGTGGCTTAACATATGCGCAGCAGAAGGACTACCCGATTCAGCCGCTGTCATTTACAAAGGTAAAGCTGGATGATACTTTCTGGTCGCCCCGCATAGAAACAAACCGCACAGTAACTATTCCGGCGTCATTTGCCCGCTGCGAAAATACAGGCAGGATCAAAAATTTTGAAATGGCGGCGGCAAAAAAAGGCAAGTTCTGTACGGTATTTCCTTTTGATGATACTGATATATACAAAACTATTGAGGGGGCATCCTATTCACTGGCAATGCATCCCGATGCGAAACTCGATGCATACGTTGATTCGCTGATTACAAAGGTGAAAGCTGCGCAGGAGCCCGATGGTTACCTGTATACGGCCCGTACGATTGATCCCCTGCATCCTCACCCCTGGTCAGGCCCGGAAAGATGGGTTCAGGAGAACAATATGAGCCATGAACTTTATAACTCAGGACATTTGTTTGAAGCTGCCGCAGCGCATTACCAGGCTACCGGAAAACGCAACTTTCTTGATATTGCTCTGTTTAACGCTGATCTGCTTGTGCAGACTTTTGGTCCCGGCAAAAGACACGTAGCGCCGGGACACGAAATTGTAGAGATGGGGCTTGTGCGGCTGTACCGCATCACCGGAAAACAGGATTACCTGCAACTGGCGAAATTCTTTATTGACGAACGCGGCAAAAGAACCTATGACAAAAACAGTAAAGATGTATGGAAAAATGGCAGTTATTTTCAGGATAATGAGCCTGTAACGGATCAGGATGAAGCGGAAGGCCACGCCGTCCGTGCTATGTATTTGTACAGTGGCATGGCTGATGTAGCGGCGCTCACTGGCGATAAAGCCTATATCGAAGCTATTGACCGGATCTGGAACAATATGATTGGAAAAAAAATCTATGTCCAGGGAGGAATTGGTGCAGTGCCAAATGGTGAGCGTTTTGGCGAAGATTACGATCTGCCAAATGCAACTGCCTATAATGAGACCTGTGCAGCTATTGGAAACGTTTTCTGGAACCAGCGAATGTTCTTACTGCATGGGGATGCTAAATATGCCGACGTGATGGAAAAGGTGCTCTATAATGGCCTGATCTCGGGAGTGGGGCTTGATGGAAAGTCTTTCTTTTATACCAATGCGTTACAGGTAACAAAAGGATTTACGCACAAAGCACTGGAAGCAGGACGTTCGGGATGGTTTGAATGCTCTTGCTGCCCAACTAATATTGCACGCTTCCTGCCTTCGTTGCCGGGATATATTTATGCGCAGCGCAATAAAGACACGTATATCAATTTGTATATCAGCGGAAGTGCGGAACTCCAGATTGCAGGTCAGCCTGTGACTATTGATCAGCAAAACAATTATCCCTGGAACGGCTTGTTAACCTTCCATATCATGCCTAAAAGCGAACAGGACTTTACTTTGCGTTTCCGTCTTCCGGGCTGGACCAGAAACCAGGCCATTCCTTCAGATTTGTACAGCTTTAGTAATCAGAATAACAGGCCGGTTATCATTAAGATCAACGGTGAAGCTGTAAAATATACTACTGATGCGGGTTATGCGGTAATCTCGCGCACATGGAAACCAAACGACATGGTACAGATGGATCTTCCAATGCAAGTGCGTCAGGTAGTGGCCAGTAAAAATATTAAAGATGATATCGGAAAGTCTGCCTTACAAAGAGGCCCGCTGGTTTATTGCGCGGAATGGAAAGACAATGACGGCAGGGTAAGCAATTTGATACTGCCACCGAAAACGGTATTTAAAACTCAGTTTGAACCAGATCTGTTAGGCGGGGTAAATGTGTTAAAAAGTAAAATCCTGACAGCCATACCTTATTATGGATGGGCAAACCGTGGTGAGGGTGAAATGACCGTCTGGTTTCCTTCGTCCAAATTGTATCTGTCCAAACCCGCTCCAGCTAAAATGCCAGCCGAAAAACAGAACAAAGAAGTTGACTAATTAATCAAAAGGTTTTGAATAAAAGAAGGTTAGCCTGGTTTAAGGTGTTCGCTCTGCTGGTGCCCGTAGTTTTGTTATGCCTGTCCGAATTACTGCTCAGGTTATGTAACTATGGGTACACTACAGCACTTTTTGTAAAGGACCCCGATGATAAGACCTGTCTGGTGATGAACCCTGAAGCTTCTGCGAAATTTTTCTCCGATCCTGTCAACTCAACAAGGGGTAATCATGAGCGGTTCAAAACTGTTAAAGCTCATGGTACTTTTAGAATCTTTGTTTTGGGGGAATCTACTACCTCGGGGTATCCTTACATGCATAATGGTTCGTTTCACCGCTGGTTACAGTACAGACTGATGCATACCCTTCCAAATCTTAATTTTGAAGTGATCAATGTATCACTTACTGCAGTTAATTCCTGGACCGTTTTGGATTTCGGCAAGCAGGTTATTCATTATCAGCCCGATGCGGTACTGATATATGCCGGTCACAATGAATACTATGGTGCCCTGGGAATAGGTTCAACCAGCCGTATTGCAGGCAATCATTTCTGGATTAACACAATATTGGAGCTGCGGCAATTCAGGCTGGTGCAATTGATAGAAAATGGAATCCGCTTTGTTCAGCAGCCTTTCAAAAATCATAAAGCCGATACTCGTGATAATCTGATGAAAAGAATGGCCCTCAGCCAGCAAATAGCTTATGGATCTGCTGATTATCAAAAGGGAATTGAACAATTTGAACTGAATATGGATGAGTTGTGTCAGAAGATGTCGGCAGCGCATATTCCTGTTTTTTTAAGTACACTGGTCAGCAATGAAAAAGACTTAAAGCCCTTTATCAGTAATGCTGACAAACTTTCTGCTGATAAGTATTATCAAAGGGCTAATTTATCCTTTTCCAAAGGTGATTTTAGATCGGCCAAAGCCTTGTATGTAAAGGCTGCTGAATTTGATCTTCTCCGCTTCAGGGCACCACAGGCAATGAATGCGGCCATCAGAAAGATAGCTTCGCGCTATCCTGGTATTTATTTAACCGACAGCAGGAAATTATTCGAACAATATTCCCCACACGGCATTTTGGGTAAGGAAATGTTACTGGAACATGTTCATCCCAATCTGATTGGGTATGCCCTTATGAGTGAGGCCTATTACCAGAAAATGAAGTCAAGCCATGTAATACACCCTGTTGCTGGTGCAGAGATTTCCTTTTCAACGCTGCTAAAGCAAATGCCTGTCACAAAAGTGGATTCCCTGTATGGGGCTTATCAGATCATGATGTTAAAAACGGGCTGGCCATTCAATGAACCTATCAGCTCTGACTTTAAGCGCGGCGCAGGGATAGCAGAAAAAATTGCCGGTGCACTCGCTGTAGACAGGATCAGCTGGACAGACGCCATGGATGAGCTGTTTAGATACAGTATGAAAATCAATGACAAAGCCACTGCGTTGAAAGCCGCTGAAGCGGTGGCACTGGAAAATCCCTATAATGCAACTTATGCTACTTATGCCGGCAGGCTGTCTTTTGATACAGGGAATTTCAAATATGCCTTATTATATTTAAAAAAAGCATATTGGCTGGAGCCTTCGAAAAGTAATCTGGAGAGTTTGTACCTGCTCTGCCTAAAGATTGACCAGCCAAAAGAAGCGTTGACTTATCTCAATAAACTCCGTGAATACAATACTGATAAACAACAGTACAGATGAAACAACATAATGGAACTACCAACCAGAAATTTGGCCTTGCATTGGGGGCGGTATGCTTAGGGATCGTTATATATTGGGCGTTCATAAAGCATCAGTTTATGCCAGTCTTGTTAGTTATTTCATTTATTATGATTTTTGCTGCCCTGTTTATGCCAGGGATGCTCACTCCTTTTAACCGGGGCTGGACTAAACTTTCGATAACTCTTGGAAAAGTCAATACCTGGATATTGTTAACGCTGGTCTATTGTTTAATTCTTACGCCCCTGAGTGTTGTTATAAAATTACTGGGTAAAGATCTCCTGAAATTAAAGGCGCAGAAAAAGGCGTCCACCTACTGGGAAAAAGCCACGCATGTTGAGGAGAGTTCTATGAAACGACAATTTTAAGGAAACAATAGATATTACTATAAAAGCATTTGCAGAATAATTTTGATTGATTTTTACTTATGGAACTGATCTTAGAATTTTTGATATTCCTGAAAAGCAGAAAGAAATACTGGCTCTGGCCTTTGTTTATCCTGCTGCTGATCCTGAGCCTCATCATTGTATTTGCCCAGGGATCGGTACTCGGGCCATTTATTTATTCTTTATTTTAACCAGATGTATATACTGGGAATCTCTGCTTTTTTCCACGACAGTGCCGCATGTTTGCTCAAATATGATGAGGTCATTGCGGCAGCACAGGAAGAACGGTTTACCCGGATTAAAAATGATGAGTCTTTTCCTGTGCAGGCTATAACCTGGTGCCTTGAGTTTGCAGGTATAAGATTATCAGAGGTTGACCATGTTGTATTTTATGAAAAACCTTTTTTGAAGTTTGAACGGCTGCTGGAAACTCATTTGGCTTTTGCTCCCCGCGGACTGAATGCTTTTCTGAAATCCCTGCCCGTTTGGTTAAAGGATAAATTGTTTATCAAAAGAAGTATCAATGACCAGCTGCATCAGATCGATCCTCTCTGGAAGAAGGACAATGCTATTTTATTTGCCGACCATCATCAGTCGCACGCAGCGTCGGCATTCTTTCCATCACCCTTTCACGATTCGGTAATCTTAACCGTTGACGGGGTAGGGGAGTGGAATACCACTACGGTTTGCAGGGGTACAGGTAATCACATAGAGCTATTGAGAGAGATCAGGTTTCCGCATTCACTCGGGTTGTTTTATGCCGCATTTACAGCCTATCTCGGGTTTAAGGTTAATTCTGATGAGTACAAAGTAATGGGATTGGCCGCTTATGGGGAACCGCGGTATACAGCGCTGATTTATCAGCATCTGATTGATGTGAAAGCTGACGGATCATTTTTGATGAACATGGATTACTTCAACTATTGCACAGGCCTGACGATGACCAGCAAAAAGTTTCACCGTTTGTTTAATGCAGATCCACGTAAGCCCGAAGAAAATATCAGTCAGTTTCATCAGGATATTGCATGTTCCGTCCAAAAAGTGACCGAGGAAATTATGCTGCTGCTCAGCAAAGACCTTTACCGGCAATATCCTTCAGACAATTTGTGCCTGGCCGGAGGAGTGGCCTTAAACTGTGTAATCAATACGGAGATTCTTCGTCACTCGGGCTTTAAGCAGATATGGATACAGCCCGCCGCCGGAGACGCAGGCGGAGCATTAGGAGCAGCATATGCGGTATATCACCAATATCTGGGTAATGCCAGAATTGTAACTGGTAAAGAGGACAAAATGAAAAACGCTTTGCTTGGGCCTTTATATACAGAAAAGGAGGTGAAACAGGCTTTAGATGATCAACATCTTTCCTGGATAAAGCCCGATAATCTTCACAATGAGGTGGCCCGATGTCTTGCAGCTGGTAAAGTAGTAGGATATTTCAACGGGCGCATGGAATTTGGCCCCCGGGCACTGGGATGCCGCAGCATACTGGCCGATCCAAGGAATCCAGAGATGCAGGCAATTCTCAACCAAAAGATCAAATTCCGGGAAACTTTCCGTCCGTTTGCACCGGCAATAATGGAGGAGTTTGTAAGTGACTATTTTACAGCTGCACGGAGAAGTCCCTACATGCTGTTTGTAAGTCAAACAAAAACTAACACCATGCCCGCGGTAACACATATTGACGGCTCCGCACGTTTACAAACCGTTAATGCGGTTGACCATCCTGATTTTTATAAGCTGATCCATGCCTTTTACCAACTTACAGGTTGCCCGCTTGTAGTCAATACATCCTTTAATGTAATGAATGAACCTGTTGTATGCTCCCCACAAGATGCAATAAGGTGTTTTAACCAAACGAATATGGATGTTTTGGCGATAGAGGGTATCCTTGTTTACAAATAAATGTATCAAGATATCTATGTATAATGATCAGCAATAAAAAAATATTCAAATAAAATATACTAATTTGGTAGACTATTACTATATTTGCTCTTAATAAACAGTTCTTGAATTTATTTACTTATCCAGAAAGACTGAGGGAAAGGCCCTGTGAAGTCTTAGCAACCTGTAATTTACAAGGTGCTAAATCCTTCCGCTGCAAGGCGGATAGATAAGATCGTTTTCCATCTGCCTCTCTGCATAAGTTTATTTATTATTTAATCACCTTTAAAAATTGATGGAAATGAAAATTTATCTTGACAACGCAGCAACAACACCTTTGAGCATTGATGTTTTCCAGGCTATGCAGCCATACTTCTTCGAGAATTTTGGTAACCCTTCATCGGCTCATCATTGCGGAAGAGATGCCAAGACAGCAGTAGAGAAGTCGAGGAGAACAATTGCAGAACTGTTAAATACTACACCAGAACATATTATCTTTACTTCGGGTGGTACCGAAGCTGATAATACCGCTATCCTTTCCGCAGTCCGCGAAAATCAGATCAAACTGGCCATTACATCTCCCTTTGAGCACCATGCCGTACTGAATACATTAAAGACCCTTGAGAAAAACGGGGAGATTGAACTGGTATACCTGGAGCATGACGATAGGGGAAACCTTTCGCTTTCACATCTGGAGCAGTTACTGGCTGCAGGCGAAAAAGCTTTTGTATCTGTAATGCACGGCAATAATGAAGTAGGTAACCTGAATGATATCGATGAAATTGCAGAGGTCTGTAGCAGGTACAGTGCTGTTTTTCATTCAGACACTGTACAAACCATGGGGCAATACCTTTACGATACACAAAAACTTAAAGCTGATTTCCTGGTAGGTTCGGCCCATAAATTCCATGGGCCAAAAGGTGCCGGATTTTTATACAAACGTTCTGCAGCAGCAATCCGCCCGTTTATCAATGGCGGCGCCCAGGAGAGCAGCCAGCGCAGCGGCACTGAAAATGTAACAGGCATTGTGGGTCTGGCAAAAGCACTTGAAATTGCCTACGAAAACAGGGATGCCTACCAGAAACATATCAGCGGTCTGAAGGACAGGATGATCCTTAAACTCAGCAATTCCATTCCGGGCGTACAATTCAACGGTAATTCTGCTCAAAAAAACATAAGCCTTTCTACTGTGCTGAGTGCGGCAATTCCACAAACGCTTACCGGTGCTTCTCCTCTTGATTACCTTGACATCTTTCAGATATGCGCATCTGGTGGCAGTGCCTGCAGCAGCCATTCCGCCGCAGGTTCACATGTTCTTTGTGCTTTGGGCAACGATCCTTCACGCAGCACTATCAGATTTTCTTTCAGCAGGTACAACACTGCTGAAGAAGTAGATTTCGTAGTGGATAAACTGGCAGATCTTTTTAAACTATCACCAGCTCCATTTGAATATTACAACGTTCGTACGGCGTAGCACGTCCTGCGATTTTTTCAAAGCCCAGCTTATGATAGAGGTTGATGGCAGGTTTTAACAGGGTGTTGCTTTCCAGGTAGATTTTGGCAGCACCCATCGTTTTTGCTTTTTGAATGATCGCCAGGGCCAGCAGACGGCCAACATTTTTTCCCTGTGCTTTTGGAGAAACGGCCATTTTAGCCAGCTCGAAATCATACTCAGGATCGTCCATCTTTACCAGCGCACACACACCAATGGGTTCATTGTCGATAAGAGCAACCAGTATAGCGCCGCCTTTCTTCAGGATATATCCATCAGGGTTATCCAGTGCTTTGTAATCGGTTTCTTCCATTTTAAAATACCTGGAAATCCATTCTTCATTGAGTGCCCGGAATGCCTTTTGGTACTCAGGTTTATAATCCACGATCTCAACGTTCCCGCTTTCCCGTTTTTTCCTGTGTTCTTTTACCCTGGTTAATAACGACTTCTGTTCCAGGATAAACTCCCACTCTTCTATGGCTTTCCAGAGGTTGTGGCTGGTTTGCTCCGAGATCTGTTCAATGGCTGATTCCAAATCTGTGTACTGATGCCGGATCTTTTCATGGATCTCATTCCCTTTTTTGGAAAGTTTTATCATGTTCCTTCTGCCATCACTGCTGTCTTTTTTTTCTGTAACCAACCCCTTCTTTGACATCTCGCTAATGATCTTGCTTACTGATGGATGGGAATGCCCGATTTCTTTTGCGATTGCCGTGATTGTCTTTTCTTCTCCCAGAGATAAAACATAGAAAACAGGAAACCATTTAGGCTGAAGATCAACCTCGTATAAATTATAAATATGTGCGGCATCTTCCGTTATTTTTTCGGTAAGCATACGCAGCCTGCTGCCTATGGCTATCTTTCCAGCTTTATCAAAAAATTCCATATCGTTTACGTGTATCTGCTTATGTAATCAGTTACGTAAATTTAGGAAAGCTCTCTAGTTTTACCCGGAAAACTTATTATTTTTAGATTCCAATGACATTTTGGGCAAAGATGACCAGTCAGTTTAGTATCTATGCTTGTGTTGTCTCTGGAAAAAGAAAAGGTGGTTCATCTGCAACCGCTTTAGATGCTATGGACTGATCAGTTGCTACAAGTGTTGATTTATTAATTTTAATATCTTTTGCTAATTTTTTCGCCAGTTGTTTCGACCCTTTCTCAATGTCTTTGTGCAGTTTTTTAGATCCTGTTCCAAATTTAGAAGCGATTTCTTTCAGTTCAATCACTAAACTCGTTCTAATATCTTCTTTCGCTGTTTTTCTTGCTGATTTTATCAGTGATTTGAGCTTGCTCTTTTTCATATATCTTTGCTATTCTTTCAAATATATGTGATATTCATGTTATCATTATATTATATTTATGTTAAGTAATATCATTTTCTTAACATTATATATTAATACATTGCAAGAGATGGTAGCAATTCGTCGATACATTGTATCAGTCTATCCGGAGACATTTCTATCATACCCGGATTATTGACACTTTCGCTGTACAATTAAGAATACAATGAGAAAGCTATTTATTTTGATCGCATTTGTTGCGGTAACTGCGATTATATGTTACAGGGAAAATAATTCGGAACTTTATTTTGCGCTGTCCCTGGCAGCTATTCTCTGCGTTGCGTACCTTATCGGACCAGTATTTTACGTAATTTTCAAACGCAGTCCGGCTAATTTCCGCCTTTAAATTTTTCCACTTCAATGCGGTTCTGTAATGCTTTCGGAAGGGCAGAAAGCAGATCATAACCTGTTGCCTTCTCAATATCCCTTACTGTACAAAGGTACTTCATCCAGTTGGGCGCTATAGCATTGTCATTTGGTGTATCAACGGCAATGATCCTGGTGCCGGCATTGATTCTTTGCAGGTCATTGTTGCCTTCAGGAATGATGACAACTACTTTCCATATATGGGCAGGCACATTGATCTTTCCGTTATCAATACTTTCAAAGTATCCATTCTTTCCAGTCCCGCCACTACCATAACTTCCCATAACCACGTACACTTCGTTGCCTTTTTTTACCTGTGTCCTGCAATAACTTTCCAGATGTTCCCAGGTATGCTGATTGTTGTTTGGTGCCTGAGGGATCATGTTGTTCATCAGAAAAGTTGAAGAATTGGCCGCAGTAGAACTGCTGCGGTCTCCGCTGGGGCAGTTGTGGCCCTTATCGAAACCTGATCCTTTGTAACTTGTATTGCTGACTTCATACCATCCCTCAGGAAGATCTGTGTCTGGTCTGAAATTATTTAGTCGTTTGGTGTTTCCCAGATCTTCTGCCCCGATATGCCAGCTCACCCAGTTTGGACTGCCCTTCGTCCTGCTGTAACTTTCAACATAATACTGCTGATCAATCAGATAGTTTTCTGCATTGACTGTACTGTTTGTTGCCCCGCTGGGGTTTCCCAGTAAAATCTGACTGGCAGTGCTGTCCCTCGTGTCATATATTCTGTTGTCAGTTTTACTGCTACCTGGTATAGCTGGTTCTGATGGGAAAGAGAACTCTGGACCGGCATTTTTTAAAGTTTCTGCAGCCACCCGGCGGCCATACGTATTAAAATCGGTTTGCTGTGACTGCTGACAGCTGATTCCGCAGAGCAATAGTCCGCCAAGCAGGACAGGTAAAAGTATCTTTTTATAGTTCATATCCTCGTTCAATTCCCGTAAAGCTAAATTAAACGAAGAATTATTGGTATTGTTAAAACGTTTTTTTATTCCTGTTTAAAGGTCTTATGAACGATCTTATCTCCTGGCAGTAAAACTAATAAATATTTTATTAAAAAATTAGGATATTACAATAATAGTATATACCTTTAATATTAAAGAAAAACACACACCAAAATAGAAGCCCTGCAGCACAAGCTCAGGGCTTCGCATTTCCCCTTACTCAATTAAGTTGTAGTAATTTGTTTTTAAGATCAGATTACAGCAGATAAACATAGGTTGATCTGGTATAAAATTGATAATTTTATGCCATGTTAACAGTAGAAAAGATAGGTGGTACTTCGATGAGTGCCCTCAAAGATGTCCTTCAAAATATCATTTTATTTGAACGCACAGGCGAACAGCTTTACAACAGAATATTTGTAGTATCAGCATTTTCAGGTGTGACGGACCTGTTGCTCGAAAACAAGAAGACCGGTGCTCCCGGTGTTTACCACCGCATAGCTAAACATCAGAATTTCCACAAACCCCTGAAAGATCTGATTGTTAAATTAAAGGCAATCAATAAGAAATATGCAGATCTTGGTCTGGATCTCGCCGTTGCCGATCAATTTATTGAAAAGCATATCATGGAGGCGCAGACCTATCTGGAAAATCTATCCAATATTCTCGCATCCGGCTATGTGAGCAGGGAAGGTATTTTACAGGCGGCAAGGGAGATCCTGGCATCAATCGGCGAAAGCCATTCTGCCTTTAACTTTACCAATATCCTGCAGAATAGGGGTATCAATGCCAGGCTTGTTGACCTGAGCGGATTTGATGACCATCTTGCCTATACTATTGACCAGCGCATCAGGCATGCATTCAAAAACATTGACTTTGCAACAACCATTTGTATAGTTACAGGATATGCGAAAGGTACGGAAGGAATTATGCGTGAATTTGATAGGGGATACTCTGAAGTTACTTTCAGTAAGATAGCTGAATTCTTAAAACCTGAAGAAGCCATTATTCATAAAGAATACCATCTCTCTACAGCCGATCCGGCATTGGTTGGTATAGATAATTGCATACCTGTCGGCTACACCAATTATGATATCGCTGATCAGCTTGCCGATGTGGGTATGGAGGCAATCCATCCCAAGGCATCCAAGCCATTGGAAATCAATGGTGTTAATCTGCGGATTAAAAATACTTTTGAGCCCTCGCACCCAGGCACGCTGATTACCCGTGAATTTGTGTCTGAACACAAACGGGTGGAACTGATCACCGGTACTGATAAATTACTGATTATTGATGTATATGACCCTTTAATGGTAGGCAGTGTGGGCAGCGACCTGCAGATCATGCAGATTTTCTACAATCATAAACTGAGTTATACTTTCAAAGCTACAAGTGCAAACAGTATCTCCATTGTCATCTGGGAACGGGATTTTGATAAAAAACTGATCAGCGACCTGGAAAGCAAGTTTGAAAAGGTTACTGTTGAAAAAGCAGCTATGGTGTGTTTGCTCGGGTCAAATATGGATCAGCCAGGCCTCCTGGCTAAAAGTGCTTTTGCGCTCACTGAAAATGGAGTAAATATTAAAAGTGCAGGTTTTGCCCTGAGGAAAGTCAATATTCAGTTTTTAGTGGCCCGTGAGGATTTCAAGACAGCCATTATTGCGCTGAATAAAACAATGCAGTAAATAGCTGCTTATAAAATGTACACAGCTGGCGGAGAATTTCTTTCTCCGCCTTTCTTTTTTACGGGTTTTGCACCACCGCCAGGCTTCCAACAGCTATTTGTTCATGAACTATTGGTTAATGCTTCTTTTTAAACTCACATCAGCTTAGATGCCCTGGTATTATTCCTGATGAAATAGCTGAAATTTGTCTGGATTCATTGTGCTGAGGAAGATAATTGCATACATGAACAAATATTTAATTGATTCACGCCAAATAAGGTGTTTTTTTGTTTAAAATTTTGTTAATAAGGAACACTTTTCTTGTTTACGGGAACGATTGCGTAATTTAAATTCCTCGTTTTCTTTGTTTATTTCTCAAGAGTCAGTACTCTTGTTGCTCTTGATGTTTTAAAATTATACTAAGTAATTAAATATAACATCTCTGTTGATAAAAACTAGCCTTAAATATAAATCGGTGGTGGTTTATGAATTATATATGATCATTTGAGGTAAATGTTAGTGAAATTAGTTATTAAGTATACTAATTTAGTAGAATTATAATATATATTTGAAAAATGATCAGACGCGCTCAGCCTCAACTTATTTTTAACCGCTATATGGATTATCATCTGCCCTGTCATTTGATACAAGGATTTGAAAGGTAGAGCATTATCGATAATTTAAATTCCTCAGCCTTTCAGTTCCGAAAGGTTTTTTGTAAAATCCCTAAATCCCCTGCCTATGATATAACCAGAGACAAAGAATTTCAGTAAGATCAGATCTGTAAGAATTCATTCAGAAAAAAACAACTATTAACTATCTAAAACAAAATATAACATGATGAAAAAAATACTCTATTTATTAGTGGTGATTTTGCTTTTTGGCGTTCAAGCCTTCGCGCAAACGCGCAGCATCAGCGGTAAGGTCACCGATTCAGGTGATGGAACTGCGCTCCCTGGCGTAAGTGTATCCACAGGACGTGGTGGACCTACTACAAGGACCAATGCTGCCGGAGAATATACGATAGCTGTACCTTCCAGTATAAAAACTCTTACATTTAGTTTTGTAGGTTATACTGTTCAAACTGTGGAAATTACATCAGGCAGGGCAAATGTGGCACTGGTTTCCAGCCAGAATCAACTGAGTGAAGTTGTGGTATCGGGTTATTCCAGTACCACTAAAAAAGAATTTACAGGGTCGGCAGTAAAAGTAAGTGCTGCGCAGATCGCTAACAAGCCGGTTCAGAGTTTCGAACAGGCGCTTGCCGGACAGGCGGCAGGTGTAAACATTATACAGCCTAATGGTGTGCTGAATAACCCTCCGGTTTTCAGGGTACGGGGATTTAACTCTATCTCGCTGAGTTCATATCCGCTGATCATTGTTGATGGAGTTCCTGTGTTTACCGGAATTACCGGCAATACCTCAACGGTAAGTGCTAACAGTGCCTCGAATAACCCCCTGGGCGATATCAACCCAAATGATATTGAATCAATAGATATTCTTAAGGATGCATCCTCTACAGCTATCTACGGATCAAGGGCTGCGAATGGTGTGGTAGTGATCACCACGAAAAAAGGAAAGCAGGGGAAAACACGTATAAACTATGATGGCTGGGTGGGGATTACCAAGGCTTTCAATTTACCAGAAATGCTGGATGCAGAACAGTATGTCATGATAAAAAATGAAGCAAGGGCAAATACCAGCCCCAGGCTTGATCCTGGTTTTGCACTGCAGACCGATGCGAGTGGCAAAACCGTAGAAACGGATTGGTTTAAGGTTGTGTACCAGACAGGTATATCGCAGAATCACAATATGAATGTTTCGGGTGCCAGCGAAAACACATCGTATTTCCTCTCTACTGGATACAGCAAGCAGGAAAGTTTCATCAAAACCAATTCATTTGAACGCAAGATATTCAGGGGAAATGTTGACCACCATTTATCTAAAGCAATTACTGTCGGAACCAATTTCAGTTACAGTAATACGCTGAACATCGGCCCTAACACAGGATCATTATTAGGGCAGGCTTATAGTACAGGTGGTCTTGCAAGGTTGCCGCTGGTACTTGCACCTAATGTTTCGCCATACAATGCAGACGGTTCTTACAACATCACCTCTACCGGTACTTTAGGTTTGGGTGCAAATACAATTGGAAGTAATTATCCAAATGCTGTTGTATTGCTCGACAAAGACAGGTTTACCTCTAAAAACGACAATATCATTGCGAATGTATATGGAGAGCTGGAAATTGTAAAGGGTTTAAAACTGAAAACTCAATACAGCATCAATAAACTGAATACTGCCAATACAACTTTCCAGAATCCGATTGCCGGTGACGGACAGAGCTTTAATGGATATGCTCTCAATACTTTCGAAGAGTATAACAGGAGAGATTGGACCAATACCCTGAACTATGTGGTTGCCCTGGGTAAAAATCACATCAATGCTCTGGTGGGTCAGGAAGAATACCATACTACCAATGTCGGAACAGGTACAGAAAGAACAAATCTTGCAGATGGTTACTTTAATAACTACCAGGGAAATTTCCTGAATGTGCGTAGTGTTGCAGCTACCGGCAACTTCAATACCGAAAACGGATTCCGATCATTCTTCGGAACTGTAAACTACGATTTTGACAAGAAATATCTGTTGAGTGGAACATTCAGACGGGACGGTTTCTCAGGGTTGTCAGCTAACAATAAGTACGGAAATTTCGGGGGAGCATCTATCGGCTGGAATATCGCTGAAGAGGACTTTTTCAAAAGCAGCAGCCTTGCGGCTATCTTTGATGATTTCAAGCTGAAAGGCAGTTATGGTGTAGTAGGTAATATCGGTGTCAATGATTTTGCATCACTGGCCCTGTTCAACTCGGGTCTTTACGGCAGTACATCTACTGTCTTCTTTAGTCAGGCAGGTAACCCCAACCTGAAATGGGAAACGAGTAAAAAAACGGATGCTGGTATCAGCTTCAGCATCTTGAAAGGACGTATCCAGGCAGATATTGACTATTACAACAACAGTATCGACAACCTGATCCTCAACTCACCTCAGTCGCCATCACGTGGTATCCCCGGCGATCCGGTGAACACCATCGCTGCAAACGTAGGTTCCATGTTCAACCGTGGTTTTGAATTTAACATTACTTCGAAAAACATAGTTAAGTCTGATTTCAGCTGGACGACCAATTTCAATATCAGCACGCTGAACAATAAGGTTACTGCACTGGCAGAGGGTAACGCAGATATTTACGGATCAACTTCAGGTTTAGAAACAGCGAATATAACCAGGGTAGGTTATACACTGGGGTCTATTTTTGTAGTGCCTACCGCTGGAGTAAACCCTGATAACGGACGACGTATTTTTATCAACCGCTTTGGCCGCGAAGTGCAGTACAAGCAAACAGGGGGAACTCCATGGACTTACCTGGATGGTACAACAGCGCCGGCGATAGACGGAACACTTGACGGAAAAATCGCCGGAAAAAGTATCCCTACGTTTTATGGTGGCTTAAATAACAATTTCACTTATAAGGATTTTGATCTGAGTGTGGGTATTACTTTTTCAGGAGGCAACAAAATCTATAATGGTACCCAGGCTACCTTGAGAGATCAGCGTTTCTGGAATAACCATACTGATATACTTGACCGCTGGACTACTCCGGGACAGATCACTGATATCCCTAGACTGGAATATGGAGACAATTATTCAAATGGTTCAGCTATTCCCAATTCATCCAATGTTCAGAACGGTGCCTATGCCAAGCTTAAAAATGTAGCTCTCGGGTATAAATTCCCTGCAGAACTGATTAACCAGGCAGGTATAGCTTCTCTGAGGGTATATGTGCAGGCTACCAACCTTGCGGTATTTACCGGTTATAAAGGCTCGGATCCTGAGGTTTCTACCAATGGTAACTCCAATCTTTCGCCGGGTGTTGACCGTAACGGCGTACCGTCTGCCAGGATATTTACATTCGGACTTAATGTGGGATTTTAATTTTTGACAACGATGATGACTATAAAAAAATATAAAAACAGCATAAGTGCAGCCTTACTTGCATCCATCATGGTGTTTGCCGGTTCATGCACAAAGGATCTGCTTGATCCGACACCTACCACCAGTATTATCGATAATGAAGCATTTGATAACCCTGCGAGGATTTTGCTCCAGGTCAATGGTTTATATGCTGGTGTCAGACATGGCGAATTTTACGGAGGCAGATATATTATATATAACGAGATCCGGGGAGAGGAGTTTATTGTAAATAAACCAAACGGGGTTACCGGTTTAGACACCTGGGGCCAGAATGTAAACTCCAATACCAATGAAGTGGTAAACCTTTGGAGTCGCGCTTATGCAGCAATTAACCGTGCCAACGTATTTCTGGCAGGCTTACAGGCCAATAGCTCAAAAGTAGATGCCACGCTTGCCAGTCAATATACAGGCGAAGCAGAATTCTTAAGGGCATTGTCTTATCTGGCCCTTGTTCAGACCTATGCAAAACCTTACGTTTTTGACAATGGTGCCAGTCTGGGTGTGCCTTTAAGATTGGTTTCTGAAACTACACTAACGGGTGGAGGAACAAATGATCTGGCCAGAAGTACAGTAGCAGAGGTTTATGCCCAGATTCTAAAAGATCTGGATGATGCTGAAGCCAAACTTCCTGCCACTCCGGTTAATGGTGCGTTCCGTGCTTATAAAAATACAGCGATAGCGCTGAAAGCCCGGGTTTACCTTACGCAGGCTAATTACGCACAGGTTGTTGCTGAGTCGGCAAAAATCATTTCTGCATCGGCCCCTTTCCAGGCTCCAACAGGGGGAAGCAGGCTTGATGCCAGTATTGCCAATGTTTTTAATGGTTCTTATACCGGTACGGCAACAGCTTCTGAAACGTTATTGTCTTTCCCTTTTACTACTACAGACGCACCAGGAACACAAAATCAGCTGGCATACTATTTCAATACCACACCTGGAAATGCCGAGTATTACCTGAACACAGCGGGAATCTTTGCCAATCCGGCACTGAGCTCTGCTACAGATGCACGCTCTGCACTGCTGGTAAAAGCAGGATCCCTTACGTATTTAGCGAAATATAAAACACCTTCCCCTTTTACAGATTATATTCCTGTGATCAGGTATGCTGAAGTTTTACTGAATGCTGCTGAAGCCAGCGCAAGAACGGGCAATCTCACGAGGGCTACCGAACTGTTATACGCAGTGAGACGCCGTTCTGACCCCGCCTATACCTTTGCAGCGGCCGATATCAGTACAGCTGCAAGTCTGATCAACACAATTCTCACGGAAAGAAGGATTGAGCTGCTGGGTGAAGGATTCAGGGCTCCTGATCTGAAAAGAACACAACAGCCACTACCTTCAAAAATAGGAACATCAGGAATAGCTCCTGCTGTTGCGCCAACGGCTGCGAATTATATCTGGCCGATCTCGGGACGTGAACTTCAGAGCAACAAATTGATTGTACCAAACCCTTAGTATAAAATGGAAGCCGGTTTTGCATCCACAAAAACCGGCTTTCAGTTATTACCTATCTCCAATATCAATTCCATTATACGTTCTGGAATCAATCATGGATAATCTTGAATGATTGATGTAAAAGTCTGCATAAATCAGGATACTGTAAATCCCCTAAAACGGTGATACTATTTAAAAACAAAAGCCGGTCTGCATCCACAGTAACCGGCTTTTGACGTTATTAACTAACCTATCACCCCGACTCCGGTGTAGTCACCGGAGGCACCCCGGGGAAATCGAAATAAGGATATTTTACGATGTAAACTTCCGGATAAAAACAGGTAGCTGCAATGCCCGAACATGGGGATTATACATCCCCATTTACCAGCCCGGATTCTGTTTAAGTTGCGGATTCAATGTGATTTCACCAGTTGGTACAGGGAATAAGTACATTTTGTCATTCCAGGTACGTGAAGTGAAATTCGGATATACACGAATGTAACTGTTGGCATCTACTACAATACTTGCTACCTGTGAAGCCGGGTATTGTGCTTTCAATGCAGGAGTCAGTTTCATACCCAGGATAGTCTCAGGGTTATTAATCAGTGGACCCGCTTTCCATCTGTGCAGGTCATCAAAACGGAAGCCCTCAGAACCAAGTTCTATCCGTCTTTCCCTTCTGATTTCATCCAGCAATACCGGTATAGCAGGAAAGTCTGATTTAGGGTCCTTTACAAGGCTTGAAATCAGCATATGGGGCATACCAACGCGGTCCCTTAAAATGTTGACCGTGTTGTCTAAGGTAGACTGGGTACATGTACCTAATTCAGCACGTGCCTCTGCCTCTATCAGAAGAGTTTCTGCATATCTGAAGATGAAAAAGTCATAGGTATCCTGCGAAGCTGTCCAGGCAATCTGGCTGTTTGAACGGCCTTTGATCGCCTGATAACCGGTAGACGTATTGGTTGTCCCTATGCGCGGAAGGGTGATGAGGTCTCCGGCTAAAAGGTCAAATCCCCTGGTAGCGATTTGCTGTTTATACCTTGGGTCACGATTGGTCGCTTCATCGTCAGGGGTGTTGTCACCTTTATATAGAGGGCTCAGTGAATAAGGCAAGCCATCAGTGCACAAAAATGATCTTACAAAGTTTTTACTATAACCGTCTCCGCTCTGGCCAAGCTGCCTGTCAATATCACTTGTAAGCACATTAATAATATAACGCATTGGCATAATAGCTTCTGAATTACCCTGGAGTTCTTCCTGTATAAACAGGTTGTAATAATCAGTTTGCGGATGACCGGTATTGTAAATTTTGAACATGCCGGAGGTCATGATCTGCTCAGCAGCATCAACAGCGCCTTGTAAAAATGGGGTGGGGTCCCCTGCGTTGCCAAAATATTTCCTGTAGGTTCCTTCCCATAAGCAAACACGGGCTTTCAGTGCAAGTGCTGCATACTTTGTTAAACGTCCATCCTGAGAAGGTGTAACCGGAATATTAGCTACTGCGAAATTCAGGTCTTTTAAAACAGAATCCATGACCTGCTGATGCGGCATACGTGCACCATAGAGTACAGACGACGATGTATCAGTAATGTATTTGTTTACATAGGGAACGTCACCAAAGGCCTTCACTTTTTTCCAGAAATCATTTGCGCGGAAGAACAACGTTTCGCCCACATAAACATTTTTAGTTGCTTCTGGAAGGTCTGCCTTTGAATAATTCGCCAGGAAAAAGTTGCAAGTCCTGATCAGGGCAAAATTCCAGTTTGTGCCCGTACCGGCAACAGGAGTGGTCCCGGCGCTTACTGCACCTGTACCTGGGAGATCGGTGGAACTTGCTGCCGAAGGTATGGTATAGGTGTTCGCTAAAATTGAGTTGATTGTCTGATTGGCTTTGTCATCAGAATTATCATCCATACGCAGGAAATTCTGAATAGGAAGCGTGTTGTAATACTGGTTGCAGTATAACTGAAGATCCGTTTCATTTTTAAAAAATTTCTGCGGACTGATATCGCTAAGTGGAGCACGGTCAAGATAGCTATCCCTTTTGCAGGAGGCCATAAAGAGCATCAAAGCACATATCGTAAATAATAATATATGTCTATTTTTCATGTGAATATCTTTTTTTAACGTTTTAAAACAGCGGTTAATGATTCTTTTACAATGATGCCTGAATTCCAAAAGACAATGACTTGTTCAATGGGTAGGTGTTAAATGATATAACCTCCGGATCATAGTTCCTGTTCAGTGAAGTGATGGTGAAAAGGTTGGCGCCTGTTACATAAATTCTCAACCTTTGCATTTTGATTTTATCTGTCAGCACTTTAGGTAAAGTATAACCAATGGTAATCTGTTTCACCCTGGCATACGCCGCATTCAGCAGGTACTTGTCCTGAGCCTGTTCATTGCCGCCGCCGGAGAAACGTACCCTTGGAAAAAATGCATTTGGGTTTTCAGGTGTCCAGTAATCCGTTGAATAGGTAGAAGGAATGCTGTATTCATCATCTCTGAAAGCATAAAAGGTATATTCATTCGGATAGAACCGCTGAGACAATACCCCTTGAAAGAAAGTCGTAAAATCAAATGCTTTATAAGTGGCGTTTAGATTCAGCCCAAAACGGTTATGCGCAGTCTGGTTACCGATAATTTTCAAATCGCCGTGGTTTGCAAGTGTACTGTTCCCGTAATTGATCTTTCCATCACCATTTAAGTCGGCATATTTGATATCACCGGCAAGCCATTTGTAACCCGCAAGCGCAGAATTATCTACTGCCTGCGCTTCAGCATCAGTTTTGTAATATCCGTTGTTTGTATAGCCCCAAACTTCTCCCAATTCCTGACCTACCCTAAAGTCTCCCAGGTTGTTTGTAGGATTACCTGCATACCTCGTTACTTTGGTATTTGAGTTGTTGGAAAGGCTCAGTGTTACAGCATAATGGAAATCTCCATTCAGTGCTTTATCCTTCCAGTTTAAGCTTAGTTCCCATCCTTTTGATCTCAAATCTGCTGAGTTGGATGGGGGCGTAGCGGCACCTAACACTGCCGGCAATTGCAGACTGTTTACCAGGATGTCTTTTGTATTGTTAATAAAGTAATCAAAGCTACCATTTAGTTTGTCATTCAGGAATGCAAAGTCGAGACCAATATTCTTTGTCTGCACTTTCTCCCATGTCTGATTAGAACTCAGTAGCGCCGGTGCTTTTACTATAGTTCCGGGTTGCCCTCCGATCAGGTATGGTACTGTTCCGGTTAATTGTGTCGCGATATATGGATATTGTGCATAGGAACTGATGTTGCCATAGGATATTGCGCCTGGCATTGCACCGTTTCTGTCCTGAACAGATCTGCTTCTTCCTGGAGTCAGCTGGTCGGGGAGTTGTCCGTATGAGGCCCTGATTTTTAATTCATTAACAGTATTTTTGATATTTTTCATAAAAGCTTCATTGGCGATATTCCAGCCTAATGAAACTGAAGGAGAAAACACATACTTGTCATTTGCCGGGAACCTGGAAGAGCCGTCGTAGCGTGCATTTACTTCAATCAGGTATCTGTTGTCATAAATATAGTTTAACCTGCTGAAACTTCCGATCAAAGCTGATTCAGTTTCCACTCCGCCAACAACCGGCTTGGTATCTGTATTGATTCCGATAGCCGGAAGTGTAGGATCAATCAGGCTCCTTGCTGTCGCATTGCTCAGGCGGTAATGGTAATATTCCTGATTATAGCCAACCAAAGCTTTGAAATAATGCTTGTTGGCAAAAGTATTCTCATATGTGGCGTAAGTATTCAGCGATTTATAGGTGTTGTTTTGTCTGTTTTCCGAAACCTGCGAAGGGTTTGTCCATGGAAATATACTCAGAAACTGCCCGTTTACGCCATATTCATTGTAAGGGATCATATTAGCCTTTTCAAATTGAGAAAAAGAATTGAAAGTGTAATCAGCAACTACACTTAAATGATCTACTGGTTTAATGATCACCCTGCCGGTCGTCCATAAATCATTTTGGTTGTCTATATCGCGGCCGGAAAGTGCGTTGACGGCAAAAGGGTTGGTGTAATTTCCCTGACCTGCATAATGCCCGTTACCATCAGGATTGAATATAGGCATGGTTGGCGGTAAGCCTGCTACGAGCCAGCTGCCATTACCCGGGCCACCCTGATTAATCCTTGTGGGGCCGGGTTGATCATTATCAACATGCGTCAGCGACATGTTGAAGTTGAAAGTAAGCCATTTATTTACATCAGTATTTACTTTTAAAGAAGGTGTATATCTCTGGTAAACCTGATTAGCACTTTCCTGCAGGCCTTCCTGTCTGAAATAACCCATACCTGCAGCATATGTGGTTTTTTCTTCGCCTCCGGTAACCGAGATATTATGTTGCTGCTGTGGTGCCCATCCCGGATAAAGTTCCTTAACCCAGTCGGTATTCCCTACATACCGGTATTTTTTAGGATTTCCCGGATCAGGATACCCCGTAGGGTTATTGGCAGGATCATTTCTGTATGCTGCTGCCATAATTGAATCCTGCGCAGTGAATGGATTTGTAGTATATCCACCACTTTGCTGACCCGATCTGTTGGCATAATTGAACATCTTGATGTAGTCATCGGAGTTTACCTGATCCGCCAGCTGAGTAGGGCGGGAGATGGTATAAGATCCAGAATATGTTACCCTCGTTGGGCCCTTCTTACCCGATTTGGTAGTAATCAGCATTACGCCATTGGCAGCTCGGCTACCATAGATCGATGCAGATGCTGCATCTTTCAGCACCGTTACACTTTCAACATCATTCGGGTCAATAAGGTTCGGGTCACGTGCTACTCCATCTACCAGAATCAGAGGTGAAGTTGTTGTAACTTGTGTAGAGCCCGGTGCCAGGGTAGTTAGTCCCCGGATATTGAAACTTGCGCCCTGTCCGGGTTGACCGCTGTTCAGGTTTACATTCAGATTGGGGATCAATCCCTGCAGTCCATCACCCAGGTTAACCATTGGGCGGCTATCCAGTTTGTCAGCATTTACCGTTGCAATGGCGCCAGTCAGATTTACTTTCTTTTGCGTACCATATCCTACTACAACGACTTCGGTAAGGCTTTTTGCTTCTGGCACTAATGCGATCTGCAATGGTGCTGTACCGCTGGCGGTAACCTCTTTGTCGTTGTATCCGATGTAACTCACAATCAGCACAGAGTTGTCTGGTGCCTCCAGCGCAAAAAAACCATTTGTATCAGTTGTTGCGCCCGATTTTACACCTTTGATTCTTACAGTTGCTCCTGGGAGAGGCTGTCCTTTTTCGTCTACTACTTTACCTGTAAACCTGATAACCGACATTTCCATACCGGATTCGGAAATTACAATGAGGTGGTTGGGCAGTTCATTGTATTTAAATCCTGAATTGGCCAGCAGATCGCTGATCAGTTGAGGGACTTCCGTGTTTTGAACATGAAGGTCAATCTTTTTGATCGACGGTGGATTAGATTCGCTATATACAAAATGATAGTCACTCTGCTTCTGAATAGCGGAAATGACTTTTTTAAAGTCGGCAGATTTCAGGTTAATTGTAACCTTCGTCTGCGAGAAGCCACTTGCAACGACATTTAAGTTAAACAGAATGATTAATAGCGTGGTTAATTTCATGATTAATAGAGACTTTAGTAGCCAATACTTCTCCATTACACCCATTTTGGGGTGTTTAAAAAATTTCATATGTTTACTGGATTAAAGGTGAACAATTGCCGTTGTCTGGTCAGAGATTACGGCAGATAGCTTTGATACATCTAAGGCGGGAATCACTCTTACGGGGAGTTCCCGCTCTTTTTAAGTAATTTTTTCTCTTGTCATAAGCATTTGGTTTCTTTGGTTTGTTGATTGATTTTTATTTGTCAGTAGATAAATACTTTTGATTTGGTAATTCTGTATTTAAAAGGTGTAACGATCTTCAGTGCATCAAGCGCCTCAGCCAGGGTTTCTCTTTCAAAGATGCCGGAGAACCGCTCTGTTTTCATCCTGTCGTTTACAAAAACAAATGGTATTCCGTACCATCTTTCCAGTTGCAGGGATAGTTCTACAAAATTTTTATCACTGAATACCAGCTTGTTTTGTACCCATGAGGTTTCTATAATTGTTTTGTCAGTATTGGGATAATGGGTTAAACTGGTAAGTGCATAATTTGTGCTCCTGCTGCTATTTTCCCCTAATGATGGGACATTTTTTAGCTCTGGCTTATCTAAAGCACCGGTATTGTTCTTGACGATGAGCTTTTCGCTGGGCTTCAGGATGATCCGGTCTGAGGGGCGGTCATTGAGTGTTACTTCAACAGAACCGCGGATCAGTGTTGTTTCGCTCAGTGGCTCGTTGATATAGGATTTGACATTGAATGCGGTACCCAATACCCTTACATTCATTTTATTGGCATGAATAATAAAGGGATGTCTTGAATCTTTATGAACGTCGAAATAAGCTTCCCCATTCAGATAAACTTCGCGTGTGTCACCAGAAAAACGCTTTGGATATTTAAATGTAGTAGCAGAATTCAGGGTGACAACAGTTCCGTCAGCCAGCCTAATAGTCTCTCTGAAAGTAGGTCTCGTAGTTTTTTTAAGCCATTTTACAGACAGTTCCTGACTATGGAAGGGGAAAAACTTGCTGTAAAAAGTGAAAATGCTGATAGAAATTAATATTACTGCAGCCGCGCTGTACCAGTACTTCAAGTATGGCCTGAAGAGCACAACAGGTTCATCGTTACTGGGTGATGGTCTATGTCCATTAAGAATTTCGTCCGCTTCAATCTGTGCCATCAGTTTGTTGAACATGGCCATATTGTCACGCGATGATACCCTTTTCCTGTTCCAGAATTTATTTAGTATTTCCTTTCTATGGCGTAATTCCGGATTTTTGCTGATAATATCCTTCAACTCTTCGCGCTCGGCGTCAGTCAGCTCATTTACAATTTTTAAAGTAAGCAGTTGAATAAATCTTTCGTTTTCCATATAAGGATTATATCCTGGTTATGGTAAAGACAATCAATCCTTTAAAATGGCCCACATGTCTAATGAAATATTTTAAAAAAAGAGACAAGAAAAAGAAGATTCAGTAAAGCTTCGCCGATTTTATAGGCAGGGACAGCATGTTCCGCCAGCACCACATTCAGTTTTTTCATCGCTCTGTAGAGCTGATTTTTTACTGTTTTCGGGGAAATATTTAAGATTTCAGCTACTTCTTTGTAGCGTAAATCCTCCTCTTTAATCAGGCGGAAAATGATCTGGCATTGTTGGGGCAGCATATCAATAGCCTGTTCAAGCTTCAACATTAGTTCTTTAGTTTCCAGTGCTTCCTGGGGATTAAAGGTATTGATTAACTGAAATTCATTGGTATCATCAATCTGCACCAAATGTATCCCTGAAAACTTTTTAATATAATTCAGGGATTGGTTTTTAACTGCAACAAAGAGATAAGTATCCAGGCTCCTTATTTCTGACAGACTTTTCCTGTTGGTCCAGCACCTAAAGAATACATCGGAGACAATGTCTTCAGCCGCTTCAGTCTGATGAATATACATCATGCAAAACTGAATCAAGGGCTCATTTAACAAATAAAAAATTGATTCAAAGGCTTTTTTGTCGTCATGAATGCTCACTTGACTCCATAGTTCTGAGAAATTGGCCTTTTTATTTTTCAAAGTGATAAGCTAATTTTATCCTAACTTAATAAAAAAGTGACAATAGTTATGCATTTAAATAAAAACAAGGCTGATGAATGGTAAAATTCTCTACTTTTAAACTTTTTCGATCATAGGCGTGGGCTAATTGATAGAAATATGTGTCTATATGATCAAACAACTTACCATACAAAATGAAATATTACTTTCCGTTACTTTTATTGATGCTGCTGTCCGGTATAGCAAAAGGACAGCAGAAACATTCTTTCTCCTTTGCCAAAACTGACTTTATGATGGATGGCAAGCCTTATCAGATCATCAGCGGTGAAATGCATCCGGCCAGAATCCCCAAAATGTACTGGCGCCACCGCATTCAGATGGCCAAAGCTATGGGCTGTAATACCATAGCCGCTTATGTTTTCTGGAACTACATCGAAGAGAAAGAAGGGGTGTTTGACTGGAAATCAGAAAACAGGGACATCGCTGAATTCGTGAAAATCTGCCAGGAAGAAGGTATGTGGGTCCTTTTCAGGCCCGGTCCGTATGTATGTGGAGAGTGGGACTTCGGAGGCTTTCCACCTTATCTCTTAAGCATTCCTGATATCAGGCTGAGATGTATGGACCCGAGATATATGGCCGCAGTAACCAAATACGTAGCTGAGATTTCCAAACAGATCAAGCCATTACTGATCACCAATGGCGGACCTGTCATTATGGTGCAGGTAGAAAATGAATACGGCAGTTACGGAAATGACAGGGATTATCTCGCCGCCCTGAAAAAATTATGGCTGGATAACGGTATTGACGTGCCTTTTTATACTGCTGACGGACCAACCCCTTTTATGATGGAAGCAGGAACAGTTGAAGGTGCTGCCATAGGTCTTGACAGTGGCAGCAGCGATGCTGATTTTGAGCAGGCTGCTAAAAAGAACCCTGATGTGCCGGCATTCAGTGCTGAAACATATCCCGGATGGCTAACCCACTGGAAAGAAAAATACCAGAGACCAGCTTTGGCAAATATTGTGAAAGAGGTTACTTACCTGATGGAGCACAAACGGTCATTTAATTTATACGTGATCCATGGCGGTACAAACTTTGGGTTTAATGCCGGTGCCAATGCATTTACTCCTGTACAGTTTCAGCCTGATATCACAAGTTATGACTATGACTCGCCAATAAATGAACGCGGTGAGCCTACGGCCAAATACTACGCGCTGCGTGAGCTGATCGCAAAATACACCGGTAAAAAATTACCGAAAATACCTAAGCCGACAGCTGTTACGGTGGTACCAGCTTTCCAGATGCAGCCCTTTACCAGTATCTGGAATGAACTGCCGCAGGCTGTTAAATCTCCGCAGGTGAAAACAATGGAGAGTATGGGCCAATATAAAGGCTTTATTGTTTACCGTACAAAACTGATCGGTCGCAAGAGCGGCGAGCTTACCATAACCGAACCTCATGATTATGCTTTGGTGTTACTAAATGGCAAGCTGGTAGATACTGTTTACCGCGATGGTGGTAAATGGACGGTCAGGCTGCCGGAAACAGACGTAAAAGACCCGGTACTGGAAATTCTGGTAGAGAATATGGGGCACATCAACTTTGCTCAGTACATGATCGACCGTAAAGGAATTACTGATCGTGTTGCGCTTGAAGGAATGACACTGTTCAATTGGGAAATCTTTAACCTGCCAATGGACGATAGCTTTGTCAGCGGATTAAAACCAGCTGAAAAAGGTGATCTTCATGATGGTGTATTTTTTAATGGGAATTTTAAATTAAGTGCTGCTGCAGATACATACCTGGACCTAAGCAAATTTAAGAAAGGTGTCATTTGGGTAAATGGTCACAACCTAGGAAGATACTGGAATGTTGGGCCGCAGTTTCATTTGTATTGTCCTGCGAACTGGCTTAAGAAAGGGAATAACGAAGTTGTGGTGCTGGATCTGCATCAAAAAGATGCAGCAGTTATTTCTGGTGTAAAAACGCTGGAATAGTAGAATCCGTAGTAGTAACACGCAAAAAAAGGGTGCCGATCATGCAATGTGCAAAAGTCGTCACCCTTTTTAATTTCTTACCTCTGAAAATTAAGCTGCGCCGCGTATTAATCTCAGAACAATCGCAATTACAGCAATGACTAACAATGCGTGAATTATACCACCTGTGTAAAATCCGCCAAGGAAGCTGATTGCCCAAATGATAACTAGAATTACTGCGATTAAATAAAGTAGATTTCCCATAGTTTTTAAGTTTTAATTAGATGTATGCTGAAATAACCTAATTCCGTGCATATTGTTTTTATATTTTTTCTATTACAGTTTTAGCAAGCGTATAATCTACCAGATCTGGGGATTTCAAAACTGGTGTTTTTTAAGTTACTTCAGGAGTTGATTCGCTCATTTAAATTATATCTCAATGAAAGTACTGGGTAATAAGGTCGTAGTTATCACCGGTGGCGCTGGCGCACTTGGATTGGTTACCGCGAAGTTATATTTATCAAAAGGTTCATCAGTAATGCTTGTAGATAATGATAAAGAAGCGTTGAAACTCGCTGCTAAAACGTTAAACCATAATGAACTGGCTTATGTCGTAGCAGATGTTACCCGAACAAGCGATACCCGTTTGTAAGTTAGACGGTAAAGCGCTTTGGTAAAATCGATGTTTACATCTATTGTGTCGGGGTGATTGAGTTGATCATGCCTGTTGTACAGATTTCTGAGGAAGATTTCGCTTATGCCAAATGCGTAAACTTTAGTGGCGCCTGGCTCGGTTGCCTGTATGTGCTCCCCGAAATGAATGATCGTGGAAGTGTCATTCTGGTGACTTCCATGGCAGGACATTGGAGGCCAGCAGATAAAGGTAGATACACACAATGCAAACATGCAATGCTGCGCCTGATGCGGACGCTATCTTTAGAAGTTGCACATAGAAATATCCGGGTAAACACCATTGACCCTATCAATTTTGAAGGCAGGATCATGCGTAATCCGGAGGAAAAGCTGATCTCCGGTAACCGGGATGAACTCAAGCAGATCATGAAGTTGATGATCCCTTTAGGAAGATACGCAGAGCCAGAGGGAGTTGCCCACTCACTGCTTATTTTTGGCTGTCAACAGTACATATATCACAGGTACAACCCATGTGATATCCGGAGGGTTTAACAGCTAAGATCTGAGCTGTTATTTGTACTTTTATACCCTATGCCGGATCAATTTATAAGAGCAGACTATCATTTGATTTGTGACCGCCTTGCTGCAGTGGATGCTGATCTTGCAAATGTAATGGCTGTCTATGGGTATCCGCCAATGTGGACCAGGCCAAATACATTTGAGAGTCTTGTTCATATTATCCTTGAACAGCAGGTGTCACTGGCCTCAGCCCTGGCAACCCTGAACAAACTAAAAGAAAAGATACAACAGATAACTCCGGCAAACCTCTTAATGTTATCAGATGAGGAGCTGAGGGGATGTTATTTTAGCAGACAAAAGACTGCTTATGTAAGATATCTGGCCGAAGCAATTGTTAGCGGGCAGATTGATCTCGCCGCTCTGGAGCTTAGTGAGAATGATGTTATCCGTAAAGAATTAACCAGTCTTAAAGGCATTGGCAACTGGACGGTTGATATTTATTTGATGTTTACCCTTCAGCGTAAGGATATATTTCCGATAGGAGACCTGGCTGCAGTAAGCGCATTAAAGAAGGTGAAATCGCTTGAGGCAAGCGTAACAAGAGAGGCGATGGTCAGTATCACCGAACAATGGAAACCCTACCGGACTATAGCATGTATGATCCTCTGGCATGCTTATCTCAGCAGCAGAAATCCCAAAGCTGTTTAATTAGAGAACCTGGTCGTACCAAAAATAGTACAGTTATAAGTGTTGAGAAAACCTGCCAAAGAATGCCAGTTTCGGGAAGTAGATTTTTTAGGGTAAATCTTTTAGTGCGCTTAGTCTCAGTAAAACACAATAATAAGCTGATTTTTTTTCATGGTTAACAAACTATAAATCAGCAGGAAACATTCTGATGATTTTCGCTTAAATGAATGATCTCGGTCCATCCCGATGAAAAGGAATAACAGGCCGGAAATTTTTTTCCATACCATTCACCGGCATTTAAAAACCCGGTTTTGGTATGAGAGTTGAAATAATAAAACAGTATCTATTTTACATTTATTATAAACGCCTAACCTTCCAGCTATGATTAACAATACTTTAAATTATCAAATTAACGATCACAAATCTGCCCTGAAAAACTTTGCAATGAACTTTACGCAGAACATTGACGATGCAGACGATCTGGTACAGGAGACCATGTTAAAAGCTATCCGTTACTCAAAACTTTACCAGGAAGGAACAAATTTAAAAGGTTGGTTATATACAATAATGAGAAATACATTTATCAATGATTACAGGAGGATGGCGAAACAACGCAGTATCATTGATACAACTGAAGAAGTGAATTCTGCACAACTGATGAAAAGTGCAACAGCTAACCAGGCAAATAATAAATTTATCAGTGATGATGTAAACAGGGCTTTGGCGCAATTGAGCTATGAATACTATACGCCTTTCATCAAATATTTTGAAGGATATAAATATCACGAAATTGCTGATATGCTGAACATACCTATTGGTACAGTTAAAACCAGAATCCACGTTGCGCGTCAATCCCTGAAAAGCAACCTGAAAATGTACAACCAGGAATTTAAGAAATCAAATAAATGCAATTAGGGTATTTTGCATGAAGCATAATCACTCCGGGAATAACAGTAAACTAATTTTTGAATAATAAAAAAAGCAGCGTCTATCCAGAGGCTGCTTTCTCTTTTCTAGTAATCCTGGGCATCTATCCATACACTTTTTCCGTGCACAGCAACCTTTGATGGATTTAATAAATCATAATCCAGTTCCCAGTTTTCGGCTTCATCTAAAATAAGATCTGCATGGTCAGCATGCATTCCATGATTCAGCAAATTGATCATTGCAATATGCCGCGCAGAACGGTTACTCTCATTGTGATATACCGACTCGACAGGTATCAATTGCTTTTGTTCAGGTTCCATTGAAAAAAAATCCTGAATTAGCGTAATTACTTTATTTAGCACTGATGGAGTTTTAATAAGCGACGAATCTGATTCGAAATTAAATGCTTTATTATTTTTCATTTTTTGAGACCTGTTTAATTATATACAAACCTAAATAAAATATTTGGATTACCAATAGCAATAGAGGAAAAATTACACAATGTGGGTATTTTGTTCCCCGTCATAATTTACTTGTAGATTAAATCTCCTAAGTTGATGTTTATTTCTGGTCATGAAAGCTATAAATGGCTGTGTATACTACTTTTATATAGCAATTAGTATTGTAGTGTATGAGTCATTGTTAAAGAAATTACTTTAATTTTTTTTCTCATTAGGCCAAAAAATGGGGAAATAAATGCCTGTTATCCAATTATATTCCCCAAGGTTGTGTGCCAAATAAAAAAAATGGGCCGGATTTTAATCAGGCCCATACTATTTTCCGTTCTTTATTTAGTTTTACTTTGCACTAACTCTCCAGATCGTACTGCTTACATCATCCGCTACTAAGATCGATCCGTCTGGAGCAACTGCTACATCAACAGGCCTTCCATAAACCTCACTTTTTGAAGCGTCAGAAATAAAACCTGTAAGGAAGTCCTCCAATTTTCCGGCTGGTTTGCCATCTTTGAACGGAACAAATGCAACCTTGTACCCTGAAAGTTCAGATCTGTTCCATGAGCCATGCTGGCCCACGAATGCACCATTCCGGTATCTGTCGGGAAATTTATTTCCTGTATAAAAAGCCAATCCCAGTGAGGCGGTGTGGGAACCAACAGGCATGTCAGGAGCAATGGCCGACTTAACCAGATCAGGTCGCTTGCCTTTCATCCTGGGGTCCTCATTCTGGCCATAGTAGGAGTAAGGCCAGCCATAAAAAGCACCTTCCTTTACACTCGTAATATAATCCGGAACTAAGTTATCGCCCAGACCGTCCCGTTCATTAACGGCTGTCCATAATATTTTTGAGCCTGGTGACCAGTCCAGTCCAACAGGATTTCTCAGTCCCGAAGCATAGATCTTTTCACCTGTACCATCCGGATTTACTTCCAGGATATTGGCACGGCGCATTTCGTTTTCCATCCCATTTTCTCCAACATTACTGCCAGAGCCTACAGAAATATATATTTTTGAATTATCTGCATTGGCAATCAGGTTTCTGGTCCAGTGGTTATTGTAACCGCCGGCAGGCAGATTCACAATCTTTTTACCTTTGCCTGTAATCCTGGTTTCTCCCGTCTGGTAAGGATACTGGAACAAGCCGTCTGTATTGGCTACATAAAATGAGTTGCCGATAATCAGCATTCCATAAGGCTGGTTCAGTCCTGAAAGGAAGGTACTTCTTACTTCAAACTTGCCATCATGGTCCTTATCTCTCAATAACAATACAGTGTTTGCACTTTCTCCTCCGACTTCAGATTTGGCTTTGCCGCTGACAGCATTTGCTATTTTATCCTTGACATCCCGTTCAGAATTAGACAGCGCCACCAGTATATCACCATTGGGTGCAATATATATACTCCGGGGGCTTTTCATGTTGCTGGCAAAAGCCGATACAGTAAACCCGGCGGGTGCAACTGGGGTTTTTCCTGCAGGCCAGCCAATAACTTTGCTGAAATTGTTTTTTGCGGCATTGGTATCAGGAGCAGGAAGGTTTAATGCTTCAGTAGTTGCCGAATCCTGAGACAGGCTATCAGTGTCCGTGCCCTTATTTGGCTGAGAGTTACAGGCGACAAAAAATGGAGCTGCAGCCAGTAAGTAAAAAAATCTTTTCATAATTATTTCATTCATAAGAGTTAATGATTAGTATGCTAACGGATTATTGACAAAAATTGTTTGCGCGTTTAATTCCTCGCAACCGAACTTTTTGAGGATATTAAGGTTATGACTTGATGAAACATCCTCAGAAAAGCGCAAAAATAAGACCAGTTGTGCTGTTGAACCTAGCACTGCTGCTAATCAGCAACAGCCTTTCTGCCCAGGAGAATGCGGCCTGGCTTTTTCTCTCGCACACACAAAAAATCAGCAAAAAATTTGATATACTGGCGGATGTGCAGTTGCGCAGCACTGATCATATCACGTATTTTTCTGCACTGTTGCTGCGAACAGCCCTGAGTTATAACCTGAACAAACATCAGGCAATAGCTTTGGGTTATGCACACAAGGGCGACTGGGAAATTGAGGAGGGCAATAAGAGTTACATCCCGGAACATCGTATCTACCAGCAGTACCTGCATAACTTTAAGGTTGAGCGGATAGAAATGACGATCAGGAGCAGGCTGGAACAGCGTTTTGTCAGGGCTGAAAGCTATCAGTTCTCCCAGCGCGCCCGTCTGTTGTTAAGCGCACAAATCCCGCTGCTGGCCAATAACGATTTTACCCGCGGGATCTACGCCAATCTCCAAAATGAAGTATTTGTAAATGTGCAGCATAAAGGGAATGTGAATGGTAAATTCCTTGACCAGAACAGGCCGTATGCTTCTGCAGGGTACCGCTTCAATAAACATATGGATATAGAGTTTGGCTATACGCGCTGGCTTCAGCGTGAGGAAGCGGGGGATCAGACAACCGATGTGATGCAATTGATGATCACCACAAGCCTTTAAATCGCCCCAAGCCTGAACAATTGAAAAAATAGTTTTTAATACAACTTTTTAGAGTGACAAATACAAAACATAATTTAAAAATGCCTTGTTGAATATTTGCCTATGAAAACATATACAAATACAAAAAACATCACTTCAAAAATATTTTATGATCTTTTGAAGAGCAACTTCAAGGAGATGTTTCCCAAGGATAACTTGCAGTATGGGATCAATCACGATCATATTTTGGTCGAAAGCGCAGGAACAGCACTCTATGACATCGAGGTCACTGACGCTGCATTTAACTTGACAGAGATTACCCCTCAACAAAAAAAGATTGGCGAAAAGCTCGAAGAATTTATCCAGGCTTCCCTTATGCCTGCGGATGAGCGTTAATTATAAAAACTTCTGGGCCTGATCTGCGTTGTATTGAATGTTAGCGGATATTCCGTCAAGCTATAGGTCAAACCTGGCTTACGTGCCCGCTTCCTATTGCTTAATCGTATTTTTGATACACTAATGATGATTCATGCCTGACACCTCTTTTTCCAATAGTACCCAACCGGCAGATAATGCCAGATATCCATTGTTAAGTAATGAGCGCGAGCGTCAGGCAGCCCTGGATTCTTACCATATTTTAGACACTGCCGAAGAAAAAGATTTTGACGACCTGACCACCCTGGCTTCGGCTATTTGCCAGACGCCAATTGCACTGGTAAGTCTGGTTGATAACGACCGGCAATGGTTTAAATCTCATAAAGGTTTGCAGGCTATTGAAACACCAAGGGACTTTTCCTTCTGTGCCCATGCAATTGCATCCTCAGCAGAGATCATGACCGTGCCCGATGCAACCAAGGATGTAAGGTTCGCAGATAACCCCCTGGTAACCGGAGAAACCAATATTACTTTTTATGCAGGTGTGCCGCTGGTGAACACCGATGGTTTCGCGCTGGGTACGCTATGTGTGATAGATCATAATACCAGAGAGCTCAGTAATGAACAGGTAAATTCGCTGATTATCATTGCCAAACAGGTAACAGATAAACTGGAGCTGAGAAGAAAAAACCTGGAACTGGGAGTTACAAATGAGCGTTTAACACTTGCGCTGGATGCCGGCAAGCTCGGCTCTTACGATATGGATATGAAAACGGGAGTGCTGCTCTGCAACGAACAATGCAGAAAGAACTTCGGCTTAAAGGATAATGCTACTTATAATTTCGCTGATCTCTTAGGAATCATCATTCCTGAATACAGGGAATACGTGGAGGAAAGGATCAATTCTGCAATTATGAACGATACTGTCTACCAGGCCGAATACCAGATTGTATGGCCGGACGGTACAAAACAGTGGATCAATGCATCAGGCAAACCACGATATGATATTAATGGAGAAGTAACCAGGCTGGTAGGCGTAACGCAAAACATAACCGAGCGCAAGGAGCTGGAGCAGCGGCAGGCAGAATTTTTAGGCGTTGCCAGTCATGAACTGAAAACTCCTGTTACGATTTTAAAAGCAAATCTTCAGTTGCTTGACAGATACAAGAGCAATCCTTCTAACCCTAACTTTCCACGCCTTGTTGATTCTGCCATCAAAAGCATGGAGAAAATCAACCACCTGGTGGATGACCTTTTAAATATGCACCGGTACGGAGAAGGACAACTTCGCCTTGACAAAACAACTTTCAATATTGCAGAAATGCTCGACCTCTGCTGTAACCATGTCCGCGTAACCGGAAATCATCAGCTGATCGTAAAAGGGGATCTCACGACTCAGATGCATGCAGATGAACACCGCATTGATCAGGTAGTGGTTAACTTTGTCAACAATGCAGTGAAATATGCCCCGGATTCTGAAGAAATACACCTGAATATAAGCAGGCAGGACGGATATGTAAAAGTCTCTGTTACAGACTTTGGTCCTGGCATTCCAGCAGACCAGGTTCCACATCTGTTCGACCGCTACTGGCGAAGTGATCATTCCGGTGCAAAATATACAGGATTGGGACTTGGCCTATATATCTGTTCGGAGATCGTCAAAAAACACAAAGGACAGATTGGCGCTGCGAGTGAATTGGGAACTGGTAGTGTCTTCTGGTTTACTATCCCCTGCGAAGACCTGATTGAATGAACGAATTGAACGGAATGTATTTGCGGCACTTTATCTAACTTCATTTTGTATTAGCTTATATACAAGCTCTCCAATAAGAAATTGATTAAGATTCCTATACCTGAAAATGAGAAGGAGCGTCTGAGTGCCCTGCATAACTACGCCATATTAGATTCAATAAATGAAAACGAATTTGACCGTATTACCGAATTGGCCTCGCTGGTTTGCGATACACCTGTTGCGCTTATCTCGTTTATTGATGAAAAAAGGCAGTGGTTCAAGTCTATCATGGGTTTAACAAACAGGGAAACCTACAGAGACTTATCCTTTTGCCAGTATACAATCATGGATAATGTGCTTTTGGAAGTAAGTGACGCAAGTTCTGATGCGCGTTTCAGCAATAATGAACTGGTTCTGGAAGACCCTAATATCCGTTTCTACGCAGGCTACCCGCTGATTGATCTCAAAGGTTATGCACTGGGTTCGTTAGCAGTAATAGACTATAAGCCAAAATCACTTACGGAAAGGCAGAAGAAATCACTGAAACTGCTTGCAGAAGAGATTATGGTACTGATAACAGAGCGCAGTCAGAAAGAAGAACTGAGATACTTTGAGAAGATATTTCAACTGTCCGACGACCTCATCTGTATTACAGATGCTGACGGATCATTCAGAAAGATTAATCCAGCATTTAAAAAGATTCTGGGATGGGATAACAGCTCTTTGCTGCATACATCCGCGTATGACCTGGTTCATCCCACAGATACAATAAGTATCCGGCAGGAGCTGGAAAAGCTGGTAAGCGGAGTAAATCCTGTGCAGCATACCTATCGTACCAGAACTCAGGCAGGCGACTACAGGTACGTCCAGTGGACAATTACCCCAGAACCTCTGACAGGCCGCTTTTTTTCGATTGGAAGAGACGTCACAGCAGATAAGTTAAGAGAAGAAGAGCTGGCCGCCAGTGAAGAAAAACTGCGGTTTGCAAAAGAGCAGGCAGAACAGGCAAACCTGGCCAAATCAGAATTCCTGGCCAACGTGAGCCATGAAATCAGAACACCTTTAAACGGTATTATCGGCTTTACTGACCTGGTTCTGAAAACCAGTCTAAATGAGCGGCAGCAGCAATATCTTGCTATCGTTAACCAGTCGGCCGATTCTCTTTTAACCATTATCAATGATATCCTCGATTTTGCAAAAATAGAAGCACGAAAGATGGATCTCCATATCGAAAAGTGTGATATTTATCAGTTGACTGCGGATGCGACTGATATTATTTCCCATACCATCAAACAAAAAGGACTGACTATGCGGATGAATATTGCCGCTGATATGCCAAGATTTATATGGGCCGATGCCATCCGTTTAAAACAGGTGCTGATCAATCTGCTTGGGAATGCTTCCAAGTTTACTGAAACAGGAGAAATAGAATTGAAGATAGAACTGATGACCGTCAATGCCGGCATGTCAACCTTCAGATTTGGCGTCCGCGATACGGGAATAGGGATCGGTGAAGATAAAAGGGCCAAGATCTTTGAAGCCTTCTCACAGGAAGATGGTTCAGTCACCAAAAAATATGGGGGGACGGGGCTGGGACTGACTATCTCCAATAAGCTTTTGGGATTAATGGGCAGTCGCCTGCTGCTGAAAAGTACAGCAGGTGAGGGCAGCCTCTTTTATTTCGATATCGCTTTTAAAGCTGAAGCCGGAGATGAACATGCAATACAGAAACCAGGGCTGCCTGCATATATAACCAGGGGTATATACTCAGAAGCACTGACCATTCTGGTTGCAGAAGATAATCCCGTGAACATGCTGCTTACCAAAACTGTCATCAAAAGAATTGTGCCCAACGCCAGATTGATTGAAGCCTTTAATGGCCGCGAAGCCCTCAACTCATGCGCTGCAAGCCTGCCTGACCTGATTTTAATGGATATACAGATGCCTGATATGAACGGTTATGAAGCCACTACCAGAATAAGGGCATTGGAACAGGAGGGTCATATTCCTATTATTGCCGTTACTGCCAGTTGTCTGAGCAGCGATAAAAAAAGATGTTATGATGCGGGAATGGATGATGTGGTGACCAAACCTTTTGTAGAAGAAACTATTGCTTCGATGATTCAGAAATGGATTAGACAGAAGTAAAACTATCATCAGTAAACTTTCATTTTCTCATCATAATGTGATTTTCTTTTCCAGATTATACCTATTAATGTAATAGTTGGTCTCCTGTGCGCAATAATTTTTGATATCAGGTAAACGGGCAATAATTTTACAGCTGTTAATTTTGATATGATATGTTTTTGTTACGGAGAATGGCAAAATTGCCTTTATCAATCTTGTATGTAATTTCCAATTGCGTAGCTTTTCTCGCCTATCATGTAATCAGGTATAGGTACAAGGTGATTTATAGCAATTTAAAGCTTTCATTTCCGGAAAAAACTGAAGCGGAAGTCAGGCAGCTGATAAAGCAGTTTTATCTGAACATGTCTGACTGGCTGGTGGAAACACTAAGAGCATCTGAAATGACTGCCGAAGAATTGGATAAAAGGGTCAGGTTTGTGAATACCACCGTGCTTGAACGTTATCTGAAGGAGGGTAAATCAGTGATTACGATGGCTACACATCAGTTTAACTGGGAATGGATGCTGCTTGCAGGGAGCATAAAATTTAAAGTGCCGGTAGATGCTGTCTATATGCCCATCAGTAATAAAAAGGTTGAAGAATTTGTGCTGAAAATCCGGTCCAGATTCGGAGGTAATCCTATTCCAAAAGACGACACACTCCCTTTGGTTGCAAAGCGGATCAGGGAACAGCGCATCATCGGCCTGGTGGCGGATCAAATGCCCTCAAAGGACAACCAGCAAAAGTACTGGACTACTTTCCTCAATCAGGAAACCGCTTTTTTTATGGGTACGGAATCTCTTCCAAAAATGACCAAACTGCCGGTGGTATTTATGGCGGTTCATAAAGTAAGAAGGGGATATTATGAGGTCAAGCTGGAGGAAATCGCACAACCGCCATATAGTTATGATAACCGGCAAATCCTGCCTGCCTATGTGAGGCATGCAGAGAAGCTAATCAGGGCCAATCCCGCTGGTTGGCTATGGAGCCACCGCCGGTGGAAATACCAGCGGGGCGCTTATGAATAGCAGCATTATGCCTTACTCCGTATAAAAGCAGCAAGCTCATTGAGCGTGGGGTAATCAAAAAAATCTGTCAGCTCAAGTTTACCAGGGTAGGCTTCGTCAATCCGCTGGTAAATACTGGCAAGTAAAAGAGAGGTTGTGCCAGCTTCAAAGATATTGTCGTCCGGGCCAATCTTCTTTTCAGGTATCAGCTCTGTACATATGTTTGTGAGTACTTGTTCTACCGTTCCCTCCAGTGCAGGGCCTTTGTTTGGCATTATAAGGTAGCTATATTGGCGGATCTGGTCAAGCATTCCGTCAAATTCTCCATCCAGGTATTGCGAACCCAGTAAATAGCGTTGTATTTTCCCGCTGGTGGTTTTTGGAATTTTAGACAGGGGAATCACTTCTGCCACTTCCAATCCGGCCTGCTCATTAACAGTGCGTTTTAAGGCAGGGATTTGTGGCACAAATCCTTCCAGAGGACCTTTGTGGATAACGAACAGGATGACCTGGTCCTGAATATCCCCTGGTTTCCGGACACCGCAGGCTGCAATTTTCCCTTTGTCAATAGATAAACTGTCTTCAACAATCATTTCAATATCATGTGGATAATAATTCTGGGAGTTTACAAAAATTATATCTTTTTCCCTGCCGGTAACAACCAGGTTCTGGTCAGCATCCAGGAATCCCAGGTCACCCGTATTGAGCCAACCATCCCGGATCATCTGCATATTGATTTCAGGAAGGTTAAGATAACCGCTGGTAACATTGTCGCCTCTGATTTCTATCCTTCCTATCGTATTCGCCGGCAGGAGCGTACCCTCCGTTGCTGTAATACGGATCTTGCAGCCTTTCACAGCCTTTCCCTCCACGACAAAGGCAATCCCGGATTGATCTGCAACCACTTCCATTCCTGCTTTAAGGTGGCTGCGGCCCAGGCTTACAGTTTTGAAAAGCTTGCCTGCTTCAGGGAAGGCAACAGCCAGGCTGGCCTCGGCAAGTCCGTATACGGTAAACATGGTTGTTGGTTTCAAACCATAGGGCTCAAAAGTTTTCAGAAACTGTTCGGTCAGGTTAACAGAAATTGGCTCAGCTCCATTAAAGATCAGCCTGATGGCTGATAAATCGATGTTCTCCCCGGATGAAGTTTTCCATGCATTGAGGCAGTGCTGATACCCAAAGTTGGGAGAGCAGGTAACAGTGATCTTCCGGCTGATCTTTTCCAGCCATAACAAGGGTCTGCGAATAAAGATCTCCGTGGGCATGATATACTGGTCAATATCAAAAAACAGTGGGGTGAGGTGAAACCCTATCAGGCCCATATCATGAGTCAGCGGCATCCAGCTAAAAGTTGTATCAGCATTGCTGATCTTCATCCCCTCACCAATCCCTGCAATATTAGTGACCAGGTTTTTATGCGAAAGCACTATACCCTTAGGGTCGCTTGTGGTACCCGACGAGAATTGGATCAAAGCAGTTTCTTCGGGTTCAACCTGTGCTATTGTTCCTCTTTCCTTGAAGTTAGGAATCTTTTCCACTATAAAAAGACGGTCCTTAAGCTGTGACCACTCTTCATGCAAATCATTATTTTCTGCAAATTTTTCAAGACGTACAACATTTGCCTGGTCGATAACGATCCATGGTTGGTTAAGCTGGCTGAGGATCCTGAATAATTTCCAGCGGTGCTCATTAGAAATGCCGAATGACACAGGAACAGCTACCGCTGCCCCCAGTACAGTAGCCCAGAATGCTTCCACAAAAGCCGTGTTATTTTGAGTGATCAGTACGATATGATCGCCTTTTGTTAAGCCCGATTGCTGGAAATGGTGTAAAAGGCCAAGTGCACGTTCGCGCAGTTCAGCATATGAAGTGCTGTAGCTCTCCTGCTCTCCGCGGATATAATTTATGGAAGAGGATGAATGCTGAAGATTGTTCAGTGTCTGTATCAATGTAGAAGGGTAGTTCATTTTCTTAGCGATAGAAAGGTATATAAAGGATTCGGGTTGCGCAGGTTGATCCGGGCTTCCATGGTTATTTGCTCAGGTACCACTACCTGCAGGTCATATTTCTGTGTGATGATAGCCAGATGCAATTGCATTTCTACCTGTGCAAAGTAATCCCCGATGCACTGTCTGGGTCCTCCCCCAAAGGGGAAATATTCAAAGCGGCCTCTGTCTTTCTGAGGGTAGCTAAACCGATCCGGCATAAACTGTTCCGGGTTTTCCCAGTAATCAGGATGGCGGTGCATCAGAAAAGGAGAGATGAATATGTCTGTTTTTGCAGGGACATGGTAGCGGCCAATTTGATCATCGGTTATGGATTTTCTGGTGAGCAGCCATCCTGGCGGATACATCCTCATGGTTTCATCGATCACCTGCTTGACGAAACCTAGCTGTTGAAGCTGCCCGAAACCAGGAGGCATACCGTTTAGCGCCTGTATCTCTAGTTTCATTTGCTGATAAACCTGTGGATGGGTTGCAAGCAGGTACCAGGCCCAGTTCAGGGCACTTGCTGTAGTTTCATGACCAGCTACGATCAGGGTCAATAGCTCATCGATAATTTCTTTATCAGACATGCCTTCCCCCGTTTCAGGGTCGCGCGCAGTCATTAGCATAGATAAAAAATCATCTTCAGTACGGCCATCCTGTGCTCTTCGCTGCATTATATTTCGGATTTCGGATGCCAGCGACCTGAATTTTAATGCAAAATTTAAATCGCGTGCATGTTCTTCCGTGAGCAGCATAAAAGGATGCATCCGATGCTGTTTTTCAATTAAATTGAGGTCGGTGGAGAACAGTGACTGCAGCACTATGTTTAAAGTTAACCTGCTCAGTTCTGCAGTCAGGTTAATAGCCTCACCTTGCTTTGCCATCACCCCCCATTCTGCGGCCATTTTCTGGTTGGCTGTAACAATAGATCTGGAAAGCCTCTCGGTCACCTTCCTGTGAAAAGCCGGCTGAACCATTCTTCTCTGCTTTTTCCAGTATTCGCCCTCACTGCCCATAATTCCATTGCCAAGGAGGATTTTTACACGATCGATACCTACGCCTTTAGTGTAGTTCCTGTTATTTGTGATCAAGACATGTTTGATCATTTCAGGATCGTTTATCACATAGGTATAAGATTTTCTCCTTTCAGAGTATACTTTGTAAATATTTCCAAACTGGCGGAACAGCTTTGTGATCTGATCAATAGTATCATCGCCTGCATCCAGTTCCACTGGAATATCCGGGCCGGGTGGATAGATATGATTATTAAAAGCAACCATCGCAGATTATTATTAATAGTCAAATTTACAAATCCGGCAATTGCCCTAAAACACATATCGCCGTATAATTGCGACATTTTATTGTCAAAATGTGATGTTAAAAAATCTCAACCGCAGAAAGTTAAAGTTTTAGGAACTACAGAAGGGGGATCTTGGTTGAAGATAAAAACAGGCAGAAAAAAGTAGGTAAAGAAATTAGCCAGTCGTATTGCTTCGGAAGAGACGAATGAATGAATACGACTGGCTGGTAATTTGAAAACTGTACATATTAAAGTTTAACTGTTGCCGGTAAATACTTAGCGATCAGATCTTCATAATATGGCCTTAATTCTGATACTACCGGTGGTTTAGGGCTCTTGGAATACAAATCATATGGATTGAACTTATCTACCCATTTGAACATTTCCTGATCATGCGCATTCAGCAGGTGGTCATACTGGTGTTCTCTGTGCTGTGAGTAGAATGAGTGGTACCTGATCATATACAGTGCTTCTTCAGGAAGATAATCCTTAGTGATATGGTACAGGTATTCGTCATGGCCCCAGGACATATGCACATTGTCTAAACCGCACTGATGGGTATAAACACCATATTTTGTATTATAACGCTCATCGGTACTGTCCGGATTGTCTGCAAAGAACTCCGGATAAACGATCTTGTCAGAGAACTTACAGCCCACAGGGAACGAATCACCAACAACATTCCATTGAGGCTCCCCAAATAAACAGAGTACCTTACCCAGGTCGTGTATAAACCCGGTCAATACAAACCAGTCTGGATGACCGTCGGCGCGGATGGCTTCGGCCGTTTGCAGCAAGTGCTGTAACTGGTCCAGCGAAATGTCAGGGTCTGAATCATCGATCAGCGTGTTCAGGTATTCCATGGCCGACCACCATGGCATTTCCATTTTATCAAATTTCAGGAAATTTGCTTTTTTTGCCAGCACATTGCCGTAAGTCTGGTATTTGTGGTTCAGCCTATAGAATTCCCTTACCGGTTCAATCTCAGGGCTGTCATAATTTCTGAATTCATCTTTGGCTTTTGCCGGAGTACCTGGTTCAGGATATCTCATCAGCACATCATCTTCCCATTCATCGAGGCTAGCCAATGGAGAGATCTCCTGTTTGCTTAACTCTTTCATACGCTTTAGTTTTATTGTGATAATTTAATTATTTACTTACCAAAACACGGTATATAACGCTGCAAGTATGCCGCAGATTATTACCGAGGCCACCATAAATGATGGACTAACTTTAAACATTTTCGTATCTATCTCTAATCCCTGAGGATTATTTTTACTCTTTGGATCGGTCAGTGTAATGATGATCATTACCGCAATAATTATGCAGAATACCCAGGACATCCGGTTGAGAAATGGAATGGCCTCAATTGCCCCCTTTGTGATTTCAGGCAGGAATTTAAACAGTGTTGATAATGGAATGGTAAGCAAAGCAGCAGTAAGTGCTGCTTTTGATGTTGTCCTTTTCCAGAAAAAACCCAGCAGGAAAATAGCAAATACCCCGGGGGAGATAAAACCTACATATTCCTGTATAAATTGGTACACCTGGTCGAAACTGCGCAGTGCAGGGGCTATAACAATCGCAATAAGTGATGCTATTACTACAGACCATCGGCCTACATTCACCATCTTCTTTTCTGATGCCCCTTCATTGATAAACTTCTTGTAGATATCGAGGGTAAAGATTGTGGCTATACTATTACATTTTCCTGCAAGTGAAGCTACGATTGCTGCGGTCAGTGCAGCAAAGGCCAGTCCTTTTAATCCTGCAGGTAACAGGTTCATCAGTACAGGATAGGCGTGATCAGGTTTGACTACACCGTTATCCATCATTTCCTGATGGAAATAACCATGTTTATAAAGAACATAGGCACAGATCCCCGGAATAACAACAATCACGGGAATCAGCATTTTCAGAAAAGCAGCAAACAATAAACCACTGCGGCCTGTCTTGAGATCAGCTCCCAGCGCCCTTTGTACGATATACTGGTTACAACCCCAGTAATTAAGGTTATTGATCCATAATCCGCCTACAAGCACCGCAATGCCCGGCAGTTCGCTGTAGAATTTATCCCCTTTATGAAAGATCATATGGAAATGGTCGCCGGCTTCTGCCCGCAATACTGGGAGTGCGCCCAAAACGGTACTGATGCTGAATTTATCAGAAACCATGTTAAGGGCCATATAACACGTAACCAGTCCGCCCGCTACCAGAACAAATACCTGAATCACGTCGGTATAACCAATCACCTTCATGCCGCCGAGTGTGATCAGCGCCGAAAATATCGCCAGAGCGATAATGCAGGTGTTAAATGGGATGCCTGTGATGGTTTCAATGGCTACTGCACCCAGGAAAAAAATAGAAGTTAGATTTACGAAAACGTATACCAGCAGCCAGAAAACGGCCATTAATGTACTTACTGTATTGTTGTACCTGCCCGATAAAAACTGGGGCATGGTATAGATTTTATTCTTAAGGTAGATGGGCAGAAAAAATACGGCTACAATGATCAGCGTAGCTGCCGCCATCCATTCATAACTGGCAATGGCGAGGCCCATGGCAAAGCCGGAACCAGACATGCCGATAAAGTGTTCTGCGGAAATGTTGGAGGCGATGATGGAGGCACCTATTGCCCACCATGTTAACGAGCCTTCGGCCAGGAAGTAATCCTTTGTGCTGGTACCTGTTTTTTTCTTATTCCAGTATACCCAGTATCCATAACCGGATACGATAATGAAATAGATTAAGAAAACAACGTAATCGAAGACTGATAAATGGTTCATGTAAATTTTGATAAACAGCTACCTGATACATTTCAGGTAGCTGTGATCATTCAGGTTAATGATTAAAACAAATATGATGATTCCTTATAAGATTGCCTATAACTAATATCCCGGATTTTGCACAAGCTTAGGGTTCAGTGCGAGTTCTGCGCGCGGTACGGGGAAGAGTCGTTTATTTGGATCCGTATCAGTTTTAATACTATATGTTCTTTCGTACAAGCCATAACGGATCAGGTCATTTCTGCGCCATCCTTCCATTGGGAACTCCCTGCCGCGCTCGTCGAGGATATCGGCAAGTGTTACTGAAGTCAGTGGGGCAGCCTTAGCGCGGGCACGGACAAGATTAACGAGTGATAAAGCTGTTTGTCCCTGTGTAGCGTTTGCACCTCTCAGGATCGCCTCAGCTTTTTCTAAAAGCACATCGGCATATCTGAACATCGGCACATCATTTCCCTGGTCGCGCACCGGACTCAAACTGTCAGGATAGAATTTAATACTGCGCGCACCTTCTTCATTGGCAAGTTCATCATTACCAACGTCAAATGTGGCCACATTCCTGAAAATAATATCTGGAGTAAATTCCAGCTGGTGCTGCACCGCTGCTGAGGGTGCACTGCCGGTATAAGCGTCACTCAAGCCTTTGTTAGTTGTACTCACAAGGATTGGGGTGCCATCATTGTTGAATTGCTTTCCTATAAGGTATGTCTTTTTCCTAACGTCATTGGCGTCAGTGTATAAGGCAATAAAGGATGGCAAGGTATACATCGGCCCTGCCGGAGTATATGGCATTTTGTATTTGGTCTGCAGGCTTGGGTGCATGGTAAAACGGGCATAAGTCATACCCAGTGCATTTAGTCCGTCATATGGAATTGCATAAATGAAATCCTTTACTGATGGCCCATTGCTTGGTTTAAACATCGCAAGGTAGTCAGGTGACAGTTCGTACTGAGCACTGGTAATCACGTTGTCACACATTGTTACCGCATCCTGCCATCTTGCCGTACCTGTATAGTATTGTGAATTGAGGTACATTTTTGCAAGTATAGCATATGCAAGGCCTTTTGTTGGCCTGCCATAGGTTGCAATGCTATTTGTTCCGCTTAGATTAGGGATTTGTGCAAGCAGTTCTGTCTCGATAAAGGTAAAGATCTGGGCGCGGCTTTTGGTACTCAGGTCTGCAGTCGGATCAGCAAAAACGGTAGTGAGTGGCACATTGCCAAACAGGTCCATCATATAAAAATAACACATGGCGCGCATAGTTTTTACCTCGGCCAGCGTTTGTGTCTTCGCAGGACTGTCAGGTGCAGTAGCAAATATGCTCAGGACCTGGTTGCACTGTCCGATTGTTCCAAATCCCCATGACCAGGTGGATGCAATGTTTCCATTATCAGCATTATAGGTGTGAAGAAACAGTTGGGCATATGTTGCACCGTCGTACCAGTTTCCGCCGCGCGCTACAAGTACATTTTCGTCGGTACTCAGGTTTTGTACAAACCAGAATGGGCGACCGGGCCCTCCGTAAAACGAAGTATAGATTGGTCCTGTAGCCTGTACGAATTGTGCGGCGGTGGTTGGAAAGTTTTCAGGGGTTAATGCGGAGCCAGGTACTGAATCAAGCTTTGTACAACCGGTGAGGTAAGTGGCTGCTGCGAGTAAAACCAGCAGGTTCGATTTTATATATTTTCTAAAGTAATTCATGTTGATTCTTTTTTGAGGGTGATTATAAATCTAATTGCAGGCCGGCAAGGAAACTGCGGGTTCTTGGATAGAAGTTGTTGCTGTCCACACCAATGAACTGTCCGCTTTGCTGGTTGTTTACGTTTAAGCTCAATTCCGGATCTACGCCTCTGTATTTTGTGATAGTAAGCAGGTTGGTTCCGGTAACATATACACGCAGATTGTGCACGTAATTTCCGGCAATTTTAAACTTATATGCCAGTGTAGCATTGCTCAATCTGATGAAATCTCCTTTCTCCAGATATTTTGTGGAGTAAAGGTTGGCATTAATATCCGTAACTGGTTCAGACAGTGTAAGTGTAGGTATACCATGTGTTGAAGCCTGTGCCGGAGTATTGAAACTCGCCAGTGAAGCATTCATAATCTTGTTGCCACCCTGACCGCGGAAGAAGAAGTTCAGGCTCCATTTTTTGTAGCTGAAATCATTGCCAAATCCAAAGATGTATTTAGGTTGTGCATTTCCTGCATAAGTCTGATCAGTACTTTTTGGAGTCGTAGTAGGCTGTCCGTTAGCACCCATAAAAGTAGATACCCCGTTCACTACACCTAGGTATTTAAGTGTGTAAAATTCTCCCAGTGGATATCCTGCTTCAATGATAGATACCCTGATTCCGCTTTGTCCCGGTCCTTCAGGACCGCCTGTATAAATTTTGGAAATGTTCTCGCCAAGGGAAGTAATCTTGTTTTTATTGAATGAGATATTACCGTAAACGCCCCAGGTAAAATCTTCAGTTTTAACCGGCGTACCGTTCAGACTGATTTCCACACCTTTGTTGCTCATCGAGCCTACATTGGAAACAGTATTATTTACATAATTGTTGATCAGGGAAACAGGTCTCGGATAAATCATATCCGTGGTTTTCTTGTTATATATATCAAATGAACCACCTAATCTTCCTTTCAGCAGGGAGAAATCGATACCCGCATTGGTTGTTGCAGTACTTTCCCATTTCAGGTCAGGATTTGGATTCTGCGAAACACCCACCGCACCAACATAACTGCCTCCGGTATAAAAACTACCTTTTGTATCATACAGCGTTAGAGGAGTATAGGATGAGAAGCCCAGTGCATTTCCTGTTTTACCATAACCCACACGAACTTTAAGGTCGTCAAATATAGTTTGGGATTTCATGAAATCTTCATCAATGATCCTCCATGCTGCAGAACCTGCAGGGAAATATCCCCATTGGTTATTGGTACCAAAAGCATTTGAACCATCACGGCGAAGGGATGCCTGCAGGATATATTTACCCAGGTAGCTGTAATTTACACGTCCGTAAAATGAGATCAGTTTCAGCGTTTCTTCTCTGACTGTACCGAAATCGGCACGGTTTCCGGTCTGGTAACCCAGGCCAAGATTGTTTGACCCGGTTGCGTCGCCAGGGAAATTTTGTGCTACAGACTGAAATCCGTCTCCCGAATTGGTTTCATCATATGAATAACCAACAAGCGCTTTTAAATCGTGTTTGTCACCAAATTTATGGTCATAAGTTAAGTAGTGCTCCATTAATTTCTTAGTGTCCTCATAGGTCGAGCGGATTGCTTTTCCGCCAAGATTGGGCGCTAGTTCGGATACCTGGCTGTAATAAGTGCTGTTATCCGTTTTCCTCGACTGGTAGGCAATATTCAGGTTGTATACAATACCAAAAGGCAACTGCAGTTCTGCCCTTGTGTTCGCCAGTAATAAGTTTACTTTTTGTTTGTAGGTATCATTGCTGATCAGTCCCACAGGATTATAACCCAGTTGCAGGGTTGGATCGTTGTACAGGCTTCCGTTTGCATTGTAAATCTGACGTGTAGGAAGATATTGTACCACAGATTTAAACAATCCCGGATTTTTTCCGTCAGCAGTAGCCAGAGGAATATCGTCTACGATGAGATTAGAGTTCGTTACAGAATTACTCAGGGAAAAATCCAGTTTTAATTTGTCATTTAATGCTTTCTGAGATAAGTTTAAGCGGCCGATAAACCTTTTCAAGTCACTTCCTTTTACTATACCCTGATCGCTCAGGTAATTGACGCTACCGCCAAAAATTGTTTTATCGGTACCGCCCCCGAAAGATAGGTTGTGGTTTTGTGCATAGGCAGCATCACGCTGTACAGCCTTTTGCCAGTCGGTATTGCCACCATTGTCATTCGCAGGAGTAAAAGATAATCCGTTAGCCTGTACATAAGCACGTTGCTGGGCAGCAGTTGCTACTTCAAACTGATTCGCTACTGATTTTACAGAGCCATAAGCATCGTAAGTGAGCCTCAACTGGCCCGATCTTCCTTTTTTAGTAGTCACGATAATTACTCCATTGGTGGCTCTTGTACCATAAATCGCAGCCGCAGATGCATCTTTCAATACATCAATTGAAGCGATGTCCGATGGAGCAAGCAATTTAAAATCTGCACCTGGAACACCGTCAATAATATAGAATGGAACAGAAGCATCGCCACCACGAAGTGATGATGGGCCACGGAGTGTAACAGATGGCGTTGAGTTTGGATTACCATCACCAGTAATGTTTAAACCGGCAACTTTACCTTCAAGCAATTCTGCAGGTGTAGAAACCACACCGGCATTAAACTGTTCAGCTTTAACCGTAGTAATAGCACTCGTCAGTTCTTTCTTGGTTGTTGTTCCGTAACCCACCACGACTACGTCGTTCAGCTTATTGCTGACATCGGCCAGGGTTACGTTGATGGTGCTTTGGTCTGCTACCACAACTTCTTTCGCTTCATAACCCACAAAGCGGAATACTAAAGTACTGCCCTTGGCAGCAGCAATGGTGTAAGCTCCGTTCATGTCGGACGTTGTCCCTTTGGTAGTGCCTTTGATAACGATGGTGACAGAAGGGATAGTTACGCCCTGTGAATCTTTTACAACACCCTTTACGTTGAGGGTTTGTGCATAAGAATAACTGAAGGAAAAAAGTAATGTTAAGCAGAGGATGCTGCAATACCCTTTAATCCCAGATAGTTTGGGTCTAAGTTTGTTCATACATTTGATTTTAAAGTCTGTTATATTTGGATAACGGAAACCAATTAGCTGGTTTATTTACCAAAACTGTGAATAAAAAGTATATTATTTTGTTTTCTTCGAATTTTATTTACGAAAACGTTTGAGTGGATTGCTATATTGCTGATTGAATGATATCTAAAATTTTGAGTAAATGAAGGAGACGATTACTATTAAGACCCTGGCTAAGGAATTAAACATTTCAATCAGCACTGTTTCCAAGGCTCTTAATGACAGTTATGAAATCAGCATCGAGACCAAACAGAAAGTCTGGGACCTCGCTAAAATGTTAAAGTATAACCGTAACCCATCCGCCAGTAATCTCCGAAGTCATAAAACAAAAACCATAGCAGTGATCATTCCTGAGATTGCGAACAATTTTTTTTCACAGGCTATCAACGGTATTGAAGAGGTTGCCCGGCAGCGTGGTTACCACGTGCTCATCTATCAGACCCACGAAAATACTGAACTGGAGACTGCCTTTACAGAGAGTTTGCTCAGCGGAAGGGTAGATGGTATATTGATCTCCGTCTCCAGTGATAACAATAACCATGATCATTTTGCCACGCTCGTAAAGGAAATACCGACTGTTTTTTTCGACCGCGTTTATGAGGATATTGATGCTGCTAAAATCACTACAGATGATTATGAAAGTGCTTACAATGCTACCAGTTATCTGGTGGAATGCGGATGTAAAAAAATCGCCTACCTGTATGCCCTGAATAACCTTAATGCAGGTAAACAGCGTATGGCTGGATACCGGGATGCGCTGGAGGCAAATCAGCTGGTTTACAGGGATGCCCTTACTGTCAATTATGATAAGGATGCTGAGCTCAACTATCAAAATATAAAACAACTGATGCTGACAGAGCAGCCGGATGCCGTGATCTCATCGATTGAAGATCTTGCTTTGCCCTGTTATTACGTATGCAAGGAATTAGATATCAATATTCCCGGGGATTTAAAGATTATCAGTTTCTCCAACCTGAACACTGCCCCCCTGCTGAATCCATCCTTAACTACCATTACCCAGCCCGCTCTCCAAATGGGAAAGGAAGCTGCGGCCATCCTGTTTAAGATCCTGGATAAAAAACACTTTGAGCCTAATGAGTGGCTCACATTGAAGTCGACACTTATCAAAAGAGATTCTACTTCCTGTCCTTAATTATTTTTAATTTCGCGCCCCAGGGCTTAGATATGGCTAATCGAAACCGTTTTCGTAAATAAAAATGGGCTGTTTATTTTATAATTTATAGTTTAGCCCTCCTTACTATACAGCTGATATGATCTCAAAAATTACTGCGTGTCTGTTTTTAATGATTTTGCTTACTGGTTTAAACCCACTCCAGGCTAAGCCGAAAGAAGATTTTTACATCACTGACTACGGTGCTGTTGGAAACGGAAAAACTGACAATGCCATTGCGATCCAGAAAGCCATTGATGCCTGCTCAAAATCCGGCGGAGGCAAAGTAATTGTGCCGGCAGGCAAGGTTTTTATGGCAGGGCCATTCAACCTAAAATCGAATATTGAGTTTATAGTAGAGGTTAACGCCACTGTTATTGCCAATCCTGATGAACAGGTTTACAGGAAAAGTGCTTTCCGCGAAAATAAAGGGGAGGGTACCATCTGGATAGGAGGGGAAAACCTGATCAATGTTACGATTTGCGGTGCAGGTACCCTGGATGGCAATGGGGTATCTTTTATGGGGGCGGAACTGGAAGATTCTTTTGTGCTAAAGCCTTTCAATGTGATTGATCCGCGTCCTCATCTGCTCACTGTCGTGGGAGGCAGGAATATCCGTATCCGGGATCTGACAATCCGTAATTCCGCATACTGGACGGTACACCTTATTGGCTGTAATGACGTGGCCATAGATAATATCACACTTTTAAATAATCTGAAAGTGAGAAACAGCGATGGCATTGATCTGGACCATAGCAAGAATGTACGGATCAGCAACTGCTATATCGAATCCGGTGACGATTGTATTTGTCTGAAAAACCGCAGGGAATATGAAGAATTCGGCCCCTGCCAGAACATTGTAGTGAGCAATTGTACCATGACATCACGCTCCTGCGCAATAAAAATAGGTTCCGAAAACATGGACAGCATCAGTCATGTACTGATCAACAATTGTATCATCAAAAAAAGCAACAGGGGGATAGGCATCCAGAACCGCGATGAAGGAACGGTATCAGATGTGATCTTCTCCAATATCATTGTAGATTCTCATTTATTTTCTGATGTTTGGTGGGGCAAGGCAGAGCCGATTTATGTGACTGCTTACCCCCGTGCAAAGGGCAATAATAAAGATGCCGGCTGGCGCTTTCCTAAAGGCGAAACTGAAGGCCGGGTAGGCGCAGTTACAAATATTTATTTCAGTAATATCCGGGGTGTAAGTGAGAACGGTGTATATGTCGGGGGCTCTACTGCGGATAAAGTTTCAGGAATTGTGTTTGATCAGGTGGATCTTACTATAGATAAAACGACGGGTATAACCGGAGGCAGCTATGACCGCCGGCCCAGCAATGTGGAGGGCTTGTTAAAAGGTCTTACTTCAGCATTCTATTTTGACCAGGCAAATCACATCACAATCAGGAACAGCGCCGTAGTATGGGGTAATCACCGCCCTGATTATTTTGGCCACTTGGTGGAGAGCCACGGTGTGACAGATTTGAAGATTGTCAACCTCGAAGGGGAATCTGCCTTTCCGGGGAAAATTGAAAAAATAAAAAAGGTGAATTAACATCAATTCACCTTTTCATAGCTTGTGCAGTGCGGCAATCCTTGTTATTTACCTGCCTGCCAGCAACATCAAAGTTTTGACACTACAAAGTTGCCGAAATATGCCATTGCCTCTGCTTCATAACTATAAGGGCCACTAAGAAAAAAGTATTTGAGGGTATGAGCTTTAAACATCCGGGTATCCAATAATTTGACCCTGTTCAAATATATCCTCATATCCTGCCCCTCTATCGACATAGAGATATGAATGGTCGTATTTGCAAAATTACTTAGCGGGAAATCAAGGTTGGTGTTAATTTGAGTGTCGCTGCTGGCATTGTTTACCGCTTCGTTCCAGAAATGCAGCTGCGTTCCTACGATCGCGTTGTCGTTATAGGCATCATTCATATACGCCCGGCCGGAATTATCTCTGGCAAATCCGAAAATTAGTGGTCCCATATCCTTTGCCTCTGTACTTCTGGTCAGAATATCAAACTCCACAGTGAAATTCCCCGGCATCGCAAGGATACTATCTATTCTGTATGTTGTACGCGGAGCCAGTGCCAGCCATTTGCCGGGTACATCCGGAACGGTAACAATACTGCCTCCGCCACTTGTTTTCCACTTTTTGGGCATCCGGCCAGCTTTATCTGAGGCAAAGTTATCAGCAAAGTAGACAGTACTTCCCGGAACAAAGGAGTAGACCTCTTCCAGTTTTGGCATTGGCTTGCCAGACTTTCCATCAGCCGTGCTTTTTGAGCCTTTTTTACCATTTATCACTCCGTCAACTCTTTTGTCCACCTGATCTTCAAGCTTCTGCTGAAGTTTTTTGAATAACTGCGCCTGGGCCTGGCTGATACCTGCTGTAAATATTAAAATAGCTGCTATAATAAATTTGTTCTTCATGTTCTGACTGATAGATGTATATCAATCAAATTTACAGACCCGCTGCTTAGGAAAACAGGCTGAGCCATAACCGTTTTGAATTTGCCTCTATCTGCTTTGAATTTGATACTATCCAGCCTATAAACTATTCAGGTAGTCCATCACTTTAGTCTTTTTCTGTTGGGAAACAGGGATTTGCAGCTCTCCTTCCAGAAGGAGCATATTTGTCTTTTTCTTATATCCGGAGATATGTTTTAAGTTTACCAGGTGTGACTGATGTACACGCATGAATCCCGAAGGACTTAGCTGGCTGTCAAATTCTTTAAGTGACTGCGATACCAGGATACTTTGTCCGCCCTTTAGCAGGAATCTGCTGTAACTATTATCTGCTTCAACGGTGAGGATATCTCCGATGGGAATGATAAAAATCTCGTCCAGCGTCTTTAGCACAATTTTCTTTTGGTCCTGATGGGTATAGTTATGGATAAAGGTTTCCAGTTGCTGCTGATAGTTCTTGTCATTTAAGCTTTTTAATGCCTTGTCTGCTGCCGCTGTCAGTTCTTGAGGCAAATAAGGTTTCAACAGAAAATCCATCGCACTGAATTTAAATGCCTGTAAAGCATAAGCAGCAAAAGCAGTGGTGAAAATTACTCTGAACTGATCTTTTTTCTCTTTCTGCAGTTCCATCAGCCATTCAAAAGAAATGCCATCAGGGAGGTTGATGTCCAGGATCAGTAATTCGGGTTTATGTTTTGAATAGGAGAGGTTGGCCTCTGTGATATTGGTACAGGAGTAGATGGCCAATTGAGGGAAATGCTGCTCTAAAGTTTCTTCCATTATAGCCAGCCATTGCTGGTCATCTTCAAGCAGCAGACATGAAATATTTGAGAAGGCGATTGGATTGTTCATTTGTTAGATTGCTAATTGCAGGTGTATTGCTGTGCCCTGATAGTTCACATCCTGCTGATTGCTTACGGTTAACTTGATATAACTTTTGTTTTCCCGGTTAAACTCCTGTATTCGCTGGCTCAGGATATCCATACCCATAGAACGGTGCATCTTGTTGTTTGTCTGGCTTGCTGCTATATTTGTTCCCTGTCCATTATCTATTATACAAATATGCAGGCCATCTGTTTCCTGACTGATGTCGATTTTTATTTTACCCTCTTTTTGTTCCCTGATGCCATGTATTACTGCATTTTCTACAAAGGGCTGCAGGAGCATCACTGGTATCTCTATATTTTCAGTTTCAATGGCCGGGCTAACGTTGATCTGGTAAGAGAAAGCCGGACTATGGTTGAGGCTTTGAAGGCGAAGGTAGTTGTCAAGTATTTCAATCTCTTCATCCAGCGGAATAAGGTCTTTGTCGGAGTTTTCCAGTGTCAGCCTGATCAGCTTGCTGAAACTGTTTAAATACTGCATCGATTGTTCCTGGTCTTTCAAATAAATAAAGCGCTGAACGCTTTGCAATGCGTTAAAGATGAAATGAGGGTTCAGCTGCAGCAGCAATAACTGTCGTTTGATCTGTGATTTTTCTAAGGCTGCCTTTATTTTGTAATTCTTAAAGCGCATGTAGATTAAAACGGAAACCAACAGTGTAATCAGGATAACTGCGACAATCAGAAACAACTGTTGTCTGAGCTGTTTTTTCTGCAGAATATTCTGTTTTTCCAGGTTATTTATACGGTTCTGCTTCTTTAACGATTCGTAAGCTGCTGTGATCTCAGCGACTTTCTGTTCATAGTTCAGCTTTGAAATAGCATCTTTCACACTATTATACTGCTCCAGGTACTTTAAGGATTCCGGCAGCTTACCCAAAGATTTGTGCGCCTGATATAAGTTGTAATAGAGTTGTTTCTTCTCCTGTGGATTAGCGGTGTTAAGCGCGGCGGTATAACAGCTTATTCCTTCTTTAAACTGCCCGGTCTGAACGAGTGCATATCCCAGATTATTCAGGGTAATGACCGATAGCGGTTGTTGTAGCTTGTTGCGTAAAGCCAGGCTGTTCCGGGCATTGATAATGGCATTGTTCCAGTCCTTTTCTTCAATAAAAAAATTGCTCAGGTTGGTACGCAGGACCGCTTCAAGCGGCAGGTTATTTAGTTTTACTGCCAGGCTAATTCCCTGATTAAATGTGTTGAAAGCGATTTTTTTTTCTCTCAGCTCTGCATATACACCTGCCAGATTGGTCAGTGTTTTCAATCTCTCTACATTTTCATGCTTATTTGAGGACAGTGCTTTCAGATAATATACTCGTGCCTTTGGCAGTTCTTTCAGCATGGAATACAATGTTCCAATATTGGTGTACAACTTGCTCAGCTCTATTGTATCTTTATTGACCTCATAAAGGTTAAGGCTCAGGAAGTAATTTTCCAGCGCTTTATCAGGGTTTCGCTGCATAAGGAAGATGTTCCCCATCAAAGCATATGCTTTGGCCATATTTTTTTTTTGCTGAGCAGCCTTTGCTTTTGCCAGAATCGCCCTCACCCGGACTGTTGCCTGGTCAAATTGTTTTAACCTGATCAGGGAATCGGCAGGGGCAAAAATATCAGTGCCTGTTGGAGCATTTTTCGATTGGGCATCAGCCCCTATACTGCTAAGTAAAACTATGGCGATAAAAAAAGCTCTCAAGGGCGTTGGGTTTTCATTATTTAACCCAAACCTAATGTAAAATGAGATGCTATCAAAATAAGAAATCTATTGTTAGTTCTGTTTTTGTTTAAGGAATAAGATGTTCTGGTCGATATTTAACAAAATAGGTGATGTTTTGAGGCGGAAGGGGTTTTTGCCTTGTTTCCCGAAAAATTTATTCTGTTTGAATTTTGTAATTAATGCTTCGATTATTGCAATCTGCCAGCTGCGGATCCCCGCTATATTTGTATCATCAAATAAAAACAATTAGCTATGAAAACATTATTCAACCAGCATCAAAACCATTATCCCTTCTACACTTGTAACAAAACGGCCGAAAAACGCAGTGATACTGATCAGCGTAATGAAGAAATCATCACTGAGCATATCAAAGCTATAGCTAAGGCAAGTCAGCAGCCTCAGGCCGAAGATCTGACCGATTTAATGAACTATTATTTATCAGTTGCCGGTTAAATGAAGAAAATGTACCTGCATAAAAGATCCTCAGATGGAAAACATCCGGATTATGGGTTCGTTATTTATATTTCCCTGGTACTGATCTTTACAGGCCGTTTATTGCTGGAGTTTTTCAACAATATTTGATAGTCGTAACCCGGGTCTTATAAATACGGTTTCAATATACCGGACCATAACACATATCCATTGCCATTGAGGTGGATTAAATCACCACAATCATAAATCGGTTTTAAACTTCCGGAAGAATTGAACTTGTCGTAAAGATCTATATACGTTAAGCCATTGTCGCGGCTGATCTGTTTGATCGCCCTGTTGTACCGTATGACGGTGTCAGGATTGGCGAACTTACTCGGCAAAATGCTCTCCACATATATTTTTGTCTCAGGACTATCCTCCAGTATCCTCCTGACAATCCGTTTGTAGTTTGGTATAGCTTTGATAAGATCGTTTCGCTGAAAAATATCATTAATACCAATCTGAAGAAATATTTTAGCCGGATGGCCTTTCGTGATATCACTCAGCCTGAGTAAAACTCCCTCGGTTACATCTCCGTCGATGCCCCTGTTTTTAATATTTGTTTTGTTGAAAAACTCAGCAACATCAAACTTCTGCGTATGGCTGTCGCCTATGAACACAATATCATTTTTATTGATCGGAAGCACTTTGTAAATAGTCTGCCTGTTGTAGAGATATGTGACATGCTCTGAAGCAATTCTTTTTTTATAGGTGATGTAATAATCTTTTGATAGTTTATAAATGTAGGCAATATTCAGCAGGACTGAGATTGCTATAAACAATTTCAATTTGAGTGATAATCCGGGTTGCATGAGAGCGCGTATCTAAGAAAAGTGTTAAACTAAATTCAGTGATAAACAAAGTGCCTTTAAATATCATCTAAAGGCACTTGTAAGCATATGTGTCCCCGAAGGGATTCGAACCCCCATCGTTGGTACCGGAAACCAAAATTCTATCCATTGAACTACGGAGACAGTTTGGCGAAGATAGGAAAATATGTATTGATTTTATTGATTTTTCTGAAATAGCAAAAGCTGACGCCGTATTACTGGTGCTTCCCTAAATTCCCGGTCATGGACAGGATCTCAAAAGTATAACTGAGCTGTGTTTTGTTTTTCTGATAAGTCTGAAGCGCATCCCAGAGGCTGTTGAACTTACTTTCCTTAAGGTTATTCTTTACATCCCTGCAAAAGGCAACCACTCCATGATCTTTCCATTCATTGCTGCTGCTGGAAAGTTCGATATACGGATGCGCTTCTCCTTTTGAAAGCAGGGAGATTTTAAAACTGTCCAGGATATCCGTCAGCAACCTGAAGGGGGTTTCACTGTCGCGGTAAAGGTCCGGGAAAAGGTCATCCAGATGGATTGCCTCGATCTTTTCTTCAAGTACCGTGACCTGATTTAGGAATGCAACCCTGATCCTGTCTGCAGTTTCATCAGGAACAGATAATTCTACCTGCAGTAATTTTACTGCCTGAAGCGCTTTTGCCATCGACTTTCTTGACTCTTCATTGTCTGTCTTGAGATACAGCTTGTGCGCAGATTGAAAATGCTCGATAGCTTGCAGGCTTGTCATCAGTAAAGATGGAGCATTAAAATAATTTTTGATTGAAGGTTTCATAAATCATCTTTTGCTGGCAGTAATGAGCTCGTAACTAAAACTGCAATGTTACCACTTATGTAAAAATAGTAATTTTGTTGAAAGTCAGGAATCTTTTGCGAATTAATTTTATGAAATACAGCTACTTGCCACTCAACTAATCTCATTTGACACTTTGCTGCAGTCGCCCTAATCTGGTTTTTATTTTTTTTGTGAGATAATAATACATAATCATTTCGTGCAGGCGCTGATCCGTGCTAAAAAGCCTGTTTGTGTGCATATGAAAAAGATCAAATAACATTTTTTCCTTTTCTGTATCATTGCATTTCTCCAGGACAATCAAAAAATACCTGCATGTATCTGCGATCTTTTTCTGATTTGTCTTTGTCAGGCAGCTGTGCTCTGTGTCTGCCAGAAAAGTTTTATATCCCAGGTTGATTTTTCTGGAACCTTCAGAAGGAATAACCATTTCAGCAGCAAACTGGGCCGCGGTCCTTTCCGCATAATTCAGCTGCTGCTGCGTACTGAATGCAGCTAAATACATTACCTGTTCTAACAGAACTATCGATTGATAATAGTAATGGTTGATTATGCCTGCTTTGCTGATCAGGTATAAGATCAGGTTACTGTTATTATTGAAGCATTTTTCCACGAGTTCCATTCTTTCCGGTCCGTACCGTTCTGTTTCCCTGTGGTAAGTTCTCAGCTGGAGGTCCGTGATAATTCCTGATTTGAAATGAGGTGCCAGCAGATGAGATAGTCTGGAAACAAGTTCCGCAATATCCTCATTGCGTGCAGGTTTGAGTCTTAACCTGATATGATAATAGGGCTCACCGTAGCGGATAAAGAACCAGCTTTTTAGTTTCTTTTTAAGGGGACGCAGGTAATCCCCGGCAATGAGCATCAATAATGCATCACTGTTTGAGGGATGGCAGTAGATCTCAAAATAAAGCCATTCTTCACCAGGAAGAAACGCACTTTTGATATTCGGCAGATGTTCTTTCTGATGAATTGTACAGGGGAAATAGATCTGCTGATGGTGCTGTATACTGACGATAAATTCAGATAGGTAAGGCTGTTGCCTGTCATCTTTGATCAGGGCTGCATCAGTGATAAATGTCTCTTCAATATAGAGGGCCTTTCTGTTTTTACAAAAAAGCAGAAAGCAGGTCATGTCTTCCTTTATGCCCGGATCAAAAATCAATGTCTGATCGGAGAAACCACATTTAAAAGGCTTGGTGAGGTCAATTTCCTTTAACCATTGAAGTAGGGCAGCAAAATTTTGTTCCCTGTCTTTTCCGCTGCAGATATGATCCGGTATCAGCCATTTTTCGGGGGATAAAACTGCATGTTTATACTGTAACCTTTGATAATGTGCAAGGCCCGGAAACATGGCTGTCAGATTTACATTCAGATCAGAACGCAGGTGCTGATGCTGGAGATCCGACAGGAACCTGTAGACTGAAAGATCTGAGCGTGTGTAATTGTAGGCCGAAGCCAGCTTCGGAACAATGCGCTTATTATACTTTGCAGAATGAAGGACCAGTTCATCATGCACAACGCTCAGCAATATGTCATCAAGATCGATGATCTGACCACTTTCTGACCAGCTTAAAATGGGTACTTCAGCGGCATAAATACCTCTGCGGCGATTGATATTATCAGCATTCTTCTCCAGCTGATAAGCAATATCAAAAAATAACACATCTGGATTTGCCTCTGCTTCCAGCTGGGCGAACCTGTTGCCTGCTAAAGTAATCTCATCATTCGCCATCGAAAACCTGCCCAATAAGGAATTTGCTGTACATCCGCCGAGCTGTCTGATGATCAGGTTTTCGCTGCTGTACTCGATTACCGCACTCAGCGTATTGGGGATCTGGGCCTGATCAGCATGGCCCAAATCTTTCAACTCTTCCAATTGTATCGTTTTCTGCAGCAGCATTTCATTTAGCAGAAACTGATGCAGTGGGGTATAATTGATGTTATTTACGGTTGATTGCGCTTGCTGCCTGTATATTTTAAGATCGTGGATCAAATCGTCCTCTTCCTTGTTTTGTGTAAGCGACCTGTAGCCAATACCTATTTCAGGGTCCATTGCAACCATCAGGGGAACTTTTTTCTGATCAAACCTTTTACTGAATTTCGCTTTAAAATCACTCAGTGACTTGTTTTCCTCAAGGGGTAGGTGTTGATTTAAAAAGTTGATCATTTCCGGAATGATCTGCAGGTTTTTTTGAGACAGATGACCGGAAGATCTCTTTCTTTCAGCAATAATATAATCATTCTTCTTTTCTTCAAATGTATAACCGAGCCTGATAAAATAATCTGTGCCTGTGATATTTGGCTGGAAATCAGTCAGCAGTAACTGGGTACCTATCAGCTGTTCAATAAAGTAACTGCTGAGTGCATGACCTATACGCTGGTCTTTGCGCAAAAAATTACGGACTTCTGCAAGTGTGCGCTGCGTTCGGCAAAATTTAAGTGTCTCCGCTATAGTTGTGGAAATAGCTATTGCCGAAAGCTCAAACATACCCTTTTCAATATTTACATAGCGTAATTCCTGACCGCACAGATATCCTGAGGTATTGGTCCTGACGAATGCTGCGTGCTTACTTAGGTATTTAGGATCGAAGTTGACACGTTCCTTTTCCTGCCAGTTGGGAAAGCGGTGCACAATTGTTTGTTGAGAAAGGCTGATATGATCTGACTGAGCTTCCCTGAGCAGTGGCACAATGGAAAAGGCTGCAAAATTGCCGTAGGGTGTAGCTCTGAACTTTGCCCGGTTGAAATATTTCCATACCGTAAACCTGATCTTCGGATCTGCGGCAGTCAGATCGGCATATTCATAATCTTTGATCAGCTCAAAAAAGTCAGGTGAAGATTCATGAATATACTCTTTTAATTTATCCCATACATTGCCGGGCTGTTCAAGGATTGAAAATACTGGTGTGCGGCAAATGCTAAATGCCGAGAGGGTTAACTTCATTTTCCAGAATCAATTTTAATGTTAATATATTAATACTAAAGATATGAATTAGGAAGATGAGTTTAATTATTTTGTATTTTAATTTTTATGTATACTTTGAATAAATTATCTGTCATACCATGGATAAATTCATACTGATTTTTATAGGTTTGATCGAGCCTCATTCTGATGTTCAAAAGTCCTTTATTGTTGATTACGGCATTGCTATTTCGATTTGGCAGATTGCTTGTGTGTAAAATAATATGGTCACTTGCAGACTTTACACAGATTTCTGCAGGACAGGATTCATCTGAAAGATTTCCATGTTTAAAAATATTTTCTACCAGGGTGAGCAGCACAATAGGGATAATGTTTACCTGATTGTCTTCCAGTTCAGTGGAGTACCTGACGTTCAGTTTGTGGTTGAACCGAAGTTGGTTGAGCTCGATTATGTTTTCTACCTGCTCCAGTTCTTTCGTTAGCTTAATGGTTGGTGTATTGCTGTCGAGCGCAAAGCTCATGATGCCGGATAATCTCATTACCGCCTGATCTGCCTCCTGCGGATTTTTTTTTGCGGCATATTTGATAAAGCTTAAGGTATTGAAGAGCAGATGCGGATTGATCTGAGCCCTCAGGAAATCTTGTTCAGCGCGGAGTACATCGTTTTTTAGTTTTTCATTTTCTATGTCTTGTTGGAA
>NZ_JBEVDX010000010.1:0-46367 GCF_040513095.1 Pedobacter sp. | reverse complement strand
CATAAAGAACAGTTCTCGGCATTTATCAAAGTGCTTGCTGAAAAGTTTAAACCCTTATACATCTACTGTTTTGCTCAGTTTGTAGAGTCAAGCCGTAAATCAGGTTGCTTCATTGACAATTCTGCTGATGAAGCATGCAGGTATTATTTGCTGATGATTACTGAAAGCTCCACCAGAATCGAACACGAAGTACAGAATTATGCCAATGATCAGTTTCAGCATGGCACAATTACTTTGCTGGTGCATGGAAAAGAAACACTCACAGAAGCGGTAAGGGCTAATAATAGATTTTTCATCACTGTTGCCAACAGTGGGGAATTACTATACAGCCATGATGGAATGATCAGGTCTTTTCAGGTGCCTGATTTCATCCCTACGCAGGCTGCGGTAAAAGCCAGAAAGCATTACCGGCACCGAACAGATATTGCTACGGGCTTTTTGGAAAGCGCGATGGAATGTTTGCGTAAAGGAAAGTATCAATTAAGCGTATTCATGCTGCACCAGGTTGTTGAACAATGCTGTATCGCTTTGATTAGGGTGCATCTGGCCTACCGCTCAGATATACACAACCTGTACAGGTTACTTCGATTATGTGATAGTTTTTCTCCTGCGCTGTCGGTCTTGTTTCTGGAAGAAAGTGAAGAGGGCAGAAGGCTCTTTGATCTAATGGTTAAAAGTTATTCCGCTGCGCGTTACAAAGATGATTTCCATGTAGAACAATCAGATGCCGAGAAATTGTACAATCAGGTTGCTGTTTTCCTTAAACTGACAGGAACTTTGTGCAGTGACAAAATAGAATTGCTGGCGATAGAGGCAGAAGTTTACAAGCACTTGCAAACAGGAAGGGAGACTGATCATGTCTAGTTATTTCATTCTTCCATTTAATCCGGGCACGCGAAAACTCAGCCTGAAAACCCTGAATAGTCAATCCGCATTTAGAGCGCCGCAAAGGAAATACATGCCCATCTATATCAAGGAACTGGAATATGTAAATGAATTACTCACAGTACGTGTAAGAATTCATAAAGAGGAACCGGAGTATGTATACCTGAAGGTCACAGAAACTGCGCTGCTGGTGAGTTGCAGTGTGGATACGGATGAAAGCTATTTAAGCCGCAGTGCTTACTTTGGGCTGCTTACTATGATCGGACCGCATGAGACTTTTGATTTTGAGTACCATTACTGGCCTGGCTTTTTTGATGCAGTAACAGGGGTGTGTAAGTTTATGGTCATTACAAAGATGCAGGGGAGGGTGGTGTTCTATTTAAAAGCGAGATACCATGGTTTTTATAAACCGGGGCACGATCTGCCTGTGTTATCGGCTGATCTTTCTGTGCCGCGCAAGCATGTGCCCGCTATTCTGGAATCTAAAGCCAAAAGCGACGCGCCCGTACTGGGCTTCTGTCTGGCCGATATGCGTCCCAAAGCCTGGGGCAGTAACCACTGGCCTTTCCTTATCCCCTATGTCGGTGTTTTGGATAAAAACAAGACTGCTGTTAAAGGTTTTGAAAGTTATGTTTTTAATGATCAAAACCTGTTTCTGACAGATCTTGATGATGAACAATACCAGCTGAATGAAATTTGTTTTGAGATGAAAAAGATCGCCCTGATGGAGCATATCAGCATACATCAGGCTTCACATTTATGGATCGTGAAAGATCAAATTTACGGGAATCATTTCAAACAAATGTTTGAGTTATGGGAGCAGGCAATGCCAATACTTGCAGGAAGATTGTATACCCACTACTATTTTACATATGCTATGAGAAACGTAAAGGGTAAACCACGTAAGCAGGAGCTCAAGCCTTGTACTTTTAGACCTGAAATTCCTGAACTATGTTTCCTGTGGAAGGAGTTTGAAGGATATTACAAACTTGAACTGCGGTTTAAGCTGGGCAAGAAAATCTGGTTGCCATCAATTGATTATCCCACCACCTTCTTTGCCAATACCGCAGAAGATCCCAAAACCTTTTATCTGTTGAATTCGGTGACGGATTGCCAGTTGATGAATTTCTTCCATAAGACGGAGTACAGGCTGTTGATCATGAAGGCACACTATGAAGGGCGGTGTAAAGAATTTGTGGATCATCTGAGAGATAGGTACAGATTTATTTAGCGGCTTTAGTTCTTATTTTTTTGATAATAAACAAATTTAAACCGGCCACATCTATTGCAAATATGTATATATGGCCGGATATAATAGATAAAAAGGCCGCTTTACTTTATAATGATTGCCATGTAACACCATCTGGCTTGGACAGTTGCAAACATTGGGCTGCCCATTCCAGTTCTATTGCGATAAGCTTTAAAAAAATTTTTCTTAACCAATCTGGCATTTGTTTATCGGCTATTCGCTTAATATGTCTGGCACATGCAAGTGATGCCTCTCTACCGCCATCAGGCATGATTTCAAATGGTAGCGGTCCAGCTTCGAGATAAAGTGTGGGTAGCAACATTGAAAGATCATAGTTCTTGCTTCCCCGGGATGCGTGGCTCCAATCAACAAACATGGACTGATGACCTTTGAAACATATATTGTCGCTTCGCATATCACCGTGTACCAAGCAATCTCCAGTAATATCGACCTTTGATTCAGCATCTATTAAAGTTTGTTTACATTTATTAAACCATATTTCGGAACATAAGTTGAGACGAAGAAATCCTGATGGATTTGCTGTTATTTTTGACCAGATCGATATCGTTCCTTTCTGCTGTGCAGGTAGCATTGATGAGGCATTTATTTCTGAAATTGCTTTTATGCCAGTAAATAAATTATCAATATCACCTTTGCGCCAGGCAACACCATTGTTGCTGGCAGGCCAATAAGCATCACTAAGATCTTCAGTTATTAAAATTGGAAACATGGAGGACTGATCAATCCAGGCTATAATTTCGGCATCAGGTGACTGGTATGAGCGGATAGAACTATATGTTCATTCCTTAGCCAACTTGCCGTGTCTTGGTCGTTTGCCGCTTTTAAAAAAACCTTAGTATTATCTTCCAATAGGACACTGTATCTACTAGCTGAAGAAAGGCCACAATCTGGTACATTCCATCGCCTGGCTATTTTTCCGGTTGCTTGTTCTACAAGTTTTTCGAGATTCCTCAGGCTGATCTCCGGTTTGTTTTTCATTATGATACAATCAGTTATCAAATAAACAGCTGAGGATATAAAGTCGGCTATAAAACGGCCACAGCTATTACAAAAATATGATATGTGCGGATGAATACCAATCTATTCTGTTTGGATCATCCTAAATTGGTGTACCGAATAGGGCACATGTATAAATGAAAAAAACCTCTAAATAATTAAATTTAGAGGTTTTTTTCGTTTAAGTCGGGGTGGCAGGATTCGAACCTACGACCTCCTGCTCCCAAAGCAGGCGCGATACCGGGCTACGCTACACCCCGAACTTGACCAACAAGTCTGGTTATAAATAACCTTCGTTGTTGTTGGGATTGCAAAAGTACAACAATATATTTATTACGCAAATTTATTTTCCTGTTTTACGAATAAAATCTATCAGCTATATTGAATACCGGTTTTAAGTTACTGTAAAGCTGCAGATTACAGTGAATTTCTAACAGTAACTTTAAATGGAACAGCAATACGCTCAGCAGAATTCTGAAGGATAAGCTCAGCAGTTTTCGCGCCCATGAGCGTAAAATCAGTAGAAATAGTAGTGATGCCATCCAAAATGATCTTTTTAATAGGTATCTCATTGTAAGAGATAAGACCGACATCTTTACCAACTTTGAATTTCCCCTCAATCATCTTTTCTATGAGCATCACCAGGTCGTCCTCCACCAGATTAATGTAAACGCATCCACTTTCGATTTGTTCCTCCCGCAGGCAGTTCAGAATTTCGTGTTTCAAATCATATTGCCTGCAAAAACGGCGGAATCCCTGAATGATTTTTTTTGAATGGTACGTATTATGGGGGAAGATAAGTTTGAGTGTATGGTATTTATGCAGGAGATCCGCCAGCTGCTGCAGTGCCGAAAAGATATCATTTTCAAAATCTTCGTATACTGCACCAAAGTTGCCGCTGATCCCATGTGCCAGTTTATCCATCAGTATCAGTTTCTTTTTTGGCAGAGAGTCTATCAGTTCATAGCCAAGGTCTTTATCCTCATTGAAATTGGGGATAATCACGCATTTCTGATAACACCCTGCCTTATCTTCTAATATTTTTTTGAATAACTTATAGTCATTGTTATAGATATAAAAATCGATAGCGGCTTCATTACCAAGGGTAGCGGCAAAAGCATCATAGATCATCTTTTTATGGATACTCAGTTTATTGAAAAGCAGGAGGATTTTTGTGGGTCTGATGTAACTGGTTTGGGCTATAAAATATCCTTTTCCTGCTACCGAGGTCACAAGGCCCATTCTCTTCAATTCATTATACGCCCTTTCAATAGTGCTCCGGGCTGTTTCCAATGTACAGCTCAGTTCATTGATAGATGGAAGCAGGTCATGCTTCTTAATTTCTCCGGATTGAATACCGTCCAGGATCGAATTGATCAGCTGCAGGTACTTCGGCGTCATCGAGTACTCGTCAATACTAACTATATTCTGGATGTTGTTCATGGTAAAGGGTCGTGCTATCTGGTTTCCTAAAATAGTAAAACACACAACTTTATGGAGTTTTTGAAAATATATTTATATTCTTGAATGGCCTTATCTGCAATGAGTTAAAACGTTTTCTGCAGTTATGATTTGATATTTATGAGCGATAATTGAAGAAAACCCTCCAAATATTTTAATCTCTTTTTAATCCTTTCAGAATTGGTACAGTCTATGTAATAGAAGTTAGGAAAACATTTAAATAACACGCAAATGAAAACATTCAGAAATTTAATGCTGCTGTTGGTTACGGCATCATTGTTAAGCTCATGCTACGTACAGGAAAATGGCAGAGGCCGGGGTCACGGACACGGACGCGGTCATGGTGGACCAAGACATCACCGTGGGTACTAATATTCCTGAAGAATTATCAAGGGCTGCATATTATGCAGCCCTTTTTTTATGTGCAAATGTCTGATAATAAGTATTTAACGATTTAATTGCCAATTGGCTGTAACGTTTTAACAACAATTGACATCTTAAAGATATAAATGCTTTGAAGATGAAAAAATTAATTCCTTCTATACTGATATTCGTTATATTTCTTTTTATGTTGCCGGCAGCGCATGCGCAACCTGGTACCGGAAAGCTGTCCGGGAAAGTGCTGGACGAGAAACATGCAAGCTTATCCTACGCTTCAGTGAGCCTTTTGAAAGCAAAGGATTCTACACTGATCAAAGGATCAATCACAGAAGAAAACGGCACCTATGCTTTTTCTAACCTAGCCGACGGCCAGTATATTATCGCCATCAATATGGTTGGATATGCAAAAGTACTGAAAGGGCCATACCTGATCAATGATACACATAAAACTTATACAGTAGACCAGGTAGAACTGGCACCCACCTCCAAACAGCTGAAAAATGTTGAGATTGTAAGCCGTAAACCACTGGTAGAAAGACAGGTTGATAAAACTGTTTTAAACATAGAAAACAGTGTTTTAGCAGCTGGAAATAACGCATTGGAGATCCTGCAAAAAGCTCCTGGAGTAACAGTAGATAAAGATGGCAACATCAGTTTGAGAGGAAAAAAGGGAGTATTGGTAATGCTGGACGGTAAACCTACCTATATGTCCAGTGAGCAGCTGGCTAATTTATTGCGGTCCACAGAAGGCAATGCGGTGCAGTCCATCGAACTGATCACCAACCCTTCGGCCAAGTATGATGCCGCGGGCAACTCAGGGATAATCAATATCAAACTGAAGAAAAATAAAAATTATGGAACCAACGGATCAGTCAATGCAGGAGCAGGATACGGAAGGTATTACAAAGCCAATACAGGTATATCTTTGAACCACAGGGAAAAAAAGTTCAATATATTTGGGGATTTTAATTATTCGCGCCGCAAGCAATATCATAACCTGGATATCATGCGGGTGAACAATACAACCACAGATCAAACCTATTTCAACCAGACCAGCGAGGGCAAAGGCCCGAGGCGCAATTACAATTTCAAAGGCGGACTGGATTACTTTCTTGATGATTCCAATACGATAGGACTGGCAGTAAACGGATACAACGGAGGGGGATCAAATGATGCCAAAGTGTTAACGCTCATTGGGAGCCAGCCGCTGCAAACGGATTCTTCAGTGCTGGCAAATAATCCCAATCAGTTTAACTATCGGGGAATCACTTATAACCTGAACTACAAAGGAACCATCGATACCGCCGGACAGGAAATCACTGCTGATATCGACTACTCAAAATATAAAAACTCAGGAGACAATCAATACAATAATAATTATCTTGATATCAACGGACAGCCCTACAGATCTCCGTATATCTTCAGAAGTTTCGCCCCATCTGAAGTGAATGTGTTTGCTGTTAAAACAGATTATACTTACCCCTTCAGTAAAAAGATGAAGCTGGATGCGGGACTTAAAAGCAGCGTGGTAAGCACAGATAATAACTCCATATTTGAGAACTTCCTCAATAACAACTGGCAGAATGATGCCAGCCGCAGCAACCAGTTCAAATACGATGAAAATATCAACGCCGGCTACCTGAACCTGAAACGTGAATTTACAGGAACCACCATACAACTGGGCTTAAGGGCTGAGCAAACCAATTCTACCGGTAATTCCATTACAGAACAGAGGGTATCCAAACGCCATTATTTTAACCTCTTCCCAAGCCTGTTTGTCAACCACGTGTTATCAAAAAATAACGAGATTGGTTTTTCCTACAGCAGGAGAATAGACAGACCTGATTACGGTGATCTGAACCCGTTTATATCTTTTGTGGATCTGTATACTTATGGAATAGGCAATCCCTTTTTAAATCCTCAGTATACGAATGCCTTTGAGGTTTCCTATTCTTATAAGAAAACGATTAATGCTACATTCGGATACAGCCACACCAATGATGCGATCACAAGAGTGCTGTTATCAGATACTGTGCAGAAAACCTTATTCATCACCTCCAGGAACCTGGCCGTTAAGAAATCGTATAACCTCAATGTGAACTCACCACTGAATATCTTTAAATGGTGGACAACCAATAATAACCTGACTGTCTACTATAATAAATTCAGTACACCTAACTTACTTGGTGTTCCTTACAGTAGCGGTAAACTTGCTTTCAATGCCAATACCAATCATACTATCAGTCTCAATACAAGCACAAACATAGAGATGTCTGGTTTCTATCAGTCATCAATGGTAGAGGGTACCCTGGCGCTGAAACCGCAGTACGGTATCGATCTGGGCGCAAGCAGATCATTCGCCAATAAAAAGTTCAATGTGAAACTGGCTGCAAATGACGTTTTCAACCTGCAGAAATGGCGTATTACCAGCGCATTGCCGGGTCAGAATTATTCGGTATTCGAGAAGGAAGAAAGCAGGATCTTTCGTTTAACCTGTACGTACCGCTTTGGCAGCAATGATATCAAAGCTGCAAGGCAGCACAATAAAGGTTCAGCTGCGGAACAGAACCGCGTTAAGTCAGGAGGATAGTGGTTTTGTTGGCCGCAGGTACAGAAATTAAGTCTATCTGCCGAGCGGAGATACCAATATTATTTTGCTTTTTAAGGATTTTAAGGCCTGGAACCTGAGAAAATATCAAAGTAGAACCGGGCAACAGCAAAATTTTCTTAATTCATTTAGCAGTTAGTATTTTTTAATTTCAAATCCCAACTTTACGTTGTCAACGAGCCCGGGAAAGGAGACTCAAAGCGGCCCCTGATGAATACAAATAGAGAATTATCTTTCGATAATTATCAAACAGCATAAAGACTTTGCCCGATGGTGGATGCCAGAGGTAAATAGGTAAATAATAGTTAATAATCATTAAAGGCCGGTTTTCAACTGGCCTTTATAGTAAGATGGGTAAGCCAATTTCGGCTTTTGCCTGAGAAATCACAAGTGAACTGTGTACATTTCCTACATTCTCCAGGGTAGCGATCTTCTGCCGGAGAAATGCATTATAAGCATGCATATCAGGAATGATAATCTTTAACATAAAATCGTAGTTACCTGTAATATGATAACATTCGAGTACTTCGGGGAATTCAATCACGCTTTTTTGAAAGGAGGCCAGCGCATCTTCGCTATGGTTGTTCAATACAATCTGGGGAAACGCGACCATACTTGCCGTTATTTTCTCCCTGTCCAGAACCGCGACATATTTTTTGATATATCCCATCTCTTCAAGTCTTTTTCTCCTGTCAAATATCGGAGAAATTGTTCTGTTGAGATTGTAAGCAAGTTCTTTATTGGTTAGCCTTCCATTTTCCTGCAGCAGATTTAATATACCCAAATCCGTAGGGTCCAAGTGCGGGTTCATAATTGAGAAAATTTTACTTAGTGTAGGTTTATTTGGTTTTTGGTGGTTGATTATAGAATAATCAAATATAAGATATTTCGTTGTGTGCTTGCAAACTTGATTGCAAAAAAATATTTAATTTGTTAATAAAACGCCTGCAGGATAGTGTAAAGGCTGATCGCAGGTGTCTTATCCTTTACCTGATCCGGGATCTTCTTTCTTTTCTATATGGTGTTCTTTCAGCGCCTGGTTATAACCTAAATTATAACTGATCTGTCCCCATGCTGTCAGCATCAGTATAATATCTTCGTCTTTTAAAGGGCCTTTAACCTGATTCTGGCAATAAACAAGGAAATCACTTTCTGTCATTCTGTTATTTTTATTTTCGTGCAAAATACGATTTAGAGCAAACACATCAAAAGTTATCATTTAAAACTAAAACCGGCATCTGCTGTTTTTTAATCAAATTATACGATCATGGAATCAAATGAAGAAAAACAACTGGATATAGATAACAAATTGATTATTTCAGCAGAACAAGCCCCGACTACACCAGAAAAACCTATCAATGAGGAAATAAAGAGCGAAGCTTATAATTCTGCAAATGACACCGGTAACAGCAATGAGGATCTGGAACTTAGTCCGGATGACAACCCTGAAACTAACGTAGACGAATATGATCTGGAAGCTTTGAATGGAGAAGATATGGAGTCAGATGACTTATAATTCAAATCATATGTATATTTTGCAGCCATTTAACAAATAGATATGGCTTCAGGTTTTTTTGCGATTTTAGATGATATAGCTGCTTTAATGGATGATGTCGCGCTGACAGCCAAGATAGCGACGAGAAAAACTGCCGGTATTCTGGGAGATGACCTGGCCGTGAACGCAGAAAAAGCCACCGGTTTTGTATCTTCAAGGGAATTGCCTGTATTGTGGTCAATCACAAAAGGCTCCCTGGTAAATAAGGCAATTATAGTACCCATTGCCTTAGTGCTAAATGCTTTTTTTCCGGCTGCAATTGCAGTTGTATTGGTTCTGGGCGGATTTTACCTGGCCTATGAGGGAGTTGAAAAGATTGTTGAATTTATTTTTCATCGTCCTGATCCTGCTCATAAAGCTACTGTTGTCCAGCCTGCCGCTGCTAAACAGGATGAGGCCGGGGCAGAAAAAGCCAAGATCAAATCAGCTGTAACTACTGATTTTATTCTGTCTGTAGAAATCGTGATTATTGCACTGGGAACAGTTGCTGCAGAAAATTTGATGATACAGATTGTAACCGTTTCGATCGTTGCCATCTTAGCAACAGTGGGTGTATATGGTATAGTTGCAATTATTGTAAGAATGGATGATACCGGCTTTAAGCTCATCAAACGTTCCGAGGATAAAGGTTTTTTTGCAACCCTGGGACATTTTCTGGTTAAAGCGCTGCCTGTGATTATCAAAATCCTTGGTGTTGTTGGTACCATCGCACTGATACTGGTGTCCGGAGGTATTTTCGTTCACAACATCCACTTTTTTCATGATTTAATGCCTAACATACCTTCCATCATTAAGGAATTTGTACTAGGTTTGCTTGCCGGTTTACTTGCGGTTGGAGTGGCCACACTTGGTAAAAAGGTTATAGCGTTATTTAAATAAAAACATGAGTTTCCTGAATTTTACCCGCCCTTTGCTGGCTGGTATTTTACATTCTTTTGAACCTGATCATATTACGGCCGTCTCTGTGTTAGCTTCAGAACAGGCGATCAGAAAAAAAAGAATATCATGGGGCGTAATTTTCAGGGCTTCTCAATGGGCACTGGGGCATTCCGTTACCCTCCTTATTTTTGGCGGTATCGCGCTGGCTTTCAAAGCATCCCTGCATCAGTACATAACGAATATTTCGGAGTGGGCAGAGATTGCAGTAGGCCCGATCATGATTTTACTGGGCATCAAAGCGATCAGAAGTAATGCAAAAATCAACGACCTGATACTGTCCAATGAACTGGCAGAGAGCCATGTGCATACTGACCAGTCTAAGCCAATTCACATGCATGGCAAAAATGGCGAAGTGATTGCGGTAAACCCACTGACCCGCTCTTTCTGGGTAGGCATGATCCACGGGCTCGCCGGAACAGGAGGCGCTTTAACAACAGCGCTTGTAATCAGTGCTGCTACCATTCAGGCTTCAATCATGGTTTTGGTTATTGAATCTGCAGGTATCATTCTGGCAATGAGTATTTACAGCTATGTTCTAATATCTACTATGAGCAGGTATCTGCAGAAAAATATGTCTGTCTTTAAATGGATCAATGGAACCGCAGGTGTAGGATCTGCCACTGTAGGATGCATCGTGCTCTACAGGGTGCTCTCGGCTGCTTAGCTTTCTTTTCAGGGCAGTTTCTCAAATAATTTAACATCCGCATAAGGGTAAAGCCATTCTGGCGTGTTTGATAAGCAGAAGGGGATGAACTTGTACTCATTTCCTGGTAAATAACTATAATTGTTAAACAATGCTTAACCCTAAATCGCCGGAATTTTGGATTTGAATAACGAACAGCTTATACCCCTGTTGCTTTCAGGAGATGAGAAAACTTTCGAAGGTGTGTACAAACATTTTCTGAAGCCGCTGCATGTTTATGCGATCACTATGCTCAAAGACGAAGAAGCAGCTAAAGGAACCGTACAGAATATCTTCCTTAAATTATGGGAACGAAAGAGTACGCTCAACTTCAACGGCTCGCTCAAGGCTTATCTGTACAGTGCTGTCTATCATGAATGCCTCAACCACATCCGTCACCAAAAAGTTAAGCTCCATCACCAGGATCATCTGGTATACACCATGAAAAATACAGAGGAACACGACAGCGGTATTGAGCTTAATGATTTGAAAGGAAAACTTCAGCAGGTAATGAATAACCTTCCGGAAAAATGCCGCACAGTATTTCAATTGAGCCGTTTTGAAGAACTGAAATACCGCGAAATAGCAGAACAGATGGGCATTTCCGTAAAGACTGTGGAAGCACAAATGGGCAAAGCATTAAAAATTCTCCGGCACGGACTGGTTGATTACCTGCCGCTGATCATCTGGTTAATCAGCCAACAGTTGATCATGTTTAAATAGAAGGATATGGAAGAGATTTTAATAAAATATGTGATTGGCGAAGCCACAGCGGCGGAAGAAGAACAGGTATCAGGCTGGCTGAAGGAAAATAAGTCGAATGTACAGCAGTTTGAACACTTCAGACTGATCTGGGAAACGAGCAAGACATTACAAACAGAAAGCATACTGGATGAAGAACTTTCCTGGCAGGAGTTTAAAGCTATTGTAAACGAAGCACAAGCTGATGCAAAACCTGACCTGCCTGCAGGGAAACTGGAAAAACAAAAAAAACCGGTACGATGGATGCAGATGGCAGCAGTTTGGGTGCTCATCGCGGGTGCTGCCCTTGTTTGGTTTACGCAGTATTATCAGGCCAAGGCTGAACTGATCACCCTGCAGAGTTTTGATACGGTAAAAACAGATACCCTGGCAGATGGCTCCATAATTACACTGAACAAAAATTCTGTAGCCGTATACCCTGAGAAATTTACGGGCAATACAAGGGAGATGAAACTACTGAGCGGAGAAGCGTTCTTTAATGTAGCGCATAACCGGGAGCAACCCTTTATAGTACATATCAATGATGCAGCTGTCAGGGTAGTAGGCACCTCATTTAATATCCGCAATAATAAGACAAAGGCGGAAGTTATTGTGGAAACCGGGATTGTTGAGGTGAGCAGGAAAAAGGTAACCATCAGGCTAAGGCCCACAGAAAAAGTGGATATAGATTACGGAACAGGCAAGTTCAAAAAGGGAATAACCAAAGATACTTTCTACAACTATTACCGCACAAAGGAATTCGTTGCCCTGAAAACACCATTGTGGCGTGTTGTGGAGGTATTGAATGAGGTGTATAAGGTTGATATTCAAATCCCTGATCAGGTGCTGGCCAACAGGAAACTGACCACTACGCTCAGATTAGGCAGTCTGGATCCGATCCTGGAAGTTATTGCGATTGCTTTTAATGCGCATATTGTACACGAGGGTGATAAAATCATCATACAGTAGCTACGGGGAATGAAATATACCTTCAGCATTGTTTGTTATGTGATGATACTATCGGGATTGCTGATATCCTCTGCCCCCGCGCAGAGTAAACTCGATAGGGATATCAGCATTCATGTAAAGCAAACTAAACTATCAGCTTTGCTTGATACTATCGGGAAAAGGAACAGCTTTTATTTCTCGTACAGTAATGACCAGATCAACGCGGACAGCCTGGTTAACTTATCAATTGACCATCAGCCGCTGAGCGTAGTATTGGATTCCTTGTTTAAAGGCAATGTAGAGTATAAGGAGAGCCCTGGATATGTAGTGCTTCGCCTTGCGCCAAATGAGTTGACGCTGAAAGCCGAAAATGTGGGCGGAAAGGAGCAGAGTTATTATATCAGCGGTTATATCCTGGATGAGCACAGCGGACTCGGCATCCCCAATGCCAGTATTTATGAAAAAAGACTACTGATCTCCACACTAAGTGATCAGAAAGGGTATTTCAAGATCAGGGTTAAAGCTGCAGGAATGATCACGCTTACAGTGAGCAAGGAGTTTTACAAAGATGCCAGTGTGAACTTCCTGACTGATGTGACTATTGGGTTGAAACCCAGAGAGCCGGATTATAACCAACAATCAAACCCTGATAAAGCTGCTAAAAGCTGGCTGGGGCGAATATTCATTTCATCGAAACTAAGAACGCAGGGGATTAACCTCAGGAATTATTTTGCCAGTGCACCGTTCCAGACTTCATTAACACCAGGTTTAAGTTCCCGCGGGATGATGAGCAGCCAGGTAGTTAACCATTTTTCATTCAATCTGATAGGAGGATATACGGCAGGACTGGATGGGGTAGAGTTCGCTTACATCTTTAATATCAACCGGCTGGATGTAAAATATCTGCAGGTAGCCGGACTTTTCAATGTTACCGGAGGGAATTTTAATGGCCTGCAGATTGCTGGAATAGGTAATAATGTGTTAAAAAAAGTAAATGGCATTCAACTGGCCACTACTTATAATATGGTGACTGATAGTGTGAAAGGTCTACAGATAGGAGGGATATTTAACAGTACAAAAGGAAGTGTTAACGGTGTACAGCTATCTTCCATACTAAATTTCGCAAAGAAGAACAGTTCGGGATTCCGCATTGCAGGAATAGCAAATATTACTGGTGATACCGCAAAAGGGGCACAGCTCGCAATGCTATTCAATAAGGCAAAGGTGATGAACGGGTTTTCATTCGGCCTGGTAAACATCACTGATACGCTGAACGGCTACGCCCTTGGATTGCTGAATATTTCAGTAAACGGTTATCACAGGATCATGGCTTACTCGAGCGACATAGCACCTGTAAATCTTGCGTTTAAAACCGGTAACCAGAAATTGTATGCGGTACTTTCTGCAGGAGTAAACCCAGCTGACAGGCTTACTTACTTTACTTTGGGTTATGGTCTGGGACATGATTTTATCCTGAATAACCGCTATTCCATCTCTGCAGAAATTTCTTCGCAAACGCTCCTTGCAAATAAATGGAGCCAGACACATTCCGTAAACAGGCTGAGTGCATTGGTTAATTTCAAAATGAACCCGAAGATTTCGTTCTTCGCAGGGCCATCTTTTAATATGTACTTTGATAAGGGGCCTTTGAATGAACAGGAACAGTTCATTAGAAATAAGCCCGGCCTGATGGATATCGGCAGAAATAAGGCCTGGATAGGCTGGACTGCAGGCGTGTCTTTTTTATAGGGATTTAACTACCTGTCCAAAGCTTTATGCTCCATTCTTAGACTATACCACGGAACGAACTTGGCGAAAAGGTAGTTTCCTTTTTGAAGAAATTGGAAAACTGCGCAAGGTCATCAAACCCTAAGGTATAGGCGATCTCTACAATGTTCCAGTCGGTTTGCTTCAGTAAAATCTTGGCTTCCCTGACCACCCTGTTACTGATCAAACGTGTGGTGGTATTCCCGGTAACATCTTTTAAGACCTTGTTCAGGTGATTCACATGGACGGCTAAACGCTCAGCGTAATCTTTTGCAGTGCGCAGGCTCAGCCGCTGCTGTGTGGATTCCAGCGGAAACTGGCGTTCAAGTAGTTCAAGAAAGAGGGAGGATATTCTTTCTGATGCATTTTGGGTATTTCCAAGCGCTGTCATGGGTTGCAGTTTCTGACCGTAATGGATCAGTTCCAGCACCATGTTTCTCAACAGATCATACCTGTACTTGTAATCTGATCCCATTTCTTTGAGCATCTTCCTGAAGATATATTCAATCTCCTGTTGTTCTTCTGCTGTAATTTCAAATACGGGTGTTTGCCCCGCCTGGAATATGGGAAGTTCATCCAGTTGCAGCCCCGTCTTGCCTGACCATAAAAACTCCGGGGTAAAAATGCAGAACATCCCTGTTTGTTCGCTGTTTTCCGGTATCCAGTGATAAGGGATTTTAGGAGTGGCGAATAATAGGGCGTTTCCCTGGATATCGATCACTTTGTCTGCATATTCTGCCCTGCTTTTCCCCATCAGCCAGCTTATTTTGTAGTAGGCCCGGCGACTGTAGGGCATTACACGACTGCCGTCAGCCTTGTTAAAGAGTTTTTCGCTTTCAAAAATATTGAAATGACCAATCTCACGGGCAATACCATCAGGTTGTGCGGCCCCGTTTCTTTTGTAAAAATCGTCCAGTGAAGTATTGGTCATTTCTGTAAAGATACTATAAAAACATACCTCCGGAAACTTCGATGCGCTGTCCGTTTACCCAGCGGTTATCATCTGATAACAGGGAGGCGATCATCGGGCCGATATCATCTGGTAATCCCGGTCTGCCAAGCGCGGTTATACTCGAAATCATTGCGTTTACTTCCGGATTATCACGGACCATGCCACCGCTGAAGTCAGTCTGGATTGCGCCCGGGGCCACTGTGTTAACCTTGATCCTGCGCGGACCAAGTTCTTTTGCCAGATATCGGGTCAGCACTTCCACGGCACCTTTAATTGACGCGTAAGGTCCGCTCTCCGGTACAGATATGCGGGTAAGACCGGTAGAGATATTTACAATGCTTCCTCCGTCATTGATGATCGGCAGCAGCTTTTGGGTTAAAAAGAAAACACCTTTAAAGTGAACATTATACAGGAGATCAAGTTCCTGCTCTGTTGTTTTTATAATAGCGTTGTGGTGAGAGGTACCGGCATTGTTCACCAGGTAGTCTATCCGTTCTGCTCCCATAGCTTTCAATGCAACTTTAACTTCTTCGACGAAGGCATCGAATGCGCTGCTGTCACCAGTATCGAGTTTCAGCGCTATAGCCTGCACTCCTTCCTGCTGTGCGAGCTCTACCACTTTTTCTGCTTCTTCTTTAGCAGAGTTATAAGTGAAAATAGAATGAATACCTCTTTGAGCGAGGTTCAGTACGGTATTCCGGCCTAGTCCGCGACTGCCGCCGGTAATGAATGCGATTTTATTTGTTGCCATGTTTTGTCTTTGAATTACTGATACAAAACTATGGTGCTTAATGCGCTGGTGTTTGTTTAAATCAATCGGATGTTTGAGAATTTCAATCAATTCCACATATGGTAATTCAGCAAAATCACCGTAAACTAAGCTATGCTGCTTTTTCTGTGGCCTGTTTCTTTTACTATAACGCTCAGCACAAGCGCAGCCATTATCACTGCAATCAGAAAAATCCCCGCAGAGCGGAAATGGCTTTCATGGTCAGTGGCAACAGCCAGTGTTCTGCCGAAATAAATGGCGAAAACCGGACCCAGACATGAGGTTACACCAAAAGTGATAAAGTTAATCCCACCTGTGGCACTGCCTTTTACCTCATCGGGATTGGCTTCTTTGATCATCGTGTAAGGGATCATCGCTGCACCGGATGCAATGCCAAAAGCCAGCATGGTAATGATCACCGGAATAGTTGAAGGCGCAAAAAACAACTGCAGGAAACAAAGTATCATTATTGCACTGCCGCCGATAAGTACCGGTTTCCTGCGTCCGATTTTATCAGAAATGAAACCCAGCAGCGGACAGCCGATTACCCAGCCCATTGGCACCATCGCACTGGCAACCACCGCCGAATGCTGTGCTATACCCCGGTCCGCTACCAGAAAGGAAATGCCCCAGGTCATAGCAAAAACCGTGGTCGGTACAAAAAGTAAACCCGAAATAAGTCCGTTGATATAAGATTGTGGATTGCTGAAAACAACTTTGTAAGGCACCAGAATATTGCCTGAGGCCTTTTTCTGATCGGCAAACCGTTCTTCCCGGGGAGTAGTAAACAATAACAGCAGACAAATAATCCCACAGGCAGTACCCATGATGATCCAGAAAAGCTGTACGCTGAGTCCATTTTCTATGAATGGCCCGGTGATAAACTGTCCGGATGATCCGCCCAGCATACCCATACACTGGGTAGCCCCAATAGCTGTAGCAATGTATTTGGCCGGGAAACCTCGTGAGGCAAGATAAACGCAACCGGTAAAGGAAAAGGCCGAGCCTGCACCCTGTAACAGTCTTCCGGAATAACCCGTCAGTTCTCCCGAAAGAGAGAAAAGCAGACAGCCGATGCACAACAAGCCTGCACCAACCGCTATCGGATACTTTGCACCAAAACGATCATAGGCAACTCCCGCGATAAGGCTGACGATAGCATAAGAATAATAATATGTTCCCAGGATAGAGCTGATCTTAAATGCAGACATATCAAAAGCAGCCGACAATTCATTGATCATCACAGCAGGAGAGGAGCGGATGGCATATTGCAGCAGGTAAAATACACAGCCAATAGCCCATGAGAGTATAAAGCCTCTCTGTAGTTTCTTATTCTTTAAGGCATCTTGTGCTGAAGCGTCTGTCATCATATTATGCCGTAAGGTAGCAATATATTGTATATCATCAGTCGTATAGATACGCTTATCAGTGAAAATGATAAGAAATTGTGCTCATTACGGCTTTGATAGCCAGTACAATCTTTCTACCTTCGTTATTCATTAAGGCGTATAACGAATACTAATATTATTAATAAATATTTACGCTCCTTAATTGTGATGGGCCTTGCTGCAGGACTTATTCAATCAGTTTTTGCCCCATGAGTGTGTCAGGATCTCCGGCTTGAAAAGGTGTAGCCCTGTATGAAGACAGTCCCAGCACAAAACCTGCGATTACCAGGATAATAACCAATTTCATTGTACTATTCGTAAGTCTCCTTCAATACCCTGTCACGAGATTTCTCCAGCTCCCGGTTCAGCGTTCCGGCAGTATACAGTTCGGATACCTGATCGTAAGTGTATTTGAACGAATAAGTCCTGCCGGATTTGGTGCCATCAATAACCAGTACAGGGCCGTCAGCTTTTGCGGTCTCTGGCCTGGTGTGATAAATATCTACTTCATCAAAGCTGTCTTTGAAAGCAAGCGTTACAATTTCGTTTATTTTATCTCTGTCTATTTCGAACATACCATATTGTTTTTAAGGATCCTCCGGCCATGCAGCCCTTATAAAATGATAAGATACTCATTAATTATTAAGCAGCATAAATTGTAAATGCTATCAGCAGATGTTTGTTAAACAAAACAACCCCTGTGTAAGCTACAGGGGTTGTTTTCATTAGCAATTTAATCACTGCTTAAAAAGATGAATTTAAAAGGAGCAGCCTACTTTGCCGAGATCTCACTTTGGTACTGGTTGCCAAACTGGTCAGTGGCAACAACCTTTACCTTACTTGCAGACATATCAAGATCAGCAGAGAAGAGATGCCCGGTTTCGTGAGGTTCCACAAAATGACGCCCCTCGGGCTTGTCCTCACCCTGATATAATTCTACAGACAACGGATCAAAACCTTTTTCCTTACTAAGCTCACCAGCGGGCTTGCCATCCAGAAAATACGCTATTTTCCATTGGGGGTCATAGTTCCATATATTGGCCAGCAGGCGCATACGGTTGTCCTCTTTTTGAATATGCAGACTAAGCTGATGTTCTTTTGGCAGTCCGGTTGATTTGTAATATCCCTTGAGATCAACGCCATTGACTTCATACACACCATAACCACGTGGTGTACCATCAGTACAGATCGGCCCTGTCCACCAGGCACCACAGACTGTACCATGGTTATGCTCATAAACGCCATTGCTGAAGTTGTTATCGTGGTAATGTGTGTGGCCCGACATCACATGGACATTCTTGAACTCCTGCAGTACCTGATAGAAGGCAGCATTATTCTTCACGCCAAGGTAAACCGGAATGTGCAGGTTGATAATGATCAGCTGATCTTTGGCTACATGCTCCAGGTCTTTGGCCAGCCAGGCCAGCTGTTCCTCAGAAATATACCCGTCATAATTCCTTTCTGTACCCAGGTAACGCACATCATCGAGCACTATATAATGTGCCTGTCCGCGGTTAAATGAATAGTAGGTAGGGCCGTAAAAGTTTTTAAAAGTCGCATCCGATGTTTCATCGCCTCCCAGGCGGTAATCCATATCATGGTTGCCCAGAACCTGGAAAAACGGAATGCCTATTTTTGCAATGGCTGCATTATAGTCGGGAAACAGGGCGTGGTTATCCCAAACCATATCACCCACACAGATGCCATGTACTAAAGCGTCCTTTCCCAGGGACCGGATAGTTGCTATGGTATCAGGAACTGAAGTTTCCATCATTTGCTGTACATCCTTTTTATTTTTTACCTGCGGATCTGCCCAGATGATAAAATGATGATGGTTATCATTGGCTTTTAGTTTTTCCAGATTAAAATCGAAATTAGAACCAGCCTCTAGTTTTTCGTATTGTCTGGCAATGTTGTAATCGTTTTTAAACCGGTAACCGGCAGGTGTGCTCATGAAAATACTTTTTGCTTTTTCATTTGGCATTAGCTCAAAATATCCTTTTTCATCTGTAGGGACAACGGTAAAACCATCAGAAATAACTACATTTCGGATACCCTTTTTTCCGGCTGTTACCCGGCCTTTGACCAGGGTTGTTGTATCTGCAAATCCAAAAGCATTGGTATTAAGTGCGATGAAAGCGCTTCCGGCAATGAGGCCTGCGCTGCGGAGGAAAGATCTTCTGTTCATGGGTCTAGTTTTTAAGCGTGGTAAATGCTGTGCCTGTTTCGATTGTGCTCAATGGTGATTTTGCTGTCAGCGTGATACTGGTTACAGTTCTGCCCGCTATCCATTGTCCAGTTGATGCATCGTAAATACCACCAAGTTGCGAAAATGCACCGGTTGCAGGTAACACAAGCTTCGATGTATTGGTGCCACCCCCGTAAAATCCCTGTGTAAGTCGTGTTACAGGATTAATGGTACTGTAGTAGTCGGTATTTGTAATCCGGTAACCTACTTCAGGAGGTCCTGCTGCATACACCGTACCATTACCGCCGTACATAACCACATCCAGGGGAACTGTTGCAGCATTAACTGTAATCCCACGGAAAACCGCGATGCCCGCTACGTTACCACTATTGGCCAGTAAGTTGGTAGTTGCTGTTCCGAAGTCTGCCCCGGGAATAGTAGAATATTGTGTGCTGTTAATCCATATGGCTGCACTGATATCCGTAGAGCCTGCGCCCCAGATATTTTTGTTACCGCCAACATAGAAGAATTGCCCCTTGCTAACTTTACCTGCTGTAAGGTTAAACTTATAGCTACGGGCAGCGCCAACCGCCCATCCATTTGCAGGGGCAGGATTTGTGCCGGCATTGTTGCAGGTTACCAGTGAATAATTGGTTACGGAAAAATCAATATCCTGAGTGGCCATCAGCTGAATGTATTCATAATTATTATCACTCCCTGCCGGATCTGTAAGATATCCTGCAATGATTACCGGTGACGGTTTAATGAGCGGCAGCTCAAATACGTCGTCCAGCACCCTCGGCCAAAGCTGTATGTTGGTTTTGCCGCCGGCAGACACAATCACAGGAATACCTGTGAAATTTGCGCTGGCGGGAATCTTCTCAGCAGCGAATCTGGCTGAGGCTTCGGTATGCAGTGTGACCTTACCAAAACCATCATTGATAGTTTTATCACCGCTGAATGTATCACCGGGCTGAGGTTCTGGTTCTGTTACTGCTTTACTGATAGTAACCAGCGTGTTTTCATAATCATCAGGTGCAGCGATAAGGGCGGCCGACTGAACCGAGCGAAGTTTTAAGGAAGGTAGTTCAGCAACTTTATTTACAGCAGTTGCCGATAAGCCGCGCAGGCGTATACTGCCATTTACCCGGGTAAGGGTGGCGCCGACTACTTCTACTGTTACAGAGTCACCCTGTTTATAACCCGCTGCTGCTGCACCGATTTCGAGGGCTATACCTCTGAGCGCATTGCGGCGGAAGTTTTGTATCACCACAATACCAGGCGGAATATTGCCTGATGCAGCATCGGAAATCACTACACCGCCGATCTGTTTGGCGCCCGATAAGTTTGCTGTGCTTAAAGTAAGATCACTGCCTTTGTACAGGTCCTTTAAATCTACCACGGCAATCACCGGGCTAAGTGTTCCTTCTGCATTTTCGTTCTTCTTGCAGCCGGATAATGCAGCTAAGGCAATAAGGGGAAGGAATAAATATATCTTCTTCATTTGAGAAATGATCTGAATTTTTTTCATGAGTGCATTTGTATATTTCAAAGGGCGGCTATGGTTTTTGCCACCAAACCTGCGTGCTTATTTCATCTGGTCCCTGAGCGGCAACTGCTGCCTTGTAATGCTCGGGGTTGGAGGATTGTACATATACAGGATAATTTAAGCGGGCAGGCATAATCCCGTTATTGAGCAGCCCGGCGCCTTTGGGCAGGATAGGATGCCCGGTACGGCGGTACTCAAACCACTGCTCAAAATCTGTCCCGAACATCGAGTAATACTTTTGCGCATGGATCAGCTCCATTTTCTGGGCAAGTGTTCCAGTATTGTTCCATGAGATATCGGCAGCGGCCAGATAAGTTTCTATTGGAGTAGCAAATGCGGGTACCCACAAAGTGATGCCTGTTAAAGTGCCGTTATTGTAATAAGTCCTGGCATTTCCCGCAATCCATCCTTTAGCGGCAGCCTCGGCCAGGATAAACTGGAGTTCTGAGTAATTCATGATATTTCCCATCAGTGGCTCGTTCATCAGGCTGGTGGCGGAGGTGGTAGACAGGAAGTAAGATTTATTATCTACACCTCTTCCGGGTGCATAGCCACTCGGCACGCCTACAAAACTTCCCTGGTAGGTTGCTATAGAAAAGCGGTTGTTAGGACTCAATCGCGGATCAGCCCAGCGGTTAAGGTTATTGATGAAAAACTCCGAAATCCCTACAGCGCGCCAGTCCTGCTCGCGCACACCACCTATAAACGGTGAGGTGAGTGAGCCTACGCCTGTCCAGCGCAGGATGGCGGCATCATCATTACTTGTCATGATAGGGTAGGCAGAAGGGTTGGTATCTACGATTTCTTTGATCTTGGCAATACATGCCGCTGCAACTTCGGCTTTGCCCGAAAGCCTGAGCAGCAGGCGCAGGTAAAGGCTGTTGCCAAACTGGCGCCACTTAACCACATTCCCATTGTAAACAGGATCACTTGTACCACTTACATTTTTAGCACCGATCAAAAGGGTATCTGCAGTTTCAAGTTTTTTAAAGATATCCATGTATACATCCTTTTGGGTATCAAACTTAGGTGCAAAATTACCTTCTCTTCCCAGGTTGGATTCAGAATAAGGGATATCGCCATAGGTATCGGTCAGCAGGGAATATACCCAGGACTGGCAGATCAGCGAAATGGCCATGTATCCTCTGTCATAGGTTAAAGGCTGACTGGCAACAGTATAGATATCCTTGAAATTGGTAAGCTGCGTGTACCAGTTATTCCAGGTATTGTCAGCCCATGTCCGCCTGATATCGTAACGGAAAACCTTGCCTTCGCCATCTCCCGGATCTACAGTCACCTGCATCAGTTCATTGTTGAAATTCCGGTTGCGAAGCATATTGGTGCTTACAGTATTTACCAGTGCCGGCGCCAGCAATTGCTGCGGCAAAGCATTGGGTGTGCCATTGGGATCTGTGTTCAGTTCCTCAAAATCTTTTTTACAGGAGGATAGTCCAAGGGCAATAAACAAAAGGGCAGTTATAATCTTTTTCATTTTTTTTAAATATTAGATACCGATAACCAGGTTAAAACCAAATGTGCGGGTAGAAGGAAACTGGGCAACCTCAAAGCCCTGTACAATGTCACTTCCATCCAGTGTTCCGAATTCAGGATCAAAAATCGGCCACTTCGACCAGATGTAAAGATCCCTGCCGTAAACGCCTACGGTAGCACGCTGCAGGCCTAAGCGGTGGGTAAGATTCTTTCCGATAGTAAAATCAAACCTGGCTTCGCGGAACTTCACAAAGTTGGTAGAGAAGGTATTGCCCTCTGCATTGTCAATGCCGTAGTGCGAACGGTAATAACCATCCACATCTGTAGCAATCACATCATTTTTGCGGTAGGTTCCGTCGGCATTCTGGATCACGCCGTTACCGATAATCCCGTTGTACCTTCCCGGCAGCGTATTGGTAGTTTTACCCTGTTCTGCCAGTTTGTAGTTGGAAAGTGAGTAGGCTACTGCGCCAAACTGGGCATCAAACAGCAGGTGCAGGCCGAACTGTTTGTACTTAAAATCGTGGCCCATACTGGTTTTCCATTTGGCTGTAGTGTTACCCAGGTAAACCAGCTCATTTGATAGCTTTGCAAAACCTGTTGCCGCATCATAAACAATCTGTCCGTCTGCAGCACGCAGGTACCCGCGGCCATACATATCGCCCATGCTTCCGCCCACGCGGGCAACGATCTGGGCACCGCCGGTTGGCCCGTTACGCAAAACTACCGCGCTGTCTGCCAGTTGCTCTATCTTGTTTCTGTTGGCACTGAAGGTAGCAAAGACCGACCAGCTGAAGATTCCCGGATCCTGTAACGGAGTTCCGTTAAGTGAAATCTCAAGTCCCTTATTGTTCACCCTGCCTACGTTGATCACTGCCTGACTGAAGCCGGATGACTGATCAATAGTGCGGTTAAGGATCTGGTTTTTGGTATTTCCGCTATACACCGCAACGTCGAATCCCAGCCGGCTCTTAAAGAACTTCATCTCTGCACCCAGTTCCAGTGTGGTGGTGCGCAGCGGTTTCAGGTCCGGATTGGCCAGGATACGCGGATTTTGTAAGCCCCCGGCATAGGTACTGCCGGCAGTGACATAGTTGAAGGTGGTTTGATAGGGATTAGTGGTTCCACTGCCCACACCTGCAAGGGATGCCCTTAGTTTGGCGTAATTGATGGCTTCAGGCATTTTGAAAGCTTCCGTAGCGATAAAACTTAAGCTTGCGGATGGGTAGAAGAAACCCACCTGATCAGTTCTGTTGGCAGTAGCAAGTGTACTTACCCAATCCTGGCGTGCCGTGATATCCATATACAAATAATCCCTGAAGCTGGCTGACAGTAATCCATAGAAACTGTTAATGGCATATTTCGATTTAAAAGGTGCAGTAATCAGTGGCCCGGCATTGTTGGCCATGGTATATATTCCGGGATAGACCAGTGAATCGGCCCGTACTTCATCTCTGTTGTAATTGTTGCGGAGCATACTGCCACCACCTGTTGCGGTAACATTGAAATCAGAGGTTACTTTTTTGTTGTAGCGCAGCAGAAAATCGCCTCCTGCTTCCTGGGAGTAAATATTTTGCGTGCGGTAAGATCCCTTTGGATATTTGGTCCCTGCATCATATGGGCGTTCCTGGGCACGCTGCTCATAACCCATGTCGAGCGTAGCTCTTACCTGAAAGCTCAGTGCATTGGTGATCTTGTATTCGGCCTGCACGTTACCCGTTACAGAATTACGGTTTGATTTGTTGATAAACTCCTCCGAGATCGCATACGGGTTTTCAGGGAATGAACTGAAAGGGTAGAAGATCTTTTTGTCTGTCTGGCCGAGAGCCCAGTAATTTTTAAGCCAGTTGAGGTCGGCACTAGGCTGCCAGAAGATATACCAGTACATGATCGACTGGTTACCATAACCAGCGCCAGGAAGGTTTGCACTGTTTTTATTGTTGTAATTTACTTTTGAACTGATGGTCAGCTTGTCATTGATCTTTGAATTGACCGACAGCGCGATGCTGTTACGGGTATAACCGGTATTTGGTGTGATCCAGTGATTGGTCACATTGGTAGCCGAGAAACGCGCTGATGTTTTATCACTACCGCCATCTACACTAACAGAGTTGGTATAAGTACGGCCTACATCAAAAAACTCACGGCTCTGATTTTTGTAGGGAACCCATGGGGTCCTTACGGTAGATTGCTTCTGGGTCAGCGGATCCAGCTGGTAAAACATTTGTCCGTCAAACTTAGGTCCGTAGGCAGAACTTGTACCACTGGTACTTGCCCCGTCAGGCCCTGCACCATAAGAATAGTACCTGGAGCCGGCTGTTCCCTGTCCGTATTCATACTGCATATCAGGCCAGCGGTTTACAGACTCCATTGAAGTGTTGGAATTAAAAGTAATACCCAGTCCTGTTCTTTTTACGCCGGATTTTGTAGTGATAATAATAGCGCCGTTTGCTCCGCGCTGTCCATATAAGGCAGCTGCGCCCGGTCCTTTTAATACACTGACGTTCTCAATATCCTCAGGATTAAGGTCGTTCAGGTTGCTTCCGTAATCTGCCGGCATGTTATCACTGCTGGTACCATAGGCTGCTTCGCCTGCGTTTGAGGTACGCCTGCCGCTACCCTGGTTGATTACTACACCATCAACTACAATCAGCGCTTCGTTATCGCCTGTAAGGTTATTTTCTCCGCGCAGAATAATCTTGTTTGAGCCTGCCGGACCACTGTTTGAGCGTACCAGGTTAAGGCCGGCTACTTTACCTGATAGTGCATCCGTCCAGTTGCCGGATAAGGCGCTGGTCAGTTGTTCTCCTTTTACTTCTGTTACAGAATAACCAAGTGCCTTTTGTTCCCGTTTAATACCGAGTGCCGTTACTACTACTTCGTTGAGGCTGTTATCGGCTTCATTCAGCGTCACATTCAGGTTGGTTATCCCATTGGCCTTTACCGTGATGCCAGTCATAGTTTTTGTTTGTGCGGAGAGATAGCTGAATTCAAGGGTATAAACCCCTGCATCTACGCTCATGCTGTAGCTTCCATCGTTTACAGACATTACAGCAGCACCAACCGAGCGGATCCTTACGGATGCACCAGGAATTGGTTCCCCCTTGTCATCAAGAACTTTACCTGTGATCCGGCCTTTTCCCTGTGCCTGCGGAACGATCAGCACATTTTGTCCGCCAGTTTGCCTGAAGGTATAACCGGTGCCTTTTAACAGTAAATCAATTGTTTCCTGTACAGTACGTGTTGCTTTAGTTAGGCGTACGGTCCTGTTTTCATCCAGCATATTGTTGTAGCTGATGGTGATATTGCCTAATTTTTCTATCTGCTGAAATGCATTTTTGAGGCTGATGCCTTCTGCCCCGAAGGAGATTTTTTTATTATTTACCGGCTGTGCCCCTGCCTTGAAGGCGCCAAAAGGCGTGTACAGGAGTAAAAGTATGGTAAAAAACCACAAATGTTTCATAGTTGATCGATTGTTTTTAGCGGTCATGAAGCTATAATCGGCTTAATTATTACATTTGAAAATGTAAGCCGATGATGTATTCATATGTTTACTTTAATTTATGCTTGCTTGTCGTGAGTTTAAATTGTTAATGATCAGCCTGGGATTGTTACAGCAATTCCAGGCCTCATGATCTATTGATCTGGTAAATGCTACTTCATGATTTTTCCTCCTTTTTGGTTGTTGTTTGAGATATACAGGTGATTTCCGTTTTTTGTATAGGCAAGTCCCGACAGGATAGTCAGGTTTTCCATGGTTTCAGTAAGCGATGTGTTTCTGAACCTTGCAGTAAGCCTCACTTTACTGAGTTCAGGATCAGTAAATTCTATCTCCACACCATAATGATGTTCGAGCGAGGCGGCTATATCTTTAAAGGAAGTATTGTGAAAGATAAAATCATGGTTAATCCAGGAGACCACCTCATCAGCATCGGTCTTGCTGAAGGTATATAAACCATTTTGGGTATTGATGCTGATCTGGTCATCAGGCAGCAGGTACCTGATCAGGTCATTGTGTCCCTTGCTTTTTGCCATAACGGCCACCTTTCCTGTTTTTACAGTTACTGCAATTTTATTTTCGGCGCCGTAAGCCTTAATGTTGAATGATGTCCCCAGAACCACAGTGGTAATCTCTCCGGTAGTCACTGTAAAAGGGTGTCCGGACTGATGAACCACATCAAAGAATGCCTCGCCGTCCAGATACACTGCACGCGTTTTTCCACTGAAATTTTTTGGGTATTTCAATTTGCTCCCACCGCCAAGATACACCACAGAGCTGTCAGGAAGTGTAAACCTAACCTGTTTGCCATTGGTATTGCTCAGCAACTGATAAGCAGTTCTGTCGTAAAAGCTGTACTTGTAAACCATTGAACCCAGCAGACAACAAACCAGGCAGGCCGCCACATAAGTCATCCATTGTCGCTTTGGTTTTTCAGGTATTTCTGTCCTGCTGATATGTTCCTGTACTTTTGCCCAGGATCTTTCTGGATTTAGCGCCTGTTTGAAATAGGATTTCGATGCCTCAAGGATTTGGATCGTTTCACTAAACTGGGCCAGGTTCTCCGGGCTTGCTTCTATCCATTCCTGTAATTGGGTAAGGCCCTCATCGCTGATGGTCTTCTCAAAATATGCGATAATTAATTTGTAGCTGTTATCTTCCATTGCTGTCTCTATTGGGAAAGACAGGATAATGGCTGGTTCTACGTATCCGGGCGCGTTAAGGTTATATTAACAAATCGTTAATTTCCGGAGGTAGACCGGCGGAAGTCAGCAAGCAGCAACCGGAGTTTTTTGATAGTTTTATAAAGTGTGGAATCCACAGTGCGGACAGAGATGCCCAGAATACCGGAAATTTGCTGGTTAGTCATACTATCGATATGACTCATCAGCAGGATCTGGCGCTGGCCTGCAGGTAAGGTATTGATCACATGAAGAATGCTGTTGTAAGATTCCCTGCTGGACAGGATCTTGAAAGGGTTGTCCCTGTCCTGAAGGGTAGAGTGGTCAATGCTGATATCCTCGATAGAGTCAACCGGTTCTTTCTTCTTTTGAAGGTAATTGAGCGCCTGATTTTTTGCAGCTACAAAAAGGTAGTTTTTAATATTCAGAATTACAGCATCCTGTCTGTTATCCCATACTCTCATAAAAAGATTAGCAATGATTTCTTCAGCTACCACATATTCCCTGGTGTAAACCGCGCAGAACTGGCAAAGCGGTTTATAGTAGCGGTTGAAAAGTGTCTCAAGAGCTAAATGGTCGTTTTTGTGTAAGAGATCCGTTAATGCTTCATCAGTAAGTTGAGGATACATGCAAATGGGTTATTTTTACAAATCTAGACTTGCGATATTAACTCAATATTAAATACCTGCTTAAGTTGACCAATTAATTTAGCCGGATACATATTTTGCGAGACGATGACCCGGTTTTAGAGATAGATTGTGATCCTTATGCATGTCTAAGCTGTGTAATGTTTGAAGGAAGTCCTTCTGGCATACATCTGTGGTACGGTAAATGCCGTAGGTGGGGTATCCCATGAAATTAACAAATCAAATTAAACAGCTGCATGATATCCTGGCTGGTCATCAGTCGGTTATGTCTCTGCAGGCACGCCTCTTCCATACCATCTGCATTGCACTGCTGGTGTTTATGCCAGCTACTTTATTTGTTAATCTTTTTTTAAACATGCCCCATGTGACAATGGCCATCTCTGTAGCTGTTACTTTGATCGGGCTGTTATATTATAACTCCAGGTATCTGGGCAATCTGCGGTGGAGCGTTGTACTGTTTGGTATTATACTTTACGGCTGGCTAACGTTCAATTACTTTGTAAATTCCGGGATAAACGGGCCGACACTTTTACTGTTTCTGGTGGCGCAGGTATTGATTATAGCTGTAATGCCCAGAAGTCAGTATTATTTCTGGCTGCCCCTCAATGCCCTGCTGGTCATCGGCGTGGTGGCCATAGAATATTTTTACCCGGCAAGCGTGGTAAGCCATTATTCCCTTCGCCTGAACCTGTTTACTGATGTTTTAACCACTTATGTCTGTGCTACGGCCAGTATCGCAGTAGTGTTCTACTATGTTATCAGAAACTACCAGGCAGAGAAGAAACGAAAGATAGAACTGTTCAACTCACTAAAAAAGGCGGATGAATCAAAAGCCAAATTTCTGTCCATACTATCACACGATTTAAAATCCCCGCTGAATTCCATCCAGAGTTTCCTGGAAATGCTGACAGACTATGACCTGGCACCGGAAGAAGAAAAAATGATCAAAACCAGCCTGCTCAAAGAAACCAGAAATACCCAGATCATGCTCTTCAATATGTTATCCTGGACAAAAGCCCAGATGGAAGGCGGTATCAGGGTTAGCCTTGTGCCTGTAAACGTAAGTAACGATTTGGAAAGCTCTATTGATTTGTTCAAAGTGGCTGCAATGGATAAGATGATTACGCTGAGTACAGACATTGATGACGATGTGTGTTTACATGCAGATATGGACATGATTACGCTTGTAATCAGAAACCTGGTAAACAACGCAATTAAATTTACCAACACAGGCGGGGAGATCATGATCAGGGCAAAAATAGTAAATGGCGACGGTGTCCTCAGTGTTGAAGATAACGGCATAGGCATCTCAAAAGAGAAACAGCTACAACTTTTCGAATTGAATTCCGGAACAACCTATGGGACCAACAATGAAAAGGGTGTGGGACTGGGATTGATGTTATGCAAAGAATTTACTGAACTGCAGGGCGGAAAGCTGAGCTTTACCAGTACCGAAGGTAAGGGTAGTGCTTTCAGTGTATCGCTGCCCATCTGTGCAGGCGCTTTTCATTCTTCTGCTACCGCATTAGAGGAAGTGCATTAAAAAAATAGCTTGAGGCTCTCCGCTTATTTAACAATGATTTCCATTTTGGTGAGGGGCTTGTCCGGAAGGAAATAGCGTGGGGTAATGTCGAAATAATTCGCCAGGGCATTGATATGTTTCAGATTGTATTTTGCCGGGTTCTTATAGTTTTCAACATTGCCGATAAATGAGGTCTTGGTATTAATTATTTTACCAATATCACTTTGTTTTAGATTGTGTTTTCTTCTGAGCATGATCGTTACGTCAATAGTGTATTGTTCTATCGGATCAAGGAAGGGCTGTTGCATGTTTATAGGTTTACGTTATAACAAATATATCCTGTAAGGTTAAATTTGTTTAGGCGTATATATACCCGTTATACGCTGGTAAACTAACAAAAAATAATGCGTTAAACCACATACTATTGTTTTTACAACGTATTCATCTGATCTCTGATTTTATTTATTTAATATTACAGTACTAACTAAAAAATCTAACATATGAATATCAGAACAATCAAAAACGGGGTATTGGCTATTGCTCTACTACTCTCGTCTACAGCAATCAAGGCTCAACAAGCCAAGGCCAGTCCGGCTGAAACAGCAACAGGAACGATTAACGGGGCGAATATTTCGATCAGCTACAGCAGTCCTGGTGTAAAGGGCCGTAAGATTTTCGGAGGATTAACTCCTTATGATCAGGTATGGAGAGCGGGCGCAAACGAAGCGACGATTTTTAAAACTGATAAAAAGGTAATGATTGGAAAAACTCCGCTCGAAGCCGGTGCCTACAGTATTTATGTAATTCCTTCGGAGAATTCATGGAAGGTGATCTTCAATTCGCAAACCGGTCAATGGGGTGTTGGAAAAGGCGGATCATCACGTATTCCGGAAAAAGACGTGACCACCATCACGGTTAAGACTATGAAGACTCCTGAACTGGTAGAACGCCTTAAATACGAGATCACACCAAAAGGTGTTACACTTGCCTGGGAAAATACATCTGTATTGATTCCTGTAAAATAAGCATCAACTTTAATCAGAAAGCCCGCTTTTGATTGTCCCGATAAGAAATTACCGGGCAAATCGAAAGCGGGCTTCCTAATGCCATAGCAATGAATTATTTTATCATAGTCTCATAGGCGATTTTGAAAATGTCCTTCAGCTTTTCCAGACTCATCGGCTTGGAGATATACTCATCCATGCCGCCTTTAAGATAAATCTCCCTTTCTTCGGGCATCGCATTGGCAGTCAGTGCTACAATATAGGGCTGATAGGGAAGGCTCTTCCGGATCATTCTGGTAGCTTCCATGCCATCCATTACAGGCATCTGTATATCCATGAGTACAACATCAAAACGTTGCAGCAGCAATTGTTCCACTGCCTGTTTTCCGTTGTCAACAATTTCAATCTTATACCCAAGTTTATGCAGCACTCTTTCAATCAGTTTCTGGTTAATCATATTGTCCTCCGCTACCAGGATGTTCAGGGGATACATCTCGCTGAACTGGTCACTCAATACCTGCCTGGCGTTCTCTTCAGGCGGTACCGCCGCCTGGGATACCGAAAATTGCCTTTCAATGCTTTTCCACAGTTGTTTCTGCTTAACAGGCTTGGTCAGGATAGCTGAAAACAGGTTCGAAAAACTTTTCATGCTCTCATCTCCAATGGAGCTCAGCATAATCACAGGAAGCTTGCTCTTACTGGCTTTTATCTCCTTTGCAAAGGCCACCCCATTCATTTCGGGCATTTCCATATCCGTGATGATCAGCTCAATATTGCCGTTCACTTTCATCACATCCAGCGCTTCCTGTCCAGATGATACTGTCACAGGAACAAATCCCCATAATCCCAGCTGGGTATTTAAGATAACGCGGTTGGTATGGTTATCATCCACCACCAGGATGTGTTTACCTTTGATCTCGGGAGGCAGGCTCTCCAGCGGAAGGGTTAAAGTTTGTTTGGCACTCTTAGTGACCCGCGCGGTAAAATGAAAGGTAGAACCTTCGCTGATCCTGCTCTCCACCCAGATATCACCGCCCATCAGTTTTACAATCCGCTCACTGATTACCAATCCCAGTCCCGTGCCTCCGTATTTACGTGTAGTAGAGGAATCCACCTGCGAAAAGGGTTTAAAAAGATCGCCCAGTTTATGCTCAGGAATACCTATTCCGGTATCTGTAACGCTGAATTCAATCAGTAACTTATCGTCCTCCAATGTTTTGTTAAGGCTTACTTTCAAAAAAACTTCCCCTTTTTCAGTGAACTTAACAGCATTGTTCACCAGATTGATCAGCACCTGTTTAAGCCTTAGGCTGTCGCCAATGACCTGCTGTGGTAGATCATGCTCAATATCATACAGCAGGTCGATATGCTGCCGGGCCGACTTCTGGGAGAACATATCCATCACCTCTTCGATACAACTGCGCAGGTTAAAATCTTCCTGTTCGATATCCATTTTTCCGGATTCTATCTTGGAGAAATCCAGGATATCGTTGATCACACTCAGGAGGTTTTCGCCGCTTTTGATAATTGCATCAGTATATTCTTTCTGCTCCTCGGTGAGGCTGGTTTCCGTTAAAAGTGAAGCCATGCCTACCACTCCGTTCATCGGGGTCCTGATTTCATGGCTCATACTGGCCAGGAAAATACTTTTGGCCTGGTTGGCCTTATCAGCTTCATTGCGGGCAAGGTGTTCCTGTTCCCTCTGGTGAATCAGCTCGTCCGACTGGATCATGAGTTCTTCTGACTGCGCCTGCAGCTCTTCCGACTGCACCTGCAGTTCTTCATTGATGGACTGCAGTTCCCTGGCTTGTTTGGAAACCTCGGATGTACGCTCCTCCACCAGCTTTTCAAGGATGGCTTTCTGGCGGATAATGGCATTGATCCTGAAGCGGTATAGCACATAAATCACAGCTGCCAGCACCAGTGCCGATAGCAGTTTAAACCACCAGGTTAACCAGAATGGTGGCACTATTTCGATGTTCAGGCTGATGACCGAGGCGACAGAGTCCTTCTGATCACTGTTACGGCATTTTACGATAAAAGTATAATCGCCATGAGGCAGATTGGTGTAAGATGCAGAGTTTTTGCGGCCTACGTTGTTCCATCCCTTATCAAATCCCTTCAGCATGTAGGAGTATTTCTTTTTTCCATGGGATAAAAAATCCAGCAGGGCAAAATCAAAAGAGATCGTTGATTGGTCATAGGACAAAGTGATCGATCTGGTTTCTGAAATATCCTGTTTCAGCACAGATGTATCGCTGCTGTCTGTTGCAACAGGCACCTCTTTATTAAAAAGCTGAAAACCCGTTAACAACAGCGGAGCTTTTGATCTGGCATCCATAATCTGGTTGGGATAAAACTTATTGAAACCGTTTACTCCGCCAAAAAACAACTCGCCCGTACTGCTTTTCAGTGCAGAATGCGGCTTATATTCATCTTCCTGCAGGCCATCTTCGTCAGTGAAATTTGTAAAGTTGCGCGATTTACGGTTGAACCGGGATAAGCCACTGTTTGTACTTATCCACAGATTGTACTGGTTATCTTCCAGAAGCGCATAGGTGAAATTATTTATCAGTCCGTCCTCTGTAGAAAAACGGGTAATCGTGCGTGTAGCAGGGTTAAGCTGGTTGAGGCCGTCAAAGGTACAGAGCCATATATTACCCGAATGGTCTTCCTTAATATCCACTACCGTATTGTTACTGATGCTTGTTTTCGCAGCAGAATGTTTGTAATGACTGAACTTGCCTGTTTTAGCATCAAATAGATCAAGTCCGGCATCGTTGGTCCCTATCCAGAGATTTCCTTTTCTGTCTTTCAGTAATGAATTGATACGGTCACTGCCGATGCTTCCGGGATCATGGTCATTATGCCTGTAATGGATAAACTTGCCGGTTGCCGGATCCAGCAGGTCCAGCCCCCCGCCAAAGGTACCTATCCAGATCTTTCCGTCCTGGTCAGGGATCAAAGTATAAATATCATCTGTACTCAGACTGTTTTCATCCTTCGGGTTGTGCCTGTAGCTTTTAAACTGGCGGGTTTTGAGGTCCATCACACTAAGGCCCGTGCCCCATGTAGCAATCCAGAGCTGTTTGTTCCGGTCTTCTTTGGTATCCAGAATATAATCACCTGCAATACTGTTTTTCCCTTGCTGGTGTTTATAGACCTTAAAATCATCTGTCTTGTTGTCAAATAAATTGAGCCCGCCACCGTCTGTTCCGATCCAGAAGTGATGATCTGAATCCTCAAAAATGCTGAGTACAAAATCGTTGGATAAGCTGTTTGAGCTGCGGCTGTGTTTATAATGCAGAAAATTGGTGCTGTATCTTTTGTAAAGATGGAGGCCACCGCTAAAGGTACCTACCCACATATTCCCATAACGGTCCAGGGTGATGGCGTCTACAGAATTTGTGCTTAAACTGCTTTGGTCGATATCATCGTGCACATAGGTTTCAAAGGTGTTTCTTTTGTGGTTGAAAACACTCAGGCCTTCATTTTCGGTTCCTATCCACAAATTTTTCTTGTTGTCTTCGGCAATACTTTGAACGCTGTTTCCTGCAAGTGAATTCTTATCGTTTTTATTCGCTTTGAAATGTTTAAAGTTACCGCTGGAGGGGTCATACAGATTTAAACCTGCATCATTTGTTCCTATCCACAGCTGCCTGCTGCTGTCTTCAAAAAGGTAAGTGATCCTGTTGCCCGAGATACTGCCCGGCACACTTTCCTGGTGTATAAATCTTTTGAAGCTGCGGGTCTTGCTGTCAAACAGGTTCAGCCCGTTTTGCTGATCGCCGGCCCAGATTTGATTGCGGCCGTCTCTGAGTATGGTGATGATGTTATCGCCGCTTATGCTTTTCGGATCAAGCTTTTGATGGCGGAAATGCTCTGCCTTGCTGAGCTTTGGATTAAACAGGTCTAAGCCATCATTCTGCGTGGCTATCCAGATATTTCCCTGCTCATCAAACACGATCCTGTTGATGAAATTGCTGGCTATACTCTGCTTGTTTGCCCGATCGTGCCGGTAATGTGAAAATTTGTTTGTCCTGCGGTCAAACTTGTTGAGTCCGCCTCCCATTGTTGCCACCCAGAGATTGCCCTCTTTATCCTCCGCAATGTGTGAAATGTAGTTGTTGCTGATGCTGTTTGGGTCATCCGGGTTATTCCTGAATACTTTGATCCTGTAACCGTCATATCTGTTTAAGCCATCGCGGGTAGCAATCCACATAAATCCCCTTTTGCCCTGATAGATGTAATTCACGTTCCTTTCCGAGAGGCCGTTCCTGTATCCGATATGGGAAAAATGTATCTGCTGATTTTGTGAGAACGCCAATACAGAGATTGCCTCAAGCAAAATAATCAGCAGAAGTTTGAATTTGGAGATCAATTTTTTTGGTTAATAAATGGTTTAAGATAATGCCGGTCAATTGCTTGGAATCTGTTCCAAGATAATATATTATTCTCTAATTTTCTGTTAGAAAAGACACATAAGCGTGTGTTTTAACCTATTTAAGCAGAATTGTTGTTTGCCGACAGGAAACACGAATAATGTGGTTTATGCATTTCAGTTTAGGATAGAATGGCTGAATTCAGTATCTTCATTTTTCTGTCTGAACTGGGTTTACAACGAACAATTATTTAATATATGATAAAGAATTTCAGGGTATTTGAAGCAGCTTTGTTTCTGCTGATCTGTTTACTGGCAAATATAGCGTTTGCACAAACCAAAGAGCCAAAGTATATTATGGTGATCCATGGCGGTGCCGGAACACTGACGCGCAAAAATATGAGCGCTGAAAAGGAAGCCGCCTATCGTGCAGCCCTAACACTGGCGTTGCAAACAGGTTACAATGCGATCAAATCAGGTAAACCAAGCCTCGATGCTGTAGAGGCTACCATACATACCCTCGAAGATAACCCGCTTTTTAACGCCGGTAAGGGAGCTGTATTTACACATGAAGGCAGGAACGAAATGGATGCAGCAATTATGGACGGCAAAACATTGAAGGCAGGTGCTGTAGCTGGGGTTACCGTAATCAAAAACCCGATTTCGGCAGCGAGGGCGGTAATGGAAAAATCTGAGCATGTAATGATGGCCGGCCCGGGCGCCGAAGCTTTTGCCAGGCAGGCAGGGCTAACCATCGTAAATCCTAAATATTTTTACACCAAAGAGCGCTGGGATGGTTTACAAAAAGCACTTAGAGAAGATTCTGTAAAGGCGGTACTGGACCATGGAAGTAAGAAGTCCATGCTGCTCGGTACATTGAACCGCGACAATAAGTTTGGTACGGTAGGAGCTGTAGCATTGGATCTGGCAGGTAACCTCGCCGCCGGCACTTCCACAGGAGGTATGACCAATAAAAAGTATGGCAGGATAGGAGATTCTCCAATTATAGGCGCGGGCACTTATGCCAATAATGCCACCGCAGGCATTTCCTGTACAGGCTGGGGAGAGTTCTATATCAGAAATGTTGTGGCTTATGATATTTCTGCCATGATGGAGTATAAACACATGACTGTTGCCGATGCTGCGCATGCTGCTATCGGGAAAGTGGGCGCAATGGGCGGCGATGGCGGTCTAATAGCCCTGGATGCACGGGGCCACATGGCTATGCCATTTAACACAGAAGGAATGTACCGGGGCACTGTTACTGAGGACGGTAAAATCGAAGTGTTTATCTTTAAAAAGGATTAATGTTTTCCTGTCTGAAAACCTGATCTGATCAGGTTTTCAGACAGGCTGCTTATTTGCTGGTTTTAAGCAGATTAACTACTGCAGCAGTAACCAGTGCCCCAAACAGGTAATAACCTACGGTCAGGATTTTTACTTCATCGGTTTTGGTCACAGGTGTTTCGTCAAGTCCCATAGGTTTAGGCAGATTGACGGCGCCTATTCCCGCACTTAAGCCAACAAAAATCGCCTTTGGCCACAGATATTTTGCCTGACCGGCACCAATCAGGCTATAGTAGATTGTATTACCAACAATGTCACCTGCTAAAGTTGCCTTGTAAAGGGTTTCTTTATCGTCAATATGTCCGCCGAAATAACTCAATGTTCTTTGCACAGCATCTTCTCCAAGCAGGTCAATCCTTGGTACATCATTGCTTTGTTTTTTCAATGTTTCGTGAAGGATATTCAGTGCTACCGCACCTGCCAGTCCTGCAATTAAGTTTTTCAGTTTGCTCATTTTCTACTATTTAGGTTTCTGATGTGTGCTTACAACAAGCTCAGCTGATGAATGTTTGTTATTTAATTGTGTTATATTGTAGCGCTTTGATAAATGATAGAAAGCCCCGGCGGTATGAGAAAGTTTATCTTGTTTTTTGTTGTACCGGCTATGCTGACGGCATGCGTTAAACCTACCAGTTGGAGGAATTATAAGTATACCCTCAGCAGGGAAAACAAACTTTATATAGAAGTATTCAAGGCTGGGATACTGGGAAGATCAACTGCCCAGTATCTAACCGACTCGGTTAATTTCAGGATCCACATCGGCACTTTTGATGATGATAAAGAGCAGATCCATTGCCGGATCAATCGCAATCAGATCGAAGTTGAAAGAAGGCAGCGCGTAAAAGGCGAAAACAGGCAGCTGGATGTGCTGATTGTTGTTTCCACAACTCATTACAATTTACAGGAGCTGAAGAAAAAACATGTATTTGAAGAATGAGGTTACGGAAGCTTCAACACCTCTCCAGGTCATACAGGCGTTAAAACTGCAAGGATCTCGCTGACAGAGAAATGTGCCCCGCAAACAAATTCATCTGCAGCACCATAATACACGGTTAATTTATCTCCTTCTCTCACATGGCCATTGGTAAAAACTACAAAGCCGAAAAATCCGCTTAATTCATATGTTTCCAGCGGTACCATGATCGGGTCAATCGTTCTTGCCCTTACGATTGAAGGATCCTCCAGGTCCATCAGGAAAGCCCCCAGGCAATACTGGTGTTTTTCATTCGCGCCGTGGTAGATCTCCAGCCATCCCTGGTCTGTTTTTATTGGTGATGCACCACCACCAACCCTTGCACTATCCCAATGGCCGGGCCTGGTTTTAACGATGCACTTATGGTTGCCCCAGTGCAATCCATCCGGTGATTCTGCCAGCCAGATAAAGTTACCGCCAAGGTCTACACTGCTGGGACGGTGCAGTGCATAAAATTTACCATTGATTTTTTCTTCAAAGATCGCACAGTCTTTGTTGTGCGGCGGCAGGATCAGACCATGGGATTCAAAGGTTTTCCAGTCTTTTGTGGTTTTGAGGCCAACAGCAACACCGTTTTCTGAAACTGCGGTAAAAGTCAGATAGTAAGTATCGCCGATCTGGCTTACCCGGCAGTCTTCAATGCCAAACCGTTCAGCCGGACCGCTTCCAAATATGGTCGGATAGCCTTCCGGTTCTTCAAAATGTAGCCCATCATTGCTGCAAACTAATCTAAGGTGCGAAACTGTAGTAAGGTAATCAAGGCCTTTGTACCTGAATACCCTGGCATCGTTTGAAATCAGATCAGGATCGTTTAATGGAATTTCAATATAATCTGTTGTTCCTTCGCTGTTATGTACCGGAACGTAAACAAATCCTTCGCGCTGCTTTACACTCTCCGCAACCCTGATCAGCAGCCATGTTTTTCCCTGGTAACTGAAGGTTCCGGGATTAAGCAGGCTGATGACCTGCAGCGCTGCACTGCTGGACTTTAAATCTTTTGGCAGGAGGATAGGGTTTTCCGGGAAACGTTGTGCAAGGTCTGTCATTTGTATCGTGTTTTATTTTTGGCTCTTATTCAGCATATGCTTACTTCTATGCTCATCGGTTCTTCAGGGCAATAAAGGTTATATGCTTTTCTGCTGCAATTTTGTTTTAACAACAGTAGTTGCGGATAGTTTGCTCAGGTTCAAAATGATATTTTTTTGAAGATGTTTTATTAACTTGGATAGGTTATTTAATAAATGTAAAACAGAATTATTTATGGTTAAACATCGATGATCGGAAAAGATAATAACAAACTGCTGCTTATACTCGCTTTTTTAGCGATCTACTTTGTGTGGGGAACAACCTATTATGCCAATTTACTGGCGCTTGAAAGTATTCCCCCCTTCATCTTTTCTTGTTTAAGATATCTTACGGCTGGTATCGTGCTGTATGCCTGGGCATTTTTCAGCAAAATGGCCTGGCCGGATAAGAAAACGATCTGGGTGCTGTCAGTCAGTGGTATCATTATGCTGGTAGGTGGTTCAGGACTGGTCGTATATGCAGAACAATATATAGGTTCAGGATATGCGGCGGTTGTAGTGGCTACGGAACCCTTGTGGTTTATCGTGCTGGACAGGAAGCGGTGGAAGCAATATTTTTCGAATATGAAAATCATTGCCGGCCTGGTGATTGGATTTGCGGGAATTGCTTTGTTTTCCTGGTTTACGCCCGGCAGTCAGGCCGGGGATGCTGCAGCCAACCATAAACTTATAGGTACGTTGATCGTGCTGCTCAGTGCTATATTATGGGTGCTGGGTACATTATATGCCAGTGGCAGGGTAAAAAAGGAAAGTTCAAACATCGTCAATTCCTGTGTGCAGTTACTGGCTGCCGGGCTGTTTTCAGGTATCATCGCAGTTTATCAGCGGGAATGGATTGGATTTTCCCTGCTGCATGTTTCTGGCAGGGCATGGGGCGGACTGGCATTTGCAATATTGTTTGGTTCACTGATTGCCTACATGGCTTTTAACTGGCTGGTGAGGGTGCAGCCGCCAGCTATCGTGAGTACGCACACTTATGTGAACCCGGTAGTAGCGGTATTTGTAGGCTGGCTGCTTGCCAGCGAACAGATTATTTTTAAACAAGTGATTGCTCTTGTCATCGTACTTGCAGGAGTGATGTTAACACAGACCAGCAAGGCCGCAATTTCAGGAGAGGAACCTTAGCCATTATTCAGCATTTTCATTGCCCATGATCTGTTCATTTACGTGCATATTATTGATCAGAAATGAACAGCTATACAACTAGCACGTTTTAAAACGGCCGTCAGAAGGCAAATTCCAAACTTTCAAAATCTGGCATACCGATAGCGGGATATTGACTGTAAGCAAATAAAGTATGTTTAGACTGAACCTTAAAATTGCCTGGAGGAACCTTTGGAAAAACAAAGGATATACGCTGATCAACATACTTGGGCTCGCTGTAGGGATGGCCTGCTGTATGCTCATATTTATCTTTATCAGGTTCCAGCTGAGCTTTGATGAAGGGTACCGGAATGAAGGCAGGATATTCAGATTTGTAACCAACTGGAAATATGCAAGTTTCACAGATTACTCACAGGGAGTGCCTGTTCCGCTGATAGATGCAGCCAAAAATGAATTTGCAGGAATTGAGAAAACTGCTGCCCTGGTCAGACGATGGAGGATTCTGCATGTGAAAGATAAGGCAGGCAGGGTAGTTTTAAAAACCGCTGATGGTGTTTTTTATGCTGAGCCCGATCTTTTTGAAATCTTAAATATCAGCTGGCTTTATGGAAACCCTAAAAAAGCTTTAGCCGCACCAAATACTGTAACTTTATCTGAAAGTACAGCAATAAGGTTTTTCGGAAGTACAGCAAATGCCATTGGAAAACATATTTTATTAAGTAACCGGACGAACCTGGTGGTTACTGGTATTTTTAAAGACCTGGATGCCAATAGTAGCTTTCCTCTGAAGATTGTGGTCAGTTACCAGACTTTCGATCAAAAACAAGGGCAGAACTGGGATGCCGTAGCTTCGCAAACAGAATGTTATGTACTTTTGAAAAAGGGAGTACAGTTGTCAGACCTGCAAAAGCCACTGGCACATTTCAATAAAAAATATTACCAGGATAAAAAGATTGCCGGCAACCAGAACAATCAGCTTCAGGCATTAAGGGATATCCATTTTAGTGAACGGTATGGCAATTTCGCAAACAGTTCCATTGCTTTGAAGCAGATTTACGGGCTTGCTGTAATCGGCATTTTTTTACTGCTCACGGCCTGTATAAATTTTATAAACCTGGCTACAGCACAGTCTGTTAACCGGTCCAAAGAAGTTGGTGTCCGTAAAGTTATGGGCAGTAAACGGAAACAATTGGTCCTGCAATTTTTAACTGAGACATTTTCTGTAGTGCTGTTGTCCCTCCTTGTTGCCTGTATTTTAACGGAACTGGCCATTCCGGCTATGGAGAATCTTTTTAGCAGCAAAATAACACTGAGTGTATTCTCTGACCCCGTCATATTTATATTTATGCTGATGCTGGTGATCCTGGTAAGCGCAATGGCAGGTTTTTATCCGGCAATGGTTATCTCAGGCTTTAGTCCTGCACTTGCCATTAAGAACAAGGTTACAATAAATCCCAAAGGTTTAAGTTTGCGTAAGATCCTCGTTGTAGTGCAATTTGCTGTAACGATCATCCTGATTATTGGCACGCTGGTGATTATCAGTCAGATGAAATACATACGGCAAAAGCCCTTAGGTTTTACCACTGCAGCAATCAGTATGGTAGATATGCCGGGAGACAGCACGAGCAGGACACTTTATAATACCTTCAAAGAAAAGGTATTGCATATTCCAGGCCTGAAGCTCTTGAGTTATTGTACTATTCCTCCATTATCTGAAGATACCTGGTCGACCGATTTCACTTACAATGGTATAAAGAATACAGATTTTGAAATACGTATGTCCATCGCTGACCGTAACTATTTTCAGGTGTTTGGCCTGCAGGTTATTGCGGGGAGGGCAACTTTCGCAAATGATACGGCTCAGGGTGGTGTGGTCAATGAAACATTTGTGCGCAAAATGGGGCTTTCAAATCCGCGGGATGTGCTTGGCAAGACAATCCTCGCAGGAGGGAATAAGCTGCCCATCGTAGCAGTAATAAAAGATTTTCATGACAAGTCATTGAAGGAAAGTATTTCTCCACTGCTGATTTTCCCTAATGATAACGAATATTATAAAGCTGCTCTTCAGATCGATGAAAAGGTGCTCATGTCTGCCATGAAACGGGTTGAAAACATATGGAATGCTACTTTCCCCAATTATATTTATGAGGCGGAATTTGTCAGCGATGATGTAAACAGATATTATGAAAATGAGCGGGTTACGGGTGTACTGTTCCGGGTTTTTGCCGGCATGATTATCTTCATTTCTTTTACAGGTCTGTTCGGGCTGGTATCATTTGTAGCTTCTCAAAGGCGCCGGGAGGTGGCCATCAGAAAAGTACTTGGGGCAACAACGGCTGAACTGATTAAAATGCTGAACAGCTCATTTTTGATTATGGTGCTTATTGCAAACTTAGCTGCCTGGCCTTTAGCGTATATCCTTGTGTCAAAATGGCTATCTGGATTTGCTTACCGGATCGACCTCAGTGTATGGCCTTTCTTGCTGGCATTTTGTGTTTCTATGCTGATTACATTCATCACTGTTAGTTTTCAGTCCTATAAAGCAGCGGTTGCCAATACGGTTGATGCGCTTAAGTACGAATGATTGCAGGAGAGGAGCCCTGATCTTAAACTAAAATTAGTAATAAGGAAATTCTTCTTATCTGGGGACAAGCCCTCAGACAGTTTCGCGCTCCAAGCGGGCTTCGTAAAATTTTATAGTTTGGATGCAATGTTATAAGCTGCCTGATGAACAGGCAGCTAAATTAATTCCAAAGGCTGCCGTTCAACCCCAAGATCAGGGCTATCCACAAACCAACCACATAACCGATTATACTCAGTACAGTAAATAATCTCCCCTGCCATCCAGCTATATCACGCAATGGCCCGGTTGCATGGTAGCACGCAGCAACAATCGATGCAAGCAAGGGGGTAAGAAGCAAAGGTTTTAGCCTCCAGTAAGCACCCCATGAAGGCTGGCCTTCACCTGCGGTTATTACAAAAAAGCTGACCAGCAATAAGCCGATGCCTGCACCTGTGAGCATGCGTTTCATCAGGGCAGGACTAAAGAATGTACTTGTCATCGATTGTCTGTTTTCCATTTCCGTAACTGTTATTTAAATTATAAAGATCGGCAATGTTCCGGAGCAGTCAAAATTAATTTCCGGGATCTTTCAGCTTCTCCACAACATCCTGAACAGCCTGCGGCAGGCTTGACAGCAGGTTATAACCTGTTTGCGCCTCAATATCCCTGACCGTTACGATATACTGCTTCCAGTCGGCATTGATACTGTTTACATTTGGCGTATTAATGGCAATCACGCGTGTGCCTGTGCTTACACGGCTAATGTCATTATCACCTTTCGGCATAATTACTACAACTTTCCATACGTTAGCCGGCACGTTGATTTTTCCATTATTTATGGAAGTAATAACCGATGTGCTTGCCGATCCTATACCACCGCTTCCATAGCTGCCCATAATGATATAGGCTTCGTTACCGCTCAGTACCTGTGTCCTGATATAACTCTCAAAAGCCTCCCAGGTTTTCTGGTTGTTATTTGGTGCCTGAGGAATCATATTGGTCATCAGGAAGGTAGCTGAATTGGCATCACTTGAGCTGGTTCTGTCACCACTTGGACAATTGTGCCCGCGGTCAAAACCAGAACCGGAATAACTGTTGCTCTGAGCCTGGTACCAACCGGAAGGAAGATCAGAAAAAGATGCAAAGTCATCCTTACGGGTTACTGCTCCTGTAAAGTTGGTTGCATCCAGGTGCCAGCTTACCCAGTTCGGACGGCCCTTGGTCATGCTATAGCTTTCACTGTAGTATTTCATGTCGATCAGGTAGTTTTCTGCAACAGTAACAGAAGCTATTGCCGCTGAAGGATTACCGAGCAAAAGGTTAGAGTTATCACCTGCTGCGGGAGGAGCATCAACACCTGCAACCGGCGTTCCGCGCCCTGCAGTTGGGGTCGTAGTTTTCGTCGTATCAGCTGGATTGGTATCCGGAGCGCCTATAATAATACCAGGATCTCCAATTCCCTTAAATGTAATATCGTCAATATTGATGCGTGTTGTTCCTGCTTTCTTTATCTGGAAACGAACCCTGGCTGTTGCAGTAACTGTAAACGAATCTGTTACAAGAGCAGTGCTGGATTCTGTAATGTCAGTTCCTAGCTGTGTAAAAGTCTTTCCGGCATCGGTAGACATCAGCAGCTGCCAGGTACTGTTGGCATCTGAACCAAACTTCGCGTGCTTGATGTAAATTTTCGATAAACCGGCAATGTCAAAATTCATTCCCAGGTAACCTGTCTTTAAACGGACTGATTTTGCACCGTTTTTCGCGTCAGTAGCGAGATTACCTAGCAGTGCATCACTGAACGTCCACTTTCCTGTGGTCAACTGTAAGCTGTCGATTGCATATCCGCCTTTGGTACCTGACTCAAAGTCCTCAGTAATTGAATAAGACACTGGTACCGGCGAGGCAACAACAGGAGTTTCGGTATTGATTGCTGTTTTCTTTGAACAGGCCGAAAAGGACAGTGCACCAGCAAGGCTACAATAAAATAGTAGATTTTTAATAGTCATAGATTTAGAATTGCCCGCAGAAAAGGGAAAATGAGTTAGGTAATAAATGTTAGTACTGATCAAAAGTATAGATCTCTGATAAACCTTCAGCTATTATTTTACTATAACCCCAGTAAACATTTGTTATAATGGTGGTTATCATATCACTATCAAATGTAAAAATAATGATATGGCATTGATATTGCAAATTATTCAGGTGATACCCTGATGCTGGCTACGATCTGACGTATCTTACCATCCAGCTCTTTGGCAGACTTTTCAAGCATGGGCAGTTCTTCCATATCATTTATTCTGCCATCCAGGCGGATAAGGCTTAGCAATCCTAAAATGGACGCTACAGGCTTACGGAATTCGTGCGACTGGATCAGGGCGATTTCTTTCAGCTTTTCGTCCTGCATTTTCAGGGTAGTTTCCTGCTGAACCCGTTTATTCACATCGGCAACGTTAATAGAAACACCAATGATTTCATTGTCTGCATTGAAGGCTGGCTCAAATTTTACCACCCGCCAGTAATCTCTACCATTTTCTTTGAGGTTTCTTTCATCATAAACGGCAGTGCCATTTAATGCTATCTGGTAGTCCCTGTAAAATATCCGGAGGTTATCCTGATGGATGAAGTGGACCATGGGTAAACCCTTTTGCATCTGCAGCCCGTATGAATTTTTCACATGCCTCTCCCATGTCCTGTTGAAAGCTAAAATTTCAAATTTCTTCCCCAGCAATAAGTGCTGGTCGATTGAACTTTCAAAAAATGACCGCAGTTCAATCTCAGAACGTTTTGTATCCACACATAAATCCTTCATCAGGCTCAGGCTCCTGTCAAAATCCAGCAATTGTACGGCTTGTTTGGCCATTACCTTCAGCATCTTTTCCTGATCTGTTGTCAGTATCCCAGGCTGGTCGTCCAGAACACATAAACTTCCTATATTAACACCATCTGAGGTTTTCAGTGGTATCCCCGCTAAAAATTTAATGCATTGCTGACCATTCCCGCCCAGGAGATCTTCTATCAGGGTATCGTCAACAGTGACAACACAATCCTGGTTACAGATGTAGTTGCATACTGATTTTAGCTGTGGAGCTGATTCGAAATTAAATGTTTTCTGAAGACTAATAGATTGACTTTCATAGTCTTTAAGGATTAATACTGCTTTAGATGTTCTACATATGCCGGCGGCCAGTTCAATAAGTTCGCCTAGTTCTGCATCCTTATCAATTTCGAGTTTGAGGAATCTGTTGAGTTCAAGTTGTTTTTCAAGCTCTTTTAGCGCATACGGCATATACCAGGAGTCATATTTACAGTAGTTGATATACGGGAATAAGTTCCATACAGATTGTTGTGGCGGTCTTATTATTACATGCTTAAAGCTTTGATCCATAGAATAGCGGCATCCACTGGTTCCTGTGATTTTGCAAAGGCAGTGTTATGTCCCAGATCCGGAAACAACCGATACATATAGGGCTTGCCTTGTGCTTTAAGCGTATTGAGACGTTCTGTTGAAAGCGCTACCGGAACCTGAATATCCTTGCCCCCGAAAAGCCAAAGCCCGGGGCAGGAAAGCCTGGCCAGAGCATCCCGCGGATCGGTCGCTGCGAATTGATAACGGTCAGGATCACTGCTTATGTGTCTGCGCGCTTCATCCTCAGTGTGCGTATCCCAGAAGCTGGCGTTTCCTTGTGTGTAAAACTGAAATCTCAGCTGTTCCAGGGTGCTGACAACAGGCCCGCTAAATATCACAATAAAATCTACTCCTGGATTGCTGTATGCCGCAAGAGGGATGACCCAGCCGGCCTGACTAAAACCCATTAATCCCAAAGGTCCGTGATCCTTCGGCAGATGCGCCAATAGTGTTTTAGAGGCAGCACTTGCATCCAGCGCCAGCAGCTTAAGATTGGCAGAATCTATATTGTTCGTTCCCACTTCCGGTCCGGCATATATTCCGCCCGACTTCCCCGATCCGCGTTTATCATAGCTGAAAACCATAATACCTTTTCCGGCTAAAAGGGAAGCCATCCCTGCCATCCTTGTTTCCTTACCAGATCCATGCACAAGGACAACCGATGCATATGACTGTTTGGGCTTAAAAATAGTACCTGCCAGAATAATCCCGGCACTTTTAAAGTTCACATCTTCAGTGCTGAAATCCTGTACAGAAGCAGGATCGGCTTCAGTTTGTCCAAACAAGGTACCGCTGAAGCAGCAAAGCAGGATAAATAAATAGGATCTCATATAGTAAATTTTAATGGAGGTGTAAACGTTAAACAATATTAGTCAGGCCAGAAACCTGAAAATGATAAATGTGATGAAATACCTAAAATATGTGATGAAAGTGCGGTTTCCTGCCAGCTCATTGCAAGCATTGACTGGATGACCGTAGTCTTGTCTTTTATATTGCACGGCAATTAATTTGCCTGTTAAGGGATAATTTAATACTACTAACTTTGTAGTATATTTTATAAATTGATATATTTACCCCCGGAACAG
>NZ_JBEVDX010000009.1:0-13893 GCF_040513095.1 Pedobacter sp. | reverse complement strand
TACACCGGCTCCGGTAAAGAAACCCTGACGCACATCATAAGGTGCAAGATCAACCTGGATCTGATCGATGGCATCCAGTGAAATAGGCTGTGAACTTGCCTGTCCGCCCAGTGTTCCCGACAAACCAAATGAGTTATTAAATAAAGCACCGTCAACAGTAATGTTGTTGAATGTGCTGCTTCTTCCACCAAAACTCATTGAACTGGTAGAACTTGCCGAAGGCGTAAGTTTTGTAAAATCAGATAAAGACCTGTTGATGGTTGGCAATGCATCGATCTGCGCTCTGGTGATAGTCTCTCTGGCACCTGTGCGGGAAGAGTTAATCACTTTACCCTGCTGACCTATAACGTTTACCTGTTTCAGGTCTGTCGCGCCATCCCTAAGCTCTGCATTGATAGCTTCATCCTGACCAATCGAAAGACTGAAATTGTCTCTTACATAAGCATTGAATCCTACATATGTAATTCTTAATGAATATGGCCCGCCAACCTTAACGTTAATTAAGTTATAACGGCCATTGGCTCTTGTGGTAGCCGAATAAACTGTACCTGTAGGTACATGGGTAAGTACAATAGTAGCTCCCGGTATTGGTGCTTTTCCATCTGTAACCACACCGTTGATTGATGCAGTTGTTACACCCTGGGCAAAGGCGGAACCGCCCCACACTGTTGTAATCAGTAATAAAATTAAAAGTAATTGTTTTTTCATCCGCTGTTTTTAATGACTCAGTTTTCTTTATTGAAAACGGTACGAAAGTAAAGGTCATCTATTAAGCGAATATTAACAAGAAGTTAACTGCAATAACTTAATTTTTTATGGTGTTTCATTGACAAAAAAACGATTTATACAGGACAGAACGGTATGCCAGATTAAAAAGGGATTAAAAACGCATTAAAACAGAATTAATTTTGGTTAATTACGTAGGATATAGGAAATAATCAGCAGACAAAAAATAAAAAAAGGAGAGACACTATGTGCTTCTCCTTAATAACTGTAAATAATAGCCTAATTTTTATGTTTCTTGTCAACATTTGGCAAATCATCGCCTCTGTTGTCAGGTTTTTTTACCATAATCACAGAATCAATACCGATAGCCATTTGATTATGCTGCTGAAGTACCGGAAGGGTTTTCAAAGCAAATGCCCTCAGTTTTTCATTTTTGAACTTGGTAGCACCATTAAACAGGTCCACCGTTTTGGCGTGGTCCTGAACCATCATGTCCATATAGCTCTGATCATATTCGTTCGCCTCTGATTGTCTCATTGCCGCCAGGTGCTTTTGCTCTTCCGATGGCAGCGCCTCAGGAACTTTCACGCCCAGGCTTTCGGCAATCTGCTGCAGTTCCTTGTTTGCTGCAGTATGATCAGTGATCATTCTTTTTGCGAAGGCCAGAACCTTCGGGCTCTTGCTTTTCTGGGTAGTGAGGTTTCCCATTTCAACTTCCATTACTCCGCCAATTGCGGCTTTTTGAATAAACGCTGTTTCAGCAGGCTGCAGACTTGATGAGTCATTTTTAACCTGGTCATCAGATACAGTAGTAATTGCAGTATCTGATGATAAAGTTGTGGTTCCGTCTTTCTTTTCTGCTGATGGGCTGCAGGCAACTATAGATAAGGCTATGCCGCCCAAAAGGGCAAAATTTCGAATGTGAGTCATAGGATAGATTTTTTTAATTTTTACCATTTAACACCGCTATATATAAATGGTTTTAATTTATCGGTAAAAACTCACTATCAACCGATACTTGCATTTCCAGCAGCAAACTGCAGCCTATATTTAACTCATCTAAGCGCAACACCAACATGGAAAGAAAAAAGTTTTTAAAGAGTTTGATGATCGGTGCATTTTCTACCCCTATCATTATTGACGCCTGTTCTAAAAGCGATGGTTCAGCAGAGAGCACAACAACTTCTGGTACACCCGGCACAGGTGCATCAGGATCAGCATCCGGATGTAACCTGGCTCCTACAGAAACTGAAGGGCCATTTCCTACAAAAGTACCAGCCTCCTATGTAAGATCTGATATCACCAACGGGCGCACAGGCTATGCCTTATCAATAAAGATCACAGTCGGAAACAGTAACAGTAACTGTGCAGCTATATCAGGGGCGATCGTAGATATCTGGCATTGCGATGCAGAAGGTAACTATTCTGAATATGGAGGCAGCGGCATGCAGAGCACCAACTACCAGACCCTGCATTTCCTGCGCGGCCGGCAGACAACGGATGCAAACGGATTGGTGAGCTTTACCTCAATCTTTCCGGGATGGTATAGCGGCAGGGCAACCCATATCCACGTGCATATATATAATGCCTCAGGTACCTCACTAAAAGTTACCCAAATCGCATTCCCTGAAGTTACGGGCAGTGCAGTACTTGCTGTAAACGGCTATGCCAAAGGAATGACCGGCTATACTTACAACGCAAAGGATAATGTGTTCAGTGATGATACAGCCGGAATAGAAATAGCTACAGTAACCGGAAGCGTTACTACCGGTTTTGCCCTGACAATGAATGTCAGTGTACCAGCTTAATCGAAAAGAATGTCTGTAAGGATCATTAATCTCAGCTATCGTAAAATCATAGATGCCAAATCCACAGGCATCTGGGAACAGCTTGTTTTCAACGATACCTATACGGAGTTCCTGATGCAGTCCCAGTATTATAACCAGGAAAAGAAATATACTTCTTTTGCACAGCTCAGCCAGCAGGTACCCGATGCCGGAAAGTTACACTTCCTGGTCAGTGCCGCCTGCATCGAGTATTTACAGCAGCTGAATGAAAGAATCCCGGACATCCATAATATCCTTGGAAATAAGTTCCTGAATTTTAAGAACTTTCACTTTGAGATCATCAATTCAGATATTCATCAGCGTGCTGCTCACCAGGTTGCAATCACCTTTTACTCAGAACCCCTGATCTGGCATGATACCTTAGGCAATTACCTCCTGGTCTCACAGCATGATGCCAGCAAGCCTGAACTGACTGACCTTGTACAGCTGGTACCTTTTCTATCTGTCCATTCCTTAAAAGTTATCCCATGATCAGGCAACTGCCAGCAAAAATATTCCTCTCTGATCAGCGCAGAATACGGCAGTCAGACGTCCACCGGTCATTCAGTACGTTCAGTTACGGGGCTCATGAAAACACACACAAATTCAATTTGTCGAAACTTTTCGTACTGAATGACGAGGAGCTTGCCGGTACAGGCTCGGTGACCATACAAATCAGACAGGCATCTTATATGATATTGCTGCCCATTACCGGCGATCTGGAGTACAGCAGTTCCGAGACTGCGAAACTCAGCATCGGTGTAGGAGAATTAAGAATCTTCAGCCTGCCCAGAAAATCAACTGTGCTGCTCTCCAACCCTTACCAGGACGATACGATCAATTACCTTCAGATCTGTGTCAAAGCTGAACGTAACCTGGACCTGTCCGGGCTGTACAACTTTGACCTGGATAAGGATGACAACCAGCTGATCAGGTTATGTTCGCCGGTAACAACATTCTGTATCAATATCGGAAGGTTTAAAGGAAGATCTGAAGGGGTTTATCATTTGCGGAACAAACACAGCAGACTGTTAAGTTTTGTGATTTCAGGTGCCTTTGAAGTGGAGCACCGCCTGCTGCACATGCGTGACGGCCTTGCACTGTCTGATCTGGAAGAAGTAGATTTTGAATCGCTGAGCGAAGGGGCTGTCCTCCTCCTTATTGAAATATTCGGTACAGACAATTCTGTCAGGAACCGGGGTATATCCGGCCGGTCGGGCCGGAAGTAATCCTTATTTACTGATCAGACTGGAGATAATATTGATACTCAGCGCCACAATCACTGTGTTAAATGCAAAAGAAACAAGGCTGTGCATCAAGGCCAGACGCCGGATACGCTTGGAACTGATTTCTACATCAGATACCTGGAAGGTCATGCCAATCACAAAAGAAAAATAAGTGAAATCAAGGTAATCGGGCTCCTTCTCTTCCGGAAACTCCAGCCCCTCTGTATATTTTGAAGCTTCAGCATCTTTTAGCCCGGGCGCATTTTCATAGTACAGGTGTGCATAGCGGAATACAAATATGGTATGCACTAAAGCCCAGGAGCAAACCACAGCAGCTATTGAGAGGAATACATGCATCGACAGTTCCATTCCACTGAGTTGTTTTGTGGAACTCAATAACAGGATCACTACAAACAAGCTCGCTAAAGCAGCGGCCAGCACAAACATAAAAATCAGGGTACGGTTACTGTCCTGCACCTTCGCAATCTTTTTCATCTCCAGCGGATGAGTAGTGAGGATGGTAGACCAGTAAAGCCCAAGCATCACTACAGAGAAGGTGATCCAGGTAATCACGAGACTCGTGTTAAAAGAAACTTTCGTGTGGACGGTAAAGAAGATGATCAGTGCTGATACAAGAGAGATCAGCAGTTTATGGTGTGCATCCAGTCTTGTAATATACATTTACGGTGGCGGGTTATAGTTCAAAAGAATACACAATGGTAAACAAATAAAACTATAATATCAGCGCTGATCATCTTTTATCGGGCATTTGGCCGGCAGCTAAGCTACTTTAGGGGCAGCTAAGCAACTTTAGGTAAAACGGTCTGATAATGCATTTTCAGACTTTTTTTAAGCAATTGCCTGGCTACATGTATCCTTGTTTTCACTGTTCCTATTGGAATATCCAGCTGCTCTGCAATCTCATAGTATTTAAAGCCCTCAAAGTATTTCAGAAAAGGAATATAATATTCGGGTTGTAATTTTGATAATGCTTTATAAATATCCTCCATCACAAATTTACCGTCACTATCATTTACACTTGCACTGTAGTGCAGTTTATCTGAAGTTATCTCATCAGTTACAGTCATGATAGAATTGGTTTTGGTAGCCCTTCTGTAATTGTTGATGAAGGTATTTTTCATGATGGTGTAAAGCCAGGCTTTAAAATTAGTTCCCTCTTTAAAATGGGTAGAGTAATTGATTGCCTTTAACATCGTGTCCTGAACCAAGTCGTTTGCGTCTTCAACATCTCTTGTAAAAGAGATTGCAAACGAGTGCAGAGAGTCTTTGTAGCTGTAAAGCTGGTAGTTGAAGTCGTTGGTGCTCATATTTTTGTTTTTCAAGTTAGATACCTGAATATTTACAAAGCACATACCAAAACAGCCCAATTGTCTAGTGATAATGCCAAAAACGTCAACAAAAGCAAATTGTCAAAAACTAATACATCTATATGTGGCACAACCTACAGTTTTGCTTGCCGGGAGTCTTGAAAAACATACAATATTCTCCAATTCCGGCAAATGAACTGATAATAATTTACTACAATGACTCCGTCACAATCAGTTTTATAATTTAAGGGATCTTTTGATGCGATTCATCAGAACAAGATTATACCCCGATTTGGGAATACCGGCAATAGTTGGATTTTTTGGTTAGAAAAGGGATTTCAAATACAACTGAAGGGGATTGTTGTCCCCTCCAGTATATCAAACACACCAATTTGAGAGCGAAATTTTAGACAAGTTCTTTTAGCTGCACTTGCTGAAACTAAGCATGCGGTAAACGTAGCTAAGTAATCACATTTATCAAATTATATTACGTGAACATACAGATTACCGTGGTGAACGAAACTTTACGGTTAGTTATCATTCAAAAAAAAATACCCCAGACTATCCGGTCTGGGGTATGAACAAAACAAAACTTAGATCTAACCAAAAATCTAATATCTTTCTGTCAATGGACAGCTGACGTCATGGACGGAATCGAACCGCCGTTAAAGGTTTTGCAGACCCATACCTAACCACTCGGCCACATGACTATTTAAAAGAATTAAAACCAATCTTTACCAACATTGCTGTTTACAGCAAGGCAACAATCTTTAAATTCCCGACTGACAGCAAATATAATAATGTCTACTTAAATAGTAGTATTTATTTTAAAATAATATTCAGCTCCTGATTTTAAGCATTCGGCAGAAAGGGCTATCTTAGCTGCCAAGCCATGTCAAACAAGCCCGATTCATCTGAACCTGCAAAATACAATCCCGATACTTTTATCTGGAATGATTTCAAAATCAATGAATTGAGCACTGTTGAGATACTCAGACGCAGCGCCGGACTGGTAGATAGTACCGTCAAAGCTTACCTTGATCTTCATCCTGAAAACATTTCCACTGACTTTGCCGCCTTTACAGATACCGACAGCCAGATCAGGTTTCCGCAGGTAAGTATACGCCAGCATCAGGATACCCTGATCCTCTCCTGCCGCTGTGCAGCAGATAAACAGCTGATGTGCGAACATCAGGTCCGTGTATTGTTCAACCTGATGAGCAGACAGGAAATCCGTATATTTTTTGATGAGCAACTGAGACTGGAGAAAATCAGGGCTTTTGCAGTGGCCTACGGACTGGAGAATGAAAAAAGACCGGAGAAGTTTTTTGGTGTAGCATATGTCCGTAAAAAATACGAGATCGTATGCCTGGTTAAAGACCTGTTACCTGTAACCCGGGAGAAAAACAAGCATTTACAGGAACTGCTCCTTCCCGCAAACCCAAGCCCCTGGCTAAAAAACCAGGACGAAAGCAAAACAAGGATACTGGTACTGAAGCAGCACAGGTACTATACGCATTTCCAGGCCGATCTGCTGGAAGCCACGGTCACGGGCAACGGGAAACTGAAAAATCCGCTGAAGGACTTAAATCCGATGGATTACCTCTGGTCCACCGAAAATATTGATGAACTGAAATTTTATACAGCAGTCAGCAGGTTTCAGCAAAACTATGAGTCAGAAAAACCTGAAATTGAAATCGAAGGCCTGAAGGCGCTGGTTAAAAACCCGCTGCAGCTTGCTGTTTATTATCATGATGCAAAGGTTTCCCAAAATATTACAGTCAGTTCAGCAAAGCCGGTGAAGGTTAAGCACCAGAAAACCGACATCAATTTGTATGTATCACTGGAGAAAAGCTTTTATACCATCACAGGCGAAATAGTATTGGATGGCAAGGCATATGACCTGAAATTGCTGAATATCATATACAGGTATTTTATATTATATAGTGGAGTGATGCACCTGATTGATAATGCCGACTTCCTGAAGGTGATAGAATTCTTCAGGCAGCACAACAATCACCTGGTGATCCACGAATCCAGATTCAGTGTTTTTCAGGAAGATATCATCTCTAAACTGGAGCACCGGATCAATGTAACCTACTCCTATCTGAAACCCGCTACAGCAGAGCAACTGGAACATAGTGATTTTGATCATTCCATAGAAAAGATCATCTATCTTTCAGATTCAGAAAACTATGTTTTGATTACTCCTGTGATGAAATACGGCAAAGTAGAGATCCCCGTTTTATCCCGCAGGCAGATTTATGCCACAGATCAGTCGGGCAATATCTTTTCGGTGGGGCGCAACAAAGAGGATGAACTCAGGTTTATCACCATGCTGAGCAGGCAGCACCCCCATTTTTCGGAACAGCTGGACGGGGATGCTCTGTATCTTCACAAAAAGCGCTTTCTGGATGAAGGTTGGTTTTTGTCAGTATTTGAAGAATGGCGCGATCAGCAGATTACCGTACTGGGCTTCAATGAACTGAAAGGCAACAATATCAATCCCCATCCCGTAAAAATAAGTATTGCAGTAAAGAGTGGCCTCAATTGGTTTGACACTACTTTCGAAGTCAGGTTCGGTACACAGAAAGTTTCGCTTAAACACCTGCACAAATCGATCAGGAACAAAAACAGGTTTATCCAGCTGGGAGATGGTACCATGGGCATCCTTCCGCAGGACTGGATTGATAAATTTACGGCCTATTTTACTGCTGCAGAAATTGTGGAAGACACCCTGCGCACGCCGAAAGTGAATTTCTCAGGTATTGCTGAAATGTACGAAGAGGAGGTTTTATCGGCCGAAGTCAGGATGGAACTGTCAGCATACAAAACGAGGATTAAGAATTTCAAACAGATCGGACAGCTGGAAGTTCCCGCAGAACTGAACGGGGAACTGCGGGACTACCAGAAGGAAGGGCTCAACTGGCTCAATTTCCTGGATGAGTTTGGCTTTGGAGGCTGTCTGGCAGATGATATGGGATTAGGAAAAACGATACAGATTATCGCTTTTATCCTGTCGCAACGCAAAAAAGAACATCAGAATACCAATCTCGTGGTTGTACCCACTACGCTGATCTTTAACTGGCAGGCAGAGATTGCCAAATTTGCACCGGATATGAAAGTACATACTGTCTATGGTGCAGACAGGATAAAGGATATACGTATGTTTGAAGAGTATGAGGTTATCCTTACTTCTTACGGTACGCTGCTGTATGATATCGGATGGCTCAAAAAGTATCACTTTAATTATATCTTCCTGGACGAATCACAAACGATTAAAAATCCGGACTCACTGCGTTATAATGCCGTGCGACTGTTGCAGTCACGCAACAAGATTACAATGACGGGAACACCAGTAGAAAATAATACGTTCGACCTCTACGGGCAGTTATCATTTGCCTGTCCCGGTCTGCTGGGCAGCAAACAGTTTTTCAGGGACCATTACTCTAAGCCAATTGATATCTTTAAAGATAACACCCGCGCAATCGCACTTAAAAATAAGGTAAGCCCTTTTGTGCTGCGCCGGACAAAAAAGGAAGTTGCCGCTGAACTGCCGGATAAAACCGAAATGGTAATCTACTGTGAAATGGGCACAGAGCAAAAAAATGCCTACGATGCCTGTAAAAACGAATATGTCCGTTTCCTGACGGGCGAAAAGGAAGAGGATCTCCCCAAACATACGCTGCACGTGCTCAAAGGAATAACACAGCTGAGGCAGATCTGTAACTCCCCTTCCCTGCTGGGTGACAACCTGCTGCATGGGCTGGCTTCATCTAAAATAGATACGCTGTTGGAGGAAATTGAGAGCCACTCCCCTCAGCATAAGATACTGGTGTTTTCGCAGTTTGTTTCCATGCTTGACCTGATCAAAAAGGAACTGAAAGCAAAGGATATTCCTTTTGAGTACCTTACAGGACAGACCAAAAACAGGGAACGCAAGGTAGATAATTTCCAGAACAACCCGGATGTGCGTGTTTTCCTTATCAGCCTCAGGGCCGGTGGTACAGGACTGAACCTTACGGAGGCAGATTACGTTTATTTGGTTGATCCCTGGTGGAATCCCGCAGCAGAAAACCAGGCTATAGATCGCTGCTACCGTATCGGACAGAAAAAGAATGTAGTAGCTGTACGGCTGATCTGTCCGGATACTATCGAAGAGAAAATCATGCAATTGCAGGAGACGAAAAAGGAGCTGGTCAGTGACCTCATTCAAACCGATGGCTCTTTGCTGAAGTCGCTGACCAGAAATGATTTACTAAAACTATTCAGTTAATAAATCTAAAATGTTATACCGGTATGAACTGTGTTTCAATTAGCTGGCTTTAAGGCCAAACCTGTAACTGATCGACTGCCCCTCTATCTCCAGCGCAATCTCATGCGGCTGTCCGCTGTTATCCCTGTAAGTTTTTCCTTTCACAAATTCCGGCAGCTCCTTTTTGCTGATCTGCTCAAAATAACTCTGGAAATCTTTAACCAATGCCTCTTCGGTTTTAGCTGCGTTCACAAGCGTTTGTTCAGGTAGAGCGTCAGAACGCATGTCGTCCAATGCCAGCATCACCACGTCAAAGTACCAGGAGTTTGTCAGCTTCATTGCTTCTATTGCAAAGCCATCCGCAAACCCCAGTAAATTGTGTCTGAAACTGGTGCCTTCATCCATAAAGAATCGCAATCCTGTAGATTTTGTCCATTCCGCACGTTCACCCTGATCGCCATTGGCGCTCACACCATAAAATGCAACAATGTATTCCAGCGAACCTGTTTTGATCTCTTCCTCATGATTGATATTTTCGTCCAGGATCTGCTGTGATACACTTTGCATCAGCTGATCAAAATAAGAGGAATCCTGTGTAAAACTCATTCCGGCTATCGTTACCCCCGGCAGGCCGCCGCATCCTCTTCTGGCCAGGATACCATTTTTATAGATTTTGATGTTCAGGGCCTCTTCCGTTCCCGATTTTACTGTGATCAATACGTATTCTACTTCCGACTTATCCATTTATTCTTTTACCCTGTTAATTTTTCTCCACAAAAACGGGTGTTTCTGTGAGTGTGATAGTTAAAATCCCTTTTGGAGTGGCTACAACCTTAGCCTCCATTTGTGCCGCTCCCGGAACCAAAGTGTAAACTGTGGCCGAGCTGGCTCCGGCTAAATCCAGCTTGTAGGCCGCATGCCTGTCCCTCTCATCCGGTACAAACATCACAAATATTTTCCGTCCATTCAAACCATAAACATCAACAACAGGATCAGTACCTAAATTTTCTAAAAAATGGAAATTGCCGATCAGCTTTTTTGTCTGTGTAAAATAGTCAGTTACAGGGCGTTTGTTATGCCCTTCCGCCAATCCTGCACTGCTGTATTGAATTGTACTGTTCGGGTCTACATCGTCCAGCATATAAAAAAAGCTGCGGCTTATTCCATGTCTTACATATAAAAATGCAGACCTCAGTATCCAGTCGGCCTGTGTAATCAGTGCTGTTTTTTCGCCAATGGCGATGGCACGTTGTGGACTCTTGCTATTGATATCATAACCCGATTCGGTATTCCATACTTCTGTCCCGTTGGCATATTTCTTTGCCATCGCAACAAACTCATCCGCAATCCTGGCCGCCTGTGACAGTTCCGGTGGTTTACCTACTTCAGCATCACCACTGGAGTATGCATCATTATTGTATGCATGATAATTGATGACATCAAAACAAAGGTTTACTGAACCATCAGCCTTGTAACCCCGGTTCTTTTTGCACCAATCAATCATTTTTATCACGTATTTCGGATCAGGGTCAGACAGCCCTCCCATCACCACCTTCATCGAGGGATCAGCAGTTTTCACTCCCACATTTTTTCCCAGTTTACCCATATGTCCGTCGTAGAAGGCCGACATATTTGCAGCATATTCCTCTGCATTCTGGTGTGCTTCCGGTCCCTTCCAGGTCTTATCGCGCTCATTGTCACATTCTATATAGTTTACGTAACCGAGGCCGGTCCTCACATAATTTATCTGGTCATTCGTCCAGCGGGGCTTGGTGTTCACAGACATTAATGCAGCGGGAACCGACTTATTATGCCCATACCTGGCAGCAAACTGGAAAGCTACCTTAGCTTGTTTGATATAGGTAGCGGGGCTACTGCGGTTCAGTCCATAGGGTGCCGGTACATTTTCAGCATTGCGTTTGTCCTCAGGATAGGTTTCCACCAGCCAGTCGGGGCACAGTTTTAAATCCGCCAGGATTTCTATACCTTCTGATTTAGCCCATTTGTATATCATATCATAGTTCCATCCGCCGGAGTGTACGGGATTGAATGTATAACTTCCTTCTTCAGTTTCCAGCTTTGACCAATCCATATAATGCCTTATGCCCCCGAATGAGCGCATAACCTGCTTTCGGGCCTCAGGAATAACCGAAGGATTATCATCTGAAAAATCCCATTCAAAAGCATTGACACCTAAATGGTTGCGGAACAAACTTGGGTTAGCCGGGAAAATGCGTTTTGGTGCAGCTTTGCCCTTTACGGCTTTATACTGAGCAACACTGGCCTCCTGACTAACGGAAGAACGTTGTGCATTTGTGCATGAACTGCTCAGTAAACAGAAAGATATAATTGGTACTAAAAGAGGTTTCATAGGAGAACGTTGTATTCTAATATAATCAATTAATCTCTAAAATTTAGCTGTCACAGTTAATTTATTGCTACGGCAGGCGTTAAAAACACCGATAGCACCTCCGGAGATATTACTGAGCGGATTTGATGGCGTAGAGGCATCCTGGGCAATAGTTGTTCCCAAAGTCCTGAAATAGTCGTACACCCCTTTATCAATACACTGCAGTTCCACCGTCATCACATCCCCGTTTCTGATGAGCGGGTTTCCATCTGCCGGCTCAGTGCTGTACCAAAGCTCCCCATCGAAAGTACGGCCATCAGCTGCTTCGTCGCTCCGCACATAGGATCCTTTGATGATTGTGCCGTTCAGCCATTGCCGTAACCTGTAGTAGTTCCCTTTCCCTACCGGATCGCTGAATACAGGAACCATAAAAACATCCTCATTATCAAGGGATGAACCCGAAGCATAGAGTTTGTCAATCCTCAGCCCTCTCAGCGGCATGGATGAGGTAGCTGTATAAGTTTTGCCGCTTAGTATGACCGTGAGCAGATAAGAACGGCCACCCGTTCCCTGTAAAACTGAAGTCTGATAATTACCCAGGCCGGAGTATTTAAGCGTTTCAGATATTCCGGTAGTCAGATCTTTGATTGTTACCACTGCGTCGCTCCTGCCCGGAAAATCATTGTTGTCAGCAAAGTTTTTTGATTCGGAAACCCTCACGGTGTATGGCCCTTTAGCGGCAGTAATCTCCCCTTCGATTACAATCTGAGACTCAGAATCATCCAGATTAACGTTAATCACTTTTTCACAGGAACTGCAAAGCAGCAGCAATAAAAAGGTGAGGTAAGCAAAATTGAACTTCATGGCGTTAAAATTTAAAGTTATAGGTTACCGATGGTATGAATTTAAACAAAGATGTTTGTACCGCCTCAGTTTTGGAAGGGTCCCTGGCGTTCTGCCTGAAGGTGATGGCATAGGCATTTTCCTGTCCGTATGCATTGTACAGGCCAAAAGCAAGTTCAGAAGAGAACGTTTTACGCTCCTTCAGTTTCCAGGTAGCACTAAGGTCTAAGCGGTGGCAGGCCGGCATCCTGTAAGCATTGCGTTTGGTATATAAAAAAACAACCTGGTTATCCATAAAATATTTCCCGCTGGGGAAAGATACCGCATTGCCGGTATAATACACAAAGGTGGATGAGAGAGACCATTTCTTATTCAGTTCATAAATGCCTACTACCGAAATATCGTGGCTTCGGTCCTGACGCGAATTGTACCAGCTTCCCCCGTTGATCCCGTCAATCTGTTTCTGGGAGCGCGACAAGGTATAACCTATCCATCCCATAAGCCGGCCTGTCTTCTTCCGCAGTAAAAGTTCCAGTCCGTAAGCCCTGCCCCTGCCGAACAGTAACTGAGGTTCGATAGCATCGTTGCTCCTGATGTTTGCTCCATCGCGGTAATCTACCTGATGCTGCATCCGTTTGTAATAGGCTTCAGCACTGAATTCAAAAGCATTTTCACTCAGGTTCCGGAAATAGCCCAGAGCAAACTGGTCGGCGATTTCCGGCCGGATAATGTTGTTGGTGGCAACCCATTTATCTGTTGGACTGCTGGTCGCGGAGCTCGACAACTGATGCAGCGACTGCGTGTTTCTCGAGTAAGCAGCCTTTAACGAAGAGAGGTCATTGAGCTGGTAAGCAGCTGAAAAGCGCGGTTCCAGATTGAAGTAGGTTTTAACGATCTTTCCCTTTGTATAGTGAAGGGTATCAGTGATGCCGCCTGCTGTATTCAGGTTATAAAAGTTATTGTCGCCCCCAAGCACCGAGAAAGCACTCAACCTGAGTCCGTATTCTATTTTCAGCCTGCCGGATGCTTTCCATTCGTTGCTCAGGTATATACCGTTTTCCCAGCTATGGGTATCGGGTTGGCTTGTAAGGGTCAGATCGCCACTGTACTCTCCCGGCCTGATGGTATGGTACACAGAATTGAGCCCCATCTTCCAGGTGTTTTTTGTATCCGGGTAGAAGCTGAATTCCTGTTTCAGGTTCCAGTCTTTGATCTGCGAACTGATATGTGCTTCAAAACTCCGGTTATTTTCCAGGTCGATATTGTATTGATAATCACTGTAGACGACCGAGGTGTTCGAGAAAAGCTTCGGGTTAAACTCATGGTTCCATCTGAGCGT
>NZ_JBEVDX010000008.1:0-15095 GCF_040513095.1 Pedobacter sp. | reverse complement strand
TAACTTTGCTCCGCGCCCCTTCCTACCCTTCCGCGCAGCTGATGCAACTGGGACAATCCAAAACGTTCTGCATTCTCAATGATCATCACTGATGCGTTGGGAACATTTACCCCTACTTCTATTACAGTTGTGGCTACCATAATCTGGGTCTTGCCTTCAACAAACCGCTGCATTTCAAATTGCTTGTCCGCATTCGGCATCTTTCCGTGTACGATACTGATCTGGTAATCGGGCAGGGGAAACTGATAGCGCATTTGCTCTATCCCTGCTTCGAGATGGAGCAGGTCTAACTTTTCACTTTCTTTAATCAAAGGATACACTACATAGACCTGACGACCTTTGGCAATCTCCGTTTTCATAAACCCAAACATCCGCAGGCGCTGACCTTCGAACAGATGCCTCGTTTCAATAGGTTTCCTGCCCACAGGAAGCTCATCTATCATAGATACATCCAAGTCCCCGTATACCGTCATGGCAAGCGTTCTGGGGATAGGCGTAGCTGTCATCACCAGTATGTGGGGAGGGATATCATTTTTGCGCCATAACTTGGCCCTTTGCTCTACCCCAAAACGATGTTGCTCATCAATCACCACCAATCCAAGGTTTTTGAATTTAACCTTGTCCTCAATCAGTGCATGCGTACCTACAAGGATATCTATCTCCCCGGCTTCGAGCTGCTGGTGCAGTAAGGTTCTTTGCTTCTTTGTGCTGTTACCTGTGAGGACATCTACCTTAACGAGTTTCCCGTCAAGCAGGGAAGCGATAGAATGATAATGCTGACGGGCCAGGATTTCTGTTGGCGCCATAATGCAGGCCTGATAACCGTTGTCATTGGCAAGAAGCATACTCATCAGCGCCACAACAGTTTTTCCGCTGCCTACATCACCCTGTACCAGACGGTTCATCTGCACCCCCCGCTGGGTATCAATCCTGATTTCCTTAATTACCCTTTTCTGTGCATCAGTGAGGGCAAAGGGGAGAATCTCCCTGTAAAAATGGTTTACCCGCTCTCCAACAGTACTGAAGAGGTGTCCTTTGAACTTCATTTCCCTGAACTGCTTACTGCTCAGCAGCTGCAGCTGGATAAAGAATAACTCTTCGAATTTGAGTCTTCGCTCAGCACGCTGTAAAGAAAGTGCGTCTTTTGGAAAATGAATGTTTAACATGGCCTCCCGGCGGCCTACTAGCTTATATTTGTCAAGAATATAAGCCGGCATGGTTTCCCTGACATCAGGTAAACAGTACTCTATCAGTAATGCCTGCAGCTTCTGTATGCCTTTACTATCCAGTGAAAACTTTTTCAGCTTCTCAGTAGAATTGTAGACAGGCTGCAAAGTCATATTTCCTGTTACCGTCACCGGGCGGGGATAAGTTTCCATTTCAGGATGGGAGATACTGAACGAACCATTAAATACAGCGGGTTTACCAAAGGCTATATATACCTTTCCGCGTACTACGTTTTCATCCACCCATTTAAGACTCTGAAACCAGACCAGTTCAATGGTTCCTGTTTCATCTGTAAGCCGGGCAACAATTCTTTTTTTGTGTTTTTCGCCAATGGTTTCCTTACCGGTTATCCTGCCCAGGATCTGCACATAGGGTAACTCGGGCTGTAGTTCACTGACTTTATAAAAACGCGTTCTGTCAATATACCTGAAGGGGTAATAGGTAAGCAGCTGGCCATACGTAAAGATGCCCAGTTCCTTTTGCAGGATCTCTGCCCGCTTTGGTCCTACGCCCTTTAAAAATTCTATTGTGGTATCCAGATCAGAAGCGAACAAAATATTTATCCCTTATAGGCAACAGCCGATATTTCTACATTAACTCCTTTTGGCAATCCTTTTACGGCAACCGTTTCACGCGCCGGGAATTCAGACTCAAAATAAGATCCGTAAACTTCATTTACTTCTGCAAACAAACTCATGTCAGACAGAAAGATGGTTGTTTTAAGGATATTTGAAAACTCAAATCCAGCTTCCAGCAATACGGCATTCAGATTACGCATTACCTGTTCAGTTTCCGACTTGATCGAATCCATCGTTAATTCTCCTGTGGCAGGGTTAATAGGGATTTGGCCGGAAATATATAAAAATCCATTCGCAAGGACAGCCTGGCTGTAAGGGCCGATAGGTGCTGGAGCATCTGTAGTATTGATAATCTTCTTCATAACACAAATGTAGAGAATAATTGTGATTCCTGTTTGCCTTATCAGCTATTAGGCCAGGGGTAAACAGGACACAAAAAAAGAGGGCTTCGATAAATCGAAGCCCTCTCTCTGTATGTTGTTTAAGAAATATTAGTTTCTTGAAGTTTCAACACGACGGTTTTGGATACGACCTTCTTCAGTATCGTTAGAAGCGATTGGATTTGCTTCACCTAAACCTTTTGTAGTAACCTGGCTAGCGTTAACTCCAGAGTTAACTAAGTAAGTTTTTACAGAGTTTGCTCTATCTTTAGATAATTTCAAGTTATATGCAGCAGTACCTTCGCTTGAAGCGTAACCTTTTACTAAGGCTTTACCACCGTTTTCACGTAACACTGAAGATAATTTATCTAAAGTAGGGTAAGATTCAGTTTTTAAAACTGAAGAGTTGAATTCAAATTGGATAGTTTCGAAACCAGTTACGTTAGTAGCAACTGTAGAAACTGGAGCAGGAAGTGGACATCCTGAACCATCAACTGCAGTACCAGCAGGAGTTCCTGGGCATTTGTCGAATTGATCAGAAACACCGTCTCCGTCGCTATCTTTTTTCAAATCTTCAACAGATTTTTCAACGTTAGAAACGCGAGTTTTTAATGCTTCAACTTCTTGACGCAATGAAGGATCTTTCAATTCATCATACATCAAAGCTAAAGGGTTAACCCATTCTAAATCTGGTTTAGCTTTCGAACCTAATGAGAATTCTAATCCGGCGTAACCGTATGAGAATTTATCTTTAGTTGTTGCTTTAGCATAAACTCCGTCTAAGTTATCACTGTCAACAAAGTGCATAGTGTAACCTAAGTTAAAAGCAACACGGTCAGAAACTTTAAATTTCACACCAGCACCAACTGGGATGTAAGCTTCTTTAACGTATTTTTTAGTTCCGTCATCACCTGCATTGTCTTTCCAGTCAACTACTGCACCTGATGCATAAGTTACTTTAGGAGCATAAGCGATTAAACCGTAACCAGCAGTAACGAAGAAGTTAACTGAGTTCTCACGACGTAAGAAGTCAACAGTAGCAACGTTAACAACGCCTCTGATGTCAGCAGCGTAACCGATTGAAGTTTCAAATTCTCTAACGCCGAATTGTGATCCGCCGGTAGCATCTTTATTAGTTCCAGAAATTTTTCCGCGGAAAATATTACCTTCTAAACCAAATGCGTGACCTAGTTGTTTCTTTAATGAAACACCATAGCCTAAGTTTACATCAGCATTAGTGAAGTCATTTGATCCACCGATCGCAACGAACGGAGATAAAACACCACCATTAACACCAACTGACCAAGTTCTGTACTGGCCTCTTCCACCAAACACTTTGGCTGAAGATGAAGTTGCAGTAGAATCCTGAGCAGATGCAAGAGTCGAAACTCCAACAGCTGTAACAAAGGATAATGCCAGCCCCTTCTTCAAAGTAGAATAATTCATAATTTTTCTTTTTTAAGGTTAAACAAATTTAAACTGTATAATTTTTTTGTGTAGCAAAATTAAACAAATTTTTATTTCTCACAACAGGTATACAAACACCGTTCCAAATTTAACATATTTTAGGATTTGGATATATTTGACTTTATTTGCCAATATAGTCAGCCCTATCATGAAATACGAAGATATAGAAAGCAAGTTGTTTATCGAAAACAGAATTAATTTTCGGAAACTCCTAAATAACAACTCATTAGCTATATTTCTTTCCAATGATGAATACAACAGAAGTGGTGATCAGGACTTTCCTTTCAAACAGAACGCCGATCTCTTTTACCTTTCAGGCATTGATCAGGAGCGGACCATCCTGCTGATTTATCCCGATTGTCCTAACCCATTGTACAGGGAAGTCCTGTTTTTAAGACAGACAAATGAGCATATTCAGGTATGGGAAGGCCATAAATACACAAAAACTGCGGCGCAAAAAACCTCTGGAATCCGGTCGGTCTGTTGGATTGAAGATTTTGATTCCATTCTGCACAGCATTATTGCTTTTGCAGACCATATCTATCTGAATGTGAATGAAAATGTTACATCAGCATCTACAGTTACTTCCCGTGATATCCGCTTTATTGAACACATGAAAGCGAAATATCCGCTTCATCACTACGAAAGGGCCGCGCCAATCATGCGTCAGCTACGTGACACAAAGTCACATGAAGAGATAAATCTGATAAAAAAAGCATGTGACATCACTGGAAATGCATTTCTGCGTGTACTTAAGTTTACCCGCCCGGGAGTAGGGGAATACGAGATAGAAGCAGAGATTATTCATGAATTTATCAGGAGCAGGGCTACCGGCCATGCTTACCCGCCAATCATAGCATCCGGAAAAAATGCAAACATTCTTCACTACAGTGACAACAACCAGATTTGTAAAAAAGGTGACCTTATCCTGATGGACTTTGGAGCTGAATACGCAAATTATAATGCAGACATGACGCGGACTATCCCCGTAAGTAGAAGATTTACACCAAGACAGAAGGAAGTTTACAACGCTGTACTTCATGTAATGAAAGAGGCCACAAAAATATTGCTGCCCGGAATTTCGGGTACTGAGTATAACAAGAACGTTGGCGAACTGATGACCGAACAACTTGTTGCACTTCATCTGATTACCCTAAAAGATGTGCAAAATCAAAATCCTGCTTATCCGCTGTATAAAAAGTACTTTATGCACGGCATCAGTCACCATCTTGGCCTGGATGTGCACGATCTTGCAAACCGCTATCTCCCATTTGCCGAAGGAAATGTGCTCACCTGTGAGCCAGGCATCTATATCCCCGAAGAGGGGTTCGGCATCCGCCTGGAAAACAATATCCTCCTTACCCGGGAGGGCAACATCGATCTGATGAAGCATATTCCTGTTGAAGCTGAAGAAATTGAAGATATCATGAACAGCACACCTATCTTATCTTAACATGTCAATACCAAAAATCATACATCAGACTTTTAAGTCCTCAAAGCTGCCCTTTCTAACCCGATGGCATATCGCCAGATTCAGAAAAAAGAATCCTGCCTACGCCTACGAATTTTATGATGATGCCAGGATAAAAGTTTTCCTGCAGCAGGAATTTGGGACTGAGGTTTTTGAGCTCTACAGCAGATTAAACATTGGCGCCGCAAAAGCAGACTTCTTCAGATATGCTGTACTTTACAAAAAAGGCGGTATCTATGTTGATATCGACAGTGGCATCAACAGCAGACTGGATGATTTTATCCGGGAAGAAGATGTGGCGATCATTACCAGGGAAGGCGATCCGTCATTATACGCACAATGGGCACTGATCTATGCCCCGGGACATGCTTTTCTTGAAAAAACAATAGAGATGGTCCTTGATAATATCCGCCAGAATAAATATCCCCATGATGTACACCGCATGACAGGCCCAACTGTATATACGCTTGCCATTGATGAATGTTTGAATAATGATCCCGCCATTCCGCACAGGGTCCTGGGAACTGACTATAACGGATATCTTAAAGTAAAGTATAAACTGGGAAAATTCTTTTTATATGAAAAAGGCGACCACTGGAAAAAGAAGCAGCTGACAACCCCCGTATTAAAGACCTCATGAATTAGTCCTGCTGGTACTGTTTTATAAATTGATACAAATTAAACCCGGGTTGATGATAATTTTTTGCAATTTGTTGCTGCAAATCTATCCGGGAAACTTGTTGCATCCTTTCATTTTGAATCAGTTTGTACGCCTTTTCAGCATATAAAAATATCTTTTTATCATTTCTCTGAGGAGCTGCGCTTTGCAACCATTCCACAATTTCCTGTATCCCCTGCTGCTGATCTGCCACTGTTTCAAATACAGGAACAGCATTGATACGCTGATGGAGCATTTTTTTAAGTTTGCTGGCAAAACTGCCCGCACCGTCCCTATCGGCCTTGTTCACCACAAAAGCATCGCCTATTTCCATTAAACCCGATTTGATGTGCTGGATCTCATCGCCCGCTTCGGGAACCAGAACTATCATGGTAATATCAGCCAGACCGGCTATTTCAATTTCAGACTGTCCCACTCCCACGGTTTCCACAATGATATAATCAAAATTTGCAGCCCTCAGCACATCCGTCATTTCTATAATCTTTCCTGAAAGTCCACCTACAGAGCCCCGTGCAGCAACAGAACGTATAAATACCTGAGGATTGTTAAAATGTGCCGACATCCGCACCCTGTCCCCAAGCAGTGATCCAAGATTAAACGCTGAAGTTGGATCTACTGCAAGGACTGCAATTTTTTTCTGCTGCTGACTTAATATGTGGATCATTGAACTTACCAGCGTACTTTTACCGGCTCCCGGAGGACCTGTAACACCAATTACCGGAATATCAGGATTGATCTCCATCGTCTGAAGCAGTTCGGCACTGCCGGATAAATCATTCTCCGTTAAAGTCAGCATCCGTGCCAAAGACAAATAATCACCCTTTTTTATTTCAGATAAATATTGCGGTATGGTTTTCATTAAATCTATCTTTGCTGCAAAGAACCAGAATATATATTCTCCGGCAAAATAAAATACCCATATCCCATAAAGAATGAAAGTTAGTGGCTTCACATATATGCGAAATAGTTTCAAATATGGTTATCCCGTAATTGAATCTATCAAATCTATCCTTCCCATCTGTGATGAATTTATCGCTGTGGTAGGGAAATCCGACGATGGAACGAGGGAAGCCATTGAAGCAATTGGCTCTGATAAAATAAGGATCATTGATACAGAATGGGACGATGAACTGGTCAAAGGAGGTAAAGTATTTGCGCAGCAGGCCAATATCGGGCTGAAGGCGGTAACGGGCGACTGGGCATTCCACATCCAGTCTGACGAGGTTTTTCATGAAGATGACCTGGCAGAAATACAGCAGGCGATGAAAGATAACCTGGAAGATCAGTCAGTCGAAGGGTTCCTGTTTAATTTTTATCATTTTATTGGCGACTACAAACATATTGGTACCACAAGGCGCTGGCACCGCCGCGAAATCAGGATCGTTAGAAACCTGCCCGGAGTATTCTCTTATAAAGATTCTCAGGGTTTCAGGATCTATCCCTCTGAGCAGGATTATGAAAACCAGGTCAACAGCAGAAAACTAAATGTTAAGTTACTTAATGCACGTATCTTCCATTATTCTTACTGCAGAAACCCGGATCTGCTGCTCGGAAAAGTAAAACGCTTCAATAACTATTACCAGTCTCAGGAGAAAACAGAAGAGCAGTATGCTGCCTATCAAACTTTTGATTTCGGTACTGTTGCAGATATACTTGCGCCCTTTACCAAATCACATCCGGTAACAATGCATAAAACAATTGCCGCGCAGGATTGGGTATTTAAACACAATCCTAAAAAGATAGCATTGTCATTCCGCAGGTTAATGCTTCACCGTATTGAACAGGTCACGGGATGGAGAATAGGGGAATACAAGAATTACAAGATCATTTCTTAACCATAGCGCTATTATCCAGGTATAATTTGCCTTTCGCAATAATTCCCGTAAATTTGCAGATTAGTTTTTTATTATATAAATCGAATGCAAGCAAATCCAACCATATCAATTGCACTATTAATTTCAACCTACAATTGGCCTGAGGCGCTGGAATTGGTATTGGCTGGTATCCTGAAGCAGACAAGGATTCCGGATGAAATAATCATCGCTGATGACGGCTCAAGGGAAGAAACCAAAAAACTGATTGAAGATTTTAAATCCCGCCATAATTTAAATATTAAACATATCTGGCAGGAAGACAAGGGGTTTAGAAAAAGCCTGATCTTAAATAAAGCTGTTAAAAACATCACTTCGTCTTATATTGTAGAAATCGACGGGGATATTATCATTCATCCTCATTTTATAGCTGATCATTTAAAAGCGGCAGAACACGGATTCTTCATACAGGGAAGCAGGGTAATGATTAAAGAAGACAAGGCAAGGGAGATCCTTAAAACAAAAGAAATCAACTTCTCCATATTTTCCTCCGGATTATACAGCAGGTTTAATGCCTTACGTTCACCTTTTTTAAGTCGCCTTATTACTTTTATTCCATCTAACCCATTTCATATTAAAGCCTGTAACATCGCATTCTGGAGAAAAGATTATATCAGTATTAACGGATATGATAATAGATTTGAAGGCTGGGGCGGAGAAGATTACGAATTTGCTGCCCGTTTATTGCACTCAGGAATAAAAAGAAAACGATTAAAGATGGCCGCACTTGGATTTCATATTTTTCACAATGACAATTCAAGGAACAACACCTTGCCAAATGATAAAATTTACAGAAAGACAATTGCTGATAAATCAATAACCACTTCGCAGGGCTATACTGAAGCCTAAAAACCTACTGGCATGACAAAAGGAGTAACCATAATTATATGTACATACAATGGCGCTGACCGGCTTGGAAAAACCATCGAGCATATCGCCAGGCAGTCACTTACCGAAGTACCATGGGAGGTTATTCTCGTGGACAATGCCTCCACTGACAACTCTTCAGCAGTAGGACAATCAGAATGGGACAAATACAAAATCTGCAATGTTTCCTTCAGCGTGATCAATGAGCCAAAACCTGGTAAGCTGTATGCAATGCAGAAGGCGATAAAGGCCGCTCAATACGAATACATGATCACCTGTGATGATGATAACTGGCTGGCACCAGATTATGCAAAAAGAATTTATGATACATTTGAATCTACAGCAGAAGTTGCTGCAATTGGGGGACGTGGTATTCCGGTAACTGAAGGCCAGCCTCTTCCAGACTGGTTTAAAAATTATGAGGTTGTATACGCTGTAGGGCCGCAAGCCAAAAAACATGGTATTATGCCTGTAAGATCAATACTTTGGGGTGCAGGATTAAGTACCAGAAGATCTGTCTATCTCGAAATGTATAAAACATATCCGTCCTTTCTGATTGAACATGATGTTGATATCATATTTGCTGAAGATACTGAATACTGTCTGCGGTTGATTCTGAAAGGATATAGATTGTTCTATGATGCAGACCTGGTCTATCATCATTTCATTGCAGATTATAAATTAGACATTAAACGCAGAGATGCATATTTAGGCCGTTTCAAAGACGCTAACGTTGTTTTGAGAAAATACTACGCGGCCATGCGGGCGAAACTTAAAACAAAAGGCCGCCCTGACATCTGGTTATTGCTTTTACTTATCACTCCCTTTAATTATATCTTTTCTTTCTCTCGCAAAAGAGCAGAAAAAGCACGTAATACGCTGTTTCACATGCTTCCTTTCGGAATTAAATCCGATCCGATATCCACACGCATTAAAGCCTTTATTAAAGAATAATTAAATTTATCATACACCTTTCCGGTGTCTGCTTTTATCTTTAAACCCTCTGATCAGGTACCTTATGTACACTCTCCAGCCCATTCTCTTTCTAATGAGGCTGGATTTCTCACTAATGAAAATCTGATCACTGTTACCTGCAGAAAATCCACCCATATTATAACTTACGATATCAATTGGGAAGAACTCTTTTTTGAACTTTTCATCTCCCCACAACCTGAGGTTGAACGCGTAATCAGCAGCTATTTTATATTTAAGTTCGTAAGAATAATCTCTGAAAGCCCGCGCGGGATAGAGAATCGATTGGTGATTCATACAATATTTTGCAAGCCTGTATGGACTAAAGGCACCTTTTAACAATCCATATGGATCTACCGTTACCCCTTCTTCATAGAAGGGTATACTATTTCCATAATAAACAGTATCCTCATTCATCAATTTACTGGCAAGATCCGCAAATCCAGGTAAAACCCGGTCATCTGCCCCCATAAAATACAGCCATCGGCCTGAGGCAATTTTAATCCCTTTATTCATAGCATCATAGATCCCCTTGTCAGGTTCAGATTTCCATTTTAAAATGCTATTATTGAATTGTGACAAAATATCTATGGTTTGATCAGTGCTTCCCCCATCCAGAACAAGGACTTCAATAGGTAGTGACTGTAATTTAAAAATTGACTCCAAACATCCTGCAATGTACTTTTCCGCATTGTAGACAGGTATAATGATGGTAATCAATTTACCCGGCTCAGTTTCTTTATTCATTTGAAAATATTTTTTCAAATCTAATTTTTCTGCCCGGCATAATGAAGGTTTAAAGAAAAACATGTCTGCAGTAGCATTAAATAGCTATTTTAGTCGAAAATAGGTCTGTAGGCTAACTATGCGTACCTTCGTACTTTAATTCTTTTTAATGAAAACATACTTTAGATTACTTTCATTTGCCAAACCCATAGAAAAATTCGCTATACCCTATGTACTTGCAACACTACTAGCTGTTTTATTTGGCGTACTTAACCTTACCTTGCTAGCTCCGCTATTTGAAACACTGATCAGTAAGGATGCCCCGGTGTCACCAACCATGTCAGATAAAGCAGTATCTGCATTTAACATTACAGGCCAATTCAAAGAATTTGTAAACCACTCAATTGTCACAAACGGTCAGGCACAGACACTCACTTATGTCTGCGTTGTGATCGTAGTCTGCGTTTTACTATCCAATATATTCAAGTATTTCTCACAGCGTATCATGGAAGATCTAAGAGTGCACACACTTTTAAATATGAGAAAAGCAGTATTTGAAAATGTAATGAACCTGCATGTAGGATATTTTAACAATGAAAGAAAGGGTGATATTATGTCTAAAGTTTCTTCTGATGTTGGGGTTGTCCAATATACTGTGACCAATACACTGCAAGTCGTATTCAAGGAACCACTTACCCTTATTGCCTATATTCTGATCTTGTTATCAATTTCAGTAAAACTAACTCTATTTTCTTTATTAGTCATTCCTATTTCCGGATTTATTATCAGTAAAATAGTGAAAAGAATTAAACAACAAGCCAAAGAAGCACATGAATCTTTTGCAAAGATGATTGGTTTTTTGGATGAGGCACTTGGTGCGATTAAGATCATCAAAGCCTTTAATGCCACTGAAAGGATAAAAGGGAAATTTCAACGCGAAAATATTTTTTATTCCAACTTAAACAGAAAAATGATCAGAAGGCAACAGCTCGGTTCTCCCGTTTCTGAATTTTTAAGTATTATGATGGTGGCATTTATAGTTTGGTATGGAGGTAGCCTGATCATCAGCAATCAGCCGGGGGCAATGTCAACTAGCCAGTTCATTGCTTACATAGCAGTATTTTCTCAGGTAATGCGACCTGCAAAAGCACTTACAGATGCATTTAGCGGCATACATTCTGGTATTGCCGCAGGAGAACGGGTCCTTGATCTGATTGACACCAAAGCCGAAGTAGTTAACTCACCAGGAGCTACATCATTAAGTGGTTTTCAACATGCATTATCCTTTGAGAACGTTACTTTTAGTTATGGTGACAAAGAGGTTTTGAAGAACATTAATATGCATATTGAAAAGGGCACTACTATAGCATTAGTTGGACCTTCAGGTGGTGGTAAGAGTACCTTGATGGATCTCATTCCGCGTTTTCACGATCCTAAATCGGGTACTTTAAAAATTGACGGATACAGCTATAAAGATCTTACGGTCGAAAGCATACGTGCGCAGATGGGTACAGTAAATCAGGAATCTATTTTATTCAACGATACCATTTTTAACAATATTGCTTTCGCAAATCCTGATGCAACAGAAGAAGAAGTTGAAGCTGCTGCAAAGATCGCAAATGCGCATTCCTTCATTCAGGAAACAGAACATGGTTACCAAACCTATGTTGGCGATAGGGGTAACCGTTTATCAGGTGGACAGAAACAACGGGTGTGTATCGCGAGGGCTATTTTGGCAAATCCTCCAATTATGCTATTAGATGAAGCTACTTCCGCCCTTGATACTGAATCAGAAAAACTGGTTCAGGAAGCACTGAATAATTTAATGAAAAACCGCACCTCCATTATTATTGCCCACAGATTGAGTACAATACAGCACGCTGACAAAATCATAGTAATTGACAAGGGGCAGATCATAGAGCAAGGTAGCCACTCAGAACTGATTAAACAAGAAGGGCTATACAAAAGACTAATTGACATGCAGGCATTTACCAATTAATAACTTTTTATTATCGCTGAGATGAGTGATGTAATATATAACAAAAACACACCGGTCCTCTTTTTAATATTTAACCGGCCCGATACAACTGCAAAAGTTTTTGAAGAAATCAGAAAAGCAAAACCTCAAAGGTTGTATTTGTCCGCCGACGGTCCCCGCACACCGGAAGAAGAAAGTGTATGTGAGCAAACCAGGAAAATATCGCTTGACATAAATTGGGACTGCGAAGTTTTTACTAATTTTTCGACACACAACAAAGGATGCAAAGTTGCAATGAGCGAAGGTATCACCTGGTTCTTTCAGCAGGAGGAAGAAGGTATAATTCTGGAAGACGATTGCCTGCCCTCGGAGAGTTTCTTTGGTTTCTGCTCATCTTTATTGGCCCACTATCGTCACGATAGAAGAATTACCCATATTGGCGGATCTAATTTGCAATGTGGACAGGTACGGGGGAATGCGAGTTATTATTTTTCAAATCTTACTCATGTTTGGGGCTGGGCCGGCTGGAGAAGAGTATGGAAGACATATGACGTTGATTTAAGCAGCTTCCCCACATTTAAGGAACAGGAATATATCAACAATTGCCCAAGCCACTATCCTTTTAAAGAAGGTTGGCTGGAAGCACTGGAAAAGACATATGAGGGAAAAATAGATACCTGGGATTATCAGTATGCCTACGCAAACCTTGTTAACAATGGTTTATCTGTAATTCCAAACTCAAATTTGATTAGCAATATTGGATTTGGTACACAGGCTACACATACTTTTGACGCGGATCACATTTATTCAGCTGTTCTAAATGAAGAGATCACATCAATCAAACATCCCCAATTCATTATACCTCATGTACAGGCAGACATATTTACGCAGGAAAAAGAAAGTTATGTAGCACCGGTAAAAAAGAAAACCATATTTTCACGATCATGGAAATCCTTCAAATCAACGATCAGGAAAAATTGATTAATTTAATCTTTTCATCAGCTTTTTCACCTTATTTACACGTTTCATAATCTTTTTATTGGCTTTCTCTTCAAATAAAAGATAGAGATGGTATAAATATGGGAGTGCTCCCAAATGTTCGTAGATCAGTTTACTACGATTTTTGAAGAATAACCTGTCCCAATCATATCCGGAAATTCCTGTGTGATTAAATACAGCAACAATCAGTTCATGGTATTCGAATTTGATTTTCTTTTCTTTCCAAAGTCTCAGCAACAATACATTATCTGCAGCTATTTTGTATGCAACATCATATTTATGCTCATCAAATACAACTCTGGGATAGAATAGTGCCTGATGACAGATATTTGATCTGACGAGCTTGAAACGATCTACAGCACCATCATACTGGGGTACTCCACGGTATATAACACAACCATAATAGGCAGTGTTTTCACAGGTCAGACGTTGTGCCAATTCAGAAAATCCACCCATAAGCGAATCGTCAACTCCTAAAAACATATACCATTTACCCGAACAATGCTGTATAGCCTTATTCATCGCATCATAAATTCCATGATCAGGTTCAGTTTGCCAGAATGCAATTTGATCGTTATTTTTTTTTAAAATCTCAACCGTACGGTCTGTACTCCCTCCGTCTAAGATGATGTGTTCAATATTTGGATAAGATTGAGTGAGAACGGAATCTATACACGATTGCATATACTGTTCACCATTACGGACAACTGTTATTATTGATATCAATGGAAGCTTGCTGTCTTTAATAGAACTTTGGCTTGAAGAAAATGAATATCCCCCCTGATACATATTAATCATAAATCTCTTATTTTATCGCGAAGATACCGAATTTCAATTGAAAGATTACTTCTACTCTTAAGTATGACTTTTTTTTAATAATTTTGACTTATGATAAATGTATTAATGGATCATCAGACTTTTGACATGCAGCAATTTGGCGGGATTTCAAGATATTTCGCCAATATATATCATCATCTTCGGGAAGACAGGAACTATAATATTCAGATAAGCCTTCTGAAAACAGACAATTACTATCTTAAGGACGATAAATTCATAAGCAATCCTTTGATTAATTATGCACTTAAGAAGCATAAACGACAACTGATATATAACAGAAAATTTTCAATTCAAAAACTAAAAGATAATGAATTCGATATTTTTCATCCAACATATTACGATCCTTATTTTTTAAATAACCTGAAGAAACCATTTGTACTTACTGTTCACGACATGATTCATGAGCTATATCCAGAGTTTTTTCAACCATTTGATATTTATGTAAGATATAAGAGATTGACAATCACCAAAGCCGATCATATTATTGCAATCTCAGAAAGTACGAAATCTGACCTTCAACATTTTTATAACATTCCTGATGAAAAAATCAGCGTTATCTATCATGGTTTGAAAACGCAGAATCTGCAACCTGTACCAATTTTTAACGCAATAAACCAACCTTTTATACTGTTTATTGGAGATCGCTTCGGCTATAAAAATTTTTACAGATTTGCAACCGCCTTTAAAGAAATAAGTTTGCGTTTTAAAAATATCAAACTCGTTTGTACCGGCAGACCCTTCGATATTGTGGAAAGTGAATTTTTACTTAGGACAGGCATTCTGGATAAAACGCTGCTGTTTAGTGCTACAGATGAAGAGCTAGCTTCATTATATCAACAAGCCTTGTTCTACGTAAGCCCCTCGCTGCTTGAGGGCTTTGGATTTCCCGTTCTCGAAGCTTTTGAGAATGGTTGCACGACACTGTTAAGTGATACTGGCTGTTTCAGGGAAATAGCCGGAGATGCAGCAATGTATTTTGATCCTCTTTCCATTGAAGACATGGTACATGCCATGCAAAATCTAATTCTGAATGAGGGACAAAA
>NZ_JBEVDX010000007.1:0-90603 GCF_040513095.1 Pedobacter sp. | reverse complement strand
CGGTAGACGAACGGGCCTTTTCAAAGCGACTCATCTTTGCAGATGCTGCTTCTCCAGGTAGCGGGGACCAGACTCGAACTGATGACCTTCGGGTTATGAGCCCGACGAGCTACCAACTGCTCCACCCCGCACTATGCCTTTAAAAAGAAACGCTAGCGTGCAACTAGCGTTTCTGTGTAGCCCGTAGGGGAATCGAACCCCTATTTCCAGAATGAAAATCTGGCGTCCTAACCGGTAGACGAACGGGCCTTTTCAAAGCGACTCATCTTTGCAGAGGCTGCTTCTCCAGGTAGCGGGGACCAGACTCGAACTGATGACCTTCGGGTTATGAGCCCGACGAGCTACCAACTGCTCCACCCCGCACTTTATATCAGTTTAAAACGGTGAAAGAATTAATCTTCCTTTGTTTTAAATTGGTCTGCAAAGATATATTTCGTTTCTTTGCAATGCAAATTTATTTTAAAAAATATTCGATGTCGCATAAAGCAGGTTTTGTAAGCATAATAGGTAAGCCAAATGTTGGTAAATCTACCCTAATGAATGCCCTGGTAGGGGAAAAACTATCGATCATCACTCCGAAGGCCCAAACTACACGTCACCGTATTTTAGGAATTGTGAATGAAGAAAATTATCAGATCGTTTTTTCTGACACTCCGGGGATCATAAAACCGCGCTACGGACTGCAGGATTCCATGATGAATTTTGTGAAAGGAGCATTGAGTGATGCCGACCTCATCCTGTTTGTAACAGACGTAAATGAGCAGCACGATGAAAACGATGTACTGGAGAAAATCATCAACAGTACCATTCCGATGATTGTCCTGATCAATAAGATTGACGGTGCTACACAGGAACAGGTAGATGAGAAGCAAGCTTACTGGCAGGAGCTGTTAAAACCAATGCATATCTATGCGATCTCAGCACTGCACAAATACAACCTCGAAGGTATTCTGGAAAAGGTACTTGAAAACCTTCCTGAACATCCGGCTTATTATGATAAAGAAGAACTGACAGATAAGACCCAGCGTTTCTTTGTTTCTGAGATCATCCGGGAAAAAATCTTCAACAATTACCAGAAAGAAATCCCATACAGTACTGAAGTAGTGATCACGGCCTTTAAGGAAGAAGAAAAGATCACCAGAATCAGTGCAGAGATCATAGTGGAGCGTGACTCCCAAAAGAACATCCTGATTGGTAAAGGAGGCGCTATGCTGAAAAAGGTAGGTACCGAAGCACGTAAGGATGTGGAACGTTTTCTCAATCAAAAAGTATTCCTCGAAACCTTCGTAAAAGTCATTCCTGATTGGCGGAGTAAAAAGAACTATTTAAAAAGTTTCGGGTACGAAAATTAAACCTACCTTTGCAACCCCTTAATAATTACTACAATTAACAACACATGGCAAACATTATCGCAATCGTCGGAAGACCAAACGTAGGCAAATCTACCCTTTTTAACCGCTTAACTGAGAGTCGTAAAGCCATTGTTGATGATTTCAGCGGTGTAACACGCGATCGTCACTACGGCGTTGCTGAGTGGACTGATAAACAATTTACAGTGATTGATACAGGTGGTTATGTTGCAAATTCAGAAGATGTTTTTGAAGCAGCCATTCGCGAACAGGTAGTTATTGCTATCGAGGAAGCGTCGGTAATCCTGTTTATGGTGGATGTAATCACCGGAATCACAGACCTGGACGACGAAATCGCACAATTACTGCGCAGAAGCAAAAAACCTGTTTTTATCGTTGTAAATAAAGTTGACAATACTTCTCTTGAAAATGACGCTGCCGTATTTTATGGCTTCGGTTTGGGAGAAATTTATTCTATCTCATCAATGACCGGTTCTGGTACAGGCGACCTGCTTGACGAAGTAATCTCTCACTTTGAGGATGACGTCATTGAGGAGAATGGATTACCTAAACTAACGATCGTAGGAAGACCAAACGTAGGCAAATCTTCACTGATCAATGCTTTGATGGGCCAGGAAAGAAATATTGTTACCCCTATTGCGGGTACTACGCGTGATTCGATCCATATCCATTACAACCTGTTTGGCCACGAGTTCATGTTTATCGACACTGCCGGTCTGCGTAAAAAGACCAAAGTAAAGGAGAACATAGAATTTTATTCGGTTATGCGTACGATTAAAGCCCTTGAAGAGGCTGACGTAGTGATCCTGATGTTAGACGCTATGGAAGGCCTGGAGTCGCAGGATGTGAACATTTTCCACCTTGCAGAGAAAAATAAAAAAGGTATTGTGATCCTGGTAAACAAATGGGACCTGGTAGAAAAAGATAACAAGACGATGAAGGCTTTCGAAGAGCAGATCCGTCAGAAACTTCAGCCATTCACTGATGTGCCGATCGTATTTACTTCAGTACTCAACAAACAGCGTATCTTCAAGGCGGTAGAAACTGCGCTGGAAGTGTTCAAGAACAGAGGTAAAAAAATCCCGACTTCAAAACTGAACGATGTGATGCTGCCGATTATTGAGAACTACCCTCCACCAGCATTAAAAGGAAAATATATCAAAGTGAAGTATGTTACACAGATCAATGCCACATCACCGATGTTTGCCTTCTTCTGTAACCTTCCCCAATATATTAAAGAACCATATAAACGTTTTATCGAGAACAAACTCCGTGAGAATTTTGATTTCAACGGCGTACCGATTCAGATCTATTTCAGACAGAAATAAGATCTGAAAAGTTTAAGTATAGAATCTGGCAGCTGTTAAAGCGTTGCCGGATTTTTTTTTGCATCAGATCTTCAGAAGTTTATTGCAGGCTGGAAAGCGCCTGCTTGATCATATTATCATTCAGGTTCAGGGCCTTGTAATACCCATCGTCTCCCAAGTGATACTTGTAAAGCAATGCCTTAAGGTCATTGTAAATTACAGGCCTGGATGAAGTCAGCTGTTTATTGTCAATCACGATATTTTTGGACTGCACATACCTGACAAAATCCCTGTAGTCGGCATCACTGATGCTGAAACTATTCAGGTTCTGCTCCAGATATGCGGCTGTATAACGGTTGGCCAGCACATCAAATACATAATCAAACAGCACGTTTTTATCCATCATTAAGCTGTAGAACCTGTTGATCCCTGCGGTATCCATTTTCACATATATATCCGGCTGGATGCCTCCTCCTGCAAATACTTTTTTCCCTGATCCGGTGATGAATGCCAGATTTTTCTGGATGCTGTCCCGCGAGGCCAGCGGTTTCTCTGTGAGCTCCCCATCATTGAAACGGTCTTCAATTTCATTCTGGTAAGCATTGTATCCTCTTTTATATGATTTCTGGATACTGCGTCCCAAGGGGGTATAGTATCTTGCAATAGTTAAATTCAGAGCCGATCCATCACCAAAGGGGAACTGCTCCTGTACCAGTCCTTTTCCAAATGAACGGCGGCCAATAATTATTCCGCGGTCGAGGTCCTGCACTGCACCTGCAAGGATCTCGCTTGCAGAGGCAGAATTCTCATTGATCAGCACTGCGAGTTTGCCGTCTTCAAACTCTCCGCCACCTGTAGCAATATAGTCGGTACGGGGCTCATGTTTTCCTTCGGTATATACAATCAGTTTGTTTTCGGGAAGGATCTGATTGGCAAGACCAGTGGCTGCAGTGAGATATCCACCCCCATTGTCCCGAAGGTCAAGGATAAGTTTTTTCATTCCTTTTTGCTTCAGCGCCTTTACTGACTCTACAAAATCTTTATCTGTATTCGCACCGAATTCGCTGATGCGGATATATCCCGCATCGGAATTGACCATATAAGCGGCATCGATACTGCTTACATTCACCCGTCCGCGTTTCACATTTATTCCTGCAGGGCGCCCGGAACCCGGATGCAGGATGAGCAATTGTACAGACGTTCCTTTTTTACCTTTGATCCTGCCCATCATCTGTTCTCTCTTCAGATGGCGGCCGCTTACATACAGGCTGTCTATCCTGAGGATTTTATCCCCGAGTTTTAATCCCGCTGACTCGGCTGGGCCATCCTTAAATACTTTAGTCACCAGAAGGGTATCTTTCAGGATATAATATTCTATTCCGATACCTTCAAAGTTACCTTCGAGCATTTCCGACTGGTCTGTAAGCTTAACTGGAGGAAGATAAACACTGTGCGGGTCCAGCTGATGCAATAAACTGTCAATTTCCAGATGGCTGAGCGTATCCGCATCAATCTCGTCTACATAATTCCTGTTGATGAGATTGATGATTTCATCCACCTTTTCCGAATTGTTGTCTGCAAACTGCACATTGCGCTGAAAAGTGAAACCCTGATCCTTTAAAAACTTATAGCCCAGGAACATTCCACCTATTAATGTCACAGAATAGGTAAGTGCAATGAGAAGATTTTTACGGGTAGTTGGTTTCATGTATGAGCAATTGTACAAAGCTATAAAATTAGACTGTCAATTACCTATGTAAACGAGTCCGGATTTATTATTGTTTCATATTTTCATTCATATTTTACCATTCCAAAGAAATTGACGATTTTTATCAAACCATATTTACTTACAGCTACGTAAAAAATAAATATTAACTATGATACGTGTAACCGAACAAGAGTCAAAGTACAATGATATAGACCAGATGGATGTGCTTGACATTCTTAAAGGCATCAACAATGAGGACAAAACTGTTCCTCTGGCAGTAGAGAAATGTATCCCCCAGATAGAAAAGCTTGCTATTGCTGTTACCGAAAGAATGAAAAACGGTGGCAGGTTATTTTATATCGGTGCCGGAACAAGCGGCCGTTTAGGCGTGGTTGACGCTTCGGAATGCCCGCCAACTTTTGGTGTTCCTTTCGACGAAGTAGTTGGTATCATCGCCGGCGGAGATACCGCAATCAGACGTGCAGTAGAAAATGCAGAGGATGATGAATTGCAGGCCTGGATTGACCTGCAGGAATTTAACATCAATTCAAAGGACAGCCTGATTGGGCTTGCCGCTTCAGGAACCACCCCTTATGTAATCGGAGGCTTGTTGAAGGCCCGCGAAAACGGAATCTTAACCGGATGTATTGTCTGTAATGAAGGCGGTCCTGTTGCCGCAGCAAGTGACTTCCCTGTTGAAGTTGTGGTTGGGCCAGAATTTTTAACCGGATCTACGCGTATGAAATCAGGTACTGCCCAAAAGCTGGTATTAAACATGCTGAGTACCACAGTAATGATTAAATTGGGACGTGTGAAAGGCAATAAAATGGTGGATATGCAGTTAACCAATCACAAGCTGGTGGACAGAGGTACACAGATGGTAATGGACGAACTGAACATTGATTACCAGCGGGCCGAAGATCTGCTGATCCGTTACGGAAGCGTAAGGAAAGCCGTTGAAGCCAGCACTAAATAAAAAGCTCTTATGCATGAAATAGAACCATATTACCGCTGGCGGGATGACTACATAGCCGCAGAGGATCCCCGCTCGCCATTTTTTAATACGGAATACTCGGAGTTTTATTTCGATAAGCAGCTGTACAACTACCTGATCCATCCGCAATGGGACGATTTTGGTTCCAGCACGCTGTATATCAAAGTCCTGTTCGTGGATTACGACCATAACTATGCGATTATTGAATTTATAGGGGAATGGAATGATGCAATATCAAATGATATTATGCTGCTGAAAAGGGAAATCCTGGAGCTGATGATCGATGAAGGCATCAACAAGTTTATACTGATCGGCGAGAATATCCTGAACTTCCATTCTTCTGAGGACAGCTATTATGAAGAGTGGTTCCAGGATGTGGAAGAGGGCTGGATCACCGGTATTAATTTCAATCCCCATGTGATCGAAGAATTCAGGAGCAGCAATATTGATTACTATATCAATTTTGGCGGGCAGCTGGACGATTTGGCATGGAGAACACTCAAACCACTGCAGTTCTTCCACAAAGTTGAAGAAATTCTGACAAAAAGACTAGGGGCATAAATTTTGCATGTAGTTTATTACCCGTATATTTAATTTAAATTTTTAAAAAAATGGATAACAACAATAATTACAACTGGTCAGAAAAATCAGTTTTTGTAGAGAACCAAACAGGAACTGTTGCAAAAAAATTCTTTGCAAGTGTGTTTTTATGGATGTTCGTAGCACTGGGCATATCTACACTTGCTGCCGTTTATATGGCTAATACACCTGAAATGCTGAGCTACCTGATCAATCAGGAAACCGGTAAACTTTCAATATTAGGTTATGTAGCGATGTTTGCACCTGTAGGATTGGTACTTTTAATGAGTGCCGGACTAAGTAAACTATCTTACGGTGCTTTATTAGGCACGTTTATTCTGTATTCATTACTGACAGGTGTGAGCTTAAGCTTTATTTTGCTGATGTATACCTCAGGATCAGTAATCGGATGTTTTGCCGCAGCAGCTGGTATATTTGGTTTAATGGCTGTACTTGGTTATACCACTGATACGGATCTGAGTAAATTCGGCCCGATATTAATGGTCGGTGTTGTTGGTTTAGTAATTGCAAGCGTGGTGAACATATTCTTACAAAGCTCTGGTTTTGACTACGTGATGAGCTTCTTCGGAGTGGCAATCTTTACTGCTTTAACTGCATATGATGTGCAAAAATTAAAACGTATAGGTGCCGGTATCGAAGAAAATGGCGATACCATTGCCGCAGATGATTCTAAGAAACTGGCTATCATGGGCGCATTGTCCTTATACCTTGACTTTATCAATATTTTCCTGTTCCTGTTGAGGATATTTGGCGGAAGAAAATAATTTCAAAAAAAATGAATGTGAAGAGGGCTGGCGATTATCGTCAGCCCTCTTCTTATAATTGCAATTTTATTGTGTTTAGCCGGGCATTTTTTGGAATTGATTTTTCTTTGTTGCATTTTTGCACACGCTTATAAAGAAAGACGGAGGGATTAGACCCTGCGAAGTCTTAGCAACCTGTGCTTACAAGGTGCTACATTCTACTCGAGCAGTTAAGCCTGCTCCTGAAAGATAAGTAATTCGATCCGCTGCCGGAATTCTGATTAAGCCTGTTTAATTAATTTCCTGCATGCTGTTGTTCAGATAGAATAACCGGCATACAGCAAATGGCAATGATTATCCCTCATAATGAACATTAGAGAAGAGCTCGAAAAACGAATTTTAATTATTGACGGTGCAATGGGCACAATGATCCAGCGCTATGTCCTTACTGAGGAAGACTTCAGGGGCGAACGCTTTAAGGATCACCCATGTGATGTAAAAGGAAATAACGACCTGCTCAACATTACCCGCCCTGATATCATCAAAGCCATACATACAGAATACCTGAACGCAGGAACTGATATTATAGAAACCAATACTTTTAGTACACAGCGCATTTCCCTGGCAGATTACCAGATGGAAGAGCTGGACTACGAGATGAGTTTTGAAGGTGCTAAAATCGCCAAAGAGGCCATCAATGAGTTCATGGCTGCCCATCCCGGCCGCGTGTGTTTTGTTGCCGGAGCAATTGGCCCGACAAACCGTACGCTTTCTATTTCTCCCGACGTAAATGACCCGGGTTTCAGGGCTTTAACGTTTGATGAACTTGCTGAGGCCTATTATCAGCAAATCAGGGGACTAATTGATGGCGGAGCCGATCTGCTCATGATCGAAACTATATTTGATACACTCAACGCAAAGGCCGCCATTTTTGCAATCAAACAATATGAAGAGGTAATTGGCCGTAAAATTGAGATCATGATCTCCGGTACGATTACAGATGCCTCGGGAAGAACTTTATCCGGACAAACTGCAGAAGCCTTTTTAAACTCTGTTATTCATGCCAAACCGCTGAGCATAGGATTTAACTGTGCACTGGGTGCCAAAGATATGAGGCCCCATATAGAAGAACTTTCTGCAAAAGCGGGCTGTTATGTTTCTGCCTATCCAAATGCCGGGCTGCCAAATGAATTTGGTGCATATGATGAAATGCCTGATGAAACTGCAACGCTTGTTGAAGATTTTATTGAGCATGGATTCGTAAATATCGTGGGTGGTTGTTGCGGCACTACGCCAGAGCACATTGCTGCCATCGCTGCCAAAGCAAAAAATATCAGCCCAAGAAAAATACCTGAACTTCCACGTTACATGCGCCTGAGCGGCCTGGAGCCCATAACTATTACCCCCGAAAGCATGTTCGTCAACATTGGCGAAAGAACCAATATTACCGGATCTCCAAAATTCTCGAAATTGATCCTGAGCGGCGATTATGAAGCCGCACTTACTGTTGCACGTCAGCAGGTAGAAGGCGGTGCACAGGTGATCGACGTAAACATGGATGAGGGTATGCTTGATTCTGAGGCTGCAATGACGAAATTCCTCAACCTGATTGCTTCAGAACCTGATATCTCTAAACTGCCAATCATGGTGGACTCCTCTAAATGGAGTGTAATTGAGAACGGGCTGAAATGTTTACAGGGAAAAGGTATCGTTAACTCTATTTCACTGAAAGAAGGTGAAGACAAATTCCGGGAAAGCGCACGCAAGATCATGAATTTTGGTGCCGCTATTGTGGTGATGGCCTTCGACGAACAGGGACAGGCAGATAATTTTGAACGCAGAAAAGAAATCTGTAAACGCTCATATGATATCCTGGTAGATGAAATCGGATTTCCTGCTGAGGATATTATATTCGACCCTAATATATTAACGGTTGCCACAGGCTTAGAAGAACACAACAATTATGCGGTCGACTTTATCAACGCAGCAAGATGGATCAAAGAAAATCTGCCTCATGCCAAGGTAAGCGGCGGTGTTTCCAATATTTCATTCTCTTTCAGAGGAAACAATACAGTACGTGAAGCAATGCACTCTGCATTCTTATACCATGCCATTAAAGCTGGTCTGGATATGGGTATCGTAAACGCAGGGATGCTCGAAGTATATGAAGCAATCCCGGCAGAACTGCTGGAAAGAGTAGAAGATGTGCTGCTCAACCGAAGGGATGATGCCACAGAACGCCTCGTAGATTTTGCTGAAACCGTAAAATCAAAAGGGAAAGAATTCGTAAAAGACGAGGAATGGAGAAAAGAATCAGTGGAATCCCGTCTCTCCCACTCTCTTGTAAAAGGAATCATTGAATACCTCGATGACGATGTTGAGGAAGCAAGACAACAGTACGACCGCCCGATCCATGTGATTGAAGGACCGCTGATGGATGGAATGAATATCGTAGGTGATCTTTTTGGTGCCGGAAAGATGTTTCTTCCTCAGGTAGTAAAATCAGCAAGGGTGATGAAAAAAGCCGTTGCCTATCTGCTTCCGTTCATCGAACAGGAAAAACTGGACAATCCGGACGGTGACCAGAGCTCCTCTGCCGGCAGGGTGTTAATGGCCACTGTAAAAGGTGACGTACATGATATCGGCAAAAACATTGTAGGCGTAGTTTTAGCCTGTAATAACTTTGAGATCATAGATATGGGAGTAATGGTACCTGCCCAGGAGATCATCAAAAAAGCAAAAGAAATCAATGCAGATATCATCGGTTTAAGTGGTTTAATTACCCCTTCTCTGGATGAGATGGTACACTTTGCAAAGGAAATGGAACGCGAAGGTTTTACCATTCCCCTGCTGATTGGTGGAGCTACAACTTCCAGGATACATGCTGCAGTGAAGATTGCTCCGAACTACTCGGGTCCTGCCATTCATGTGCTGGATGCTTCGAGAAGTGTATCTGTTTGCAGCACACTGATGAACCCTGAAACTCGCGATGCCTATATCGACAATATCAGACAGGAATACGATAAAGCAAGAGAATCGCATCTAAATAAACGCTCAGACAAACGCTTTAAAACCATTGAGGAAGCAAGAACTGACAGGTTCCAGATCGATCCTGCGCAGGTAGCTCCGGCACCAGCCTTTTTAGGGACAAAAACTTTTACCAACTATCCTCTTGAGGAACTGGTACCTTATATCGACTGGACGCCGTTTTTCCATACCTGGGAGATGGGCGGCAGTTATCCAAAAATCTTTACTGATAAAAAAATCGGTGATGAAGCGAAAAAACTATATGATGATGCCCAGGTATTGCTAAAAAGGATAGTGGACGAAAAACTGCTTTCTGCAAATGGGGTAATCGGGTTCTGGCCGGCAAATGCTGTCGGGGATGATATTCTTTTGGAAGTAGAAGGTAAACCCGTAACGATCCATACCCTGCGCCAGCAGGCAGAAAAAGTGGCAGGACAACCTTATTATGCCCTGTCTGATTTCGTTGCGCCCAAAGAGAGTGGCCTGCAGGATTACTTTGGCGGCTTTGCAGTAACTACCGGTATAGGTTGTGATGAACTTGTGGCAGAATTTGAAGCCAGTTACGATGACTATAACAGCATCATGGCAAAAGCCCTGGCAGATCGTCTGGCCGAAGCCTTTGCAGAACGGATGCATGAGCTTGTGCGTACAGAATACTGGGGTTATGCAAAAGATGAGAAGCTTTCCGCTGATGAACTGATCAAGGAAGAGTACGCAGGGATACGTCCTGCTCCGGGATATCCCGCCTGCCCTGATCACACAGAAAAGGAAACATTGTTCACTATCCTGGATGCAGAAAACCAGACCGGCCTGCGCCTTACTGAGAGTTTTGCAATGTACCCGACTGCTGCCGTAAGCGGATTCTATTTTGCCCACCCGCAATCGAAATACTTTGGTTTGGGCAAAATCACCAAAGATCAGGTGGAAGAATATGCACAGAGAAAGAACATGTCCCTTGACGATACAGAAAGATGGCTTAGCCCTAATTTAGCTTATTAAACCTAAGAATGAAGATCACCGAACACATTAACAATGCCGGGGGCAAAACCCTGTTTTCGTTTGAATTGCTGCCACCTGTTAAAGGAAAAAGCATCACTGATATTTATGATGCGATTGACCCTTTAATGGAATTCAATCCCCCCTTTATTGATGTTACCTATCACAGGGAAGACTATATCTATAAACAGCATGATAATGGCCTGCTGGAAAAAGTGTCTTACCGTAAACGTCCGGGAACAGTAGCCATCTGCGCAGCCATCATGAACAGGTATAAGGTAGATGCTGTTCCGCATCTGATCTGCGGAGGATTCACCAAAGAGGAAACAGAAAATGCACTGATAGACCTTCAGTTTTTGGGTATCGATAATGTACTGGTATTACGCGGTGATGCAAGACATGCAGATTCAGGATTTATACCTACCCCCGGTGGTCATGCCTACGCAACAGACCTGCTGGAGCAGGTAGCTAATATGAACAAGGGAAAATATCTGTTTGAAGATCATCATGCTTTCCAGACCGATTTTTGTATTGGTGTGGCGGGCTATCCGGAAAAACATTTCGAAGCCCCTAACTTGAAAACTGACTTTAAATATTTAAAGCAGAAGGTTGATATGGGTGCTGAATTCATCGTTACGCAAATGTTCTTCGACAATTCCAGATATTCAGAATTCGTTGAGCAGTGCAGGGCAAATGGGATTAATGTACCCATTATTCCCGGACTTAAGCCGATCACTTCTTCCAAACAGCTGATCAGCCTGCCAAAGATTTTCCACCTGGACCTTCCCGAAAATCTTACAGAAGCCGTACAGGCCTGCAAGAACGAAAAGGACGTGAAAGAAGTAGGGATCGAATGGATGATACAGCAGTGCAAAGAGTTAGTACAACTTGGCGCCCCAGTTCTGCACTTTTACACTATGAGTAACCCGGAACCAACCAAAAGAATTGCTAAGGAAATATTCTAATCTGGAGGTCTTATTCTTTTCCTGAGCTAAAATTGGCAGATTCTTTGTACATTTCAATCCTACAAACCGGAACGTTATGAGAAGGACGACATTGATTATGTTTGCTATAGTTACACTATCATCGTGTAATGCACTGAAGAATACAGTAGAGGCAAGCTCTGATCTGTCTAAATTAGGGGGAACCTGGGAGTTAAACTATATCTCAGGCCCAAGAATTGCTTTTAACGGACTTTATCCTGGTCAGAAACCAAAGCTGCTTTTCAATCTTTCAGAAAAAAGGGTGAGCGGAAACAGTAGCTGTAATTCCTTCTCCGGAAAACTCCTGGCGGATGATACTTCCATCAATTTTAACGAGCCTCTAGCGGCTACAAAAATGGCCTGTCCCGGTGAGGGAGAGGCCGTGTTTTTTGAAATGCTGAAAAAGGTAAACAAATATGCCATTAGCGGCGATACCACCCTCAATTTTATGATGGGCGATATCGCTATTATGCGTTTTAGAAAGATTGAGTAAACACCTAAGCTTCCTGAAGTAAAAACGCTTTGAAAGCCTCAAAATCCACATCCATATGTGTGGCTGATTTTGCCTTCTTTTTCAGTTCCTCCAACTGTCTGGGAGCATCAATCTGCGCTGCCATCTCTTCAGAGAATATATCCGGGAACTTACAGGCATGTGCCGTTGATAAAAATACAAATGTATCTTCAGCAGATGGGTGATCAGCTTTAAAGGCCTGAACTGCTAACCAGGCAATAGCTGTATGCGGGCAGGCAACATAATGAAACTGCGCGTAAATATCATTGATGGCTTTCACTGTATCGTCATCAGTATAACGGTAGCTTTTTACCAGTTCTTTCAGTTTCACAGTATCCTGTTTAAACAGTTCCATGATCCTTACCCAGTTACTTGGTGCACCAACATCCATTGCGTTTGCGTAGGTCTGTACTGATGGCCTGGTTTCATATACACCGGTTTCAAGGAAACGCGGTACCGTATCGTTGGCATTGGTGGCCGCAATAAATTGTTTTACCGGCAAGCCCATTTTCCAGGCCAGCAGTCCCGCAGCGATATTACCAAAATTACCGCTTGGCACAGAGAATACAACATCTCTTTTACCTTCCCTGTAAAGTTGTGCTACCGCATTAAAATAATAGAAAGTCTGAGGGATCAGTCTGGAGATGTTGATCGAATTTGCTGAGGTCAGCCTCATTTCAGCATTGAGCTCATCATCAGCAAACGCCTGTTTTACCAAGGCCTGGCAGTCGTCAAATGTTCCGTCGATTTCAATTGCGCGAATATTCTGTCCATTGCTGCACAGCTGCAGCTCCTGGATTTCACTCACTTTCCCTTTAGGGTATAAGATGGTCACGCGGGTATTCGGCACGCCCAGAAAGCCTAAAGCTACTGCACCACCGGTATCGCCTGAAGTAGCCACCAGCACATCCAGCATCTGCTCTCCGTCTTTCAGAAAATACGCCATGACCCTGCTCATGAACCTGGCACCGAAATCTTTGAAAGCCAGTGAAGGACCATGGAAAAGTTCCAGTACATAGGTCTCTTCATTTAACCTCTTTGCCGGAGCAGGAAAATTGATAGCATCATCGATCAGGGCTTTCAGGTCCTCTGCCGGAATATCTTCATGCAGCAATGCTGATGCTACTTTATAAGCAATTTCCGGGAGGGTATATTTATCCAGGTTTTCGAGAAAATCAGCCTCGAGGACAGGAATTTCTGTTGGCATGTATAATCCTTTGTCCTGCGGCATACTGTTAAACACCGCGGATTGAAAATCTACTTTTAGGTCGTGGTTGTTGGTACTGTATAGTTTCATTGGGTATGTTGTTTAATCCAGTATAACCGGACCTTTTTTGTTGACTGATGATACAAAAGACAGACTGTTGATCTGAATGGATTTCAATTGTTGCTGTAATGCCTGGGTGATCGCATGTCCGGTAGCCTCATCCTTGGTAAGTGCAAAAACTGATGGGCCAGAACCCGATATTCCAAAGCTGATGGCACCCATTTCCAAGGCGATGCTTCTCATTTTATAAAAATCAGGGATCAGGATAGAACGTGTAGGCTCTACCAGTCCGTCAACCATGCTACGGCCGATGAGGTCGTAATCTTTGGTGAACAGGCCTGTTACAAGTCCTGCTACGTTTCCCCATTGTTTCACTGCATCTTTCAGTAAGACCTTGGAACGGATCATTTGCCTTGCATCTTTTGTAGGTACATCTACTTCAGGATATACAATCGCTGCATACATTTCCTCAGGGAAAGGCAGGCTGATCACATCCAGCGGCTCATAACTTCTGATCAGGACAAAACCACCCAGTAAAGCCGGCGCAACATTGTCTGCATGGCCATAACCGCAGGCCAGTTCCTCGCCTTTCATCGCAAAAGGAACAAGCTCCTTCGCGGTCAGCTGGTTGTCAAACAAAGTATTGATTGCAAAAAGACCTGCTACCGTACTTGCCGAGCTGGAGCCCAGTCCGCTGCCAATAGGCATCTTTTTATGCAGTTCTATATCTATTCCTATATCCGTACGTCCAATGTGTTTCAGGTAATCCTGCACACTTGCACTTACTGTATTTTTTGCCGGGTTTAGCGGCAGGCGCCCTTCATCACCTGTGATTTTGGATATTAGCACACCAGGTGTATCGGTTACGCGCATAATCACTTCATCACCCGGCTCATTCACCGCAAAACCTAACACATCAAACCCGCAAACTACGTTGGCAACAGTAGCTGGCGCAAAAACTTTTACTGACGATTTCATCTTTTACCTACATTTATAATATCTGCGAATACGCCTGCTGCAGTTACTTCTGCGCCGGCACCCGGCCCTTTAACTACTAATGGACGTTCTTTATAACGGTCCGTGATGAAGGAAATAATGTTGTCACTACCAGATAACATATAAAAAGGATGTGAATCATCTACCATCTGCAGCGTGATTGCTACTTTTCCGGCTTCCAGTTTGCCGATATATCTCAGCACTTTACCACTGGCAGCCGCCGTTGTCTTTAAATTTTCAAAATATGCAGTGTTGTTTTCCAGCTCCTGGTAAAAATCTGCTACAGTTGCTGCAGACATACATGCTGGTGGCAGCATACTTTCTATCTGTATGTCAGACTCCTCCAAAGGGTAACCCGCATCCCGGGCCAGAATCAGCATTTTGCGCATAAAGTCCTTTCCGTTCAGGTCGTCACGCGGATCAGGTTCGGTATACCCCATATCCTGGGCCGACTTCACGATCTCATGAAACTTCAGGTCATCTTTAAAGTTATTAAAGATATAAGAGATTGTACCGGAAAGAATTGCTTCGATACTCGCAATGTTATCACCGCTCATCATCAGGTCTTTCAGCGTACGGATAATCGGCAGACCTGCTCCTACATTGGTTTCATAATGAAAATCGACACCGTAGGTACGCGCCGCCGCTTTGAAAGCACTGTATTGGCTATATTCTCCTGAATTACCTATTTTATTACAGGTCACTACAGAAATGCTTGACTCCAGGATATTCTGATAGTGATCTACAGGATTTGGGCTCGCGGTATTGTCAACAAATACGCAGTTCGGCAGGTTCATTGCTTTCATCTGCTTTACAAATTCCTTCAGGTCTGCTGGTTCTGCATTGACCAGCATTTCCTCCTCCCAGTTGGACAGGTCGAAACCCACCGGGCTCATACTCATCTGGCGGGAATTGCTTATTCCCATTACTTTTACTTCCAGATCATTATTTTTAGCTAAAAGAGGACTCTGATTGAGCAGCTGACGGAATAATGTTTTACCGATATTTCCTGTTCCCAGGCAGAATATGTGAAGGGTTTTCTTCAGATCGGCAAAGAAAGCATCATGTACTGCATTCACCGCTTTAGACAAGTCGGTTTTGGAAAGGATCACCGAAATATTATACTCTGAAGAACCCTGTGCAATCGCTCTTACGTTTACACCGTTTCTGCCCAGGGCATGAAATAACTTACCGGACATACCCGGTGTGTGTTTCATGTTCTCCCCTACGATTGCCAGTACGGATAGCCCGTTCTCTACCTGTGGGTACTCCAGTTTCTTGGCATGAAGCTCCAGTTCAAACTCCTTGCTGATGATCGCCAGTGCTTTTAAGGCATCTGCCGGATTTACTGCAAAAGTGATACTGTGCTCTGAAGAAGACTGGGTAATCAGTACAACATTGATCTGCTCCCTGGATAACAGTGAGAACAAACGGCCGCTGAAACCAGCTTTTCCTACCATTCCGCTGCCGGAAAGGTTCAGGATACTGATATCATCGATAGAAGAAATTCCTTTGATCGGCAGGTCTGAAGAATCAGCGCCATGACGGATATATGTGCCTTCAAAGTCTGTATTGAAGGTATTCTTGATGACAATTGGGATTTTCTTTAGAAAGGCAGGGATCATTGTTGGGGGATAGATCACCTTGGCGCCAAAGTAGGATAGCTCCATTGCTTCAGTATAACTAAGTTCTGAAAGGGAGAATGCTTTTTCAACGATCCTTGGATCAGCAGTGAGCATCCCGTCCACGTCAGTCCAGATTTCAATCTGGTTTACATTTAAGGCCGATCCCCAAATAGCTGCGGTAAAATCACTGCCACCGCGTCCGAGTGTGGTAATCCTGCCTTCGGTATTGCTGGCAATGTATCCGGTTACGAAAAATAACTTGCCCGGGTTAGCTGCATAGAAATCCTGGATCAGCATTTCTGTCAATGGCGTATTTACTTTTGCCTGTCCGTAATTGTTGTCTGTTTTTATAAGTTCAGAACCATCAACAGCAAGGGCATCTGCAAAATCCTGTTTTGCAATATGGCTGATCATAAATGTTGAGCAGCGCTCACCGAAACTCAAAATTGAATCTCTTGTTTGTGCACTCAGTTCTTTCAGGGTATATACCGACTGCAGGATGTCTTCCAGCTCGTTGAAGTATATCTTTAACCTGGTAAAAACGGGGTTTTGAGCAGAAGCAGGTAACAGTTCGCGCACTACCTGGAAATGCTTCTCCTCAATCTGTTTTAATTCCGTAGTATATTCCTCTGCTAAAAGCGCTTTTTCTGCCATGAGCTGCAGCAGGTTGGTTACGCCGCTCATTGCTGAGAGTACAACTACAGGATAATCTTCCTGATCTCCCTTCTTCAGTATGCTGATCAGGGTACGGATGCCTTCTGCTGAACCTACTGAAGTCCCTCCGAATTTTAGAATATTCATAATTTTAAATTTAAAAAAAAAGCGCCTTCCGGTTAGAGGAAGGCGCTTTCTATGGTTATTTATGTTTTCTTTATACCATTAGCTCACCTGCCTCCGGGCGCGCCGGTGGTGGTAATAATAATGGATGTAATTGTAATATTTGATTTCATATTCAGTGCACAAAAACTATTTAGTTGTTGCACGGCATAAAGTAAAGTTATATTTTTTGAATAAGCAAGGAAATCATAAAAAAATTTACCTTTACCCTTGTAAATATGCAAGGATTAGTAATAAAATCAACAGGAAGCTGGTACCAGGTCCACGGTGAGGATGGCAATGCGTACGACTGCAGGATTAAAGGTAAATTCCGGATCAAAGGCATCCAGACCACCAACCCTATTGCCGTGGGCGATCAGGTAGAGTTTGAAATGGAACCCAATTCAGATAATGGGGTGATTTATAAACTCCATGAACGCAAAAACTATATCATCCGGAAATCAATTAACCTGTCCAAGCAGGCACAGATCATTGCGGCGAATATGGATCAGGCCTTTTTGGTGGTGACACTGGTTTCCCCCCGGACATCGCTGGGCTTTATCGACCGTTTTCTGGTAACAGCCGAGGCTTACCGCATTCCGGCTACGCTGATTTTTAACAAACTCGATCTGTTCAGTGATGAAGGACTTGAAGTCCTGGCAGATTACAAAAGCATCTATGAAAAGTTGAACTATCCCTGCTATACTGTTTCGGCATTGGAAGGTACTAATATACCTGTAATTGAAGGGCTGCTGAAAGATCAGACAACTTTATTCTCCGGCCATTCCGGAGTAGGCAAATCCAGTCTGATCAATGCACTTTTGCCCGGCAGAAGCATTAAAACGGGAGAAATTTCTGAATCCAGCGATAAAGGACAACATACCACTACCTTCGCTGAGATGCATACCCTGCCTTTTGGCGGGTACCTGATTGACACGCCGGGTATCCGTGAGCTGGGAATCTATGATATCAAACCGGAAGAACTGGGCCATTATTTCCGCGAAATGCGCGATCTGATGCACCTCTGTAAATTTCACAACTGCCGCCATATCAATGAGCCGGGCTGTGCCGTATTAAAAGCAGTTGAAAACGACGAAATTGAAATCAGCCGTTATGAAAGTTACCTGAGTATCTTTAATGGCAACGAAACCAGGGCCTGATGAGAGCAGTAATCCAGAGAGTAACCCAGGCAAGCTGTACGGTAGACAATCTGATCACCGGTGAGATTTCAGCGGGATTGATGGTGCTGCTGGGAATTGAGGACAACGATCAGCAGGAAGATATAGAGTGGCTGGCGGCCAAGATTGTCAACCTCAGGATCTTCGGTGATGAGCAGGAGCTAATGAACAAATCCCTGGCAGACATCAGCGGAAACATCTTATTGGTTAGCCAGTTCACACTCTTTGCGGCTACCAAAAAGGGAAACCGGCCAGGTTTTACCAGGGCGGCAAGACCTGAAAAGGCTATTCCTTTATATGAATCCATGATCAGTCAGCTGGATATGCTGCTTGGCAAACCGGTACAAACCGGCATCTTCGGAGCAGACATGAAGATCAGCCTGCTGAATGACGGCCCCGTAACCATAATTATAGATACAAAAAACAAAGAATAACAATGACCATACAGGAAGCACAGGAAACGGTAGACCGCTGGATCAACACCACGGGTATCCGCTATTTTAATGAACTGACCAATACTGCAATCTTAATGGAAGAAGTTGGCGAGGTAGCCCGCATCATGTCGCGCCGCTACGGAGAACAATCCTTCAAAAAAAGCGATGAAGCAGTAGATCTGGGCGGAGAGATGGCCGATGTCTTGTTCGTGCTCATTTGCCTGGCCAATCAGACAGGGATCAACCTCACAGAAGCATTAGAGAAAAACCTGGTGAAAAAAAGTATCAGGGATGCCGACAGGCACAGGAATAATGAAAAGCTAAAGTAGCACAGTTAAATTATAACTGTGCTTTGATTTTTAGTGCAGCTTCTGCAAGCTCTTCATCTGTAGGATGCAGCTTTGGACGGCTAAAGTTGATATCATCCATGGTGTTCAGTGGAATCAAATGGATATGTGCATGGGGCACTTCAAGACCGATCACTGCCATTCCTACTTTGATACATGGAAATGCTTTCTTGATCCCTGCCGACACGATCTTGGCAAACAGCGTGAGCCCGAAGTAACTCTCATCATCCATGTCAAATATATAGTCAACTTCTTTTTTTGGAATCACCAGCACATGGCCCATCGTCAGCGGATTAATATCCAGGAAGGCCAGGAATTCTGTTGTTTCTGCAACCACATGTGCGGGAATTTCCCCGTCTATTATCTTTGAAAATATACTTGGCATAGGTTATGTTTTATCTGCTGATTTCTAAAATTTCGAATTCTATCTTGCCCGCCGGAACTTCAATCTCCGCTTTATCGCCTACAGATTTACCCAGTAACCCCTGTGCAATCGGAGATTTTACTGAGATCTTGCCAATTTTCATGTCAGCTTCAGTTTCTGCAACAAGCTGATAGGTCATGGTAGCGCCGTTTTTCACGTTTTTGATCTTAACAATAGATAAGGCAAGTACCTTTGATGTATCGAGTTTTGATTCATCTATAAGCCTTGCTGAAGCTAAAGTTGCCTTCAATTTGGATATTTTTGCCTCATGCAGCCCTTGTGCTTCTTTGGCCGCATCGTATTCTGCATTCTCTGAAAGATCACCTTTATCTCTTGCTTCAGCTATAGCTTTGGAGATCAGTTGTCTCCCTGTTGTCGTCAAGTAATGTACTTCTTCCTTTAGCTTATCTAATCCTTCCTGAGTGTAGTATGTTACCTCTGTCATAGCTTAATGTATTATTTATAACTTCCTTTAAAATACAAACAAGACTACATCGGCAGTTTAAGCCTACATAGTCTTGCTTCAATTAAAACGAAGATAACAGGCAATTCTTATAAAAGCAAATCTTTTGATTTGAATTGTTTAGAAAGAACTTAAAACCTTTACTTTTGGTGCAACTAACTTATTAATTTTATGCACCGCAAAATTTTCAGACTGGCGGTCATGGGTATGTTGTGTACCATGACTGTTCAGGCACAGCAACTGTACATGCCGAGAAATATAAAAGCTGCCTTTGATAAAGGTACCCGTTCGGCAGATGGAAAGCCAGGAAAACACTACTGGCAAAACAAAGGGAAATACAATATGTCACTCACCGTTACACCCAGCGACAAAGTAGTAAAAGGAACTGAAACTGTAGAGTATACAAATAATAGCCCTGATACTCTTCGCCAGATTGCCATCAGATTTGTAAACAATATCCATAAACCAGAATCACCAAGGTCAAATTATGCCGGACAGGATTTCCTGACCACAGGATTAAACATCAGTTCTTTCGTGATCGGTGCGGATTCTTACGCTGTCAGTGCAAAAGACTGGGGAACGGTTGCTAATGTTAAATTAAAGAAGGCTATCCTGCCGGGCGAAACCGCCAGACTGAGGATTGGCTGGAGTTACCCCCTTTCCAAAGAAAGCGGAAGGGAAGGACAGCTGGACAGCACTACTTTTTTTGTAGCCTATGCTTTTCCAAGGATTTCTGTGTATGACGACTATAATGGCTGGGACCAGATTCCGCACACGGACAGGGCAGAGTTTTATAATGATTTCAACGACTACCAGTTTAGCGTAACCGCACCAAAAAACTATGTAGTGTGGGCCACGGGCGATTTAAAAAACCCTGATGAAGTGCTCCAGCCCAGATTTGCTGCAAAGCTGAAAAAATCCTATACCAGTGACGAAGTGATCTCTATGGCAAATGCGAGTGAAATGGCCAAAGGCGAAGTAACTAAACAGAACGAATGGAATACCTGGAAATTCAGTGCTGATCATATTACTGATATCACTTTTGCACTAAGCAACCATTATATCTGGGATGCCGGCAGTGTGATCGTAGATCCAAAGACAAAAAGGAGATCAAGCGTTCAATCCGCTTATGATGCAAAAGCTACCGACTTCACCCATGGTGTGGAATGGTCAAAACTTGCTTTGAGCTGGTTCTCTGTAAACTGGCCGGGCGTACCCTACCCTTTTTCGAAGATGACGGTAGTCCAGGGATTTGCTGATATGGAGTATCCGATGATGGTAAATGATTCCACTACACCGGATATGGAGTTCAGCCAGTTTGTGATGAATCACGAAATTGCACATACCTATTTTCCTTTTTACATGGGAATTAACGAGACGCGTTATGCTTATATGGATGAAGGTTGGGCCACTACCCTGGAATACCTGATTGCGACCGATCAGCTGGGAAAGGAAAAAGCAGCAGAGAACTACAAACAATTCAGGGTTAAACCATGGATTTTCAACAAAAGCACCGAGCAGGAACTTCCTGTAATCACCCCTACCACCCTTGCCACCGGGAATAATGCCTACGTAAAACCTTCCCTGGCCTATCTGGGCTTAAAGGATATGTTTGGTGATGAAGCCTTTAAAAAATACCTGCGCGCCTATATGGACCGCTGGAATGGGAAACACCCGCTTCCATGGGATTTCTTTAATACGATCAATGATGTTTCGGGCGAGAACCTCAACTGGTACTGGAACAACTGGTTCTTCAGCAATAATTATATTGATCTTGCTATTGGTAAGGTAGCCATAAAAGGTACTGATTATGTGGTCGAACTGAATAACACAGGTGGTTTTGCTATTCCTTTTGATGTAAAGGTAACTTATGATGACGGCACTGTACAGTTGATCCACCAGACTCCGGCAGTTTGGAAAGCCAACCAGAAAGCAACTTCAGTTCAGTTTACTGCACAGAAAGCAGTCACTGCAATTGTAATTGATGGTGGTATCTACATGGATGCAACTCCGGCGGATAACGACTGGAAAAAGTAGCATCCAATTCACACAAAAGTCCGTCTCATGAATATGCGACGGACTTTTGTTTTATAATAATTGAATGTTTTATTTGAACTGCTCCAGTTTCTCTGCCAGCACTTCGGAGATCTTGCGGTAAGAATCAAAAGTCCAGCCACCGATGTGTGGTGTAAGGATAACTTTTGGAGAGGCTTTAAGTTCAGCGTACCAGGATTGCTCCCCCAGGTTAGGAAACCTCTCTGCTTCCAGCACATCAAGTCCTGCACCTAAGATCCTGCCCGACTCCAGACCGGAAAGCACTGCTTTTGTGCTTACAATTTCACCCCTGGCGGTATTGATAAAAAATATGTCCTTTTTAAAATGATACAGGTATTCCTCATCCACCATCTGCCTTGTTTCTGAAGTCAGCGGAATATGCAGACTGAGGACGTCACTATGTTTTACGATCTCCTCCATGCTGCTTTCACGGGCAAAAGCATCAGAAAAACCGGTTTTATATTTATCATAAGCAATCACCTTCACACCAAATCCTGAAAGTTTCTCAGCAAAGCTGCTGCCCATGAAACCATAACCGATAATACCTACAGTTTTGCCCTTCAGTTCCCAACCCCGGTTACCTTCACGGTCCCATATGCCGTTCCTGATCTCTGTATCAGCCTTACGCAGGTTATTGACCAGTGACAGGAGCAGTGCTACCGCATGCTCACCCAAAGCATCCCTGTTCCCTTCAGGCGCATTAATCAGCTGTATACCTTTTTCTTTGGCATATGCTTCATCTATATTGTCCAGTCCTGCTCCTGCCCTTGCTACAAATTTCAGGTTTGGCGCAGCATCCATCAGCTCTTTATCAATTCTGAATTTTGTCCGCACTGCAATACCATCGTATCCGGCAATTGCCGCGAGTGTTTCGGCTCTTGTAATTTTGGGAAGGTCATCAACTTCATAACCCAGCTGCACCGCTCTGTTCTTAAATGCAGGATGCAGATCGTCAACAATTAAAATTTTACCCTTCATCTGTTTGTATTATTATTTTAGCGCGTTCAGCCACATGCTGTGTCAGGGTAATAAAATCCTCCACAGTCAGTTGCTCGGCACGTTTTTCAAAAAATATATGGTCGTCCATTTTCCCTTTGGGCAGTACACCCGATAAAGCGTTGCGTAATGTTTTCCTCCGCTGATTAAATCCTGCCTTTACCACGGTCCAGAATAGTTTCTCGTCACACGGCAGCGATTCAACCTTATTCCTGCTCAGCCTGATCACACCGGAATTTACTTTGGGCGGCGGATTGAAGGTTCCCGGTTTTACTGTAAACAGGTATTCAATATTATAATATGCCTGAATCAGTACACTGAGGATACCGTATTCTTTGGTGCCAGATTTCGAAGCGCAGCGTTCTGCGACCTCTTTCTGGAACATACCCACCATTTCTACCACATTGGCGCGGTGTTCAAGAACTTTAAATAAGATCTGTGAAGATATATTGTAAGGGAAATTGCCGATAATGGCAAACTTACCCGGAAATACCGCTGTAAGATCCATTTTCAGAAAGTCACCATTGATCAGGCGGCTCCCCATCTGCGGATACTTTTCGTTCAGGAAATGATAGGATTCAGTATCAATATCTATCATAAAAGTCTCCAGGTTTTCCCTTTCCAGCAAAATATCAGAAAGGATACCCATCCCCGGGCCTACTTCCAGCACCTGGCGGTACTGATCAGTATGAATAAGGCCGTTCACTATTTTCTCCGCAATCTTCTTATCGGTCAAAAAGTGTTGTCCCAAATGTTTTTTCGCCCTTACCAAACTCATATCTTATCCTTATTATGTAATGAAACAGCAACCGCCGTCACTATTGCTGCAAAATAACTAAAGTTTTACGACTAATAGCTTAACACAGGACATATGACCCATGAAATAACAATATCCTGATGATTTTTCTGTATTTTGCGCTCAAATTTTTATTTGAGCATGAGCAGTAAAATTAAAATAGGTATCAGTATAGGTGACGTTAATGGCATCGGTCTGGAAGTTATTCTTAAAACCCTGGCCAACCAGAGCATCCTTGACTATTGTACCCCTATCGTTTATGGACATACCAAAGTAGCATCCTATCATAGAAAAGCCCTTGGTTTAGGTGATTTTAGTTTCAACGTGATTAACCAGGCAGAGGATGCAAATCCTAAAAAAGCCAATATGATCAACTGCTGGGAAGAAGATGTGAAAATTGAACTGGGCCTGTCTACTCCCACCGGTGGAAAGTATGCCTTGTTATCACTTGAAAAAGCTACAGAAGATCTGGTTAACGGCAGGATAGATGCACTGGTTACGGCACCTATCAACAAACACAATATACAATCTGATACCTTTCATTTTCCCGGACATACAGAATATCTTCAGGAACGCAGCGGCGCATCAGACGTACTGATGTTTCTGGTGAGTGAAGATATCCGTGTCGGTGTAGTTACCGGACATATCCCGATCACTGAAGTTGCACAGAGCATCACCAAAGAAAAGATCGTTAAAAAACTGGTGATGATCAATGAGAGCCTGAAAAAGGATTTTTGGATAGAAAAACCGAAAATTGCTGTCCTGGGGCTTAACCCTCATGCTGGCGACAATGGTTTGCTGGGCACAGAAGAGCAGGACATCATTATGCCGGCGATACAGGAAGCGTTTGACAAAGGTGTGATCTGCTTTGGCCCATACCCGGCTGACGGATTTTTCGGCAAAGGCAGCTACAAACAATTTGATGCTGTTCTAGCGATGTACCACGATCAGGGCCTGATTCCTTTTAAGACAATCGCCTTCGGCAATGGGGTAAATTATACCGCCGGAATGAAATTCGTGCGCACCTCGCCCGATCATGGTACAGGATATGACATCGCAGGAAAAAACGTGGCTGACCCTTCTTCATTTATTGAAGCACTTTTCGCCGCCACACATATCGTAAACCACAGGCGGGAACAGGAATCTCTGTTAAGCAATCAGTTAAGAAGCGGAGGTAAAATCATTGAAACTGCAGCGGATGTAAAGGACGATGCAAATTAACCTTCAATAATATTTGTAAAACATTTTAGATATCCCAAATTAATGCATACATTTGCGGGCTAAAATTTTGTTACAATTGAAACCTTTAAAACAATTTTCAATCCCGTTTACAGGCTTAAAAATTGGCAAGCATCAATTTGATTTTGAGATTGATAACAGCTTTTTTGACGCATTTGAGTACTCTTTGGTAAAAGAAGGAGAACTGAAAGTAAATGTAGAGCTGGACAAACAGGAGACAATGCTGATTCTGATGATTCACATTGCCGGAACGATTAAACTGGATTGCGACAAATGTTTAGCGGAATTTGATTCTCCGATGGATGTTTCCGAAAGGCAGATCGTTAAGTTTGCTGAGGATGATTTGGAGAGTGATGATCTGGAGATCATCATGCTGAACAAAAAAGAAAGCAGTATTGATATATCTGAGATTCTTTATGAATTGATTACAGTATCGGTACCTTACATTAAGATCTGTGAGCAGAATGGCTTGGAAGGCCAGAAGTGCGATCAGGAGATGATTGAAAGACTGGAAAGTTTATCGACACCATCTCAGCAAGAAGAAGAAAAAACAATAAGTGACGACCCACGCTGGGAAGCGCTACGAAAATTAAAATAATAATTTAAAATAATAAATCAGCAATGGCACATCCTAAACGCAAGATCTCTAAAAGCAGAAGAGATAAAAGAAGAACACACTATAAAGCGGTAGCTCCTTCTTTCGCTACTTGTCAAACTACTGGTGCAATCCACGTTCCTCACCATGCATACAACGTTGACGGTAACTTATACTACAACGGTAAATTGGTTATTGAAAATACCTCAATAGGTTAATTTTACTGAGAAATTGTTTGTGTTTTCAGCCCGTTTAAGTTTAACTTAGGCGCTTGAAAAAAAAGGCAATAACGCTTTACTCACAAACTGATTTTTTACTATGAAAATAGGTCTCGATATAATGGGCGGAGACTATGCTCCCAAAGCTAACGTTTTGGGAGCAATAGCAGCTCATGAACTCTTATCGCCAAACGAGCATTTGGTGCTTATTGGCGATACTCAGCAGATTAAGCCGATACTTGCCGAACAAGGCTTCAATGCCGATCACTTCGAATATATCCATACCGAAGAAGTAATTGGTATGGGCGAACATCCTACCAGAGCAATTGCCCAAAAACCAAATTCCAGTATTTCTGTAGGTTTCTCCATGTTGAAAAAGGGAGAAATTGATGCCTTTATCGGTGCCGGCAATTCCGGGGCCATGATGGTTGGTGCAGTATTCAGCGTAAAAACTGTACCGGGCATAATTAGGCCAAGCCTTTGTACCCTCGTTCCTAAACTGAACGGCGGAACAGGTCTCATGCTTGATGTTGGCGCCAATGCAGACTGCAAACCAGACGTTTTGGTTCAATTTGGTATAGTAGGCAGTTTATATGCTGAAAATGTAATGCACATCAACAATCCTAAAGTCGGGCTCATCAACATAGGTGAAGAAGACGAGAAAGGCAATATGCTCAGCCTCGCAACCTTTCCGCTGATGAAAGAATGCAATCAGTTCAACTTCATTGGTAACATTGAAGGCCGTGATCTGTTCAACGAAAAAGCCGATGTCATTGTATGCGATGGTTTTACCGGAAACATTATGCTCAAACTTGCAGAATCCTTTTATGTGATGACTATCAAAAAAGGACTGAAAGATGAATTCTTTGACAGGTTCAACTATGAAAATCATGGCGGAAGTCCTGTGCTTGGTGTTAATGCACCTGTCATTATCGGTCACGGAATCTCTACACCCAAAGCGGTGCAGAATATGGTTCTGCAGGCCCGTGAAATGATAACTACAGGCCTGGTAGAAAAAATACAGGCTGCTTTTAAATAAATACGAGAAAAATGAATAAAATTCACGCTGCTATTACTGCGGTTCAAGGTTATGTTCCAGATTATGTATTGTCTAACAAAGAATTAGAATCCCTTGTAGATACAACAGACGAATGGATCATCTCACGAACGGGTATTAAAGAGCGAAGAATATTAAAAGGTGAAGGTCTCGGAACCTCTGATATGGCCGTACACGCCGTAAATGGCCTGCTCAAAAAGCGCGGTATCAGTGCCGAAGAAATTGATCTCATCATTTTTTGTACTACTACCCCTGATATGCCATTCCCGGCAACAGCCAATATCCTTGGCGATAAAATAGGTGCTAAAAACGCGTGGGGGTTCGATCTCCAGGCCGCCTGCTCAGGATTTATCTACGGATTAACTACGGCTTCGCAATTCATCGAATCCGGCAAACATAAAAAGGTACTGGTTGTAGGCGGAGATAAAATGTCCTCTATTATCGATTATACTGACAGAACTACCTGTATTATTTTTGGTGACGGTTGTGGCGCAGTACTGCTCGAACCCAATGAAGAAGGTAATGGGATCATGGATGCCATCCTGAAATCTGATGGATCCGGAAGACAATACCTGAACCAGAAAGCCGGCGGCTCACTGAAACCGGCATCTCATGAATCAGTAGATAACAAGGAGCATTACGTATTCCAGGAAGGTAAAACAGTATTTAAATTTGCTGTGACCAATATGGCTGATGTTGCTGCTGAAATTATGGAAAGAAATGAGCTCAGCGCCGACGATGTTGCTTACCTGGTTCCTCATCAGGCAAATAAAAGAATTATTGATGCCACTGCCGCAAGAATGGGCGTGGGATCAGAAAAGGTAATGATCAATATTGAACGTTACGGCAATACTACTAACGGCACCATCCCGCTTTGTTTATGGGAATGGGAAAGCAAACTCAAAAAAGGCGATAATATTATTCTCGCTGCTTTTGGAGGAGGTTTTACCTGGGGTGCTGTTTACATCAAATGGGCGTACTAATTTATACCATAATAAATATTAACTTAGAGTCTTTATAAGACAGGAATCTTTTCAACAAAATACCACAAAATGGATATCAAACAAATTCAGGAACTCATTAAATTTGTTTCTCGTTCGGGCGTCAATGAAGTTGCAATTGAACAAAAAGACTTCAAAATCACTATCAAAACTAATCAGGCCCCAACAGTTATAAATACTACTGTACCCGCTGTAGCACCGCAGGTGTTAGCAGGAGCACCAGCTGCACAGCCTGCTGCTGTTATAGCTAATGCAGCTCCGGCAGCAGAAGCAGAGGATACATCAAAATATATTACTATCAAATCACCAATGATCGGAACATTTTACCGGTCTGCAAGCCCTGATAAACCATCGTTTGCTAATGTTGGCGATGAAATTGCTGTGGGTAAAGTGATTTGTATCATTGAGGCCATGAAGTTATTCAACGAAATTGAAAGTGAAGTTTCTGGAAGAATAGTTAAAGTACTGGTAGACAATTCATCTCCGGTAGAATATGACCAACCATTGTTTTTAGTAGAACCTATGTAATATTTGCTTTTAGCAAATTATCATCTTATCAATTATATGTTTAAAAAAATATTAATTGCCAACAGGGGCGAAATTGCCTTGCGTATTATTCGTACCTGTAAAGAAATGGGCATCAAAACTGTCGCTGTTTACTCTACTGCAGATAGGGAAAGTCTACATGTTCGTTTCGCGGATGAAGCTGTTTGTATAGGGCCGCCTCCGAGTAAAGATTCTTATCTAAGTATTCCAAATATTATTTCTGCTGCTGAATTAACCAATGCGGATGCAATTCATCCGGGTTACGGATTCTTGTCAGAGAATGCAAAATTCTCTTCTGTATGCAGGGATTACGGAATTAAATTCATTGGCGCTACACCAGAGCAGATCAATTCTATGGGTGATAAAGCATCAGCCAAAGAAACAATGAAAAAAGCAGGCGTACCTATCGTTCCGGGATCTGAAGGATTACTGGAAAGCGTTAAAGAAGGTATCGTACTGGCTAATGAAATAGGTTACCCGGTAATTCTGAAAGCTACTGCCGGTGGTGGTGGCCGCGGAATGCGTGTGGTATGGAAAGATGAAGATTTTGAAAATGCCTGGGATAGCGCAAGACAGGAGTCTGGTGCAGCCTTCGGTAATGATGGCCTTTACCTTGAAAAATATATCGAAGATCCAAGACATATCGAGATCCAGATCATTGGTGATCAGTATGGCAAAGCTTGTCACTTGTCTGAACGCGACTGTTCTATCCAGCGCCGCCACCAGAAACTGGTTGAAGAAGCTCCATCTCCTTTCATGACTCCGGAACTAAGAGACCGTATGGGTGAAGCTGCAATTAAGGGTGCGACCGCAGTATCTTACGAAGGTGCAGGAACAATTGAATTCCTGGTAGATAAACACCGCAATTTCTATTTCATGGAGATGAACACCCGTATCCAGGTAGAACATCCGGTAACAGAAGAAATCATCAACTACGACTTAATTAAAGAACAAATAAAAGTGGCTTCAGGCGTGCCTATATCAGGAAAGAATTATTTCCCTAATTTACATGCCATCGAATGCAGGATCAACGCTGAAGATCCATATAATAACTTCAGGCCATCACCAGGAAAAATCACGAATTTTCATTCACCTGGTGGTCATGGTGTAAGGGTTGACACGCACGTTTACGCTGGTTATCAGATACCATCAAACTATGATTCAATGATCGCCAAACTGATCTGCACTGCGCAAACACGCGAAGAAGCGATCAGTACTATGGAGCGCGCGTTAAGCGAGTTTGTAATAGAGGGAGTAAAAACTACGATCCCTTTCCACCTCAAGCTGATGAAAGATCCAAACTTCAGGGCAGGAAATTTCACCACAAAATTCATGGAAACTTTTGTTTTTACCGAATAAAAAGATCTAATTGTTATATTTAACGTAAATACCATTCTAAATTAAACAGAATGGTATTTTTGTTTACAAATTAAATTCATGAGTGATAATAAAGCGCAGGACCTTATAGAGGCCGTTAAGAATAAAGGAAAGAGTTTAGAAGCCGAAATGTCTTTCTTCGACCATATTGATGTACTGAGAAAACACTTGCTGCGTGCCTTATTGGCGATTGTAATATTTACGAGTCTGGCCTTCTGGTATTACGAATATCTGTTTAATACCATTATCATGGGGCCTAAAAGTCCTGATTTCTGGACTTACAGGATGATGTGTAAACTCGTTGCACAATTTCCCTCCCTGGGTTCCGATTTCTGTATTACAGAAATCAAAGGTAAAATTATCAATACAGAAATGGCAGGACAGTTTACGCTGCAGATCAACTCCTGTATCATGACTGGGATTGTATTTGGTATTCCCTATTTACTTTTTGAACTCTGGTTGTTCATTAAGCCAGCCCTGCATGAAACGGAAAGAAAATCTGCGCGCGGATTTGTATTTTTTGCTTCAATTCTGTTTTTCATTGGCGTTTTATTCGGATATTTTATTATCTGCCCGCTGTCCGTTAATTTCCTGACTGGTTTCTCCATCAGCCCAATGATTGAAAATACGTTCACCATTGACTCCTATCTTTCCTCTATAGCAACTTTAACTATAGGAACGGGTATTATCTTCGAATTGCCTGTGATCATTTACATCCTTTCTTTATTTGGTGTCATGACGCCTAAATTTATGAGGGCAAGCCGCCGTTATGCAGTTGTAGTTATCCTGATTATTGCAGCAATCGTTACGCCTACTCCAGATATGATCACCATGCTCGTGGTAGCTTTCCCGCTATTCCTGCTGTATGAACTGAGTATATATATATCAGCTTACATCGAACGCAAGAAAAACAGGGAACTCTACGGAACAAGCAAAGCACCTAACTAACAAATACCAAATGAATAAACAATTTTTAAGCACCAGCGTAGCTTTACTGCTCTGTCTGGGCTGTGCTGCACAAAAAAATACCGCTGAGAAATTCAGCGAATCTATTAATAAGGCCAATGCCTACAAACACTTGTCGGTACTGGCTTCAGATGAATATGAAGGCAGGGAAACCGGCAAAAAAGGGGCCTGGATGGCAGCTGATTATATCAGGGATTATTTTAAAAGCCTGGGCTTAACTGCCCCCGTAAACGGTAGCTATTTCCAGCCGATAGATATGGTTACCTATAACCTGAGCGGGATGAAGCTTTCAGTTAATGGACAGGCCAAGGAATATGGAAAAGATTTTGTGGTTTCTTCTTCAACGGTGACATTAGGCGGCTTTAATTTCAATGCCAGCGATATAGTTTTTGCTGGTTATGGATTAGATCAGCAGGGTTACAATGACTTTGCGGGAATAGATGTTGCGGGCAAAGTAGTACTGATCTTCGGCAGCGGAGATCCAACAATTAAAGGTGGTCCTGCAGTACCTGCCGACCGTGCTTCAAGAAGAAAGATGATAGCTGCCCAGCAGGGAAAGATCCAGTACCTGGCAGAGCACAAAGCACTTGCTGTGATCCAGATTGATCCTAACCTGGATCATATGACTGAAGAGATGAAAGCGAATTACAGCGGTATAGGCCAGCCTTCCCTGAAGAATGCAGAAAACACTGCGAAAATGCAGAGTTCTAAAACCGTGGCATCCATCAGGGTTTCGACAGCTACAGCAAATGAAATCCTGAAAACAGCAGGTACCACAGTTGCAGCCTTACAGGAAAAGATTACAGCTTCAGTAAAACCAGCTTCGCAGACCGTCAAAGTTTCCGTAACCGGAAGCGCATCAAAAAAAGAAGTTAAAGTAAGGGCAGAAAATGTGCTGGGATTCCTCGAAGGATCTGACCCTGCATTAAAAGATGAAATTTTGGTAGTTACCGGTCACTACGACCATATCGGGCTCACTACATCCGGCACAGATAAAGTTAACAATGGTGCTGATGACGACGGATCCGGCACTACAGGCGTGCTGATGATTGCAGATGCTTTCGTTAAGGCTAAGAAAGCAGGTAAAGGCCCAAAAAGAAGTATTCTGTTCATGACCGTTGTTGGCGAAGAAAAAGGACTGCTTGGATCTGAATGGTATTCTGAACACCCTGTCTTCCCATTGGCAAAAACCATTACCGACCTGAATATTGATATGATCGGACGTGTAGATGAAGCGCATAAGGATAATCCGGAGTACATTTATATCATAGGTTCTGATATGCTGAGCTCTGATCTGAACGCTGTAGGCATTAAGGCAAATGACGATAATATAAGGATGAACCTGGATATGAAATACAACAACAGAACTGATCCAAACCAGTTTTATTACCGTTCTGACCATTATAATTTTGCAAAACATGGTATACCGGTGATCTTCTATTTCAGTGGTGTCCATGAGGACTATCACCAGCCCGGAGATGAGGTTGGCAAAATCAATTTCGACTTGCTGAGCAAACGGGCACAATTGGTTTATTACACGGCATGGGAACTTGCGAACGGTGCGAAACGTCCGGTTGTGGATAAAAACGATGATGGCACTCCTAAAAAATAAAAATTACACTTAAAACAATAAAAAACCTGCTCCAACCGGCAGGTTTTTTTGTTTACCTATAAACGTATTTATTTATATTTGAAGATGACAAAGATTGCTGAGGAGTTTTTGGTTAAGGCAGATGAGAAGGCATTTGATTTGGATCACCGTGACACGATCAACCACAACATTGGAAAATACAATGATTCGGTTGCAAGGGGCTTAACGAAGTTTGAGAACTTAGAAAACTCAAAGAAAAAGGCGCATACAATCAAATGGAGGGTGATGGAGAACCTCGACAAATTCCTACCGGAATTTGAGGCGAACTTTCAGCGGCGCGGCGGCAAAGTAATCTGGGCAAATGACACAGAAGAAGCGCAGCGCGAAATATTAAATATCATCAGTAAAAGTGGTGGTAAAACCGTCATCAAATCCAAATCGATGACGACAGAAGAAATTCATTTAAATGAATTTCTGGAAGAAAATAACATCTCTTCACTCGAAAGCGACCTGGGCGAGTTTATCGTACAGCTGTTAGGCCAGGCCCCCTATCACATTGTTACCCCGGCGATGCACCTGACCAAGGAAGATATTGCAAAACTTTTTCATGAGAAGTTCGGGACACCCATCGATTATACACCACAGCAGCTTACCCAAAAAGCAAGAGAACTGCTGAGAGAAAAATACCTGACAGCCGATATAGGCATCACAGGAGGTAACTTCCTGATTGCAGACACCGGCAGTATAGCCTTAACAGAAAACGAAGGCAATGCGAGATTAAGCACCACCTTTCCTAAGATACATATCGCTATTGTGGGGATTGAAAAAGTCATTCCTTCAATGGCCGATCTGGATTTGTTCTGGCCACTACTGGCGAGTCATGGAACTGGTCAGAATCTAACAGTATATAACACTATCCTCAGCGGGCCCAGACAGCCGCATGAAACCGATGGTCCTGAGGAGATGTATGTGATCCTTCTGGATAACGGCCGCACAAACCTGCTCGCCCAAAAAGATCAGCGCCAGGGATTGTACTGCATCCGTTGCGGAGCCTGTTTAAATGCCTGCCCGGTATATAAGAATATTGGAGGACATACCTATAATACTACGTATAGCGGCCCGATAGGTTCAATCATTACCCCTCATTTGCAGGGGATGAAAGAGTTTAAGCATCTGAGTTACGCTTCCAGCCTCTGCGGAAAGTGTTCTGAGGTATGCCCTGTTAAAATAGACATCCATAAAATGCTGCTGCTGAACAGGCGTGATGCCGTTGATCAGCATGAGAATACTAAAGTTGAAGACATAGGCTGGAAAGTATGGAATACAGGCATGTCCAAACGATCAAGAATGGATATGGTTGGAGGAAAGATCAAAAACTTCTTCCTTAAATTTTTCTTCAAAAAAATGTGGGGTAAATACCGCGCCATGCCTGAGATCGCCGACAAATCTTTTGCTGCACAATGGCTGGAGCAGCAGAAAAATAAAACTCAGCTATAGTGTATGCAGTTCGACCGCGGCGATAAAAGTAATAGTACCTTATTATCAATCTATAAGGAATTGCTCTATCCAAGGATGGTCGAGGAGAAGATGCTGATCCTGCTCAGGCAGGGACGCATAGGAAAATGGTTCTCCGGAATTGGGCAGGAAGCCATTGCTGTAGGAGCAGCCCTTGCGATGAGGGCTGATGAATATATACTGCCGATGCACCGCAACCTGGGTGTATTCACCGCAAGAAAGGTTCCTTTACGGAATCTGATTGCGCAGTGGCAGGGCAAAGTAACAGGATTTACAAAGGGCCGCGACAGGTCCTTTCACTTCGGTACGCAGAAACATAAGATCATCGGTATGATTTCACACCTGGGGCCACAGATGGCATTGGCAGATGGAATTGCCCTGGCTGATGTAGTTGCCGGTAAAGAAAAGGTTACCCTGGTCTTTACCGGAGAAGGAGCCACCAGCGAAGGCGATTTTCATGAGGCCGTCAATGTGGCATCGGTATGGAATTTACCCGTGATATTCCTGATCGAAAACAATGGTTACGGCCTGTCCACACCAGTAAATGAGCAGTTCAATTGTGCAAAGCTGAGCGATAAAGCTATAGGCTATGGCATTGAGGGTTTACAGATTGATGGCAATAATGTGCTGGAAGTACTGGATACCATCTCTCAGCTTGCAGATAAGATAAGAAGCAATCCCAGGCCGGTTCTGGTAGAGTGCCTAACTTTCAGAATGAGGGGACACGAAGAAGCCTCGGGCACAAAGTATGTCCCTGCAGGACTGCTGGAAGAATGGCAGCTTAAAGATCCGTTGCAGAATTTCGAAGATTACCTGATAGCTCAGCAGTTACTTACAGAAGAATCTATCCAGACCATCCGGGCTGGTTTTAAAACAGAAATCGACCAGCAGATAGATAAAGCCTTTAGTGATGCGGAACCTGCATCTTCTCCGGAAGAAGAACTGGAGGATATGTATGCACCGTATCTGCAGAGAGCTGTTCCCCCATCCAGAGTAAGCACAAAAATGCGGTACCTGGATGCAATCAGTGATGGGCTCAAAATCGGGATGCAGAAATACAGCAACCTCGTACTAATGGGGCAGGACATTGCCGAATATGGTGGAGCCTTCAAAATCACACAGGGTTTTTCAGAAGAATTCGGGAAAGCAAGAGTAAGGAATACCCCTATCTGCGAATCGGCTATAGTTGGCGCCGGTTTGGGCCTCTCCATTAACGGCTACAAATCTGTAATAGAAATGCAGTTTGCAGATTTCGTCACCTGTGGATTTAACCAGATTGTGAATAACCTGGCCAAAACACATTATCGCTGGGGAGAAAAAGCTGATGTGGTAATCAGAATGCCTACCGGGGCAGGAACGGGCGCAGGACCATTCCACTCACAGAGCAATGAAGCCTGGTTCACGAAAACCCCTGGGCTTAAGATCGTGTATCCTGCCTTTCCCCTGGAAGCCAAAGGTCTGCTGCTCGCTGCGATTGATGATCCTAACCCGGTACTTTATTTTGAACACAAGTATCTCTACAGAAATATCAGCGGGCAGGTACCTACAGGCTACTATAACATTGAAATCGGCAAAGCCAACGTGCTCAAACAGGGCACACAATTCAGTATCATCACTTACGGACTGGGTGTACACTGGGCACTGGCATATTTGGCAGAAAATCTCCATATTTCTGCCACGGTGGTAGACCTTTGCAGCTTACAGCCATGGGACAAAACCGCGGTTGCCGGGGTAGTGAAAAAAACAGGGCGGGTACTGGTCTTACATGAAGATACTTTGAGCAGTGGTTTTGGGGCAGAAATAGCCGCCTGGATCGGAGAAAATTGTTTCAGTGACCTGGATGCCCCTGTGATGCGCTGCGCCAGTCTTGATACTGCTATTCCCATGAACAAATTACTCGAAGATCAGTTCCTTGCTAAGAGCAGGATCCAGGCTACCGTCCAAAAATTATTGGCTTACTAATGGCTTCATTGGCACGATAATAGCCCTATGGCTAATAACAACCCATTCTATCAAAGCGCTATGAAGACGATCCGATTTTTAAGTTCAGTTATATTACTGGTTACCCTATACAGTTGTAATTACTTTAAATCGAAACATCCTCAGGCCGCGCTGCCCGGAGAAGAAGGAGCCACCGGAATGACAGATAAGTCTATCCTCAATTACTCAGCTGCAATAGACAGAACATTAAGCCATTATAAGAAAGACTTCAGTCTCATTTATCTTTCGGGAGATTTGTCCGTGTATGCAGAAAAGTACAGTAATTATGGAGACGGTAAATTGTATAAAACCTATACTGCAAACGGCAATACCAGCAACAGTGTCAAAAGTTATTACTTCAAAAATGACAGCCTCATCCTGGTAAAACAGCAGGACAAGGTCATGAATGAAGGCGTAGAGGTTTATAAAAACGTCCGCAGCTATCTCCGCAACAATGTGACTTTTAAAATGGATAGCCGTACAGCAAGTTCTGCGGCTGCACTTTCAACACTCCCCTATCTGCTCATACAGCCTGCAGAGAATAAATATCCGGAAGAGGATTATGCAGGCGATATCAAAAGTATGGACGAAGCTATCGCAGGAACTGATAAATTTGAGATGGTTTTTGATAACATCACGACCTATCCAGATGCCCATTATATTTTCCTGAAGAGTAAAGGGCCCAGTAACTATAAAGCCAGCCTCCTGGTCAGTACCAGAGATACTTTTATTGACAGCCTGCTCAATTTTCCGTCTGTATTTAAAGATGAAAAACTCAGTTTAAGATGGAAGATTAAAGATAAGGAAGCTGTTTATGTACCTGTAGACAGTATCAGCACATCTGCCAGTGGACTGAACAGATAGATATTGCCATTATCCAGGCATTCACACCTGAACCGTTTTCTCAGCTGCTCCCCTTTCTTAAACCTGCGGCCATCCCTGATACTGAAAACAGCATGAAAAGGCAGTTCTTCCAAACGGGTATGATCTGCCAGCGCATCGTATCGCTTGAGCGCCCTTGACAATTTCAGGTCGGTACAGCTCGAAGCCGAAGGATTATTGAGATAAGTAGTAATGGCCGACTCAAGATCAGCTGGGAACACCTGCTTTTCTATAAAGGGAGTCATCATTCTCTTAAAGTTTACCTTCCATTCCTCCCCATGCGGTTTCACCTTATTCTTATGATCGTTCCAGGTAAGCAAATGCGCAAACTCATGCACAGTGGTTACCAGAAATGCATAAGTGTTGAGGTTATTATTAACCGATATCTTGTGGCCCAGCTGCTTAAAAGGGTGCCTGTAATCTCCAAGCTTGGTGGCCCTGCTTTTAGATATCTTAAATTCGCACTGAAAGTAATCAATCCATTTAGCAATAACCGGAGCTGCTTCAGGAGGCATATACTGGGCTAAAACATTCACTTTTTCCACAGTCCTAAGATAAGGATTTACTTTAAAATCTGATAGGCAATTAAGCTGGCCACATAAGCCATCACCGTCATATATGCAGTTTGAATCAGCGGCCATTTCCAGGACTTTGTTTCACGGTATACAACCGCCACGGTACTCATGCACTGCATCGCAAAAGCATAAAATAACATCAGCGAAAAACCGGTGGCAAAAGTAAATAAAGGCAATCCCGTATTTGCGTCTACAGCAACCCTCATTTTATCCCTTATAGTCCCCTCATTATCCACACCACCGTCAACACTATAGATTGTAGCCATAGTGCCCACAAAAGCCTCTCTTGCGGCAAAAGAAGTTATCAGTGCAATACCGATTTTCCAGTCAAATCCCAACGGCCTGATCGCAGGTTCAATTGTATGGCCCAGAATACCTGCATAGGAATTTTCCAGCTTTTCAGCAGATTTATCCCTTTCCAGGGTAATAATTTTTGTATTGTCCTGCTGTAATTCGATCTGCGCATATTTTTTTTCAATGGCCTGGAACTTATCAGAAGGGCCGTAACTTGCCAGCACCCATAAAACAATGGAGATCGCAATGATCACTTTACCCGCTTCCAGTACAAAGGTCTTTGACTTTTCATACATTGTGTACAGCACATTCTTCCAGCGTGGCATTCTGTAGACCGGCAGCTCCATAATAAAATATGATTTCTCTTTGGCTTTGATGATAAACTTCATTACAAAAGCCACGACCATCGCTGCTATGATACTGATCATGTACATTGCCATCAGGGTAAGCGCCTGCAGGCTGATCAACCCCAATACTTTCTCATTGGGGATAATTAGTGAGATCAGCAGCGTATATACCGGTAACCTTGCCGAACAGCTCACCAGAGGCGCCACCATAATCGTGATGATCCTGTCTTTCCAGCTTTCAATAGTTCTGGCGCTCATGATTGAAGGTACGGCACAAGCCAGACTGCCGATCATAGGTACAACAGACCTGCCGCTGAGGCCAAACTTCCGCATGATCTTATCCATCATGAAGGTTACCCTCGCCATATACCCTGTATCTTCCAGTATCGAGATAAAAGCAAACAGGATAGCAATTTGCGGGATAAAGATCACGATGCCCCCAAGCCCCGCTACCACGCCATCCAGCACCAGATCAGTTAAGACGCCAGGCGGAAGGTGTTCATGTCCAAAACTTGTCAGCCAGGCAAAGGACGCTTCGATGAGGTCCATTGGATAAGCTGCCCAGGAAAATATGGCATTGAAAACAAATAATAAGATAAAAAGGAAAATGAAGAAACCCCAGAAACGGTGTGTCAGGATTGCATCAATGCGGTCGCTCATCACGAATTTCTTTTCTACTCCCTTATCTTCGATGACATCAGACAGGATTGTACTCAGGTGTTTGTAACGTGCGATAGTTTCCGCAGCCTGCAGTTTGGAAGATTCGAAGTGATTGTTTCTTTCAATGGTTTCAAACTCCTCGTATTTATCAGTGTAAAAATCCAGGTGTTCGTGCTGGTGCAAAAGCTGCAGTGCATAATAATCATTATCTGTACCTACCAGTGCTTTTACATCTTCAATAGCCTTACCGGCCAGAACTTTCATGTCGGCTCCTTTTTCCTGCGTGGCAATAGGGGTAATATTTGCAATTGCCTGCTTCAGTTCTTTCAGGCCTTTGTTACTTCTTGCAGAAATAGGTACCACCTGCACCCCCAGTTTAGCAGAAAGCTTGTCAACATTGATATTGATCCCTTCTTTGACTGCCATATCTGTCATGTTCAAAGCAAGGATCACCGGCACATTGAGATCGGCCACCTGAGAATACAACAGCAGGTTCCTGCGCAGGTTTGTTGCGTCAGCAACCACCACGATCATATCGGGATGACTGGAATTGCGTTTGTTTGCCAGTACCTGAAAAACAACAGCTTCGTCTTTACTTTTGGGATATAAACTGTAAGTGCCAGGAAGGTCGGTTATTTCAGCTTGCTGACCGGGCGTTAATTTACAGTAACCTACTTTTTTATCGACGGTAATTCCCGGAAAATTTCCAATTTTCTGGTTCATTCCCGTAAGCAGGTTAAACAGTGTTGATTTTCCCGTATTGGGATTACCAACCAACGCGATTTTTAGAATACTGCTCAATTTGTCTATGTAATGATAATTACTGAAGCTTCGTCTTTTCGTAAACAAAGCTGGTATCCTGCCACACGGATAGCCATAGGATCACCAAGGGGGGCAAAACGCTCAACTTCTACCATCTCACCAGGCAGGCAACCCATCTCCATTAATTTTACAGACATTTCAAGATCTGTAAAAGCTACGATAGTGCCGCGTTCTCCTGGTTTCAAATGTGAAAGATTCATACCTTAAATTAGGCGGCAATTTAGCCTTTATCGATAATAAATCCAAATAATGCATTACATATCGGCTATCTTGATGCTGAGATTACATTCCTCCCCTGCGTCCGCCACCGCCGCCGCCGAAGCCACCCATACCACCGCCTTCACCACGTTCTCCACGCTGTCCGGGCATATTGTTGATGGTCTTGCCACCCATCCTGTTAAGTGAATAAGTGAATGAGAACATATAGTATCTTTTCAGCACATTATATCTTAAATCGGTAATGGTGTTGTTGCTTGATGTCCTGGTTATGCCCTGGTTCTGGTTCAGTGCATCATTTACCGCCAGTTTAAAAGTTCCCCTGTTCTTGAAGAACTGCTTGCTGATGTATCCGTTCACGATAGTATAATTGGTATCATAACCCTGTCCCCTTCCAGTATTCTGGTAGTAGTCAGCGTCAACAGCGACACGAAATTCTCCCGGAAACATGTAACTCACGTTAGCCGTAGGATTCAATGTATAATAAGTGGTGTTTGAACTTGCCTGTGCAGAATAGGTTGCCCGGTTAATTGATCCGGCAATACCGGCAGTCATATCAAGTTTATCCATAGAAGTTACCAGCCTGTATTTGTTGGTTACAGAAAGATCGTTAGTGATGTTCTGAATGGAATTGGTAAAGTTTACACCTCTTGCATAAGTACTGCCAAGGTCAATATTAAGGTTCAGTTTATTGTCTGTTATGATCGGGAGACCAACAGATGATCCCAGTGTGCCCTGGTACACACCATTCACATTTACCGGTACCACAGCAATCTTACCAAAGTTGGGATCTCCAGCATCATTGATCAGGGAATTATTGTTACCAAAGGCATTGAAAGTCTGACTGATGTTGGCAAAAATAAACAGTGAACGGAAATGGGCAAAATCAAAGTTATTGTAAATTACAGTAACATTGTTGGTAAACGCTGGCTTCAGATCCGGGTTACCAATTGGGATAGTTTGTGTGTTTGAGTTATCCGGGATCGGTTGAATCTGGGTGATCGAAGGTTGTTGAGTGCTTCCGCGGTACCTGATCACCAGTCTTTTGCTCCTGCTGAAATTATAACGCAGCTGACCACTTGGAACAATATTGTTGAAATTCTGACTAAAGATATTGCCGGTGGTCAGATTCTCATTTCTTCTGTCTACATTTTGTACGGCCAGGCCAATGTTCCAGTTATACTTTTTAGCCGTCTTATTGATACTTGCACCTACCGCATTGGTTAAGGTTTTGTTCTCATAAGTATTGGTATATGTAAAATCCGGAATATCATACAATGAAGTTATAGTGTTATAATTATAAGTAAACCTTTCACTGTTATCAAAATTATACACATTCTGATAGTTCAGTTCCAGGCTCAATGTTTTAGAAAGTGGTTCTGTGTAGACCAGTCTTGAGGTATTGCTTATAGAATGGGCAGTCGTATTGTTCAGCTGGTCCGTATTGTCCAGCGTGAGCGAATCAATGCCTGACGTTGTCCTGTTCGCAATCGTATTATAGTTTTTGCCGTCGCTGTCGTTGATCGTTGTTCTTACATTCAATGAAAGTGTACGTCCTCTTCTCAGGAACTTCTTCCGCAGCAGGATATTGTTATTTACCGTAGGCGCCGTGGTTTTTGTATTCAGCTGCTGGGTACCTACAGTTTGTGAAGTTGCATAACTGTTCACGTAAGAACTGTTCTGATTCAACCCGGTTTCTGTATAAGTAACCGCCGGTTCGATACGAATTGTAGTAGATGAATCAATCTTGGTATCAATCATAAAATTGAACCTGTGATTGGTTTTATCTGTAGTGCTGTTCAGGTCCTGATCAAAAGTAGTCGTACTGTTCCCCAGTAAATTTTGTCTGAAACTGCTTTGATCATTAAAAAGTGAGCTCTTATTGAAGAAATAACTTCCGGTAACCTTCGTTTGATCTGTATATACATCGGCAAAGTTGATCCCGAAGGCATTTGTGGTGGTTATTCCCTGCTGAGGGGCACCGGTACTTATACTCGGACCAAAGCCGCCACCTCCGCCGCCACCGCCACGGTTACCACCGCCGCCGCCACTGCCAAAGTTTTGCTTGTTCACGTTATTGAACTGGCCGATTACAGAAAACTGCTGATCGTTTTTAAACTTATTCGCATTGATACTCACATCGTAGCGCGGATCAGTCCCTTCACCAGCATTTGTACCATAACCCGCTGAAGAATTGCCGAAATAGCCATTCTTCATATCCTTCTTGGTTGTAATATTAATGATCTTCTCCCTGTTTCCATCATCCACACCGGTAAACTGGGCCTGGTCAGAAAGCAGGTCTATAACCTGGATCTTATCAATCATATCTGCCGGCAGATTTTTGGTAGCCAGTAAGGGATCATTTCCAAAAAAATCCTTACCGTCAACACGCACACGCGTAACCGTTTCGCCTTGTGCTTTGATCGATCCATCTTTTGCCACATCCACACCCGGCAATTTTTTAAGAACATCTTCTACTACAGCATTCTCCCTTACCTTAAAAGCTTTTGCATCATATTCAACGGTATCTGTCTTTACAACAACCGGCGTAACCACTCCTTTGATCTCCACCGTTTTTAAATCGAGCCCGCTGTTCTCCATAGCAAGTTCACCCAGTGCGACAGCCGGAGCCGCCGCAGTGACCGCAAACTGTTTATTGAAATTCGTTAATCCAAGGTATGCTACCGTCAGGCGGTAATTTCCCGGTGCAAGTCCGGCAATTTTAAATGAACCATCAGCTTGTGTATTGATAACAGAAGTTTGTGTAGTATCTGCTAGATTTTTAACGGCTACAGAAGCAAAATCAATTGGCAAACGGCCTTTGGCATTCAGCACTTTTCCGGTTACCGAACCATTTTTAGTTTGCGAAAATGAAGAGAAGCTGATCAGAAGAAAAGCTGTCAGCAGAAAATTTTTGGTAATCAGCAGGAGAGTTTTTGTAGAAGTTATCATCAAGAATGAGGAGTATGGTTATTTGTCTACTCTATCAGACTCCAATCCGGTGAAATAGTTTGAAATGACAAACAAAAAGAAGGGTAACAAATTAAATACAAAGAATCTTCTGACGCCCTACACTGAAAACTCCTGAATATCAGGATCTTTTGACCGCCTGTTTATCGGAATGTGCAGCAGAAACTACGTGCGGGCAATGGCAGCCCGGTTTAAAAATACTGCAGCTGCTAACCAGCATCACTAATCCCAGAAACATAATACTATATCTTGTCTTCATACCAAATTATTATAGAATGGCCTGAGGCCATCGGGTTATTTTTTTTCAGCATCCACAGCATCCAGGGCCGCTTCGTTGTTCTTGCGGATTTCCCGGCTCATTGTAGTTTCATTATAGTTGGAACGGTGCAAAAGGACATAACTAAAAACAGCCATCATCACACCCATCATATCGGCTCCCAGATCCCACCATTCAGCAGATCTGTAGGGGAAAAGCTCAAGCTGAATGATCTCAATCGCTCCGCCAATAAAGAATGTCAGCGCTACGATCTTAAATATTGTCATTACCCTGAAACTGTAGCTCGACTGGCTTTTGATCTTACCGTAGAACAGTAAAATGCTCAGCACAAAGAAGAACCCCAGGTGCACCAGCTTATCAAAACCAATAAAGAAAAAGCCCGAACCTTGAGTGTCGGGCATTTTCGCAGTACAAAAAATCAGGATAACCACTGTCCAGATACCTGCCCAGCGCTGATATGATAATGTTTTTAATTTACTCATTGTATATTATGCACCAACTAAGGCCTGGTATGCTTCTGCAGTTAATAATCCTTCTACCTGTGAGGCGTCAGAGATCGATGCTTTGACCATCCATCCTTCTCCATAAGGGTCAGAATTCACCAGTTCAGGGTTATCGTTCAATGCTGTATTTACTTCCAATACTGTTGCAGTTACAGGCATGTAAAGGTCAGACACAGTTTTAACGGCCTCTACGGTACCGAAAACTTCATCTTTGCTGATTTCATCACCTATTGTATTGATATCGATATAAACGATGTCACCCAGTTCGCGCTGCGCAAAATCAGTAATACCAATAAAGGCTTCATTGCCTTCAACTCTAACCCATTCGTGGTCTTTCGTGTACTTTAGTTCTGATGGAAAATTCATTTTTTTTTAGGTTTTGTTCGTATGAGCCAAAGGTAATTAATATCTGCTTCTAAGCAAGGCTAATTCAGTGTAATACGCAAACTAAAGCCGAAGTTGCTGAACGATGTATTGTAAGTCTGCGAGGTATATGGCTTGGTCAGGTTCGCATCATAAAACAATTTGATATTGAAACGCTGGTTCAGGATATAATCTACAGTAGGCCTGTAAGTGATGTTCTTTGCACCTGAAGAGACTTCGGCCTCAAATACATCTGCCCTGTAAATAACAGTTTTGTTGTCCCTGATGGCCAGATCCAGTTTAAAGTCCATATTGTTATCCAGCTTCAGCTCCTTAAACAGCCCGAAAGGAAACCTGAATTTCGTAGTCCTGTACCCTATTCCAAATACCAGGTTATTCTCCGTTAACTGTGCCAGCTGACTGTTGGAGAGGCTCAGCCCGAGCAGCCTGGTTTTTCCAATCTCAAAATTGGCTGTCAGGTTGTTCTTTAAACGTGTATCCACACCAATCAGCGGAGAGAAAGTCTCTGCAATAGTTACCTGCTGAAACTGGTAGAAAGGAAGGAAGTTCTGGTTATCATCCCTGCTGTTCACGTAGCCGTCGTTTTCAGTGTAGCGCTGCAGAGAGTTAAAGCCGTTAACACTGTAAACCGAGCGGTAGGCATGCCTGATATCAATCGATTTAAACGTCTCAGCCATGAAGTCGAGCCTGCCCAGTCCGCCATAATTGATCCGCCAGTTAGGTAACGGTATCTTAGGGAAAGAGTTCAGGCTTACTGACGAAGCATCTTTTCCTGTATATGCAGCCATAAAGGCCGAGATGATCACATCCTGTGAGTTCTGGTTGTAGCCATCTGCATAACCGCCGGATACACCTCTTGAATTCAGGTTCTTCGCACCCAAACGCTGGGATATTACTGATCTGTTGGCCATAAACTGATTGAACAGCTTAGATACAGTGCTGCCTGATTTTTCAGAGAAGGCAGTACCCAGGGTAATAAATGATATACTGTAGTCACCGGTCGTGTTAGGACTCAGATTACGGAACGCCTGGCTCGTATTGTCGAACCTGAAGTTTGTAGAATAATTCATCGTCCTGTTCTTGTTCGCTGTCAGCGTGATCCTGAAATCACGGAAAGGCTCCAGTACACTGGTTACACTGATATCTTCTCTCAGCGTATTGATATAAAGCTGCGACTGCAGGGTATCGGTAGTGATCCAGCTGTTGCTGATGGCCATCTGCCTGATATCCCTCTGGCTTCCGAAAACAAATCCCAGTCCGGGAGCCCCGGTAATATCATCGATACCAAGGTAGCTGGTCTTCGGCAGGTAGCCCGGCAGGAAGATCCCTTTAGTCTGTGTAAAGGCAGCATTGATATTTTTAATACTTGTAAGCAAGTTCAGCATCACGCCTGAAAGTCCGCCGCCATTACCATCCTTCATATTGCGCAATGCACCAAATTTATTATAAAGCCCGTTAAAGTTTAGCGTAGGGTTCAGCTGGATCGTCCTCGAATTCTGGATAGTGTTTCCAAGATTAATCGTCGGGTCGTTCAGCGTAGAGAGCGGCTCGGTCTGCCAGTTGAAGTTGGTCCCGTAGCGTGTAGCCACATTTACCCAGTCCATCCCCGGGATCTTGTTTACCGGCAATGCATAAGTAATATTCAGGTTATGGCTGTAATCCGTTGTACGCCCCAGATTTTTCAGGTTCTGCCATACGGTATCTCTCTTAAGTCCTTCAATCTTTCCATCCGGTTCATCAATAATCGAGTAGTTTGTTGCATCAAAATCTATAGTCATCGACTTCGTCAGGTTCCATGAAATAGCATATACCCGGGTCACCAGGAAATTCTTGTTATAGGTAGTATTGATCGGGATACTGTTGGTCGGATCATTATTCCGCAGGCTGTTCTCCGAGTAAAAACGGTTTACGTCAATCCTGAAATTAATAGCACTTGGCAGCAGGCTAAAGTTGATATCCCTGAGAAGGGCCAAAGTATTATTTTTAATGATCCTGTCAAAGGGGCGATAGTTTTTTGATTGCCCTGAGTAATTATAGGCAAGCGAAGCGAAAGTTGTTTTCTGTACCGTATTCTGATTGATAAAATCATGGTGCAGGAACTTGGTGAAAGAGTAGCTGGCACTCAGGTTTTCCACATCCCATACCTGCGGTTTTTTGGAAGGGTCAGTACGTTCCTTGTGCACATTCGTAAAGTTGATACTGTTGCGCGTGGTTACATCCTGCGAATAATCAAGAATTTCCTTTTTCTCCTCTTTGGTAGCCGTTGCCAGTGCTGTTTTCAGTTCTATATCCGGCATCTTCGGGTCATACTGCGGCGTGCTCACCTGATTAGAATAACTTACGTACATCGGCACCTTCAAACCTGATTTCTGAGGGAAGAACTTACCTAACTGCAGATTGGAAGAGATATCAAAAAAGACATTATCATCCCTGTTGCGCTCGCTTACCCTGCTGTCAAGTGATCCAAAGCCAATGGTGGTCTTGCTTGCCGATACATTGACTTCGGCAAAATCAGCCAGCTGGGCATTGATCCGCCCTGCTGCTGCCCAACCCCCGCGCTCATCAAATTCCGTCAAGCGCAGCTCATTGAACCAGAGCTGTGCACTTTTTTCAAGGCCATCATCATTTGCAGCATTTGCTACATTCTTCAGCGGGTTTTTCACTCCCAGCATGTACACCTTTACCTGTCCCATATCCGGCTGGCCTTTGATCGTTATTGTCCGGTTACCATCCACAACATAACTAAAAGGCTTGCTGATGTCCCACAAAGCTCCGTTTACGTCCCTGGCCCTGTTCCTGGCCAGCTTGGCATCCTGGAAGAGCTTCAGTTCAATATCAATAATATTCGCATCCGGCCAGATAGCATCCGGGTTACTTGTATTTGGGGGCGTCACCGTCATTGGCTGCGCATATTCATAATAGTTGTCCTGATTGTCTGATCCTACCCTGACAAATGCAGTCAGATCTCCGCTGTTGATGACGGCATTTCCAAGGGCTTCGAGGTGGACAAACATCTTCAGGCGTTTGTACGACCTGAAATCGCTCAGCGTAGTTTTAAAGGTAGCCCTGCCATACCCATCCCTCAGGTTGCGGATTGTAAAGGCCAGCGACTGCTCATTTAATTTCGTATCCGTTCTGTAGTTGTTAAAATCCAGCTCCCTGATAATTCCCGGCGGGATCACATAGGGGATTGGCGCACGTTTACCATTTTCTTCGATATTAACTGTAGTCAGCTCTATAGTCGAGTTGTCTGCTGTCACTGTACTCAGTGCCGGATCAGTAATGATCTGCGAACTTTCGTTCAGTGAATTGTACTGCCTCCAGTCGCCCCTTACCAGCTGGATCTTTGCAAACCTCAGCACAGTTGTATCTGCAAAGTTGGTCAGGAACATCCTGAAGAAACGGATAGATTTAAAGTCCTGTATGTTTCCTACCTTTTGCTCATAGTCGGCCAGAGGGATGCGGATCTGGTACCAGGTTACCGGTTGCGTCTGCCCGTTGGCAAGTTTCACCTGCGAGGTCACAGCATCAGTTACATAGTTCTTTCCAACTTCCAGATCGCCCTTACGCATCGACACTTTGTACTGAAAGTACTCGTCGCTCTGCGTCATATTGTTGTCCCTGTTAACATCTTCAGCATCAGGCAATGAGGTAGAGGCCGAATTTTCAATACCGAGCTCCTCCTGGGATTGCTGTGCCGTTTTGGAGTTACCCTCCGGGCCATTGTAATTTTCATAACGTCTTAAAATTCCGGCATTGGCCTGATCCAGTGCTGGCCCCCTGTAATAGGTGTAATTATCAGAACTCGGGTCATTATCAATTTCGGCTGCTGCTGTTGGGTTCAACTGTGTTTTGATCTGTGAGATAGCTGCTGCAAACTTCAGCTTTTCATCATTGCTGGAAAGTCCGTCTAAACCTACATCCTGTGCTCTCCGTGCAGCAGGGTCATTATCAAAAGCCTGTATAACTGGCTGCAGCTTAGACACGCGGCCCCAGTTGGTTTCGTCATATTTTGTAGGATCGCCATCGGCAGGAAGCCCGTTCTCCAGAGATTTTCTTCCGTCCTTCAGGATATCCTCGGAGAGATTACCGATGTTGAAATACAGGTCTCCCCCAATTGAATTGGGTTTGTAGATGTTTGGGTCCATCACCCATAACTCAATATATTCAATATTTAAAGCCTGGAAATCGTTGGTCTCAATCTTTCTGAATATTCCCCCCCATCGCGAGCGCGGGTTTTGCAGGTCACCATTGGCTGCAAATCCTGTGGTTGCGTAATTGTAAGGACCTCTCTTGGTGGGGTAATAGGCAACGTTCAGTGTAGGGAGTGATACGGTTTGTCCTGTTGGGGTTTCCTTAAACGGGAAAACTTCCTGTTCAATGACTTCACGCACCAGATGGTTTGACAATTCTGTCCTGTTGTTCCTGAGGTTGGCCGGGAGGTTTGTACCCGAGCTATTGTAGAAGGTTGGATCGATATTGTAAAAGGCCATCTTTGCCCTGTTGTACCCATAGGCAAGATTATCGATAAGCTGCGACTCCTGGAAAAGCTGGGGAGTACTGGACAGCTGCCAGGAGATCGCACTTTTCAGGTCGATCACTGAGCGGGTAGCTTCAAAGTCATCCAGGTAACTTACGCCACCTTTATCCCCTTCACTATTCAGCGCAGCCGGATGCCCAGGCACCAGCTTGGCATACTCTCCTGAAAATGTGAATTTGGAAGGCGCCTTGGTAGAGAGGAAAGGCAGGCGGTCTACCATCTTTGTCAGAAACCGCGAAGAAGAACTATAGTTAAGGTCAAATCCGTAAATACTGTTGCTGATCGGCTCTTCGCCCAGGTTTACTTTTGGGGTAAGCGGTTTTTCCGAGAGGTTCATATATGTACCCCCGATGTTCAGCTTATTGCTTACACGGTAATCCAGGCGTGTTCCAAAAAGAGAGCGTTGCTGCAAGCCGAATAATTCACTGTTTTCAGTAGTGATCCTGATCGGCTGACCTGAGATCAGTAATCCTGTATTGATGATCTTTACCCGGCCGCCCTGGTAATCCACGGTAAAATCCACACCTTCCTGTAAGGGGATTGTACCGGAAAACACTTTTACTGAGCCTTCGGGAACGTTGATAGAGTTCAGACTGAACTCTGAGGCTACGTCCGACTGGAATGCTCCCTTAATGATGAAGCGGTTTTGCTTTGTAAACAGCTGCTGAGCAACTACCTTGGTAGAGTCGTATAAAGCTGTAAAAGTATATTTATCGATCAGGTTCTGCTCTCCGGGGTTAAACTGCGAGGCCAGGTCTTTACCAAAAGGTTCCAGTACCGGAAAGATCACCCTTCCGTTCAGGGGATCGATAGTCACGTAACCCGCACTGGTATTTGTGACAAAAGAGGATAGTCCATTGCTTGTCGCACCTGAATTCACATTTCCGAGGGAATTCAGGTTGCCTATAGAAGTCTCTGTAGAGGCACTTGCTGTACTGGCAAAAGGCTTATCTTCAGCAGCAAAGTCAAATGCCCCGTCAGGCTTACGTTCATTCTGCTGGTTCAGCCGGTCAAGTCCCGTCAGGTTGATCCATAGTTTATTCGCCGTGTTGATACCTTCTGACATCACCGGTTTTTCTATGCCCGATTCGTTGTCCAGCCGCAGGATGTCAAGTCTGAAATTCTGCGGACTGATCTGGTATCCCCCGATCGAATAGATGTTTTTCATCATCAGGTCCCAGGTAGGCAGATTGGTTTTCGTCGTCTCGTTCTTCAGCAATTTAGCATACAAAACCTTCGGCGTTGCCTGATCAAAACTCACATCGGTAGAGAACTCCCCAACCTGATATTCGGCACCGTTGTAAGTGTACCTGAATACAACTGCCAGTATCTCATCTGCATTTAATGGGTTATTCAATGAGATATAACCCAGCTGCGTATGCAGTGTATATTCCTTATCAGATAGCTTGCGGGCATAGGTCATCTTACCAAAGTTGTCCGTTCCCCCATTAGACTGGAAGTAGGAAATGATATCGTTTGAATTGGTAAGTCTTGCACCGGCAGGAATTTTCGTAAGCAGGTCATTAGACTGTCTGCTGCCCTGCAGTGCAAATCCCGAAGGCAATGTAGAAAAACCAGCTCCGCCAACAATCTGACCGGTATTGTAAGGCTGGTTTTCTCCAAGGTCAATGAGGCCCAGTACATCCCTTGAGTCCTGGGTATTGCCCGTTTTATTGGTAATCCAGACTTCTATCTTGGTGATATTGATACCCGACAATACGGTGGGTGGTGTAGCTAAGGATTTATTGTAAGTATCCCTGAAATATTTTGCCAGGAAATAATGTTTGTTGGCCTCGTAAGTATCAGCGCTCAGTCTGAATTCATTTTGCTGCGCACCATTGCTTATCTTGAGTTCGCGCGACTGAGATTTCTGCTGTGAGAAAACTGAAGTTACGTTCAGTTTACCAAACTGGAGCTGAGTTTTGATTCCGAAGAGTGCCTGGGTACCTGAGATCAGGGAAGTGCTCAGCGGCATGCTTACGTTACCTGCTTCAATCTTTTTGATTATATCATCCTCGCCGCCGGTATAATCCAGCTTTATCTGGTTCTCAAAATCAAACTGGGCTTCGGTATTGTAGTTCATGTTTAGCTTGAGCTTGGTTCCGATATTACCCACCACATCCATCTGGATCCGCTGGTTAAAGTCGAAATTACTTTGCACACGCTGTCTTTCATTGAACAGTGGATTTTCATTTTTGTTGACCCTGCCCAAAAAGGTAAGCTCTGCCTCCCCCCTCGGCTGAATGTTGATCTGGTTACCGCCAAATAAACGTTCAAAAGATTTATTTTCAATCGTCAAACTCGGAATTACTCCCGTTTGCCTGATCTCATCCGCCTCAGCGTTTGAAATCTCACGCCAGTTATTGCGTTTGATCTCGCTGTTCACCAGGCGCTGATATTGTTCTACAGTCAGATACTGTGGGGCACCAAGGATTCTTCCGCCAACTCTCTCCCGGATGATGTACCTTTTATTGACAGCATCATACTCCACCTCCCTCGTCATGTTATCAGGCATTGGCGAAAACGAGTTAAATGGCTGCCTTATTCCTAACCTCTGCTTTTCCCTCAGGCCAAAAGTATTCCTGGTAGTATCCTGGGCAGGAACTACACGCCTTACCTGCGCTATAACATGTAAGCCGCAGAAAGAAAAAACCAGGAAGAGTAGAAAAGTAAAAGTGTTTCTCAAAGGCAAAAGTATATGATATGTTTTTCCGTAACTGGCTGATCTTTATTATAAATTCTTCAAAGCTATTTTTATCATCTGCTCTACTGTCAGATCTGTTCCACCATTTTTTATTGCATTGTCTATAGATTTCTCCGCCGGTAATTTTGCAAAACCCAGCATCATCAGGGCTGAAAGTGCTTCTTCGCGTACTGTATGGTTTAATGGGGCAGCAATCAGCGATCCTGTTCCTTCTTTTTTCAATTTGTCCTGAAGTTCTAAAACTAACCGTTGTGCGGATTTCGCACCGATGCCCTTTATCCGCTGGATTAAAGGTAAATCTGCATTCACAATAGCAGTTTGGATCTCTGCCGGCGTAATCGAGGAGAGCATCATTCTACCGGTATTTGGCCCGATACCAGAAACGGAGATCAGGTGCAGGAACAAACGGCGCTCCCCCTCATCAATAAACCCGTAAAGCGTATGGCTATCTTCCTTTACATGCAGCCAAACGTACATTTTACAACGTTCGCCAGCACCTAAGGCACTATATGTGTTCAATGATATATTAATGTGATACCCTATACCACCAGCTTCAACCACAACATAAGCAGGACATTTAAAAGTCAGCCTGCCATCAATATAATCATACATATCTTTCTATTTTTTCGCTAAAATCAATGTGCTAAAGCTACTAAAAGGAATTTATCATTCTTAATGAATTAAAACACCTCTATCACTTTCATAGTTTCGTTAACCTAAATTCTTATCTATAGAGCGTATAATTAAGAGATCGGCTGCCGGTACTTACGATTACATTTTGCTGTTATTTGAGCCAAAGTTAATAGGAAAACGTTATTAAATTCTTTATTGTGTACTAAATTTACCTGCACAAATTCGGGCTGCGTAAAAATGATCCGAAGCGCTTACGAATATGAGATAATATTTGAGCAAAAAAAAGGGTCGATCAGGAATGAACAAAAAGAATAAGAGCTGATTAAAGCCTTCCGGAAGACTTCTCAGCGCCGTTTGACTGCGCTCTGTACGAGATGTATTTCTTTCCCGAACGGCTTTCAGTATGCCTGGCAGCAGCCTGATTTTTTGAGACGATTAATTTCTGTCCGGGAACAATATTATTCCCTTTCAGCTTATTCCACACTTTGATATCCTGTACATCTATTCCAAACTTATCGGCAATAGCAGTCAGGTTCTGTCCCGGAACCACCTTATGGTACACGATAGAAGGTTTGTCTTCAGCAACTGTTTCCCTGTGTTTTTTAAGGAGTCTCCTGTCATCATTTGATGCCTGGATAATCCGGGTATTCATTTCTACCGTATGGTCATTCAGCACTTCGTAAATACTGGCAAAACTTGCCAGGCTCACTTTGGGCATAATGATCCGTTTCGGCAGCTCTATTGAACCATTAACGATCTTTTTCTTATAGGAAGGGTTTAAGGTGCAGAGATCTTCTTCCTGCATTGACAAAGCTTCTGCAAGCTCTGTTAAAGAAACATAGCGGCTCACCTGGATAGTATCTGTTTTGATCGCAAACAGCGATTTCTGTGCAAGGATCTGGTGTTTATCTGGGCAATTCATTACATAAATCGCAGCAATAAATGCTGGCACATAATTTCTTGTTTCCATTGGCAGGAAAGGCCTGATTGCCCAGAAGTCCCTGGAATGTGCTTTCGCAATCGCCCGGTTTACATTACCGGTACCGCAGTTGTAAGCAGCTATTGCCAGCAGCCAGTCGCCCAGCTCAGCATATGCATCCTTAAAATATCTTGCAGCCGCATAACTGGCCTGGATCGGATCCTTGCGTTCGTCAACAAAGTTATCCATGTTCAGTCCATATCCTTTGGCAGTGGTAAACATAAACTGCCATAAACCGGTGGCACCCACTCTGGAAATTGCATGGGAATTCATAGAAGACTCAATAATCGGAAGATATTTCAGCTCCTGAGGCACACTAAAAGCTTTGAGCGCATTTTCAAAGATTGGAAAATAATATTCTGAAAGCCCCAGCATTTTGCCCATCATCTCTTTTCTGCCGGCATACACATCAATATAGCGCTGTACAGACTCATTGTAAGTCAGAGGAATTTCCTTTTGAATGGAATCGAGGCGTTTTTTATAAGTAAAATTGTAATTGTAGAATAAAGGGTTTTCTAAAACCTGCGGCACTGCCGTGGTGTCACCTGTAAAGGTTGTAGAAAGAAAGCTGATCGGGGAAATAGAATCCAGCCTGACTATTTTTTCCTGTGCGCCGGCTTTCATACCAAACAATACACAGAAGATTACTACAAGTACATTTCTTATCATAAGCGTTTAGGGGTGCTGCTAAAACTCTTTGCTAAAGAAAGTAAAACATCTTCTTGAAAATGTTTTGCCATTAACTGTAAGCTTAACGGTAAACCGTCCGGATTATTGCCCAGTGGAACTGCAATTGCAGGAATACCTGTAAGCGAAGCCAGCACGGTAAAAATATCAGCCATATACATTACCAGCGGGTCCTGCATATTCTCGCCTATTTTAAAGGCAGGAGTAGGCGCTACAGGAGTCAGGATCACGTCGTAGCTATTGAATAACATTTCAATTTTATCCCTGATCATCCTTCTTACACGCTGGGCTTTCTGATAATAGGCATCGTAATACCCGGCACTCAGTACAAAAGTTCCGAGCAGTATCCTGCGTTTTACTTCATCTCCAAAGCCCTCGGCACGGGATTTTTTATATAAACTGCTGAGGTTCTCCGCCTGCAGATTGCGGTATCCGTAATGAACACCGTCATACCTTGATAGGTTAGAAGAAGCTTCGGCAGCTGTCAGCACATAATAGGCAGGCACTAAATAGTCCAGCAGATCGAAAGATACATAATTAACCGTATGTCCTTGTGCCTTCAATTCTTCGATAGCCGTAAGAATAGAAGATTTGATATCCGGATCCAGTGCCTCGCTCTCCAGTGTTTCCTTTAAGACTGCAATATTCTTATTACACTGATCATCAAGCTTCGACAAATAAGCCGGCACAGGCAGTCTTGATACCGTACTGTCATGCGTATCAGCACCGGCCAGTACTTCCATCAGCAGAGCTGCATCAGTTACAGAAGATGTCAGCGTTCCTACCTGATCGAAAGAAGAAGCATAAGCAATTACACCATATCTTGAAATACGTCCGTAGGTAGGCTTAAATCCAAAACATCCGCAAAAAGCAGCGGGCTGTCTTACAGATCCGCCGGTATCTGTTCCCAGAGCAGCAAGACAAAGATCAGCTTGTACCGCTACAGCAGAACCACCGGATGAGCCACCGGCTACCCTTTCAGTATCAGCGGCATTGCGTACCGGTCCATAGTAAGAGGTTTCATTGGAACCGCCCATTGCAAATTCATCACAGTTTAACCTGCCGATGATAATGGCATCTTCAGCAATCAGTCTTTCAACCACTGTTGAAGAATAGGGCGAGATAAATCCTTCCAGCATTTTAGAAGAAGCAGTAGTAATGTGGTCTTTATACAGGATATTATCCTTGATACCGATTACCATACCCGCAAGTTTCCCTGCAGTACCATTATGGATCTTTTCCTGCACTTCCTGCGCCTGTACTCCCGCAGAAGTAAAAAAAACCTCGTTGAATGCATTGAGGTTCTTGTGGGTTTCTATCTGTGTAAAATAATGGTCAAGCAGATCAGGAAGAACAAGCTTTTTTTGCTCAATAAGCGCTTGTATCTCTGATAAAGATGTATACTTCTTCAAACTAATGGAAAGGAATTAAAGGGTTACGAATTCAAAATAAAAACCTACAGAGGTTTATGGGTATTGGTACGGTTAGATTCAACTGAATCATCTGCTCCGTCTTTACCGTCTTTGAATTCTTTTACGCCTTTACCAAGGCCACGCATTAATTCAGGGATTTTTTTACCACCGAAAAGCAGGAGAACAACTACTAAAATAATAATGATCTCAGGTGTGCCCAGGGCAGCTAATATTGTGAAGTTTGACATAATCGTAGGATTAAATTTTATTTTTTTCTGTTTCTGAAGGTACTGTTGACTCTGAATCCGGTGTAACGGTTTCAATCGTATTTGTGTTTGTTGCTGTTTCCGTTGTCGCTGAAACTTCCGGAGCAGCGGATGACGCTGGTGTTGCTGCTTTCTCAGCCGCGGCCGTTGCCGAATAAGCTGCAATTGGCGTGCCCAGCGGAGCTGTTGCCGGTTTCGCAACAGGCACTTCAGTGGCTTCCGGCGATGCAGGAACTACGGTAGTTCCCGAAGCTGATACTGGTGCTTCTGCTGCAACTTCCGAAGGGGACTCTGAAGCAGGTATTTCCACTTCTTCTGTATCAGAAGTTTTAGTCAGGTTAATCGGTGCAGCTGCCGCCGCAGTAGGATACATCTGTTCTTCTAAAGTAGGTTTTGGATACTGCTGGTCATATTTATCATTCTCAGCTTTCAGGTCTTCATCAATATCCATCGCATTGATATTGCGGTGAATTTCTCTTTTCACTCCCTCAGATGCATCTTTGAAATCCCTGATTCCTTTTCCAAGGCCTCTCGCCAGTTCAGGTAATTTCTTACCTCCAAATAAAAGCATGACCACGCCAAGAATCAGCATGATCTCTCCACCGCCCATATTTAAAAATTCTAATATCACTCCAGTCTGCATATCACTCAACTTTATAAATCTTTACAAATATAATCATTTTAAAACCAATTATTTATTTTGCTATCCATGCTTCAGGATTCAGTTTAGCCTGTCCACGCATGATTTCAAAATGTAATAATGGCCCGTCCGACGTAGTAGCTACAGTACCGATGTTCTGGCGCGTCTCTACCTTATCACCCTTGGCTACCGAAGAAGATCTCAGGTTCTGATAGATCGTAAAGTAATCACCATGACGAATGGCCACTACATAAATTCCCTGTATCATCCTTACAAACAGCACTTCTCCACCAAATACAGCCCTTACTGCCGCTCCGTCAGCTGTCAGGATATTTACCCCGTCATTGCTGTAGCTGGCTTCGCCTTCGGTGTGTCTTCCAAAGTTTTCAGTAATGGAACCCTGTCCTACCGGCCATGGTAAACGGCCTCTGTTGTTCTCAAACCCTGCAGATAACTTCGCCGCCTCTGGTGTAGAGGTCAGGTAATTGCTGTTGGTCTTTGCTTTTTCAACCGGCGCAGCTTTATTCTCGGCACGTGCTTTTGCTGCAGCCGCACGGGCTTCATCTTCTGCTTTCTTTCTTGCAATTGCAATTTCCCTACTGATCGCATCCCTGATCGCGCGGTCTACCGCCTGCTGCTGTTTCCTTCTCTTGGCAATATCGCGTCCTAGTTCTTTCTCCTGTTTGCTTACCTGGTTCAATACCGTAGCCTGCTCCCTCTTGTTTCTTGCCAGTTTATCCTGCTCCGACTCCTGTTCACGCAGCAGATTGCTTTTCGCTTTCAGGCTTTTATCCAGTACTACAATCTTGTAGTTTAAGTTCTTTTCTGTTCCCTGAATATAGTCTGCCTGCTTCTTACGGTACTGACCAAACTGCTGCAGGTATTTAATTCTTTTGTAGGCCTGATTGAAATCACGCGCAGCAAAAATAAACATCATCTTATCATAAGAGTTCCTGTTCCGCTGTGCAAACCTGATCATTCCCGCATATTCCTTTTTCAACTGCGCCAGCTGACCTTGAAGTGAATGTACGGTATTCGTATTTTCATGGATTTCACTATCCAGGTTTTTTATTTCCGAGTTGATCACCGTGATCTTGTTCTGCATCAGGTTGATCTTGGCGCTTAATGCGCGAATCTCTCCTAAAGTAAGCTTCTTGCTTTGGGAAGCCTTGTTCAGATTACGCTGTAAAAGTTCGATTTCCCGCTGTATGGCTTCTTTTTTTCTTTTCAGCTGTGAACTGCTTTGCGCAACCGCAGTTGATGCAAACGCAAAAAATAAAAGAAACAAAAGTAATTTGTGTAGCTTCATTGCATCAAAAGTATAAAAAAAATTAGTTTATTAACTCAAACCTTTTGGGAACCGTAAACGGAAATTCCAGAGGCAGGTTACGCTCTATTTTATTAAAATCAAACGCAATGTTCGTTTTTTTCGTCCCTGATACGGAGTTTATTTTAGTAACTGAAGGAAAAAGCGCCCCAGTTACGTCCTGGTAATCGGAATATACCACTTTCAGCGCCTGTCCTGCCCTGGCATCGTTCAGGTTCAGTTCAGCAGTTTTTAATAAGGTATTGAAAAGTACCCTGTAGCCTAATCCGGTCTTGTCGCCCGAAAGTGTAAAGATACCCCCATTCAGATTTACTTCAGAACGCTCCGTCATCAGCTCATCCATCGTATTGCCTGTCAGCACCGACTGCAGCATTTTAAAAGTGACCTGTTTACTGGTAAATTTATAAATATAGCTGAAGGGCTTTTTAATGGCCAGCGACTGCAGGTTGTTGCGCACAATCAGGCTATCTGGCGTAATCAGTGCCCTGGCAACTTCAATTCCTGCAATAGCCGTCATGCTGATCCAGATCATTTCGTCTTTTTTCACCCTGATATTAACAGATATACCCTGCTCCTTGCCCTCAATTTCCATGTTCACCCTGCCTTTCAGCGAGAGCGTAGTAAAGGGAAGGTCTTTGGATTTTAAGGTCTTCAGGTTCTCCAGCTTTTTCGTATTCAGCACCGGCGCTACAGTTTCTGCTACGGGAGGCGCTTTAACTATAGCTTTTTTAGACTTACATCCTGCAGCAATCAGCAGAAGTGAAAGTACCAGCAGGCTATTTAATGTATTTCTTCTCATCTATTTTTCTTTTTAACAGCGTTGAATCGTTGCCTGCATCTCTTGATTTTTTCCACTGGACTACTGCCTTGTCCTGCTCTCCAAGCATAAAGAGGATATCGCCATAATGCTCCAGGTAAACACCATTTTCAGCTTCCTTGTTTTCCAGTGCCTTTTCTATCCAGGTCCTGGCCACTGCATACTTGCCTCCCTTAAATAAAACAAGGGCATATGTATCAGCAACCGAAGCGTCATTAGGCAGGGCCCGGGCTGCAATATCAATCAGCGAAACTGCTTTATTTAAATTCTCATTCCTCAGTGCAAGGTAATAAGCATAATTATTCATGATCAGGTAATTCTGCGGGTCCAGCGTGATCGCTTTATCAAAAGCTTTATCCGCCGCATCCGGCTTGTGCTCGTCGATCAGGATCTCGGCCTGTAAAGCAAAAATCAACGCCTGCAATTCTTTATTGTCTCCATCCAGTGAAAGCGCTGTTTTGATATTACCCAATGCAGCCACATTCTGTTCTTCGCGGTGCAGGGCAAAAGCCATATAGTAATACAGGATCGCCTGGTTGGGGTAAACCGATAAAGCGGCTTCTCCCATCTCTATCATCTGTTTATATTGCCCCAGCAGGATATGTATGTTCAGTACCTTCTCCCAGACTCCATATAGCTGATCGCTGATCTTTAAGGCTTTCCTGTAACTCCGCAGTGCGCCAGGCAGGTTTCCGTTTTCATAGAGAATATCGCCCGACAGGGCAAAATACAATGGATCTTCAAGATGTGCCGGAGCAATATTTTTCAGGATACGGGCAGCAGCCCCGAAGTTTTTCTGCCCTGCATACAGCGTTGCCGCAGCCATAGAATCTGCCGGTAAGGTATCTGCTGCTATCCTTTGTTTAGCCCTGTTGAGTGTAGGCGAAGGCCCAAATTTCTTTTCCAGCAGGCTATACGCTGCCAGGGCCTCTTCCTTTTTCCCGGCAATAGACAAAGCATTTGCCCTGTCAAAATAAAAGCTTTTCTGCTCCGGCGAAAGACGGATCAGCTGGTCAAAGGCCGGGATCAGTTTTTCCATATTGCCGGTACTCTTGTATAGCTCAGCCAATAGTTTCCAGAACCAGATATTGTCTTTCTCCAGCCCCACTGCCGTTTTAATCGCAGTTTCTGCTTCCGGCATTTTATTCTGCCTGAAATTCAGGAGTGCTATTTCGTACCATGCAGCAGCATTCCGGGGGTCCAGAACGGCAATCCTGCTGAAACTTACATTGCTTTTATCGTAATTCTCGTTTAACTTGTCCCTGAGGCCTTCAAAGAAAAGTTGTTTAATGATAGTACTATCGCGTACAGAAATCGTTGCCTGCTGGGCTGCAGCATGCATTCCTGTAAAAAGTACACAGCATAAAACAACAATTCTGTTCATGATAAATTTTATTTACCCGTATGTCCGTAGCCACCTTCGCCACGTGCAGTATCACTCAATTCTTCAACACTCTCCCAGCTCACTGTTTCATGTTTTGCGATTACCATCTGTGCAATCCTGTCGCCATTATTCACTACAAAATCTGTGTCAGAAAGATTTACCAGCAATACTTTTATTTCTCCGCGGTAGTCTGCATCGATCGTTCCCGGAGAATTGACAATACTGATCCCATGTTTATAGGCTAAACCACTTCTCGGGCGGATCTGTGCTTCATAACCTACAGGCAGTTCAATATGTAGTCCTGTAGGGACAAGAATACGCTGCAAAGGTTTAATCACAATTTCTTCCGGTGTAAAAGCTCTCATATCCATACCCGCTGCATGAGCTGTTTCGTATTGAGGTAGGGCCAGTCCTGATTTGTTGATGATATTGATCTTCATTTGTAATATATAGTTTTATTGTATTTGAACTTACTTTCCTTTTGCCAGAAGCATTTTAACTTCATCCTTTTCTACATAACAGATCCCCGCAAGGAACAGCAGCAGCAACCCGTTTCCGATATAGATATTCCTGTGAAATACCCAGAACGAGAGCACTACCAGCACTACAGCTGTCAGCAGATATACCAGTATAACGTTTAGCTTGTAAGGTATCGGATAATATTTTTGTCCAAGGACATAAGAGATAACCATCATGACAGCATAAGCAAGCATAGACACCCATGCAGACCCCATATAGCTGTAATGCGGAATAAGGATAAAATTAAAAACAATGGTGATCACCGCGCCAATCATTGAAATATACAGACCGTACTTTGTCTGATCAGATAACCTATACCAGATAGAGAGGTTCATATATATCCCAAGGCATACATAGCCAAACAGCAGATAAGGCACGGCAGGCAATCCCACCCAATAGGCTTGGTTCTGAATGAAATGTTTAAGCAGCTCAATATTGGCAACCAGCGCAACAAACAACAATGACAGCGCAATCACAAAGTAGTGCAGTATAATTGCGTAAGTATTCCTTGCATTTGCCTGTTTCGCATGGCTGAAGAAGAAGGGCTCCGCCCCGAGCCTGAAGGCAGTAATAAAAATACTTAAGAATATTGCAATCTTACACACTGCACCGTAGATCCCAACCTGAACATCTGCAACTGTATCAGGAAGCAATCTGCTCAAAACTATTTTATCCAGATTTTCATTCACGATAAAGGATAAATTGGCTACCAGGATAGGCCAGCTGTAAGAAAGCATTTTGAGAAAAAGTTCCTTATCAAAGCGGAATCTGATTTGCAGGAACTCTGGCAACAGCAATAAAAATGTAACCATACTTGCAATCAAATTCGAAATAAATACATAACCTACCCAGCCCGGGCGGTACCACGATTCAAACCAGATGCCAGCCGCCCCATGATTGCTGATAATCAGCGGAACAACATAAATAAAAAGCAGGTTAAATCCTACAAAGGTCCCTATGTTTAAAAATTTGATCAGGCTGTACTTAAACGCTTTATCATCCGCCCTGAGTTTGGCGAAAGGAATCACACAGATGGCATCCAGAAACAGCAGCCACACAAAAAAGCGGATGTATTGCTGATAATCAAGAACCTGTTTGTCCTGCCCGTTATTGATCCAGGCAGCAATACCATCAGCAAATACATTCCCGCTAATCAGAAAAAGGAGTGCAATAGAGGCTATACAGATAAATGAGTTGTTGTAAACTTCCTGCTTTTTATCCTCATATTTGTTCAGGTAGCGAAAGTATGTGCTTTCCATACCAAACGCCAGTACAGCATTGATCAGCGACGCATAGCTGTATAAGGTTGTGAAAATACCATATACACTGGTCGCATACACTTTGGTAAATAGGGGTGTTAAAATAAAATTAAACAGCCTTGAAAATACGGTACTGAGACCATATACTGCCGTCTGACCTAAAAACTTCTTTATAACTGACACGTGACCGGATTAAACGAACAATAATGCATTCTATTTTTTAATAATTTCAAAATTACGATAGTTTTTCAGTTCGCCGGGCGTAACCTCCACGTTTTCTATCTGGGAGCGGTCCGGTCCTTCATGGCACCATTCCAGAAAAACTTCCAGCAGTGTATCATCGCCCTCAGCTTCTATATATAAACTTCCGTCCTTTTCATTTCTGATCATTCCCCTTACGCCCATCTGGTCGGCTACAACTTTCGTGGTATACCTGAAACCCACACCCTGAACTTTACCTGTTATTTTGATAATGATATGCTTCATCTTATTTTTATTGTTATCGAAACGTTCTGAAAAGAAAGCTTCCTGATTTGTTAGTTTCCTATAACCTGCAGAGCTTCTCCTTTTCATACAGAAAGTCCTGCCATATTTCTTCCAGTATTATTTTTGCAGGGCGGATCTCGTTTAGCATCGCTGATACCTGCCCAATTTCCAGCTCACCCTCTTCTATATTGCCGTCAAACATACCTAATTTTGCTCTTGCGCGGCCTAACAATGCTTTTAATGTTGCAGGATCGGCCCCTTCAGCTTCCGCAGCTGCCACAGCAGCTTCAAAAGTATTTCGGAGCAGCCTTACCGGTACAATTTTTTGTAAGTGCATCCGGGTATCCCCTTCGGCCGCTTTGATCACCTTTTCTTTAAATGCCGGATGGGCGGAAGATTCTTCTGCAACGGCAAAGGCCGAACCCACCTGTACACCCTCCGCACCCAGCGCCATAGCGGCGAGCATGCTTCTTCCTGAGGATATTCCACCCGCAGCAATTACGGGTATACTTACTGCATCTGCTATCATAGGTACCAGGCACAGTGTAGTCGTTTCTTCCTTCCCGTTATGTCCGCCGGCTTCAAATCCTTCCGCAACTACCGCATCCGCACCACATTCCTCCGCTTTTTTTGCAAATCTGGTATTAGACACTACATGCACAACAGTAATCCCCATCCCTTTTAAAAAGCTTGTCCAGATTGCCGGATTACCGGCCGAAGTAAACACGATTTTTACTCCTTCCTTCACAATGATATCCATCAATATTTCCGTATCCGGGTATAAAAGGGGAATATTCACGGCAAATGGCTTGTCCGTAGCCTTTTTAGTTTTCCGGAGATGCTCCCAAAGCACATCAGGATACATAGACCCTGCGCCGATAATCCCTAAACCTCCTGCTGAAGATACTGCTGAGGCCAGTTTCCAGCCACTGCACCAGACCATACCTGCCTGAATGATCGGATAGTGAATATTAAACAAGCTGGTAATGCGGTTAGACATAGAATACAATTTTACATTAAACGCTGAATCTTACTATCGGGTTTCAGACGCAGGCCTTCAGTCTGTGTAACCAGATTCACACCAGGTTTCTTCCCTTTTTCAAAACTACCATATATCGCGTCTATTCCAAGAAATGCTGCTCCGTTCAGCGTTCCCCAACGTAATAATTCATCAAAAGAAACGTCCCCTTTCTCCTGCAGGCTATACATTTCTGCAAGGATATTCAGTTGCTGATTACTGGCCAGACTATCGGTTCCCAGAGTAATTGTCACTCCGGCATCCTTCAGCAAAGCTATATCCGGCAGCCGGTCCTCAATATAGAGATTGGCATTCGGGCATAAACACCAGAACAACAACTGATGTGCTAATCCGGCAAATTCCAGATCTGCACTGCTGGTAAAAGTATTATGTACCAGTAAAGTTCTTGGTGCTGCAGATAAAAGCGGGAGATAAGTCTGAAGAGAGGATTTCCCCTGTATTTCAAAGAAAGAGATATCCAGTCCCAGAAACTCATAAAGCTTGAGGAAATGGCCGGTTTTACTTTCAAAAAAAGCATTTTCATCCGCTGTTTCCTGATTATGTATCGAAATGGATTCGCCTGCTATACCGGATACCGCATTGATCTCTGTAAACAGCTCGGCCGAAACAGAGTAAGGTGCATGAGGCACGATTGTCGCTTTCAGCGGAGCAAAGGATGCCTGTGTAAGTTTAGCATTGGCAATGATTTCTGCCGCTTTCACCGGATTAAAGCCCATGGCTTCCACAAAGGTGTGGTAATAAATTTTGCTTTGCAGTTTTACCTTTTTCGAAACGCTCTGGTTAGAGATATCTCCAACAGCTACTATCCCATTGGCATACATTTCCTCATCAGCATGCAACATTGCAGTTTCAATCTCCTCTGCCGATGAATTACGCTGCTGGATCACCTGCCGCACAAAACCCGGCAAACCGGTATGCATGGGGATTTTCCCTTTCAGATGAGAAAGTTCCAGGTGGCAATGCGTATTGACCAGACCCGGTACCAGGATACCCTCATAATATTGTATGTCCTGTATGTTTTTTGCTTTTGCCTCCTCCGCAGAAAATACTTCTTCAATTGTACCGTCGCTGCGCAGCGCGATTACGCCGTTTTCAAGCGGTGCAGAGCTTACAGGATAAATCCATGATGCAGAAAGATAGGAAATCATATTTTACAAATAACGGTTATTCCCGTCAAAGCTGATAAAAACGGCGCAAAATTATGCCGGTATCCTTTGCAGGATAGCTTTACAGACCGTTCCTTCGGGAATGACTACATCATGCCATTTGTGGAGAGGAATGTCAATCAGATCTCCTCTGTGAAACGAGAAAACCTTATTTTCGATAATCACATCACAGGTGCCTTCAAGCACCAGCAGTCTTTCATAAATATCGTGATGGATTTCACCTTCTATTTCTGTGGCACAAATGATCATCGTGGTCATTTCCGCAGTATGTCCAAGAATTTTCAAATGCACGCCCTTAAAACCTTCGGGTGTTATCAGATCTTCCGGAACGAACCAGTCTGTATAATCCTCGATCCTGGAAAAGGGGGTTAAACGCGGAATTTCAATTGCAGGCCGTGTAGTTTTCTCTGCGGCGCCATTTCTTCCGGCTGCTGCCCCTGACTTTTTCTCTGCTACATCCGTTTCCTGGCTGGCAGGATCATTTGCAGGCATCCCGCTGAATTTTGCCAATACAGATTCCTTTAGCTTTGCTGAGGGCTCCACAGCATTTTTAAGTGCAAGGTATTCAAGGGCGGTAGCTATTTCCAGGATTTCATGTGCAATCTCAGCAGGAAACTTGCTGGACATAATTAGTACCTCTGCATCCTCTTCATCGGAAGTGTGACCCAGAACATAGAGTTCTAAAATTCCGGATGTTATGAAATCCTCCAGATTCATCATGCCAGTAATGACCCCTTAATTTGTTTAATTGTTTGAATCATTTTTCCTCTGAGACTGTCAACGGATATGTTCATTTTTTCTGCTGCACCAGCAAAGCTGTACGATTCAAAGTAGATTAGATGTATTGCTTCCCTGATTGTTACATCCAGGCCGGCAGCAAAGCTATCGCCCTGCTCCTTTTGCATATCCTGCAGGTATCTTCTGATGTCCATTGCATAAACAAGATCTATTTCTTCGCGGATCTCATCGGCCATCTGGTTTCTCTTTTCCGGTGGCAGGCAGGCGGCACAGTGTTTCGCAATCTTGATCATCCAGGTAAACAGACGCTCTTTAGCGGGATCATAATCTTTCCGCTGGGCCCATATCGTACAAAACGCATCGTTTGTACACTCTTCAGCGACCACCTTATCCCCGACCATTCTGCTGAGTACGCCTAAAACAGCGGGTGCATATTTGTTATACAACCTGGTATAAACCTCTTTGTCACCATGTTGAAACAGGTTGACCAGGTTATTATCCACATCATTCAGCGCAGAAGGAAGTATCATATGCAATATTTTTTGATAAAATTAGTGAATTACACTCAGCTTACAAAAAGTTTACAAATACTTATCAGCCAATCTGTCAAATGGGCTTATTAAAAGATTTTGATAGCATATATGGGTATAAATTGATTACTTTGTAAAAAGAAAATCAATTAATTACGTTTATGTCTGATTCTACCACCCGATTAAATAAATACATTAGTGAAAGCGGAATGTGCTCAAGAAGAGCAGCCGACAGATATATAGAGCAGGGGAATGTATTAATTAACGGCAGGAAAGCCAAAGTTGGCGATCAGGTATATTTCGGGGACCTGGTTTCGGTAAACGGACAGAGTATCGAACCTAAGCAGGCAGAAAACTCTATTTTGCTGGCTTTTAACAAACCAGTAGGCGTAACAAGTACTACCGAAGCAGGTGTAAAAAGCAATATTGTCGACTACGTAAACCACAGCGAACGTGTATTCCCTATCGGAAGACTGGATAAGGATTCACAGGGACTGATCTTCATGACCAATAATGGAGATCTGGTAAATAAAATCCTTCGCGCAGGAAACAATCACGAAAAAGAATACCTGGTTACAGTTGATAAACCCTTAACAGAGCAGTTTATTACCAACATGGCCAAGGGAGTTCCTGTGCTGGGGGTGATGACAAAAAAATGTAAAGTCATCAAAGAAAGTCCTTTTGTCTTCAGGATAATCCTGATCCAGGGCCTAAACAGGCAGATTCGCCGCATGTGCGAACACTTCGGTTTTGAAGTAACCAAACTGGAGCGTGTACGTATCATGAATATCAGCCTGAAAGGCCTTCCCGTAGGAGAATGGAGAGAACTGACTCCCGAGGAAGAAACAGATATCTATAATTTAGTAGCCAAATCAAGTTCCGCAGCAGATAAAACACCAAAAAGAATCGTTAAAAAAGCTGTTAAGGAAGACGAAGATCTTGTTAACGTAACCCCGAAAAGAACATCTTCACGTGCAAGACCTGCGGGACCATCAAAAGGGAAAGCTGCGGCAACAAGAGCACCCAGGGCAACATCTTCCGGAAAATCTTCAAGAGGAGCTTCAGCAAGAGCAGAGGGCTCAGAAAGACCTTCAAAGGCATCAGCACCAAAAGCGGGAGGTTCTTCATCTTATAAACCTGCAGGACCGTCATCAGACTGGAACAAGAGCAATGGTCCAAGCAGAAGACCGGTAAGACCTTCAAACGGAAAATCCGGTGCACCAGCAGGAAAAACCAGAAGCCCGAAAAGATAATACCCTCTGCATGAACACGAAATGATAATGCCATCTGTAAGTCAACTCATTATAAATATTGGGTGGCTTACAAATTTTAGGTAACTTTGCATCAAATGCCTGCAACACTTACTAAAACTGATATCCGCTCACTGAACCTGGTCCAGCTTCAGCAACACTTCACAGCAATGAATGAGCCCGCCTACCGTGCCAAACAGGTATACCAATGGCTATGGGAAAAATCTGCGCGCACATTTGAGGAGATGAGCAACCTGTCCAAAGATTTGAGAAAGAAACTGGATGAGAATTACGCCATCAATGTGGTATCAGTAAATAATTCGCAGTTCAGCAACGACCATACGATTAAAAGCAGCTTCCGTCTATACGATGGCAATATCGTTGAAGGTGTACTTATCCCTATGGAAGAACGGATGACAGCCTGTGTAAGTTCACAGGTAGGCTGCAGTTTAACCTGCAAGTTCTGTGCTACGGGTTACATGGACAGAAAACGTAATCTCAATGCTGATGAGATCTATGACCAGGTGGTACTGATCGATGACCAGGCCAAAAAGAATTACAATGCCCCGCTAACTAATATCGTGTATATGGGTATGGGCGAACCCCTTTTAAATTATGCCAACGTAATGAAATCGATCGAGCGCATCACTGCTCCCGATGGTCTAAATATGTCATACAAAAGGATTACCGTTTCTACTGCCGGAATTGCTAAAATGATCCGCAAACTCGGTGACGATGGTGCTAAGTTCAATCTTGCACTGTCACTTCATGCGGCAGACGATAAGAAAAGAAATGAGATCATGCCCATCACTGAGCATAACTCCCTTACAGCACTTGCAGAAGCGCTAAAATATTACTTCGCTAAAACCAAGAACCCGGTCACTTACGAGTATATCGTATTCAATGGTTTCAATGACGAGATACAGGACGCAAGAGACCTGGCTAAGTTCTGTAAACACGTTCCCTGCAAAGTGAATCTGATTGAGTATAACCCCATCCAGTTTGCAGATTTCATCAATGCCGAAGGCGATAAGATCGATGCATTTTCCAACTACCTGAAAGGCCAGGGCGTAAATACCAATATCAGACGCAGCCGAGGGAAAGATATTGATGCTGCCTGTGGCCAGTTAGCAGTCAAAGAAGAAGAAGCTCAGTAAATCTCAACCAGTTTATCTGCAATCAGCAGTACATTGTGTGCATGAGCACGTTCACACAATATATATCAGATTTTTTCAGCCTGTTGTTTCCTGATCTCTGCGCAGCTTGCGGGAAACAGCTTTTTCATGGAGAAAAACAAATCTGTACAGCCTGTCTTTATGACCTGCCTTATACGGACTTCCACCTGTACGCTGAAAACGCAGTAGCAAAACTATTCTGGGGAAGAATCAACTGTCAGGCAGCGATGGCGATGCTGTATTTCAGAAAAGGGACAAAGGTTCAGCAATTAATTCACCAACTAAAGTACCGCTCTCAGCCAGATCTGGGTTTCCGCTTAGGCGTATTACTTGGTGAGAGATTAGTCACTGCTTCACCCAGACCTGACCTGATTATCCCAGTCCCTTTACATCCCAAAAAAGAAAGAAGCCGCGGTTACAATCAGAGCAGAATGATTGCCGAAGGCATAGCCAGTGTAATGCATATTCCTGTAGGCACTACCCAGCTGATCCGGCAGCGGGCTACAGGCACACAAACAAAAAGAAACCGGTATAAACGCTTCGAGAATATGAAAGCAGTCTTCAGCGTCCAGGATTCAGGGGAGCTGACTGACAAACATGTGCTCCTTGTCGACGATGTAATCACTACCGGAGCAACACTCGAAGCCTGCGGGCAGGTACTGCTGGATACCGGATTGACCAAACTGAGCATCGCCGCAATAGCCTTCGCAGAATAGTATGGCGCTTGTAAAAATAATTTTTATTAAAAATTTAATAAAGCATAAAACATTTTCAAAACATCTCCGTTTATATATTCGAGAGCGTTAATTTAGATGGTAAAAGGGTCGGTCATTTCTTAACAGAAAAACCGGCCCTTTATCTGTTAAAGGGCTTCTTAAATGTATGGGATAATGGATATCAGTTTTCTACTTTCTCAACTGAGAGGAATCCCGAAAGCAGTTGTTTGATCTCTTCAGGATTAAATGGCTTGAGCACATGCCCGTTCATCCCACATTCCATGAACTTGTAATGGTCATTTTTCAAGGTTGAAGCGGTTAAAGCGATGATAGGCACTTCCTTATAATAAGGATCACTGATGTCACGTATGATACCTGTAGTTTCAAAGCCGTCGATGCCCGGCATTTTGATATCCATAAAGACCAGATCGTAATGGATGCTCATGATCTTGTCTATCGCTTCATAGCCATTAATAGCAGAATCGATTTCCAGTCCCCATTTGCTAAGGATACGCTTGGCAATTAAGATATTGATCTCGTTATCATCTACAACCAGAATCTTCTTACCAATAAACACACTCATTTCTGGTCCCAGTACAGCCGCCAACGATTTTTCATGCGTCCTGCTGAACTTCATTTCAAAAGAAAAGGTCGTGCCCTTTCCTTCAATACTGTCAACAGTGATTTCAGAATTAAACATATCCAGCAGTTTTTTGGTGATGGCAAGTCCCAGTCCTGTACCTCCGTATTTCCTTGAGATATCTGTTTTTGCCTGTGTAAAGGTTTCAAAGATGTAATGCTGTTTATCTTTGGGTATACCTATACCATTATCCTGCACCTCAAACCTGATTACAGATTCTTTGTCATTCTCCTCCACCAGCTTTATGCTCAGCTGCACCAGCCCGCTGTCTGTAAACTTAATGGCATTCCCCAGAAAGTTCATCAGGATCTGGTATAACCGGTTCTTGTCACCCGAAACCTGGGCAGGAATATTCGGATCAAGCACCAGTCTCAGTTCGTTGCTATTCTTCTTAACATTAACCTGTAAGGAATTGATAATGTCATTGGCCAGCGTTTTCAGGCTGAAAGGGAAAATCTCCAGTTCCATCTTACCGGTCTCTATCTTGGTAAAGTCCAGGATATCATTGATGATATGCAGCAGGTTCTCTCCTGAGAACTTCAGAATGTTCAGATCGTCAATCTGCGAGATCTTTGGATCATTATCCAGCAGAAGGTGGGTCATACCAATCACGGCATTCAGTGGTGTACGGATTTCATGGCTCATTACAGAAAGGAACATTTGCTTGGCCTGACTCAGTTTCAGCGCCTGTTCCTTGGCTTCAAACATCTCTTTTTCTACCTGCTTGCGTTGGGTAATGTCAGAAATCAGATCAATCTGCCGTTCAACCATGCCCCTGCTGTTCAAAATAGGGGTGTTGGAGATAGAAAACCAGATGGGGGTGCCATCCTTCTTTTCACCAAGTACTTCTATACTGTATGACTGATTGTTTTTACTCTTATCCCGCGAAGTCTGTATCAGCTCCTGATCAAAATCGGGCGACATAATATTGCCCATCTGATGCCCGCGCAGTTCTTTCAGCGTGTAGCCGGTCATTCTTTCGAGCGACTTGTTCACCCAGGTAGTTCTTCCTTCCTTATCCTGGATGCTTACCCCTGTATCGGTTTTACTCGCTACCAGTGAGAGTACCATCAGTTCTTCTTCAGCCTTCTTTTTATCGGTAATGTCAATGATGATCTCTATTTCAGCATCCACATTGCCTTCTTCATCAAGTACAACGGTGTTGTATACTGAAAGCCAGATTTCGCGCTTGTCTTTACGGTAGGCCAACATATCAATGGTGAACGACTGCCGTTGTTCAGTGAGGTGCCTTACCTCTTCCAGCAGCTCCATATCCGTTTTTGGCCCTACGATGAGGTCCCCCAGCCTTTTGCCTTTTACGTCCTCCAGCGTAAATCCCGTAATTTTTTCAAATGCAGCATTTACCCAGGTCACCAGGTTATTGGCGTCATTGATCACTACTGCATTGTTAATTTTACTGGCAACAAAGGAGAGTTTCATCCGGTCGTTTTCAACCTTTTTACTTTCCTCCACACGGAGGGCATTTGCTGCAATTTCCTGATCCCTTTTCTTCAGTTTCAGGTGTACCATCACTTCTTTAGCCAGATTGCATAGAATATCTTTCTGCAAGTCAGACAGCTTACCCGGTTTCGTATCGGCTACACATAAAGTGCCGAGCGCAAATCCATCTTCGTCAATCAGCGGAGATCCCGCATAATAACGGACATAAGGTTCTTCAGTGACAATGGCATAGTCTTTAAATCGGCTGTCCAGTAAAGTATCGCAAACTTCCATGACATTGCATTCCTGGATGGTTTGCTCGCAGAACGAATCGTTCCGGTGCATCTCCGGCGTGTCCAGGCCGATAGAAGATTTAAACCATTGCCTTTTCTCATCAATAAGAGAGATAAAGGCAATGGGCATACTAAATATTTGTGTGGCTAATTTAACCAGGTTATCAAAATTACTGTCAGCAGGAGTATCCAGGATATGATAAGCATTTAAGGCATTCAGCCTGTCCTGCTCAGTTGATGACGATACTCCCGGATTTTCCTGCATTTTGGTTTTTAACCCTTGTTTTTATTTATATAATGGGAAACGGGCAACCAGGGCAGTTACCTGTTTCTTTATTGCAGCAAGATGAGCCTCATCTTCAGGGTTTGTCAACACCTGATCAATCAGGTCAACTATTTGTCCCATCTCTTCTTCTTTCAGACCTCTGGTAGTAATAGCAGCGGTTCCAACACGAATTCCTGAAGTTACAAATGGTGATTTATCATCAAAAGGCACCATGTTTTTATTCACCGTAATATCGGCTTTTTCAAGCGCATTTTCAGCAACTTTACCGGTAATATTTTTATTTCTCAGGTCAATCAGCATCAGGTGGTTATCGGTTCCGCCAGAAATGATACCATATCCTTTAGCTACAAAAGCTTTGGCCATAGCCTGGGCATTTGCCTGTACCTGTTTGATATATACTAAATAGTCGTCACTCAGTGCTTCTCCAAAAGCGATAGCTTTTGCAGCAATGATGTGTTCCAGTGGTCCGCCCTGCGTTCCCGGGAAAACAGCCATATCCAGCACAGATGACATCATACGGGTTTCACCCTTAGGAGTTTTTAATCCGAAAGGATTTTCGAAATCTTTGCCCATCATGATCATTCCTCCACGTGGTCCGCGAAGTGTTTTGTGCGTAGTAGTAGTAACGATATGGCAATGTGGAAGTGGGTTTGCCAGTAAACCTTTGGCAATAAATCCTGCAGGATGAGAGATATCAGCCAGCACCAATGCACCGATTTTATCAGCTACACTGCGGATAAATGCATAATCCCACTCTCTTGAATAAGCAGACGCACCACAGATAATTAACTTTGGACGTTCTGCCAGAGCTACTTCTTCAAGCCTTGCATAATCAATCAGTCCGTCTTCTTTACCTACACCATAAAAAAGGGGCTGGTATAATTTTCCTGAAAAGTTAACCGGAGAACCATGCGTTAAGTGACCGCCATGTGAAAGATCAAATCCAAGAATCTTATCACCAGCCTGCAATACACCAAGCATTACAGCAGCATTAGCCTGTGCACCAGAGTGAGGCTGAACATTTACCCATGCAGCGCCAAATAGTTTTTTCGCACGCTCAATAGCAATGGTCTCAATATCATCAACTACCTGGCAACCGCCATAATAACGTTTGCCTGGCAAGCCTTCAGCATATTTGTTTGTTAACACTGAACCTGCAGCTTCCATTACCTGTCTGCTTACAAAGTTCTCTGAAGCGATCAGCTCAAGGCCATTCTCCTGACGATCTAATTCCTTGTCAATCAAATCAAAGATTAAAGTATCTCTTTCCATTTATTAAAATATAATTTTCGCAAAAATAATGATTTCCTGCTGAATTTAAGGGCATAATTATGTCATCCTGCAAACACGTTTGGAGGCAATTGACGGAAAGACTAATATTTTGCGGTTTTATTAACTAAAATCACGTACTTTGTATATTGTTGTCTACTAACCACTGCATGGAAAATTTTACCACTCCATTACTACCGAACATAAATTACCCTGCTGATTTAAAGCAGTATAAAGAAGATGATCTGGAGCAGATCAGCCAGGAACTACGTCAGTATATCATTGATGTAGTGAGTGTTAATGGCGGGCACTTTGCCTCCAGTCTTGGTGTGGTAGAACTTACTGTTGCTTTACATTATGTACTCAACACTCCTTATGACAAGCTCGTTTGGGATGTCGGCCACCAGGCCTACGGACATAAAATCCTTACAGGCAGAAAATCTGTCTTCCATACCAACCGCCTGTTGCATGGTATCAGTGGTTTCCCAAAGATCAGCGAAAGTGAATACGATACCTTCGGTGTAGGCCACTCTTCCACTTCTATCTCTGCAGCTTTGGGCATGGCCGTAGCCTCTCACTATAAAGGAGAAAACGACCGTCAGCACGTAGCTGTAATCGGCGATGGCTCTATGACAGCAGGAATGGCCTTTGAAGGACTCAACCATGCGGGAATTGAAAATTCCAACCTGCTCGTGATCCTGAACGACAACTGTATGTCAATCGATCCAAACGTAGGTGCCCTAAAGGAATACCTTACGAGCATTACCATTTCAAAATCTTACAATCGCTTCCGCGATGATATATCAAGCGTACTGATCAAACTTTCGGAACTGGGCCCAAATGCCCATACGTTCGTTAAAAAGATCGAGAAAAGTATCAAAGGTACACTGCTTAAACAAAGCAATCTGTTTGAAGCACTGAATTTCAGGTATTTCGGCCCTGTTGATGGTCACGATGTCAAAAAACTGGCGGCTATCCTCAGAGACCTTAAGGATATTCCCGGCCCTAAACTGCTGCATTGCGTAACCGTAAAGGGAAAAGGCTTTGCACTGGCAGAAAAGGATCAGACCAAATGGCATTCACCGGGTCTGTTTGATAAAATGACCGGCGAAATCAAGAAATCCATTGTTGATAAACCTCAGCCACCAAAATATCAGGACGTTTTCGGGCATACTCTGGTAGAACTTGCCGAAGGCAATAAAGATATCGTAGGAATCACTCCTGCTATGCCTTCAGGATCTTCGATGAATATCATGATGAAAGCGATGCCCGACCGTGCATTTGATGTGGGTATTGCAGAACAGCATGCCGTAACGTTTTCTGCCGGACTGGCTACTCAGGGACTGGTTCCATTTTGCAATATCTATTCGAGCTTTATGCAGCGTGCCTATGATCAGGTGATCCATGATGTGGCGATCCAGAACCTGAACGTTGTCTTCTGTCTTGACCGTGCCGGTGTTGCCGGTGCAGATGGTGCTACTCACCATGGTGCGTACGACCTTGCTTATATGCGCTGCATCCCTAATATGACCGTAGCTGCACCAATGAATGAGGAAGAACTCAGGAACCTGATGTACACCGCCCAGCTTAAAGATGCAGGCCCTTTCTCTATCCGTTACCCAAGGGGTTCAGGTGTAATGGTCGACTGGAAACGTCCGTTCAAAGCTATAGAAATCGGCAAAGGCCGTAAAATATGTGATGGCGAAGATGTTGCTATCCTTACTATCGGACATGTTGGAAACTTTGCTGTTGAAGCCTGTAAAGAACTCAATGCTGAAGGCATTCACCCGGCCCATTACGATATCCGTTTTGTAAAACCACTGGATGAAGCATTGCTGCACGATGTGTTTAAACGCTACAAAAAGATAGTTACTGTAGAAGACGGCTGCCTTCAGGGCGGAATGGGTTCAGCAGTGCTCGAATTTATGGCTGATCATAACTACCAGGCCAGCGTAATCCGCTTAGGAATGCCTGACGAAGTTGTTGAACATGGGGAGCAGGCAGAGCTCTGGGCTATCTGCGGATATGACAAAACAGGGATCATCGAAACCGTAAGGAAGATTACTATAAGCAGAACTACTGCGACTATCGCATCTTAGTTTACAAATAATGCTGTGGTTTTGTGTCAGTTATTCAACTGTAACACTTTTTGCCAGATTCCGGGGCTGATCAACATTACAGCCCCGTAAAAGCGCAATATGATAAGCCAGTAACTGCAGCGGGATCGTCGCCAGCAAAGGCAAAAACGCCTCACTTGCATCAGGTATTTCAATACAGAAATCCACCATGCTACGCACCTCAGTATCACCTTCAGTAACTATTGCAAGCACAATGCCCTTTCTGGCCTTAACCTCCTGGATATTACTGATCACCTTCTCATACGAAGAATTCTTTGTCGCAATCACCACCACCGGCATTTCTTCGTCGATCAGCGCGATAGGTCCATGTTTCATCTCGGCAGCGGGATACCCTTCGGCATGAATGTAAGAAATCTCCTTTAGCTTCAAAGCCCCTTCCAGGGCTACAGGGAAACCACTACCCCTGCCCAGGAACAGACAATTCCTCGAATCTTTAAACTTATGCGCGATCTCCTGGATCAGTTCATTCGATTCCAGTGCTATTTCAATTTTTTCCGGGATATGATCCAGTTCCGTCAGCAGCTCCACGAGTTTCGCCTGGGTAAGTGTACCCTTTTGCTGTGCCATATAAAACGCCATCAGTGTCAACACTGTTACCTGCGCGGTGAAAGCCTTTGTTGAAGCCACACCAATCTCAGGTCCCGCGTGCGTATACACACCGGCATGCGTTAGCCGCGGAATAGAGGCGCCTACTACATTGCACACACCAAAAATCGTAGCGCCTCTTTCCTTAGCCATTTGGATTGCCGCCATGGTATCTGCAGTTTCGCCCGACTGAGAGATGGCTATGACAATATCTTTTTCTGTAATAATGGGATTCCTGTACCTGAACTCAGAAGCATACTCCACTTCAACAGGGATCCGCGCATATTCTTCAATCAGGTACTCCCCAACCAGTCCCGCATGCCATGATGTACCACAGGCTACGATGATGATCCGGTCAATATTTTTAAGCTTATCCGCGTATTCTTTAATTCCTCCCAGCTGTACCCTGCCTTCATTGGCGTAAATACGGCCGCGGAGGCAGTCGCGGATAGATCGTGTTTGTTCGAAAATCTCCTTTAGCATAAAATGCTCGTATCCGCCTTTTTCCAGCATTTCCAGCTTCAGCTCCAGTTCCTGGATGTACGGTGTCTGCACTAGATTATCCAGCCTCTTGATCACCAGTTCTTCTCTTTTAACCAGGACGATCTCGTTGTCATTCAGGTAAATCACATTTTTGGTATATTCGATGATAGGCGTAGCATCCGAGGCTATAAAGTATTCACCGGTACCTACACCAATTACCAGCGGACTGCCCTTGCGGGCTGCAATCAGCTGATCAGGCTGCTCTTCGTCCATGATCACAATCGCATAAGCACCGCTTACCTGGTGCAGAGCCAGACGAACGGCTTCCAGCAGGTCAATATTTTCTTTTTTATAGATCTCCTCAATCAGGTGGATCAGCACTTCCGTATCCGTATCACTGTTAAAGCGGTGCCCTCTCAGCGAGAGTTCTTCTCTGAGTACTGCATAATTTTCTATGATCCCATTGTGGATGATCGCCAGGCGGCCATCATTGGAAGTATGCGGGTGTGAGTTTCTGTCAGACGGAACACCATGGGTAGCCCAACGGGTATGTCCCATTCCTATCGTGCCCGATAAGTTTTTGCCGGCACTGAAGTTCTCCAGTTCCTGAACCTTACCTACCTTTTTGTAGATGTTCAGGCTATGTTCACTAATCAATGAAATACCGGCACTGTCATAACCGCGGTACTCTAACCTTTTCAAGCCTTTCAGGACAATTGGCCAGGCTTCCCTATGGCCGATATAACCTACTATTCCACACATTTTATATTTGAATTAAAATGTAAAGCTAATAAATGCTCCCGGTATTTTATCGGGACACAGTTCCCGATTTAACTAAAAGGCTTTATTTTTAGCTATGCAGAGGCAGTTTTATCTCTATAATACATAGAAGTATTCAGCAAAATTAAACAGGCAGTTCTGTAAATTAAGCATGCTAATAAACTTTAAAACGTTTTAGCCTGGATGGGATCCAACCAGGCCGTTCGGGGGAAAATCCAGGCGCTTAAACGCTAAAAAAATCGTAAAAAAAATAAATTCTCTACGATTTCTTTAGCAGTTAAGTCGATTTAGGAGCCGGTTAACCTGATTTCCAGTCGCCAAGCAAGCGCCTGATGACGATAATCTCTCCCACATGATAAGAGTTATGGTCCGCGAGCAGCAATGCTTCGCGGAACAAACTCTGTCCGTCCCCATAAGCAAAGGGTGCATACAAATCCCGGCTTTCATCTTTCAGCAGATCCAGAAAGCGCTGCCTGTCCTTGCGGAATCCTGATATTGTAGCATCCCAGGTTTCCTTTGAAACTTCCCTTCCCACTTCCGGCCAGTACTCATCAGGCCACTTCGGCGATTCGTGATCAGGCCCCAGGCAAAACTCCAGGATATCCCATTGTGTAATTCTCAGATGTTCGGCCATATGCCATACCCCATAAGGTAAACGATCGGGCACAACCCCAATCAGGTCCATAGAAATTCCTTTAACGGCATCCTCAAAAGAGGCATGTGCATTGCCTTTTTCAATCAGAGCGCTCAGCTCATCAACTATAAATTTCCTGTTATCGTTACTCATAATTTATGATTTATAAATTCAAATTATTGCCTTCCATATATTTTAACCCATCCCCGCAATTTCTTTTCTACATCCCATCCCGGCAGTTCCTTAATGCGCCATTTCCAGTTTTCCTTTACCGAAGCAGGTTTGTTCATCCTCGATTTTCCATCAAGCCCCAGTATATCCTGCAGGGGCAGGATCACGATTTTAGCTATCGAAGAATAAGCAAGCTTCGCCAGTACGGTATGGACATCATTCGTCTTTACCTTCACACCTGTATATTTATTCAGGTTCTTTTTAGATAAGCGGTCTGCATCTGTTTCATACCACCCGCGGGTAGTATTGTTATCATGGGTTCCCGTGTATACGATAAAATTGTCCGATGTGTAATTGTGCGGGATATGGTCAGTGTAACCAATGTCCGCACCAAAAGCAAACTGCAGCACCTTCATTCCCGGGAGTTTAAATTCATCGCGAAGTTCATAAACACCTTCACTGATCTCGCCCAGGTCTTCCGCTACAAATGGCATCTCAGGAAATTCCCTCGTCAAGGCGGTAAAGAAGTCGGATCCGGGTCCCATTTTCCAGGTTCCGTTTACCGCAGTACTTTCTCCGGCAGGCACCTCCCAATAGTCATAAAAAGCCCTGAAATGATCCAGCCGCAGCAAATCGTAGAGTTCCATATTTTTACGGATTCTCCTGATCCACCACTGGTAATCATCAGACTTCATCCTGTCCCAGTTATATACCGGCATTCCCCAAAGCTGGCCTTCAGCATTAAAATAATCAGGTGGAACCCCCGCTATACCAGTCATATCGCCTTTATCGTCCAGGCTAAACAGCTCCCTGTTCGCCCATACATCAGCAGAATCATGGCTCAGGTAAAAAGGCAGATCACCATAAAGTTTAATCTGGTTTCCTGCAGCGTAATCCCTGATCTCAGCCCATTGCTGAAAAAATATATATTGCTTCCATTGTTCAAATTTCAGCTCGTCACCATGGGTTGCAGCAAAGTTTTCAAGGCTCAGGCTATTGCGGTCTCTATAATCAGATGGCCAGTTGAGCCATGTATCACCGTTGTGATTGTCTTTCAGAACCGTATAAAGGGCAAAGTCATCGAGCCAGTCTTTTTCCTGCTCAATAAAAACCAAAAATTCTTCATCCTCTGCATCCATCCAGCTTTCATAAGCCTTTTTCAGCAACTTATCTTTTATAGCAATAGCCTTTTTAAAATCAATCTCATCCTTATTTGCAATACTGGCTTTCTCGAGCTGTTGCTGGTCCAGGTAGCCCTGGTAAGAAAGGCCTGACAGACTAATCAGCAAAGTATTTCCGGCCATTGCCGAAACAGAACTATAAGGCGAAAATGCCTGGTCTGCGCCTATCGGGTTCAATGGCAGCAGCTGCCAGTATTTCTGATCCGATCTCACCAGAAAATCAATAAAATCATAGGCCTCAAAACCCATATCACCTATCCCATAAGCAGAGGGCAAAGAGGTAACAGGCAGTAAGATCCCGGCTCCGCGCGGGTTATCAATGGCTTCAACCGAAATTATTGCAAGAGGGAAATCCCCAAACAATTTAGCCAAAGGCAGATCCGGTGTGTTTTCCTTAGCTCCTGAACCATCTGTCAGGCTATTCCAGTGGAACGTTTTGAGGGGAAGCTCTACACGCGTATTTCCCCAGTCCATTTCAGGATCCGGAGCAGCAATATCCAAAGGAACAACTACAACAAGCATCTGATCCCGGTCCTGTCTGCTAAAAGCAAGTACCCTATCTGCAAACTTCCCTTTTACTTCCAGCGGCTCATACCAGCCATCCGCTAAAAGCCGGGCAAAGGGTTTAAGCTTATCCAGTAATAAATGAGTCAGATACAACTTAATCTTGCCGTTAAAACGTTCATCCCACAGGTTCCGCAGCGAAGCGTCACCCTGCTGCAATTCCTGCAGCCAGTCCTGTCGCTGCTTGTAATCCACAGGCCTTCTGTTGTCCGGATCTACCAGACTCAGATCCCACAGTTCAGTACCCTGATATGTATCAGGTACTCCCGGACAAGTAAACTTCAGTACGAGCTGCGAGAGTGACTTCAGTATCCCCGCATCAGAAATCTTATGGTGATAGGCTGCAAAGTTCTCCCAGAAAGGGGCAGACTGGTCCAGTATACCTATGATAAACTGTTTCACCAGTTCTTCATAATCCGTATCCGGATCGTTCCAGTCAGAATTCACTTTTCCTTCACGCAGCGCTTTCTCCAGATAAGCCTGCAGGCGTTCTGCATAATTGTCCTCGTCCATCCCTGGCATAGGATAACTGCCGGCCAGAGTCTGATAGATAAAATATTCATCGTTCGGATCCAGGCCACCGGCAAGTTCCTTATTCAGCTTTCTCCATTGCTTCACTTTTGCTATCCATTCCTCGGGCTGGTCTGAAAGCACGTTCAAACGCGCACGTACATCCTCGCCTCTTTTCGTATCATGCGTAGAGGTCCCGTTCATTGACAGCGGCAGGTGGTTTGCGCGTTCAATCATCAAAAAGTTAAATTCCTCTTTGCTGATACCGAATGCGGCAGGTGCATCACCCACTTCATTGTGGCCGATAAAACGGTTATAAGTATACATTAAAGTATCTTCCACACCCTTGGCCATCAGCGGACCGCTAAACTGCATGCAACGCAGATAAAACTGCGTTACCCTCCGGTTATAATCCTCATTTTCTTCCAGCGGTTTGATAATCAGCACGGCCCTGAGTATTTCTACTGCACCTTCAAGCACTTTTACCTCATCAATATCCTTCAGGATATTAATAATCCGGCTCTGATAAAAAGTCTTCTCCAAAGGCATCTGATTACCATAAAAACGGTAAACAGGAAAGCAGATCAGCAGTTGCCCTATCGCATCTTTCAAGGTTCCCGGCTTCAGCGCATTTAATTCTGCTTCACCGGCCAGCTTCAGCTCAAGGAACAGCTGGTACAGATTTTCCAGCTCGCCCGCCATATGGTCGCCCAGGATACTTGCTTTCTTCTGCCGTATCAGCCTTTCTATACTTTTGGTCTCTCCGCTGAGCGACTCATAAAATTTGGTAAATTTCTTTTTTGCCTTCCGCGCGGTAAACAGGTTATTTACCTGTGCAAGGAAGTCGTATCCTGTAGTTCCTTCAACCGGCCAGTCATCCGGCACTTCCTCCCCCTCTTCCAGAATTTTCTCCACTACTATATAAACCTCATCTCCTGCAAGCTTGCGCAGCCTTTCAAAGTAAGTTTCAGGATCATACAGGCCGTCAATATGATCAACTCTCAGGCCCTGGAAAACACCTTCATCCAGCAAAGTTTTGATCAGGCTGTGGTAAGCCTCAAAAACCCTTTCATCCTGCATATTCAGGCAAATCAGACTGTTTACGGTAAAGAACCTGCGGAAATTGATCTGATAATCTGTCTCCTTGTAAGAACAAGGCCTGTAGTACTGCAGATCCACAGCCTGCTGTACCGGCATGTTTACATCCTTTACTTTATCATTTACCGGCCATTCAGTTTCAAAATACTGCAGTTTGATGCCACTGTCACGCTGCACCAGTTTCAGTTCCTTTGCTGCTATCGCCTCTTCAACCGTACTTCCCAGAAAGGGAACCATCAGCGGTGTGGTTTTATCGCCAGACCAGTTGATATCAAAGAAACCGGCATAGGCCGATTGCTCTCCCTTTTCCAGCACATCCATCAGCCATTTGTTATTGGGATGGAAAGACATGTGGTTAGGTACAATATCCTGGATCCACTGCATATCCAGGGATTTAAGCTTGCGCGACAAAGCCTTTAGTTCCTCCAGTGTACCAATCTCGGGATTGATCTGCTCCGGGTTAACGGTATCATACCCATGCATACTGCCCGGAGATGCCTCCAGTACCGGCGAAGCATAAATGGTGGTAATGCCCAGTTCTTTCAGGTAAGGGATGATCTGGTCAAAATCCTTAAATTTAAAATCTTTATGAAATTGTATGCGGTAGGTTGAAATTGGCTTATGCATATTTATTGGTATAAATTAGGATAGATTGTGGTTGTATCTCCATTTTTTGCAGTGCATCAACCGATATTGGTGCTGCACGCGGGCCTTTCCATTTCGGGTCAGCAGAATCCAGGATCTTCTTCCAGCTGGGTTTATCATCCGGAATAGTCAGGTCCTGTGTTTTACCGGAGAAATTCATCAGGCATAACACCTGGACTTCCTCCTCCCAGCGCCTCAGCACCAGGCAGTTTGTTCTGACATCGGCCGATACGGTTAGTTGACTGCGGTTGGTATTATTCAGTGCTGCGTATTTTTTTCGCAGGGCGATGAAGGTCTTGTAATAGGCCAGCAATTCCTGATGTCCTTCAGACTGCAGGAGTTCCCATTGTAATTTAGACTGCTCAAAGGTATCATCCGATTGCGGGTCTGGCGCTTCGCCTTCGGCATGGAAAGCGGCAAATTCAGCCTTCCGTCCTTTACGCACGGCCTCGATCAGCTCCGGGTCTCCATGACTGGTAAAAAACAGGAATGGATTGGTTTCACCCCACTCCTCGCCCATAAACAACATAGGCAGGAAAGGACTGCACAATACCGCTCCCGCCATTAACTTCTGCATTTCATAACTCTGTAATGTACTGGTACGTTCGCCAAGCATCCGGTTCCCTACCTGATCATGATTTTGTGAAAACACCACAAACTGTGATCCTGCGTTACCTTCGGCTTTACCGCCAAAAGTTTTCAGGCGGTGAGGCGAGTAGACACCATCATAGATATAAGCATCCTTGTAAGATTTTTCCAGGTCCTTTATCCCCGAGAAATCACTGTAGTAACCAGTGGCAGGCTCTCCGGCCGTCACACGCAATGCATGATGAAATTCATCTATCCATTGTGCATCCATGCCGTAGCCGTGCTGCTCAACCGGATTGATGTATTTGTTATCATTCAGGTCGCATTCCGCAATCAGGTAATGTTTACCATGCGTAACTTCCATCAGTTTATCAACTTCCTGGCTGATTTCCTGTAACAGGTGTTTCACACCTAGGTCCTTAATTGCATGTACAGCATCAAGGCGTAAACCGTCAATATGGAAATCCCTGAACCACATCAGTACGTTTTCAATAAAATAGTCGCGCACACCGTCAGACCATGCATCGTCAAAATTGATGGCACTGCCCCATGGAGTACTGTATTTTTCAGTAAAATAGGGTCCTGCCTGCGCAAAGTAATTGCCTTCGGGCCCCATATGGTTATAAACTACGTCCAGTACTACTGCCAATCCTTTACCATGACAAGCATCTACCAGCTTTTGAAGGCCTTCGGCGCCACCATAAGAATCCTGTACGGCAAAAGGGAAAACCCCGTCATAACCCCAGTTACGGCCACCCGGAAACTGTGCTACCGGCATGATCTCAATGGCAGTAATTCCAAGTTCAACCAAGTAATCCAGTTTGGCTATGATGCCTTCAAAAGTGCCTTCAGGACTGAAAGTACCGGTATGCAGTTCATATAGGATATAATCTCCCAGCTCCGGGTTTTTCCAGGACTGGTCCGTCCAGGCAAATGCCGAAAGATCCTTTGCTTCCGATGGCCCGTGCACCCCCTCAGGCTGCGACAGACTCGCAGGGTCAGGAATCAGGCTCTCCCCGTTAAGGAGAAACTGATAGGTATTTCCAGGTTGTAACTGATCGCTTTCCGTTTCCCAATACCCAAAATCTTTCTTTTCCAGTGGGAGCGTTGCCTCCGCAGTTTTAAGATCTATTGTTTCGGCTTCGGGTGCCCATAAACGTATGGCTGCATTCCCGTTCTCATCAAAGTTTACGCCTGTTTTTCTTTTTAGCTTGTTGAACATAATCTTCAGTGTTCCTTACATGTTTTAATAAAACTATAGATCTTCCCTCCACCCTGATGGTATCACTTGTAAAGTGCCTCGTTGGAGATTCATTGATATCCTGTATTGCTGTATCTAATACCCTGAGCCATTCCCTGCCATAACGTGCATTCGGCAGACTGTAGTCTAATGGCTCATCATGCGCATTAAACATCAGGTAAAAGCTGTCGTCCGTAATTTTGTTTCCTCTCGGGTCAGTACTTCTCAGGTCATCCCCGTTCAGGTAGATCGCGAGGGATTTAGCATAATCCTCGTTCCAGTTGTGCTCCTGCATTTCCAGGCCTCCGGGCAGGAACCAGGCAACATCTTTCAGACCTACACCTTTAATTGGCACACCCTGGAACCAGCGGCGCCGGCAAAATACGGGATGCCTTTTTCTCAGGTGAATAAGTTGCTGGGTAAAATTGAACAGTTCCTGGTCTGCATTGACCCAGTCCAGCCATGAAATTTCATTGTCCTGGCAGTACGCATTGTTGTTTCCCCGCTGTGTACGGCTAAACTCGTCTCCTGCAACCATCATTGGTACACCTTGCGACAAAAACAGGGTAGTCAGCAGGTTCCGCTTTTGTCTGGAACGGATCACATTGATCTCTGCATTATCAGTTTCGCCTTCAGCGCCGTAATTGTAAGAGCCATTGTGCTGCTCCCCATCGCGGTTATCCTCACCGTTGGCTTCATTGTGTTTCTCGTTATAGGTCACCAGGTCATGCAGCGTAAAGCCATCATGCGCTGTGATAAAGTTTATACTTGCCGTCGGGCTTCTCAGGTCATCCTGATAAAGGTCCGGGCTTCCCGTAAAACGCTGGGCAAATTCACCCAGCATACTATGCGCACCACGCCAGTAATCCCTTATACAATCCCGGTATTTGCCATTCCACTCTGCCCATTCAGGCGGGAAGTTTCCTACCTGGTAACCACCTTCACCAATGTCCCAGGGCTCAGCGATCAGCTTCACCTGCGAAATGATCGGGTCCTGGTGGATAATATCAAAAAATGCGCTCAGCTTATTTACACTGTGCAGTTCGCGGGCCAGCGCCGGGGCAAGGTCAAAACGGAATCCATCTACATGCATATCCGTTATCCAGTAACGCAGGCTGTCCATAAACAAACGCAGCACATTTGGCAGGTTGGCATTCAGGGTATTTCCTGTGCCGGTATAATCCATATAATAGCGCTTGTCATCTACCAGTCTATAGTAAGAAGCATTGTCTACTCCTTTAAACGAAAGCGTGGGGCCCATATGGTTGCCTTCAGCAGTATGATTATATACCACATCCAGGATCACCTCTATACCCGCTACATGCATCGCCTTCACCATATCCTTAAATTCCCTTACCTGTCCGCCGCGCTCATTACTGGCTGCATAGCGGACATCCGGGGCAAAAAATCCTATAGTATTGTATCCCCAGTAATTGCTCAGCCCTTTTTCTACCAGGTGTCTGTCGTTCACAAACTGGTGAACAGGCATCAGTTCAATCGCTGTAATTCCTAGTTCCTTCAGATAGTTTAAGGTTATAGGGTGTGCCAGTGCTGCATAAGTTCCCCTGATCTCTTCCGGGATCCCGGGATGCTGCATAGTAAAACCTTTTACATGAGCTTCATAAATAATTGATTCATGGTAGGGAATATCCAGAGGTATGTCTCCTTTCCAATCGTAGGTCTGGTCAATTACCACCGCTTTTGGAATAAAGGGCGCACTGTCCAGTTCACTAAAACTCAGGTCTTCAATTTCAGAGCCCATTATATACCCAAACAGCGCATCGCTCCAGCCTATTACTCCCGAAATTGCTTTTGCATAAGGGTCTATCAGCAGTTTATTTGCATTAAAGCGGTGTCCGTTCTCCGGATCAAAGGGTCCGTGAACACGGTAGCCATACAATTGTCCGGGGGCAATATCAGGCAGGTAGCCATGCCAGATATGATGGGTACGCTCAGTCAGCTTTACTTTCAGGGATTCATGCTCATCGTCCTCTCCATTAAAAAAACACAGGTCAACAGCCGTGGCATTGTCGGCATATATCGCAAAATTAACACCTTCGCTATCCCAGGTAGCGCCTAACGGATAGGGACGGCCGGGGTATACAGTAATCTTCTCCATTACCCTTATCAATCAATTTTAGCGCAAAATGTTTTAACAAAAACAAAAGGCTGAATCAATTAAATGACCCAGCCCTTTTTGTTTTTCACAGGTAAATGTGTAGACGTTCAAACAACGTTGAACTAAAAAAAATGTTTTATTTATTTTCCAAAAACTTTTTTTAGCTGGTCAGCCGCATAAGCCTGAGCCTCTTTGGCTTCAGGAACAACTGCTGCCATCCCAAAGAACTCATGGGTAACACCATCGTAGTTTTTAGTATCAACTGTTACACCGGCAGCTTTCAGTTTGTCGGCCAGCATCATGCCATCGTTATTCAATGGGTCTATCTCAGCAGTAATAATTGTAGTTGGAGGCAATCCTTTCAGGTTCGCATTCACCAATGAAATTCTTGGATCCTTAGCTTCTGCCATAGCAGTTACATATTTCTCAGTGAACCAGGCCATCATTGGTTTGTTCAGCGGATGCGCCGCGGCGTAAGCTGTATACGATTTGGTAGTCATGTCCGCCTGTGCAATTGGGTAAACCAATACTTCATGCAAAGGAACCATAATCTTTTTGTCCCTTGCCATGATGCTTACGTTAGCAGCAAGGTTACCACCTGCGCTTTCGCCCAGTACGGCAATTTTCTTAGGATCAGCATTGATAGAGGCTGCATTTTTCAGGGTCCACTCATATGCGGCAAATGAATCATTATGTGCAGTCGGGAATTTATGTTCCGGAGCAAGGCGGTAAGCCACAGAAACCACTACTGCGCCAACCTGCTCAGCCAGTCCCTGTGCCGAAGCATTGTATACGTCTATATTGGCAATCACAAATCCACCGCCATGGTAATACACAATTACCGGGAAAGGACCTTTGCCCACTTTAGGGGTATAAATTCTCAAGTGGATGTTTCCGCCGGCTACCGGGATTTCTTTTCCAACCGTATCTACACCAGGTGCAGGTAAAGTGATATTGTTTTCTTTCACCAGGTCCATTACCGCATCAGTAGGTGTATGGTTTTTCCTTGCATCCGTTGCACTCAGGCTTTCTGTTGGTTTATCACCATAACTTACCAGCTTTTCAATCACTGCCTGCATTTCCGGATGGATAGTTTTACCCCATTCCGGTGCGGGACCAGTAGGTTTTAAAGCTGCAGAATCAGTAGTCATAGTTGTAGTTTCCGTAGAAGTACTATCTGTCGTAGTCGTTTTTGTAGAGTTACCGCATGAGGCAAATAACAGTGCTCCTGCAAGGAGCCCTAATGATGAAGTATTTAAAATATTTTTCATAAGTATAGATTAGATATACTCCCCAACAACCTATTTCCATATAAGTTTAGTCATACCCCTCCCCGGAATGCTTATTGAAAACAGATTTAACAGTGTTTCACCTCAAATATGTGTAATCAATCAAAACACTGTGCCCTAAATGGTGTTAAAGTTCTCTGCATACTCATACTAACATGAAAGACAAGAAAACCAGCAAACTACAGGAAACCACTCCGGCAAAAAGCAAGAATGCACCATTGGAAAACGCAAAACAAATCCAGTTGCAGTCAGATAAAGAGCACGGCGGCGGCGAATTCCTGACCACTAACCAGGGTATAAAAATCAACGACAATCAGAATTCACTGAAAGCAGGTGAAAGAGGTGCTACCCTTCTCGAAGATTTTATCCTGCGTGAAAAGATCACCCATTTTGACCACGAACGTATTCCCGAGCGGATCGTCCATGCACGTGGTTCAGGTGCACATGGTGTCTTCGAACTTTATAAGCCTATTCCTGAACTGACAAAGGCAGGTTTCTTAAATGATACTTCAGTCAAAACACCTGTATTTGTACGTTTCTCTACTGTTGCAGGCTCCAGAGGCTCAACAGATATGGCGCGCGACGTACGCGGATTTGCTGTTAAATTCTATACCCAGGAAGGTAATTTCGACCTTGTTGGTAACAATATGCCAGTATTCTTCATACAGGATGCGATCAAGTTTCCAGACCTGGTCCATGCTGTAAAACCAGAACCGCACAATGAAATTCCTCAGGCAGCATCAGCACATGATACTTTCTGGGATTTCATTTCACTTATGCCAGAATCTACACATATGATTATGTGGTTAATGTCAGACAGGGCACTGCCCCGCAGTTACCGCATGATGGAAGGTTTTGGAGTACATACCTTCCGCCTGATTACTGCCGAAGGAAAATCAAGCTTTGTTAAATTCCACTGGAAACCTTTGCTGGGCGTTCACTCCGTAGCCTGGGACGAAGCTAAAAAGATTTCTGGTAATGATCCCGACTTCCACAGAAGAGACCTTTGGGATGCTATCGATGCAGGTGCCCTTCCTGAATGGGAGTTCGGCGTACAGATTATATCCGAAGAAGATGAACATAAGTTCGACTTTGATATCCTGGACCCAACTAAACTAATCCCTGAAGAACTGGTACCGGTACAGAAAATCGGTAAGATGACACTGAACAGAAACCCTGACAATTTCTTCGCAGAAACAGAACAGGTAGCTTTTCATATTGGCCACGTTGTTCCGGGGATTGATTTTACCAATGACCCGCTGCTTCAGGGACGACTGTTCTCTTATACAGATACACAGTTATTGCGTCTGGGAGGACCAAACTTCCATGAAATCCCTATCAACAGACCGGTTTCGCCAGTACACAATAACCAGCGCGATGGCCACATGCGCCAGACTATAAATACCAGCCGCACCAGTTATGAGCCAAACAGCATCTCTGCGAACTATCCAAAACAGGCAACTGTTGCCGAAGGCGGATTCAATACTTACGAAGAAAGGATTGATGCCCGGAAGATCAGGGACCGCAGCGAGAGCTTCTTTGACCACTTCAGCCAGGCCACGATGTTTTATAACAGTCAGGCAGAACACGAAAAGAACCACATTGTAGATGCCCTGCGTTTTGAACTGGGTAAAGTAGACCGGGAGGATATCCGTAAAAGGATGGTCGGTATTCTTACCCTGGTAGATGGCACGCTTGCAAAAAGAGTAGCCGATGGATTAGGTCTTGAAGTTCCTGAAGGACCGGAGTTGCCAATCAACCATGGTGTACCTGCAGATGCCGATCCTGCAAAATATGAATCCAGAATCGTGAAATCTTCTACAGAAGCATCCGCTGCTTTAAGTATGGCCAATACACCCAAGGATTCTATCAAAAGCAGGATGATCGCTATTCTGGCTACAGATGGCGTAAATAGCACAGAACTGAATGCCCTGCAAAAAGCTTTACAGGCTGGCGGTGCAATGGCTAAAATCGTGGCTACGCACAATGGGCATATCAAGGATGACAAAGGCCTTGCCGTTAAAGTCGACTTTACTTTCCTGACATCAGCATCAGTATTATTCGATGCGGTATATATTCCGGGAGGAGCAGCCAGCGTAAAATCTATAGCTGCCGAAGCGGATGCGCTCCATTTCGTTACCGAAGCTTTCAAACATTGTAAAGCTATTGGTGCAGCCAGTGATGCTGAAGATTTTATTAAAATGACCCAGATCCCATTCGGGCCAAAAGGGGCAACGCCTCCGGGAGTAATCCTCAATGGCAAACCTGCTGATTTCATTGCTGCAGTTGCCCAGCACCGTTTCTGGGAAAGAGAGAAAAAGCCAGACGTACCTGCATAAATAGTACTAAACCTCCTGTAATCCATACAGGAGGTTTTTATTCTACAATACTCCCTCCATGGGATTATAAATAGTAATACATGGTTATAAAAGATTAAATTTTCTATGGAACTTCAACCTACACTAATTAACGCTGCCAGATCAGGCGATATGGCTTACATCCAATCCCTTCTTGATGATGCAGTAAACGTAAACATACATGACGAAAAAGGATACACCCCACTGATCATTGCCTGTTACAATAATCGTCTGGAGGCCGCAAAGCTACTGATCGAAGCAGGTGCCAATGTGGATGCCGCAGATATTGGCGGTAATACTGCATTGATGGGCGTATGTTTTAAAGGGTATGCTGATATCGCAAAACTTTTAATAGAGAGCGGTGCAAATCTCAATCTTCAGCATGGAAACGGCGGCACAGCGCTGATGTTTGCTACAATGTTCGGGAGAAATGAACTTGTAAAACTGATGCTTGATTATGGCGCTGATCCTGATATCAGGGAATTCAGGGGGCTTACTGCATTAGACCTGGCTATACAGCAGGGAAACAAAGAGGCAGTAGAATTACTTGATACTCAAACATAAATAGCCTGCCGTCTGTTAAACAGATACATCAACCTACAGAAACCATGGCACAATTAGAAGTTCAACCCAAAAAATATAAAGGCTGGTTTAGCTGGCTCATTGCAATCGCAGCATTAGGACTCGCTTTATTCTATTTTCTTAGCGACAAAATCATTTATTAAACAATATGGAACGCAAAGAAAATGAGCACGAAATCAGACAGCTGAAGGAACTGAGCACAAGTGATTTTGAGATCAAAGATGGTCAACCCGATATTATCCACTGGAAAGTGCTCAATTCAGACAGCCAGGACCTGGGGACCGTCACCGATCTTCTTTTTGACGAAACAGAGCAGAAAGTACGGTACCTGGTGCTTAATCTCGAAGGTAATATCTGGAACATGGCAGAAAGAGAAGTGCTGATCCCCATTGGAGTAGCGGAACTGGATGCCGCACACGACCAGGTAATCCTGCCCAACATTACTGCGCAGCAGCTGATCGTACTTCCGGATTATATCAAAGGACATGCTGTGGTATCCGCCGATTCTGAGCTTTACGGCCATAAGGATTTTGATGAATCCAATCTCTACGCCAGAAGGGCTACCGGCAGCTATGAGGAGCATATTCCCTTTCAGGTGATCACCCGTATTTATCAGGAAGAGAACGAAGCAGAAAATGCATTTGTAATGCTTATCGAAAATGGCTTTTCTGAAAACGATATCAAAGTTACTCCTTACAACCCGCTCAACAGCGTGACAGATCTCGCTGGCAATACCAACACAGAATTTATTGGCGACGGATCCCGGGATGAATATATCCTGAGTATTGCCGCGGCTTCGGCCCGGCAAGCCGAGCTTGCCCTCCGTTTACTTGATCCCGGGGAGTAGTAAACGCTACAGGAATACTCACAGGATGTGGATATCTTTCGGCACGTTTGCTCCGACAAGATGGCAAGGTGTTTGTCTGTTATGTGGTACATCACTACCAAGGATAAATTTTATGTCGAACCAACTGAATAATAATATGATAAAGAACTCGGACATTAGTGCACTAGCGGCTAATTTTCGGGAATATATTGCCCGCAATAAAACTGAAGAAGAACGCGATCAGCTCATTGAGGATCTCACTTCAAGGAATCAGGATCTCAGTCAGTTTGCCTATATCACCTCCCATAATCTCAGGGCGCCCCTTTCCAACCTCATTGGCTTAATCGATATTTTAAATTACGATCTGCTGGACGAGTACAATAAAAAGATTGTAGACATGTTCAGGGATTCAGCAGATAAATTAAACGAAACTATTTATGATCTGACACAGATGCTAAGTCTGAAACAGAATAAAGAAATCAAGATAGAAAAAGTAAGTGTGTCCCGGATATTTAAGAAAGTATGCAATTCGTTCACCAAACAGATACACACAATGGGCATTTATATACACACCAGTTTTGAGTGTGAAATGATCCCTTTCAACAAGAGTTATCTGGAGAGTGTACTGATGAATTTAATGTCCAATTCGGTGAAATACTGTTCAGAAAACCGTCCATTACGGATTGAAATTGCTACAAAACTGGATGAGAATGGTAATATTGTCCTTACATTCAGTGACAATGGCATGGGAATAGACCTTTTAAAGCACAAAGACCGCATTTTTGGTTTAAATGAGCGTTTTCACAGTCATGTTAATGGCAGTGGCGTCGGCCTGTTCATTACCAAAACCCAGATCACCTCATTAGGCGGTTCAATTTCTGTAGAAAGCGAAGTCGATAAGGGCTCTACCTTTACAGTAATCATTAAAAATGAGCATGTTGTGTAACATCAACATGTGTCATTACTA
>NZ_JBEVDX010000006.1:0-6509 GCF_040513095.1 Pedobacter sp. | reverse complement strand
CACTGGGTTTTTAGAAAGCGCTGCGGAGTGTTTACGTAGTGCAAACTATCAGCTGTGTATATACATGCTGCATCAGGTTGTAGAACAATGCTGTATCAGCCTGATCCGGGTATATCTTGCCTATAATTCAGATATTCACAACCTTTACCGTTTACTAAATATGTGTGATAGTTTTTCACCAGAGCTATCTAAATTTTTTCTTAAGCAAAGTGAAGAGGGCAGGAGACTGTTTGATCTGATGGTAAAAAGCTATTCCGCCGCACGTTATAAAGATGACTTCATTGCAGAGCAATTGGATGCTGAAATGTTATATACGCAGGTTGGGGCGTTCCTTAAAATGACAGAAGCGCTATGTCAGGATAAAGTTGAAGCACTGGCTTTGGATGCCGAGCGTTATAAGCAATCTAAAACAGAGGGGGAGGTTTTCGGGAAATGACTTTGCGAAACATCGTTTTTTTGGTTACAAACTTTACCAAATCCGCTACCTGTGGCTGATAATTTGAAATTACATTTGTACCGGAATGCAGCTGAACCCAAGGACTGGTTCTGCTGCATTCCGGTACTGTAATAATTGTTAACTTTAGCCGGAAGCCCGCTTCGCTTTCCAGGTATTCATATCAAATCATAAAATGGGAAATCTTCAGCCGGTGATCTTCAAAAGTATATCAGAGTTGCTCAAAACACTTGGATTGCCAAAACCGATGCACCCTTTGGTAGCCCTTGTCGATTATAAAGATATTACAGTTGATACTTCGCAACTGGGCTTAGGCTACCTGCTCAACTTTTACAAGATCTCGTTCAAGGAACATTTTGCCGGCCAGATCAGGTACGGGCAGGGGCATTACGATTTTGAGGAGGGCGGCCTCTCATTTACCGCACCCAACCAGCTGATCGCTGCTGCTACTGAAGAAAAGGATTATAGCGGACACACATTGCTATTTCATCCTGATTTTATAAGGAACTATCCGTTGGGAAAACAAATCGCCAGATATGGCTTTTTCTCTTATTCCGTTGCCGAAGCTTTGTATTTATCTGATAAGGAAAAGAAGATCATTTTTTCGGTATTTGATAACATTGCCATGGAGCTGGATACCAATATTGATCATTTTAGCCAGGATGTCCTGATCTCACAGATCGAGGTATTGCTCAACTACAGCAACCGTTTTTACAGCCGTCAGTTCATCACCAGGAAAATCGTACACAATGACCTGATCGCAGAAATGGAAGCGTATCTCAGCGAGATTTTTGAGCCAGATAAAACACTAATTGAGGGCTTACCGGCTGTACAGGAAATTGCAGACCACCTGAAAGTCTCACCACGTTATCTCAATGACATGCTGCGCTCCTTAACAGGGCAGACTACGCAGCAGCACATCCACAATAAACTGATCGAGAAGGCAAAAGATATTCTCAGCACAAGTAATCTCAGCATTGCAGAAATTGCTTACAGTCTGGGGTTTGAACATCCGCAGTCGTTCAACAGGCTTTTCAAGACCAAAGTGAAGGTTTCCCCTCTTGAATTCAGGCAGTCGTTTAGCTAAATTCAACAAAAAAATTATTTTCCGAATAACAAAATGATCTGCCGGTAAAATTTTTTTGTATCCCTGTAGCATTCTGAAGTTTGTTAGCGTTTTAGAAGTTAATTACCTATTGATCTCTGCACCCAGGGCCTTCATTATTAACGTTACACTCAATTCGTCTGTTCACGTATTCAAATACTGCTATGAAAAAATTTATACTTGTTTGCGCAATACTTTTTATTGTCAATGCCGGATGTAAAAAAATGAATCTGGATGGTGGTGGTGCATGTGGTTGTTCGCCGGTGCAGGTGGGGCTGCAATTAAATCTGGTAGTTAAAAATGTGGCAGGTGATGACTTACTAGACGATAAGGTTGCCGGAGCATACACAAGAGATAAGATAGAACTCTACAGAAAAGACAGTGGGGGCAAAACTGTTCCTATTCTTTTTGCCATCAGGCCACCTTTTTCCTATGGTGATGAGAAATTCAAATTCAGTGAGTTAAGTTTGCTTGACTCTTCTTATGTGCCAAACTCAGCAGGCAGCGTCCTTTACCTGAAACTGGGTGACAAAACATATGAACTTACGCTCCAGGCAAAACCAAATACTTATACCATTGAAAAAGTATTAATTGATCAGAAGGAAGCCGAAAAAGATAATGGTACTGTAGCCAAATATTCAACGATATTCTATTTGACGCAATAGCAAAATTTGGAGGCCTGCCAGCTTACAGGTGAATCCATTCGCGCCCGGTATTGTCCATTTCATTGCCGATTATGTTCATCTCAAAAATGAAGCAGATCAGGAACTGATAATTTAGATACATTTGTACATGTACAAAGCCTATCAGATCAAATGGTGCTTAATTGTGGCAGGAGTATTTGCAATCAGCACTTTATTTCTTCGCCAGGGCAGTTTTCGGGTCGAAGTGCAATTATGGGAATATTGTGATTATGTGCTGCGCCTCTCTTTTTATATGATTGTATGCTGGATGATCCATGCTTATTTCCTCCTGAATAAAATATCTTATTTAAGCAGTTGGGGCAAGCTGATTTTAAGCAATCTGATCGCTATTGTTATCATGGTATTCCTTGGAACGTTGTTTTACCGGATTCTGCCGCGAAACCATTTTATTGATCCGATTGTGCCGGCATTAAATTTCAGTAACCTCCTGCACTCATTTTTCGGGGGCTTTATTTTAAGTGTCATTTGTTATAGTGCTTTTTACAGCATCCATACGAATTCAGCCCTGCAGACCTCAAAACTCGAAAATGAGATCCTTGAACAGGCCCATCTGAGGGCACAGCTTTTGTCTCTGCAGCAACAGATCAGTCCGCATTTTCTTTTTAACTCCCTGAGTACGCTCAATGCAATTGCCCCTGATCAGCATACCAAAAATTATATTGTCCAGCTTGCAGCCGTTTACCGTTACGTGCTCAATTTCAACGAACATTACCTTACTCCGCTGAAGGATGAACTTCTTTTTATCAAATCCTATCTTTATATCATGAATCAGCGGTTTGATAAGGCGCTTGAAGTGACTATAGATATATCAGAAGAAAACCTCAAGCTGATGATTCCACCGCTTTCCCTGCAGTTACTCGTGGAAAATGCAATTAACCACAATATGTTTACCCTGCAGCAGCCCCTGCATATCATTATCAAAACAGACAATTCTCCGGCATTGATAGTAGAAAATGATCATCGTCCAAAAAAGGTCATCGGCGGCAGTACCGGTTCGGGAACGGGTTTAAAAAATATTAGTGAACGGTACAGGTTACTGGGCAATACAACGATCAATGTTTCTGATGAAGGCGGCAAATTTTGTGTTACCTTGCCATTGCTGCCAAATGAGCGCATTGCAAAAATGACTGGGTACAAATGAGGGTTATCATTATAGAAGATGAATTAAGGACGGCACAGCAGTTGAAGAAAATGCTGGAAGCTCTCGATAATGAGATTATCGTTGAAGCTGTTTTACATTCTGTAGCCTCTGCAACGGAGTGGTTAAAAGACAATGTAACGCCGGAACTCATTTTCTCCGATATCCAGCTCAGTGATGGTCTGAGTTTCGAGATCTTCAAGGAAGTGCAGACCGAAGCCTCTGTGATTTTCTGTACTGCATTTGACGAATATGCTATAAGGGCATTCGAGTCCAACAGCATAGATTACCTGCTGAAACCTATTGAGGAGGATATGCTCCAAAACAGCGTAGAAAAATACCTGCGCTATAAAGAACATCTGATCAGCAGTGCCCAGCAGGTAAGCAACCGGAACAGGGTTATCCAGCAAATGGACACCAGCTACAAACAGAATATCCTGGTGCATTACAGGGAAAAGATTATCCCGATAAGGGTAATGGATATCCAGGTAGTGTACGTGCTCAACGGAGTTGTAAACATAGTTACTTCAGCTGCCACGAATTATCCCGTACAATATACTATCGAACAGCTTGAATCAATGTTTAACCCACAGCAGTTTTTCAGGGTGAACAGGAAATGTATTGTAAACCGTGATTTCATAGTAAACATAGAACATTATTTCAACCGCAAGCTATTTATCAGTACCAAAACTGAACTTCCGGAAAAGATCATTGTCAGTAAAATCAGGGTGCAGCCCTTTCTGAAATGGATAGAACAATAGCCATCCTCTAACACATGACTTTTGTCCATTTCATTCTTCATTTTGTCCGTTTCATAATCAAACTTTATAGCTGATACCCGCGCGATACTAGTTTTGGGATAATTAATTAAATGATTATTCCGCCAGCGTCGCGCACAGACCTGCGGTAAATTGAAGCAGGATAATGAACAAAAAAATAGTATTGGCTTTTATCATTTTTCTTCCCTTCCAGTTGTTTTCCCAGGAGAGATGGAACCTGAAAGCCTGCATAGCATACGGCCTTAAGAACAACCGTAACGGTGCAGTCTATGAGAACGAGAAAAGAGCAGCAGATGCACAGGCAAAGGAAGCTCTCGCTGATTACCTTCCTAAAGTTAGTCTGACCGCCGGACTGGACAATAATCTTAAAGTGCAGGAATCTGTCATTCCGGGAGGTGTATTCGGGCCGGATCCAATCAGGGTAGCCTTTAGTCAGAAATACAACAGCACCGGCCAGGCTCAGGTAGACCAAACCATTTTTGACCAGTCGCTCTTAACCGGTCTCAAGGCAAATAAATACAATAAGCAGCAGGCCGATGTGAATGTCCGCAAAAGCGAGGAAACAATCATCTATAACGTGGGCAATGCCTATTACCAGATCTTTGTGTACCGTGAACAACTCAGGTTGCTGAAAGAAAACCTTGGAACCTACAGCAGGCAGGTGGAGATCTTCAAACTGCAGGTAGAAAAAGGGGTGACTTTACAAAAAGACCTGGATAAAGTGACGGTAGATTACAATAATGCTGTATCGCAAATCCGCATTGCCGAAAGTAACCTTACGCTGTCACAGAACCAGTTGAAATATGAAATGGGTTATCCAATGAGAGAAGCACTGCCGGTGGACAGCTTATCTCAGCAGGATGTCCAGGTGAAAGTTGCTGTTAGCAATAACAGTGAAACCTTTTCCGTAGCTAACCGCGCGGATTATCAGCTATCTCAAATCAACGCTAAACTTTTGGGTATAGATGAAAAAAGGATCAGGGCTGGGGCTCTTCCTAAATTAACCGCTTATGCGCGTTATGGTGCTGTAGGTTTTGGCAATACGCTGGGGCCCGCCTTCAAAGACCTGAGCCCTTTTTCTGTTGTGGGTATCAAACTCAATATTCCGCTCTTTGATTTCTTCAAACGGAATGCCCAGTACAGTCAGGCTAAATACAAGAGCCTAAATGCTGCGGAGAACTTAAAACTGGACGAGGGCAAGTATGAACTTGAATATGAAAATGCAAGAACCAAGATGAACAATGCCCATAGTAACCTTGAAAGTGATACCAGGAACATCCAGCTTGCAGAATCTGTATTCAGGACTACAGACTTGCAATATAAAAAAGGGGTAACCGATCTTACGGAATGGCTCACTGCACAGAACTCAATCAAAGAATCACAAAATAACTATCTCAATTCACTCTTTAGTTTTTACCAGGCCAAACTCGATCTGGAAAAAGCTGCCGGAAGCCTCAAAACATTTTATACCTCACTCTAAATATGAAACGTAAACATATCATCGGAATTATTGCCATAGTAGTCGTTCTGCTCATCGTCTTCAGGCTAGCCTCCAATAAAAGCACACTGAATAAAAAAGAAGCACCCGCACAGGACTCAGTTCTGAACATCCCGGTTAAAGTTTCTGCTGTAAAAGAAGAACTGCAGGAAATCAGTCTGGTAAAGACCGGTAGCCTTGCCCCGTTCAAAGAGGCAAGTGTGCTCACAACGGTTGGTGGTACTATAAAACAACTCAGGTTTGAACTTGGTGACCATGTTAGTGAAGGACAAGTGCTGGCAGTGATGGACACAAGGCTAATGGAACTGGACCTGCAAAAGGCACAAACCAATTCAGCAAAACTGAAACGTGATTTGGAAAATTACACTGAGTTGTTGCAGGGCCAGGCAGCAACACAGGAAAAGGTAAATGAAATACGACAAAATTACCTGGATGCTGCCAATCAGGTAAGCCAGGTTAAAAAACAGATATCTGATGCTCTGGTAAAAGCACCTACCAGCGGAACTATCGCTAAGAAAACCCTTGAGCAGGGCGTGTTTGCTAATGCCGGTGCTGAGATTGCCACAATCGTAAACTTATCCCAAGTAAAGGTTCAGCTGAACCTGACAGAGACTGAAGTATATCAGGCAACACGGGGTCAACAGGTTAAGATTACTACTGATGTCTATCCGGGTCAGGTTTTCAATGGCAAGATAACATTTATCAGTCCGCAGGCCGATGAGACTCATAATTACAAAGTGGAAATATTGGCGGCTAACAATGAAAAGGCATTACTGCGTTCCGGTACTTTCGTCTATGCTGATTTTTCGCGCAAGACCAAACAGAAAATCC
>NZ_JBEVDX010000005.1:0-76439 GCF_040513095.1 Pedobacter sp. | reverse complement strand
TCAAACATGTTTTATTAATTGATAGTCAATTACTTAATCTGTAATGGTAGTAGTATACAAAGTTGCAAACATTTTTAATAACAATCAAACATTAAATCTGATGTATCCAATAGTTTAGCGGGGGAACACAAAGGCAAAGCCCATCGCTAAAACCTGACTGCCCTGTATTTTTGAGGTGACGTTTTTATCGTATAAGCCAACTCCTGTTACCGACACATTGATCAGGCGGTTAACTTTTGCTGTAACTGTTACATCCAGACGGTGAGAAGTATAGTTGATCTCATTGTAAGGCATGAAAAGGTTGTATCTCAGTTTCAGGTTTACATTGGACATGATGTCTTTATCCAGATTGGCTGTCAGCTGGAATGCCGCCTCATTCTTGAAGGTATCGCCTGCCGGTACACCATAGTTATCGGTGAGAACTGTAGAATCCCTGCGGAGGGCCGCCGCAACAAGTTCATCGTTGTCCAGCACGAAAGTCTGTTTGGCAGTTCCCAAACCGATCCTGGTTGAAAAATACTTTACGGGTTTATACTCCAGACCGACAGATTCTGTCAGATAACCAGGAGACATAAACTTGGAAATTAATGTTGCCCTTTCATTTCCCAGCGGATCGGTATCATAGGAGAAGCCATTGTCAAACTGCGATTCAAATGTTAAGGCCCCGTAGAAGTACCAGGTTCTTGACAGTTGCAGGGCAACCTTGTTATCCCAGAAAATCCTGTCCTGACTTTTCTTTTGCAACTGGTCTTTGTTCTTTATTTTCCCATATTGCAGATTCAGCTCACTGATATAGCTGTAATCCTCCTTTACGTATTCTGCTTTATAGTTTACCAGACCACCAACGGCCAAAGAGTTTACACCACCTCCTGTCCAGTTGTTACTGAATGAGGCCTGGTTGATATTCAGCCCGATAGAGGTTGTTGTTCTCCAGTAATTCACTTTTGAACTGATCACCACAGGATTAATTTCGACAGGTTTAAAGATAATATTTCCTCTCAATGAAGGCAGAGGGCTTTTTTTAAGTTTAAGATCCATGTCCCGGATGTTAAAAGGAATCGAATCTACTTCCTGGGCAACAGCGTGTGCTGATACGGCGAATAATAAAAATAAACTAGCATATAAACCTCTCATTGTTACAAAGAAAAGAAAAAATGTTCTTACCGGACCTTTAATTGATATAAAAATATTAATGCTAAATGGATTACCTGCTTAAATAGCACCTTAAAAATACCTTAGCCACGAATATAAAACTCTGTTTTGTAAATAATTTAAATTTTTGTCATTTGCGTATGCTTCCTTTTCAAAACAAATATTAAAATAGGCTTTTGAATGGTCTCTGAACCTGATCAGGTTAACCAGATAGAAAGCCAGGTACAAGACATAAAATGGAACGATCAGTAGTTCCAGTTGCTGTATAAAATGGATTTTTTCATGGTTGATCAGCAGAGGCTGGCTTTTTTGACCGGGATCCCTGAACAGCATAAAAGGAAAAAGAGCCATGGCACTTGCCGGAAGAAATCTACAGGTTACGGCCCAGTATTTCATAAATGATCAATTTTTATCTGCGGCAGCGGCTGGAGCCTCAACGCCCTCGGATTCCGTTTATAAGAGGCATAATTGTTTCTGAGGAAGACGATAAAGGCATAATCCGAAGCCATAAGTACAAAATCATAACTTGGGCGGTACTGCTGCATATAGTCTTCAAGTTCAAAACCTTTGATCCTCAGCGCGCGCCCAACGAATTTAGCATTATACCTGTAATCGATCACCTCTTCCTTGTAATCCCTTTCAAGAATGGCCTGGAGATGCCTTGCATTACGGCCCTTTCTGCTCAGCAGGTTATAGATCGCATCAATGCCCAGCCCAACTCCCCTTGAATTTAAATTCAGGAGATCCTTTGAACTGCCGCGGTCGGTCGCATATTTATAATCCTTCAGTGTCTGATCATAATGGTCTTTGGGATTGGGATTAAGCGTGCGGCCTAAAATAGCAACTTCCCTCAGCTGGATGGCCAGAGGCCTGAGCTGAAAGTAAATGGCATTGTTCCCTTTGTAAACCAGCGTATCTACCCCATAACCTTCAAGAGCGGCAAAAAGGGTATCCCCAACCGAAGCCTGGGTAGAAAACTCACCTTTGTTGTTATTGTATAACCCTTCGTCATTGTGCGAATTGTAAATATATACTTTCGCCAGGCGCTGCTTGGATACTCTGTCTACAACAAATCCCTGTACAGGTTTTGTTTGGGCCGAGCTTATAAAGGCAAAGGCAGACAGGAAGAATAGCAGGATAAACAGTTTCATTGACCGGCAAAATTACAAATAGGCGCAGCTAAAGCGATGATATTAACATTATTTAACTACTACAAGTTTCTGGCCAATCTTAATTCCCTCGTCATGCATGTTGTTGAGCGACTTCAGCTCATCTACCGTCATATTGTACCTTTTGGCAATATTATACAAGGTATCGCCCTTTTGCACTGTATAATTGGGGTCTGTCGTATTGATCACCTGTTTTGATGGCGGCGTTTCTACCGGGGCAAATTTCTTGGTTTCCTTAGGAATATTGGCATTGATTTCTGTAAATACCCTGTCTTCACGTTTGATCTTATCCGGCTCGGATTCAGGCTGGTCGTACTGGTGCAGCTGGTATTTTTCTATGGTATTGATCAGCATATCCGGATATCTGGGATTGGTGGCGTAACCAGCCTGTTTCAGTCCTTTTGCCCAGTTCACATAGTCATTCTTATCCAGCTCAAATAATGCGCTGTAACGTTTTCTCTTTAAGAACTCTGAGTGGTCCTTATAAGAATCACGGGCATCTTTGTAGACCCTGAAACAATCATTGCTCTTATCATCATCCTTATAGTAGGCCTTTCCCTTCCATTCAGAAGTACATTTGATGCCAAAGTGGTTATTGGCATATTTGGCCAGGCTGCTGTTTCCGCTGCCCGATTCGATAATTCCCTGCGCCAGTGTGATACTCGCAGGAATACCATAAGTATTCATTTCTTCTATAGCCACACCTTTAAAAACATCAATATAGCTGAGGGTTGTGAAATCAGTAAAATTAGGATTTGCCTTGTTGGCAGCACTCTCGATTTTCTTGTTATTCCTGTGATACTGTCTTGATTTGCAGGAAACAAGGAAAATGATTCCTATAGCGAGCGATAATGATAGCTTCTTCATTAAAATCTGATTTTCTGGCCTGGTTGCAGTGCTGATCTTTTTAACCCGTTTTTGCGCATCAGTGCTTTGGCAGATGTGCCATGCGATTCAGCAAGCCTGTTCAGGTTATCTCCTTTTCTGACAGTGTAGATTCTTGAAGCGTTATGGCGGCGCTTGCGGGAATGAGCCCGATAATGTGCCTTCTTTACAACGGGAACTATCTTCACCGGTTCTGTGTAATCAGACGGCCGGTCATCATACTGGTAAAGTTCGTACTTATCGATAATGGCGATAACTTGTTTTGCCCAGGTCCTGCTGGCTGCATAACCCCCGCGCTGAATGCCCTTTGCCCATGCTGCGTAATCATACTGGTCGCACTTATCGAAAAGTTTATTGAAAGAGGACTTGTTCTGAAGTACTTCTACAAAGTTATCATAAGATTCGTCGGCAGATTCATAATCACGGTAAGAAGAGCTGATCTCTGTGTTGTTGTTTGATCCCTTTATGCCAAAATGGTTGTTCAGGTGGCGGGCAACTTTACTTTTTCCGGCGGCCGATTCGTGAATGGCTACGGCTAAGATCACGCTGGCGGGAACGTCATACTCCCGCATGAGCTCCTGTGCATGGTCTGTATGTTCTTCTACATAGTCCTGGATCGTCTGACTATGAGCTGCTGAGCCCAGTAAAGTGATAGTCAGGAAGGTAAGGAATAAGTTTTTTAAATTCATGTGCTACTTTTTTCTGATGATAAACAAGCCATCTCTCACGGGCAGGATAAGTTTCTCTACCCGGTCATCTGCTGCAACCTTATCATTAAATGTACTAATATTTCTGGTGTCCTTGTCTTGCTGGTTGGTCAGGATTTTCCCGCTCCACAAAACATTATCTACTATAATGAGTCCCCCCGGCCTTACCCGGTCAAAGATAAGGTCGTAATAGGTACCATTATTTTTTTTATCAGCATCAATAAAGACAAGGTCGAAAACCTCATCCAGATCATTTACTGTCCGGGTAGCATCACCCAGTATATATTTTATCTGTGCATCATAGGGCGATTCGGCAAAATATCCGCGTACCCTGTCTTCCAGTTCTATGTTAATGTCCAGTGTGTAGAGTATGCCGTCTGTGGCTAATCCTTCGGCAAGGCAAAGTGTGGCATATCCTGTAAAGGTACCGATCTCCAGAACGCGTTTTGGAGTAATCAGTTTGCTGAGCATGCTCAGAACCCTGCCCTGGTAGTGTCCGGAGAGCATTCTTGGCATTAAAACCCTGAGATGAGTTTCCCTGTCGATCCGCTGCAGCAGCACGTTTTCGGGTTCGCAGAATTTCAGCAGTAAATCTTGTAAATCTTCTTTGATCAGGCTCATTAATCTTTTATAAACGGTGTTCCTCCATGAAATATTGTAAAATGATTGTCGCGGCGATCGTATCTACCCTTTCCTTATTTTTTCTGTCCTGCTTTTTTAAGCCACTTTGCATAATCGCCTCATGCGCCAGTTTCGAGGTAAACCTTTCATCCACCCAGTGCTGAGGAACCTCTGGGAAGCTCTTTCTAAGCAGGGTAGAAAAGCCTTTTACATGCTGTGCAGATTCGGAAGGAGAGCCATCCATCTGTTTTGGGTTTCCGATTACAAAGGCCTCTACCGGCTCTGTAAGCAGGTATTTTTTGATATAATCAATAATATCTTTTGGGTGTACGGTATCCAGTCCGGTAGCAATAATCTGCAGGGGATCGGTAACGGCAATACCGATACGTTTGGTGCCATAATCAAATGCGATAATACGTGACATAGCTGCAAAGATTGTTATAAATTTACTATTTTGCACCAAATGCAGTTTAAAGACATCGTAGGACAGGAGGAAATCAAGCGGCAGCTGGTGCAAACCGTTACCGAAAACAGGGTAAGTCACGCCCAGTTGTTTCTCTCTGCTGAAGGTACCGGGGCATTACCTCTGGCCATCGCCTATGCACAGTATATCAACTGTCTTGACCGTACAGCAACAGACAGTTGCGGAGTATGTTCTTCCTGCCGTAAGTACGAAAGGTATATCCATCCCGACTTACATTTTTCTTATCCTTTCTTTGCTTCCAAGGATGTCAAGATTGCAGTCGATGTACTCGAAGAGTGGCGTTCGATGCTGCTTTCGGATCCTTATGTAGATCTGGATATCTGGAGAGGACAGCTGAGTGCCGACAATAAACAGGCAAACATCAATATCGCCGAGTGTCACGATATTATAAAAAAACTAAGTTACAAAGCTTTTGAGGCAGAAACCAAGGTGCTGATCATGTGGCTGCCGGAATACCTTGAAAAAGAAGGAAACTCCCTGCTGAAGATCATTGAGGAACCACCTGCAAATACATTGTTCCTGCTGGTGGCTAACAACCAGGAGCATATACTGTCTACACTTCTATCCAGAACACAGATTGTAAAAATCCCGAAACTGCCGGGCGAAACCATCGAGCACTACCTGATGTCGAAGCATAATTTATCTGATGAGCAGGCTGCAACCTATAGCTTTCTGGCCGATGGTAATTTGATTGAGGCCAAGTCGCTGGCCGCCCATGCGCATAACGACAATGCAGAGATCTTCGCCGAGTGGCTGAGACTGGGATATGGCAACAGGGGCCTCGACCTGATCGCTTTTACAGATCAGGCAGCAGGCTGGGGCAGGGAAAATCAAAAGAATTTTTTGAAGTACGGAATCAGCTTTCTGAGAGAGTGCAGCCTCATCCTGAGCGGGGCAGACAGTCTGGTAAAACTGCCTTTAAGGACATTAGACACGGCACATAAGCTATGCAAACATGTGCTTAACCTTAACATGGCATCGGCTATAATTTCGGAGTTAGAACAAGCACATTACCATATTGAACGGAATGCAAACCCTAAAATCCTATTTTTAGATGTATCTTTACAATTGGTAAAAATTATTAAGTTTAAAACGCTCCCGAAAGGGACTCAATATATATACAATTAGTTATGGGATGTGGAAGTTGTTCTACCGGTGGCGGTTGCGCCCCCTCAGGCTGCAAAAGTAACGGTTCATGCGCTACTGGAGGCTGCCAGAAGATGGAAGTTTACGATTGGCTGTCTAATTTGGACATGCCCTCAAATTATAAACCTTTTCAGGTTATAGAAGTTAAATTCAAAGGTGCAAGGAAAGAATTCTATCTGAATACAGATAATATTTACCTGGAGATCGGAGAACTGATCGCGGTAGAAGGTTCTACCGGCGGATATGATATAGGCCACGTCTCTTTAACAGGAGAACTGGTGCGTATGCAGATGAAACGCCGCAAAACACCTATTGATCAGGTTACCCGTAAGGTGTACCGCAAAGCTACAGAAGCTGATGTAGACAAATGGAAACTGGCAAAGGACCTGGAATGGGAAACTATGCACAAGGCCCGTACGCTGGCACTCGACCTGCGTCTGTCCATGAAGATCAGTGATGTGGATTACCAGGGGGATAAAACCAAGGCAACCTTCTTTTATACTGCCGAAGGCAGAGTAGATTTCAGGGAGCTGATCAAAAAAATGGCAGAGACCTTCCGTATCAGGATCGAAATGCGCCAGATCGGAATGCGCCAGGAAGCCGGCAGGCTGGGCGGGATCGGTTCTTGCGGACGCGAATTGTGCTGCTCTACCTGGTTAACGAATTTCAAAACTGTATCTACGGCTGCTGCAAGGTATCAGAACCTTTCGCTGAATACACTGAAACTTGCAGGCCAGTGCGGTAAGTTAAAATGCTGTCTCAATTATGAGCTCGATACCTATCTGGATGCCCTTAAAGATATTCCTGACCGTGTAGAGAACCTTCAGACTGAAGTGGGAACTGCCCGTCACCAGAAAACAGATATCTTCAAGAAACTGATGTGGTTCAGCTATCCTAACCAGGAAGACTGGATTCCATTGAAAGTGGACCGTGTGAAAGAGATCATGGCCATGAATAAAAAGGGTCAGAAACCAAGTAACTTAAAAGATGAAGCCGTAGAGCTTGCTACTACTGTGATCGTTGAAAAAGTTCATGATTATGAAAATGTTGTTGGCCAGGACAGCTTAACGCGTCTGGACGATAAAAGAAATAAAAATAACCGCAATAATAACAACAGGAACAAACCTGCAGGAGCAAACAGGCCTGAGCGTGAGCGTTCGCCTAAACCTGCCCAGGCAGCAGGACAGAGACAGCCACAAGCTGGTCAGAAGTCCGGTCAATCTGGTCAAAGGCCAGCTCCGCAGGGGCCAAAACAGCCGCAGCAAGGACCAAGACAACCTCAGCAGGGACCAAAACAGGCGCAGCCAAACCAAAGATCTGCTGATAACAGGAGACAGGAAGTAAAAAAAGCTCCTGAAGCCGTTAACACAGAAGAAGGGGGCGAAGTGAAAGCACCATCAGCAAGCAGAAATAACAGGAGCAGGAATAACCGCAGACGTAACAAACCATCGGATAAACCAAAAAATGAAGAGAATTAATCTTTTTGTGTGGGTAGTATGCACCTTCCTTCTTTCGGGAATGGCCGGATGCAATACCAATAACCTGATTGACACGAATGTTGAAATGCCCCAGCGCAACTGGAGCTATGTAGATAAAGTAAAGGCCGTTGTAGGTATCAAAGATAACACAAAGGCCTTTGCCTTAAAATTTAAACTCAGGCATACGGCAGATTACAGATACTCCAATATGTATATACTAATGCATATGAGCGGACCCGGACTGCCAAAGGTTACCCGGCGTTACGAATATAAACTGGCAGAATCAGACGGGCAATGGCTTGGGAAAGGTTCAGGTAACCTTTATACTTATGTTCTTCCCCTGCTTTCTGAATATCATTTCCCGCAGTCCGGTAATTATACCATAGAGATTGAACAGAACATGCGCGATAACCCGCTCAGGGAAATCAGCGATGCAGGGATTATTGTAGCAGGAAGCAGTACTGTACCGCGTTAATTATCCTGCAGCATTAGCCATCAGCCCTGCTTATAAAAGCGGCAATAATTGCTCAAGCGCCATCCCTCTTGAACCTTTCAGCAAAACAAGGCTATCTTTAACAGGGTTGCTTTCCATCCATTCCATAGCTTCTGCCGGGGTATTGAAGAACTCACCTTCATGGCTGCCTTTCAGCGCATAAAAATGTTTTCCAATAAAAATCACTGTATTTAATCCTGATTTTCCGGCAAGGCTGGCAATCTCTTCGTGTTGTTCCGGAGCCTCGGCTCCCAATTCAAACATATCGCCGATAATGGCTACCTTATTTGATGCTGCCAGCGAAGAAATATTATTGAGCGCTGCAGTCATACTGCTCGGATTGGCATTGTAAAAATCACAGATCACCATATTGCTTTCTGTTTTCGTTAACTGCGACCTGTTGTTTTTTGGTGCGTAACCCGCCAGGCCTTCGTTGATCTGTTCTACAGTCAGGTTAAAAAATGCGCCAATACAAATTGCAGCAAGAATATTTTCGAAATTATAAGCCCCCGTGAGGTTTGTTTGTACTGAAAAATATTCATCTCTGCCTTTCCAGTTCAGGGCTATCACAGGATCAGACTTGACCAGCTGACCCGTGATAAAATTTACCCCTTCAGTGCCATAATAAATAAGGTGGTCCAGTCCGGCAGCCACACTCATTTCTCTGATCAGCAGATTATCCTGATTGATGAAAGCTGTCCCTTTTTCATTTTTCAGGTAGGCAAAGAGTTCTCCTTTTCCCTTTTTAACCCCTTCAAATCCGCCAAATCCATCCAGGTGTGCCCTGCCGATATTAGTAATCAGTCCGTGTGTAGGTTGCGCAATGCCACATAAAAACTCGATCTCTTTTTGATGGTTGGCACCCATTTCTATCACAGCAATCTCCGTATCAGATTTGATGGACAAAATGGACAGCGGGACACCGATATGATTATTTAAATTCCCTTTGGTAGCGAAAGAACGGTATTTCTCGGAAAGTACCGCGTTAATCAGTTCTTTGGTGGTTGTCTTTCCATTGCTGCCGGTTAATCCTATGACAGGGATACGCAGCTGGCTGCGGTGATATCTTGCCAGTCCCTGCAACGTGGTCAGAACGTCGTCCACTAAAATGCAGCGGTCATCCAGCTGGAAAGCAGGATTGTCTATAATTACAAAGGCAGCGCCCAGGTTCAGCGCATTCCTCGCAAATACGTTGGCATCAAAATTTTCCCCCTTCAGTGCAAAAAATAAGCATCCCGGCGTGATATTCCTGGTATCTGTAGATATAGTAGGATAAGACAAGTAATGATGATAGATCAAATCGATTTCGGACATGGCTGATTCTTGTAATTATAAATGGTAAAATTACACTATGGATCACACACTAAAAAGATTCTTTACTATTTTGCAGTAGAAATACTATTATCTGCTGACAATGAAAAGAATTTTACTGCCTGTTACCTTTTTGCTTATCGGGATCACAGCCCTCCGCGCACAAATCAAATCGCCTGATGATTTTCTCGGATATCCGCTGGGCAGTAAATTTACCTCTCATTACCAGATCCTTGCCTATTTCAAATACCTGGCCGGGGTCAACAGGAATATCCGGCTGATCAGCTATGGGAAAACGTATGAAAACAGGGAACTTATGGTCGCTGTCATCTCTTCCACAGCAAATATAGAGCGGCTTGAAGAAATCAGGACAGCCAATCTCAGCCTGACCAAAGGCGGGCAACAGACTAACCTCAGCAAACAGCCCGCAGTATTATGGATGAGCTATAATGTACATGGTAATGAAGCAAGCTCTTCAGAAACGGCCATGAAGACTTTGTATACACTTGCTGAAGGATCTTTTGGCCGCACAAAAGAATGGCTGGAAAACACGGTTGTACTGATAGACCCCTGTTTAAATCCTGATGGCAGGGAACGGTATATCAATTTCTACAATTCAGTAGTAGGAGCAAAACCCAATGCTAATCCTGCAGCCAGAGAGCATAATGAGCCCTGGCCAAGAGGTAGGGTTAACCACTATTATTTTGACCTTAACCGCGACTGGGCATGGCAAACCCAGATCGAGACACAGCAGCGTCTGGCATTATATCATGAATGGATGCCGGAAGTTCATATCGACTTTCATGAGCAGAGTTATAATGACCCCTATTATTTCGCGCCCGCCGCTGAACCTGTTCACCAGGATATAACCCCATTCCAGCGCGAGTTTCAGATTATAGCCGGAAAGAACAACGCAAAATATTTTGATGAAAACGGCTGGCAGTACTTTACCAAAGAACGCTTTGATCTTCTGTATCCTTCTTACGGGGATACCTATCCTTTATATAACGGAGCTATAGGGATGACTTATGAGCAGGGTGGAATCAGTGCAGGACTGGCTGTGCAAATCGCAAGCGGGGATACCCTGACATTGAAAGACCGAATAAGTCATCATTTTACCACTGGTATGGCTACCCTGGAGACAGTTTCCGGACATGCTGGGCTGCTGATCTCTGAATTCAGGAAGTACTTTGATCAATCGGCCGCCAATGCCCCGGGCAATTATAAATCCTATGTTGTTAAAGCCGATAACCTGAGCCGCCTGCGTAAGCTGGCCAGCCTGCTTTCAAAAAACCATATAGAATACGCCTTCGGCGGAGAGAAAACAATGAGCGGGTACAATTTCGAAACCAGGAAAACGGAGACTTTCAGGATCCGGCGAAATGACATGGTGGTAAGTTTAAAACAGCCTGCCGCCGTATTGGCCAATGTACTCTTCGAGCCTGAAACAAAAGTGACGGATTCCAATACCTATGATATCACGGCCTGGGCACTGCCCTATGCTTACGGACTGAATGCTTTTGCGACCAGGGAAACCGTAAACGGTGCGTTTACTGCGCTTGACGAGCTTACTGATGCGCCTGATGTGGCCGAAAAACCTTATGCATGGATCTTGCCCTGGAACGGCTTGGAAGATGCCAGAATTCTCATTTCCCTGCAGCGGCATGGTATAAAAGTGCGGATGGCAGAGCAGGCATTTACGATTGGTACCAAGGTTTATCCTGAAGGTTCCCTGCTGATCTACAGGATTGAGAATGAAAAGATCAATAAAGATATATCTGATAAGGTAACTGCAGTATCCAAAGATTTTAACAAGCCATTCGCCAGTATTTCAAGTGGCTTTGTCCAGAAGGGAAAAGATTTTGGTTCCTCGGTTTATCCTCTGCTCAGTATTCCAAAGGTGGCGATGGTTGCCGACGGGGATGTCTCTGCTTCCGGTGCCGGCGAAATATGGCACTTCTTTGAGCAGGAACTGAAATATCCGCTGAACATTATAAATGAAAAAGACCTTGGTAATCTGGAGCTGGCTACAACGAATGTGCTGATCCTGCCGGACGGGGAATACCTTCGTAAAAACATCGAGAAACTGGAGAACTGGATTTACAGGGGTGGTAAAGTCATCCTTATGGAAGAGGCCATCTCCAGTGTAACCGGGATTAAACCCTTTGAGATCAAAAAGAAAGAGTTCCCTGTTCCTGTAGAAAATGAGGTGCTCGCCAGGGCTTATAAAGAAAAAGGCGAAGACAATACTGCCGACGCCATCCCAGGGGCTATTTACAAAGTGAACCTGGATCACACACATCCGCTCAGCCTTGGGTTGGGTGAATTTTATTATACGCTGAAGACCGACGATAAGATATATGAACTGCTTCCTAAAGGCTGGAATGTTGGAGTTTTAAAGCCCAGCGCCCTGATGGCGGGTGTCGTTGGACGAAATATTCAGAAAAAACTAGGTAGCGGACTTGTTTTTGGTGTTCAGCCGGCCGAAAAAGGAAATATAGTTTATTTCTCCACGGATATTTTGTTCCGTTCTTTCTGGGAAAGCGGAAAACAGCTGTTTACAAACGCTATCTTTTTGATTAATTAATGACTTTTATTGAATTATGGGCTAAATGCTCATTTAAGGCGTATTTGTTGACAAAAAAAATGTGCTTATTCCAATGTTGCGTAAACAAATGAAAATAAAAAGTTGCTGAGGTAATTTATTTCATATATCTTAGGGTATAATTAACTGATTATTTACTAAGAAACCTAAAAATTTTGAGTGAAAACTTCGGTTTGGACCTCTTTTCCCGCATTGCAGAGCTCAATTAAATGCGTGATACAACTTAAAAAACCTGAAGTCTATTTAGCCATTTGCGCAGTTGCGCCGCTTATCTTTTCGGTAAGTTAGAGTTGGATATTCTTTTTATTTAAAGGGTGCAATCATATTTAATTATTAACTATCTAACTTTATTTTTTTATGAAAAAACTTATACTAAGTTTGTTCGTTTTTCTATGCGTTGCGGTATCAGCAATTGCACAGGACCGAACTGTTACTGGTACGGTCAAAGGCAAGGATGACGGGCTTCCGGTTCCTGGAGTATCAGTAAGGGTAAAAGGTACATCAAATGCTGTTGCAACCGGCTCAGACGGTAAATTTGCAATCAGGGTACCCGCAGGATCAACTGCATTAGAGTTCTCATCTGTCGGTTACGCAAGACAGGAAATCCCATTGGGTTCAGGAAATATCATCAATGTCACGCTCACGCAGGATTCCAAAGTCCTGGGAGAAGTAGTGGTAACGGCATTAGGTATCCAACGGAACAGGAACCAGGTTGCCTATGCAGCGCAAACCCTTGACGGGGCGGCGGTAAGTGAAAACCGTTCGTCTAATCTGGGCAGCAGTTTATCAGGTAAGGTTTCTGGTTTGGAGATACGTCAGAACAACACTTTGGGGGGGTCTACAAATGTGGTCATCCGTGGTGTAAAGTCGATGACGCAAAATAACCAGGCTTTATTTGTTATCGATGGTGTTCCTGTTGCCAATAACAACATGAATACATCTGATCAGCAAAGTGGTATTGGAGGTTATGATTACGGTAATCCTGCATCAGATATCAATCCCGATGACGTAGAGAACATCACTGTACTAAAAGGTGCTGCAGCGTCTGCCTTGTACGGCTCACGTGGTAGTAATGGTGTAATTCTGATCACCACAAAAAAGGGGAAATCCGGATTGAACATCACTTTAAATACGGGTATCAGTTTGGGTATAATGGATAAGAGTACCTTTCCAAAGTACCAGAAGAAATACGGTGGCGGTTACGGTCCCTATTATGGTACAGATGAATCAAATTACCTTGTAGACAATGTTGATATCAATGGTGATGGCGTAAATGACCTTGTTGCACCTTTAACTGAAGATGCATCTTATGGCCAGAAGTTCGATCCGAACTTGTTGGTTTATCAATGGGACGCATTCGATTCCACCTCTCCGAATTTTGGTAAAGCAACTCCATGGGTGGCAGCGAAGAACGATCCAACAACCTTCTTTGAAAAACCATTGTCCAATAACCAAAGTATCATGATCAGCAACAGCTATGATAAAGGATCTTTCAAACTTGGCTATACAAGAGACAATCAGAACGGTATTTTACCGAATTCCAATATTCAGAAAAACACGGTAAACTTTGGGTCTACATATAATATATCAAAAAGATTGACTGCAGGTGCCGATGTAAACTATTCAACAGTTGATGGAAGAGGAAGATACGGAACAGGATACAGTGGTGCTGGTGCATACAATCCTGCAACAAACTTCAGGCAGTGGTGGCAAACCAACGTGGATGTGAAAGAACTTGAAGCAGCTTATTTCAGGGCTAAAGACCGTTCTGCTGCCAATCCTGCATTCGTAGGTCAGGAGAACGTTACATGGAACCTTGCTGATTATACCAGTGGAAGACCAATTTTCTGGGATAACCCTTATTTCTCCAGGTATGAGAATTTTGAAACTGATAACAGAAAACGCGTTATCGGAAATGTCAACATGAACTACAAAGTTACTGACTGGCTGAATCTGATGGGTAGGTATTCATTGGATACATATCATCAGCTACAGGAAGAGAAACAGGCTATTGGAAGTCTTGATGTGCCATTCTATTCAAAATACACCCAGGATTATACAGAATCAAATGTCGATTTCTTAGCAACGGTTAACAAAAAACTGAGCGAAGATTTTAATTTATCCGGCCTGCTGGGGGTAAACGTAAGGAGACAGCGGACGCAATCTGAATATGCCATTACAAATGGCGGATTAGGCTTAAGCGGCATCTACTCACTGAGCAATTCTGTTAGTCCGATCGAGGCGCCAATAGAAATTGATGCGAGACGTGAAGTTCAAGGTGTGTTTGCAGGAGCGACGCTTGCCTATAAAAACACTTATACTTTGGATGGAACAATCAGAAGAGATGCTTCTTCAACATTGCCAAAAAAGAATAACTCTTATTACTACCCATCTGTATCTGCCGGCTTTGTCTTCTCTGAGTTGTTGAAAGATGAACGCGACTGGCTGTCATACGGTAAATTACGTGCAAACTATGCACAGGTAGGATCGGATGCTCCGATTTATACAATTGCAAATACTTATAATATTGCTACGCCTTTCGATGGCAGGTCACAGGCATCTGTATCTACTACCCGCGGATTAATCGAAGCTGTTAAGAACAACCCGGATCTGAAACCAGAGCAATCAAGAAGTAAAGAAGTTGGTGTTGAGGCATCATTCTTTGGCAGCCGTTTAGGGTTGGATGCAACGTATTATAACACTAAAACGATTGATCAGATTTTGCCTGTAAAGGTATCTACTACCACAGGTTACGATTCTAAGTTTCTGAATGCCGGAAGCGTGGTAAACAAGGGTATAGAGCTTTCCCTGAACGGATCTCCTCTTAAAAGCAGGGATTTTGAATGGAAAGTAAATGTGAACTGGACCAGGAACAGAAATAAAGTGACCGAACTGTTTAAAGATGATTCAGGAAATGAAGCTACAAATCTTTCTATCGCCAGCTTCCAGGGCGGTGTTTCTGTGAATGCATCAATTGATCAGCCATTTGGAACAATCAGGGGAACTAATTTTGTTTACAATGAGAACGGGGAGAAAGTTGTGGGTGCAAACGGAAGATACCTGCAATCAGAAAATTCGAATGAGACTATTGGAAACATGAACCCTAAATGGACTGGTGGTATCAATAACAGCTTCAGATATAAAAACTTGAACCTGAGTTTCCTGATTGATGTTCGTAAAGGCGGCAGTGTATTTTCACTGGATCAATATTACGGACTTGCTACAGGTATGTATGAAGAAACTGCTGGCTTGAATGATTTAGGTAATGAGTCACGTCTTCCTATCAGCGAAGGTGGTGGATTTATCAATCCCGGTGTTTATGCCGATGGCACACCTAACACCACTAGAGTGCCGAATGATGAATTTGGAAGTTATGGCTACAGACGTCTCCCGGCTGCCGCGTTTGTTTATGATGCAGGTTACATCAAGTTGAGAGAGGTAATCATTGGTTACTCACTGCCTCAGTCATTAATCAGCAAGATGGGGCCTCTTAAAGGTGTAGATCTTTCCTTAATAGGAAGAAACTTATGGATCATCCATAAAAACCTTCCAAATGCTGATCCTGAAGATGGTTTAAGTTTCGGGAACGTACAGGGATATCAGGTAGGTTCATATCCAAGTGTAAGAACCTTCGCGTTTAACTTAAAAGTTAGATTTTAACATCAAAGATTATGAAAAAGATAATAGTACTACTGGTCCCAATCCTCTTTGCTATGGGGTGTACAAAGGACCTGTCAACTTTAAATAACGATCCTAAAAAGCCACTGAGTGTAACCTCTGCGTCTTTGTTTACCCAGGCACAGCATAATCTTGTTGATATACTTACTTCGGCAAATGTGAACAGGAACATCTTCAGACTGATTGAACAGCAATGGCAGGAAACTACCTATATTGACGAAAGTCAGTATGACATTACTACCAGGCCTATTCCTGACAATCTCTGGAATATATTTTACCGTGATGTGCTGAATAACTTTGAAGCTTCAAGAACCACAATGGCTGTTGACGTTACTGATGCTGCACAGCGCCAGAACGAGATTGCTATTCTTGATATCATGGAAGTATATACCTGGCATTATATTGTTACCACTTATGGTAATGTACCTTACAGCAATGCACTCAACATCGATAATACGTTCCCTAAATATGATGATGCATTAACTATCTATACTGATTTATTAAAAAGGCTTGATGCAGATATTACTGCACTGACTATTGGTAAAGGTAGTCTGGGCAATGCGGATGCTATCTATGCAGGAGATGTGACCCAATGGAAAAAGTTTGCGAATTCCCTTAAGCTCAAACTGGCGATAACAGTTTCAGATGCGAGTCCTGCGCTGGCAAAAACTGCTGCGGAATCTGCTGTTGCAAGTGGTGTATTTATTGCTAATACTGACAACGCTAAATTCCCCTATGTTTCTGCAACACCAAATACAAATCCTGTATGGGTTGATCTTATTCAGAGCGGAAGATTGGATTTTGTTGCAGCCAGTACAATCATTGATAAAATGAATGCACTTACTGATCCAAGATTACCATTGTATTTTACAAAGGATCCTACCGGAGGGTATTCTGGCGGAACACCTGGAGTAAGCAGTGCTTACCCTAATTTCTCTCACACAGCCATCACTACTACGGCACCAGCCTTTCCCGGAAATATCCTGGATTACTCAGAAGTACAGTTTCTGTTGGCCGAAGCTTCTGCAAGAGGCTATAATGTAGGATCTACTGCTGCTGTTTATTATTCGAACGCTATTACAGCATCGATCCTTGACTGGGGTGGAACAGCAGCCTCCGCAGCAACATACCTTGCACAGCCTAACGTTGCTTATGTTACTGCTTCGGGTGATTATAAAGAAAAAATTGGCACCCAGAAATGGATTGCATTTTATAACAGAGGTATCGATGCATGGGTAGATCAGAGACGTTTGGATTTCCCTGTTCTTGAACCTGCAGAAGATGCCCAGAGTGGTTTCCCTGTTCGTTTAACCTATCCGGTAAAAGAACAGAATGTGAATAATACCAACAGGCTTGCTGCAGCTGCAGCAATCGGCGGTGATGCAGTGGAGACAAAGTTATTCTTCGATAAGTTTTAAATAATTCGATTCCAAAAAGAGGCGTATCACTGCAAGGTGGTATGCCTCTTTTTTTTGCAGTTAAATGCAGGTTCGTTTTTAAAAAACAGGTAAACGGTTGTTTGCCAATGTCATTTTTTTGATTAAGTAACGATTTGGTTAAACTTCAAGTCGATGTGACCATTAAATATTGTTCTATGGCGCAAATAATGGTCTTTACTCCAATAAGTTGTATAAAAATAAAAATTAATATTTGTGCCCCTAAATATTTTGATATATCTTAGACTATTATTAACTGATTATTTACTTAAACTATCAATTTATGAGGTGAACCTTCGTTGGTTTGGGCCTCTTTTTGCGCACTGCGAAATCTTACAAATGCGCAATCCAAACCAGAAACCTATTACAGATGCATTTACGAGTCTAGTATTCAATTACAACCTATCTTGCTTGATAAGCTATGGATGTATATTCATCTTCTTTAAATAACGCAATCAATTATTAATTATTATTAACCTAATTTTTATTTCTTTATGAAAAAACTTATACTAAGTTTATTCGTCCTGATGTTTGCCGTATTCGCGGTGAATGCTCAAAACAGGACCTTAACTGGTACAGTGACGGGACAAGACGATGGTCAGCCACTTCCAGGTGTTAGCATTAGAGTCAAAGGCTCACAGGTTGGTGCCCAGGCTGACGTATCAGGAAAGTACTCTATTCAAGTTTCAGGAAACAATCCTGTGTTAGTATTCTCATTTATTGGCTATGTAACAAAAGAGGTTCCTGTAAGTTCATCAGCTACAATCAATGTAACACTTGTTGCTGATAATGCACAACTCAGCGAGATTGTTGTTACTGCAAATTCAATTAAAAGAGAAAAGAGAACACTCGGTTATTCTGCTCCTACCTTAAACAACCAGGAGTTGACGCAAGGACAAAATTCAAGTGTAACCAACTCACTGGCTGGTAAAATTGCAGGTGTGAATATTACAACCACTTCGAATGCTCCAGGTAGTTCATCCAGAATCGTTTTACGTGGTGGTTCATCTATTGCAGGTAACAACCAGGCGCTGATCGTTGTAGATGGTGTACCAATTGATAACTCAAGTGTGATTGGTGGTGCTTCAAGTTTGGCGAGTGTGGATTTCGGTAACAGGGGTAATGATATAAACCCTGAAGATGTGGCTTCAGTAACTGTACTGAAAGGCCCTGCGGCAGCTGCGCTTTATGGAGCAAGAGCATCAAACGGTGCCTTGATTATTACAACGAAAACCGGCGCTAAAAGTGCTAAAACATCGATTACCTTCAGCAGCAATAATGCTTTGTCTTCAATTCTAAAATTACCAGAATTTCAAAATGAGTACGGTCAGGGATATCACACTGATATTGATGAAAACGGTGTCGTTTCTTACGAGAATGATCCAAAGGAAAACTGGAGCTGGGGTGCGCCTTTCACAGGTCAGGTACAACCATGGGGACAGGAAATTGATGGTGTAAGACAGGAAAAAGCATATTCTGCGGTTAAAGACAACGTGCGTGATTTCTTTAAGACAGGTTTTGCTACTACGAATAACCTTTCCCTTTCAGGCGGAGGTGACAAATCAACATTTTTCTTAGGTATCAACTCAGTAAACTCAAACAATATCAATCCTGGAAACAAAGATGTTTACAACAAATACGGTGTTCGCTTTAACGGAACTACTGAATTTAGTAATAATTTTTATGCAGGAGTATCAGTAAACTATTCTAAAGTTAACTCTAACCTGCCCGGTGGTGGACAAGGTTCGGGATCAATCTATAATAACTTATTGCAGACGCCGCGCGATATCAATATCACCGGACTATCAGATCTTAATAATAAATACAATGGATATGGTATTACTAAAGATGATGGTGTCTTAAGTAGTCAGTATGGTTACTACGGTGCTTATACAATGAATCCTTATTGGTTAATTGACAACTATAATAACTATGATGATGTTAGCCGTATAACAGGTAACTTCAATGTTGGTTACAAACCAACTAAATGGTTAGATATTAAAGAGCGCGTAGGTATCGACAGCTACTCTGAGCGCAGAAGATTACAGACTCCTAAATATTCTTTCCTGCCTGCAGATGAAGCTGGAAACTATTCAGCGGATAACGTTCAGACCAATAACGGAGCTTACGAGATCGATCAGTTTAACGTGAATGAGTTTGTACACGACTTAATGGTTACTGCAACCCATAAATTCAACGAAGATTTCCAGGGATCATTAATGATTGGTAATAACATTCGTCAGCGTTACGTTTCTACAGTAAATACTGCAACCAACGCCAGCGGTGGTTTAGTAGTACCAGGATGGTATAACCTGGCTAACAGTAACGGTCCGGTAAACGTAATTACTGATAACATTAGCAGAAGAAGATTAGTGGGTTTGTATGCAGATTTAAACTTGTCTTACAAAAACATGTTATTTTTAGAAGCCACTGCACGTAATGACTGGTCTTCTACCCTGCCTACAGCAAACAACTCTTTCTTTTACCCAAGTGTGAGCATGTCATTCCTGTTCTCAGAATTATTGAAAGAATCGTCTGTATCTAACTGGTTGAGTTATGGTAAAGTAAGAACAAGTTATGCACAGGTAGGTAATGATACTGATCCTTATCAATTATTGAGCACCTATTCAAGAGGTGAAATTCTTGGTAGCTTTGGTAGCACGACTTTCCCATTCGGAAACGTTGCAGCCCTGATGGCAGGCAGCACGATCGGAAATGCGAATCTGAAACCAGAAAAAACCAATTCATTTGAAGTAGGTACAGAGTTAGGGTTCTTCAACAGCCGTCTGAACGTAGATTTCAGTTACTATGCAAACAGCTCTAAAAACCAAATTCTGGCAATTCCTACACCTAATTCAACCGGTTACGGATTTAGTGTTGTAAATGCTGGTGAAATTCAGAATAAAGGTGTGGAGCTTAGCTTAAGAGGTACAGTACTTAAAGCGACAGATTTCTCGATGGAACTTTACGGTACTTATACCAAAAACAACAGTAAAGTCGTTTCCCTTTTGCCAGGCATCTCGCAGGTTAGTATTGGTGGATACTCTGGTATGAGCATCGTCGCTGCTGTAGGTCGTACTTATGGAGAGTTCTATGGCGTAACCAACCGTACTGACGAACAAGGACGTACTATCGTTAGTGCAACTACTGGTTTGCCGTTGCAAACTGCTACTGCTCAATACCTGGGTAGCTACAATCCTAAATATCAGGCTTCACTGGGAACAAACATCAACTACAAAAACTGGACGCTGAACGTGTTGTTCGATACTAAACACGGCGGTGTGTTCTTCTCAAGGACAAAAGACATCATGGCTTTCAATGGTACATCAGCAGAAACTGGTGGCCAGAGATTTGGTACAGTATTCCCGAACTCAGTTACGATCGTAAACGGTGTAAGTGTTCCAAATACCAGTGTTACATATAGCAAAGAGGATTACTATCCTTCTTACGCAGATGGTAACAACATTGTTGACGCTTCTTTTGTAAAATTAAGAAACGCAGGTCTTTCTTACACTTTCAGCAAAGAACAATTGAACAGCAGCCGTATCGGTGGATTAACCATTGGTTTGTTCGGTAACAACTTGTTCTTATGGACACCTAAGGAAAATGCATATGCAGATCCTGAGGTAAACTCTGCTGGTGCTGGAAATGCTCAGGGATTTGACTTTACTGCGAATCCATCAGTTAGGAATTATGGTCTCAACCTTAAAGTTTCATTTTAATAATCTTAAACTCATATGAGAAATCAAAATATGTTTAGCGCTAAGAAACTTATGCTTCTTCTTCTTGCAGGCACAATCAGCCTGGCAGGATGTAAAAAGTACTTAGATGTTAATGATAATCCAAACAATCCGGATTCAGCGACTCCGGCATTATTACTTCCAACAGTGGAAGCATCGGTTGGTCAGCTGATAGGAAACAGTTTCCAGGTTAATGGAGGTATATGGGCACAATTTTGGACTCAGTCTCCTACTGCTTCACAATATAGGACACTTGATCAGTACAACCCGGCGAATACAACCTATGACAGGCCTTGGCTAACGATTTACAGAAGCGCTCTGATCAATGCTGAACTCATCATTAATAACCCGGTGAACAGCCCATATGCTAAAGGTATGGCATACGTTTTAAAAGCATATACTTTTCAGGTAGCTACAGATGCTTTCGGAGATATTCCCCTGGGAGAAGCTTTGAAAGGTAATCAATATACAAGCCCGAAATATGCAACACAGGAACTCGTATACGACAGCGTTTTTACCTACATTGATAAAGGTATTGCCTTGTTAAATACAGCTACTGCTCCTGCAATTGGTGCTCAGGACATGATCTTCCAGGGTAATACTACCAAATGGAAAGCTTTTGCAAATACACTGAAGCTAAAAGCATACCTGAGATTATCACAGGTAAATGCTTCAAAAGCGCAGGCAGGTATTGCAGCTATCTATGCTGCTAATCCAGCTTTTCTTGCAGAAGATGCTTCCATTAAATACACTACTACCGGTGGTAACCAAAATCCGCTTTATAATGAGATGGTTGCTTTAAGCAGAACTCAAAACCTGGTTGCAAGTGGTACTACCGTTAAAGCCTTCAAAGCTAATAACGACCCAAGAGCTTTCAAATTCTATAATTTTGTTAGCGGTGGATCAACAGATACTATTGCGTATATCAATCAGGGAACCTATGCGTCAAACTCGACAAAACGTGTTTCAACTCCCTCAGCTTTAGTTGGTGGTGTTGCAGTTGATGACGCATCTGCTGTTGCCCCTGTGAAATTGATGTCTACCTCTGAAAGTGCTTTCTTGCAAGCGGAAGCAGTAGCACGAGGATGGGCTTCAGGCTCTGTGACTGCTCTGTTCACATCAGGTGTAACTTCCAGCTTTACTTCGGTAGGTTTAACCGCAGCTCAGGCTACTGCTTATCTGGCAGCTGCCCCTGCAGCACAACTAACTACTGATCCTGCTGATCAGATCAAAAAGATCATCACACAGAAATATTTCTCTATGTGTGGATTTCAAGGCTTTGAAGCATGGACAGAATGGAGAAGAACAGGATATCCTGACTTCCTGGTTAGATCTGCTGCTTCGGTCTTAGGTGCCAACACAAGGGTTGCATTAAGAATGCTTTATCCTAACAGTGAAATTACTACAAATGCTAATTACCCGGGTACTCAACTTATTTATACACCAGTATGGTGGGATAAATAGATCCTGATATAAGATTATTTGAAAAGGCCGGCCCCATTATGGAGCCGGCCTTTTTTATTTCCTGCTTTTTCTGCTTCATTTTCCATCCCCTGTTCTGGTCAATTTTATCACCACATCTGGGGATAGTTCACGAAAATAACTTTCGATATGTTTGCCGCTTATCAACATAATCGAATTTTAAATGAAAAGAAATCTACTATTAATTTTATTTTGGGTATGTATTGCGGTAGGCGCAATGGGTCAGACCAGAACAATTTCTGGTACGGTAAAAGCAAGGTCTGACGGACAGCCAATCCCGGGAGTTTCAGTAAAAGCCGCTGGCAGCTCAGGCGCTACCGCTACAAACGGCACAGGAACTTTTACTATTACTATAAACGATGATACAAAAAGTTTAGTATTTACTTCGATCGGATATACTACTCAGACCGTTTCAATTGCAGGATTAAACGTTGTGAATGTACTTCTTGCAGATGACTCACGACAACTTGGTGAAGTGGTGGTAACAGCTTTGGGCATCAAACGTGAAACCAAAGCCCTGGGATATTCTGCCCAGGGGGTACAGGGAGGCGATCTAACCAAGGCCGATCAGGGAGACGTACTGAAATCATTATCTGGCCGTATTGCCGGTGTACAGGTAACATCTTCGTCAGGAACGCCCGGAGCAGCAAGTTATATCCAGTTAAGGGGTGCAAACTCATTGACGGGAAACAACCAGCCGCTTTTTGTAATAGATGGCAATCCCATCAATAATTCACAGAATTCCTCCGGAGACCCTGCATTAGGAGGTGATAACCTGCTGGCCGGTGCTACTAATTCTAACCGTGGATCTGACATAGACCCTAACAATATTGAAAGCATCACAGTTCTGAAAGGCCCCGCTGCTGCGGCCATCTATGGTATAGAGGCGGCAAACGGAGCGATCGTGATCACTACCAAAAGAGGCAAGGCAGGACTCACCCAGGTAGAATTCAATACAGGAATATCTTTGGATGTTGTTAACCGTATGCCTAAGCTGCAAAACCAGTGGGTAAAAGGTAGCAGCGGTGTTCTTGATCCATTTGAGTCAAGCCAAAGATTATCATGGGGACCAAATGTTAAAGATCTGTCCTGGACGGGTGTACCCAATGAATATGATTCACATGGAGATATAGTGCTTAACTCAGATCCAAAGGCAAAAATTCCTTTCGTACCTTATGATAACCTGAATAACTTTTTCAGAACAGGTTCAACGCTCACGAACTCGGTAGCACTGAGCGGAGGTAACGACAAAGCAACTTACAGAACCTCCATCAGCAACAACTATTCTAATTCAATTGTACCGCTCCAGCATTTTCAGCGTACTTCAGTTGCTTTTTCGGGCGACCTGAAGGTTTCAGAAAAGCTAAAGATCGGAAGTAATGTAAACTACATTACCAGCGATGGCAACATGCCCCAGCAGGGGAGCAATTTATCTGGTATCATGCTGGGATTAACCAGAACACCGATATCATTTGATAACTCTAACGGAGCCAAATCTGCGGATGATCCGTCAGCATTCCTCTTGTCTAATGGAGATGTGCGTAATTACAGAAACGGACCTACTTATGATAATCCTTACTGGACGATCAATAAAAATCCCTACACCACTTATTTAAGTCGCTTGCTGGCAAATCTGCAGGTGGATTATGACTTTGGTAAGGGCTTTAGTGCACTGTACAGGGCTGGTTTGGATACTTACCAGGATAACCATCACCAGTACTATGAAATCCAGTCCGGAAATGCTCCGGCCGGTCAGATTTATGACGACCGCTATACTTACAGAAGCATAAACAATGACCTGATTCTGAGTTATGCAAAACAACTTACAGAAAAACTGCGGTTTGATGCTAAAGTAGGTGGTAACGTATACAGCAGAAAGATGAACCAGCTCTATGTTCAGGGTGACGGGCTTGCTTCGCCAGGCTATGACAATATCTACAATGCCCTGAATATAAAATCGGCTAACCTGATTGTGCCCTACAGAAAAGAAGGCTTGTATTATGACCTGAACTTTTCTTACGACAATATCCTATACTTTGAAACTACCGGCAGGAACGACTGGACATCCACCTTGCCAAAGGGAAGGAACTCCTTCTTTTACCCTTCTGCCAATGTAAGTTTTGTTCTTTCTGAACTTGAAGGCCTGAAAGGAAGTAATGTACTGAGTTTTGCCAAGATCAGGGCTTCAGTAGCCCAGGTGGGTAAAGATCCATCGGCATTCCTGACCAGTTCAGCTTATATACCTACTACTTTCAGGGATGGTTATACAGATGGTATCTCGTTTCCAAGTAATGGTATTCCAAGTTATTCAAGAAACGATGTGTTAGGTAATCCTGAACTGAAACCAGAGAAAACTACAGCCTATGAGCTGGGAACACAATTACAGTTCTTTAAAAACCGCCTGGGTTTTGATATTACCGGATATTACAGCAAGGGGAAAGACCTTATCGTTCGGTCGCCAATAGCCGGATCTACCGGATACCAGTATATCACCCTCAATTCAGGTTCAATCCGCAACAAAGGGCTTGAAGTACAGATCACAGGAACGCCGGTTAAAACCAATGATTTTGAATGGACAACCTTCCTGAACTACAGTATGACCAGAAGCAAAGTTCTGAAACTGGCAGATGGCGTACAGCAGATTACTTTAAATGGATTTACAGGCGTTGTGGCTGCCCAGTTGCCGGGTAAACAAGCCGGTGCACTATATGGAACAGGTTATACCAGGGATGACCAGGGCAATATCGTAATCGATGACCGTAAAGATGCCAATGGAGGATACCCCGTTGTCGCCACTGGAGAGCAGCAAATAGGAAATCCTAATCCTAAGTTTTTAATGGGTCTGGGAAATACACTTACCTATAAAGGATTGTCACTCTATACTTTGTTGGACTGGAAGTTTAAAGGCGATATCTGGAACGGAACAAGAGGATCGCTGACGGCAATTGGTACGTCAGACCTCACCAGCAACAGGGGAAGTCAGACCGTATTCAAAGGAGTATCAGGACACTTAAATTCCAATGGTGACCTGGTGCATTACGATGGCTCAGGTGCGGAAGTACCTGGTGCCGGTGCAGCTAATACGAAAAGTGTTGCCCTTGATGAGGCCTGGTACACGGGTAATGGCGGTGGTTTTGGTAGCCTGAGCGAATCCTTTGTAGAAGACGGCTCTTACATCAAACTCAGAGAAGTTTCCCTGTCCTACGACTTCAAAAAGGTGTTTGCAAAGTTCACAAAACCCTTTATCAAAAGCATGACAGCAGGAGTTTACGCACGCAATATTATCATATGGACACCTTATCACGGTATCGATCCTGAAACGAGCTTAACAGGCTCATCAAGTGCACAGGGACTGGATTATTTCAATAACCCGGGTACCTCAAGTTATGGTTTGAATCTGAAATTTAAGTTTTAACCTCTTTTAAAAACGACATGAAATTGATAACGATAAATAGAATTAAGAAAAGTCATTTGCTGGTGTTTGCATTGATAGCTATGGCTGTCTCATCCTGTAAAAAAGGTTTTTTGAACGAAGATCTGAATAAAGATCCTGCACAACTGCAAAACCCTGTCCCATCGGGTTTACTGCCAGGAATCATTCAGAGTACCGGTTACCTGATGGGTGGCGATGCATCCAGGTTCCCGGCTATATTTATGCAGCAGGCAACAGGAGTAGGAAATCAATCTATAGTGGCTAACAATTATGGGGTTTCTGCGGGAGATGTTGATAATATGTGGTCCTCAGGATTCTACAGCATTATGGCTAATACCGATGCGATGATAAAACTGGCAAAACAGCAGAACCAACCATTTTACACGGCAGTTGGACAAATTATGCTTGCCTATAACATGGGCGTCACCACAGACATGTGGGGCGACGTTCCTTATTCTGAAGCCTTCGCAGGAAAAGCCAATATGCAGCCTAAATACGATAGCCAGCAGAGTATTTATACTGCTCTTGACCAAATACTTTCTGAGGCAATCACTAATCTGGGTACCCAGCAGTCTGAGTCCCGTAAAGATGATCTGATGTTCAATGGCAACGTAGCCTTGTGGTCAAGATTTGCACATTCACTAAAAGCCAGGTTCTACCTGCACCTTTCCAAAAAAGATCCTTCAAACTTTGTAAAGGCTCTGACCGAAGTGCCACTGGGATTTCAGCCGGGTGAAAGCGGGGCAGTAACCTTTTCCGGCACAGGTGTCCCTACGCAAAATCCATGGTTCCAGTTTAATCAGCAGCGTAAGGATATCGCTTTTACAGGGACGATTTTCGATTTCCTGAAAAATGCGAACGACCCAAGGCTGGCAGTTTATCAGGACGGGCAAGCTCTGGGCGCACTTTATGGAAGCGCAAATTCTCCGGTTTATCTGATGAGTTACGATGAGCTGAAGTTTATTGAAGCCGAAGCTGATTTTCAGGGTGATAAATCTGCAGCTGCAACAGCTTATAATGCTGCGGTAGCGGCCAATCTAACCAGAACTGTAAAGAGTGCTGCTTACGCAGGAACAGTTGCGAAGACTGCAGCGGACATTACACTGAAAGACATCATTACCCAGAAATACTTTGCATTATTCCTGAATCCTGAAGTTTGGACGGATTACAGGAGAACGGGGTTTCCCGCGCTGACAGCGCCGGCAGCAAGTTCTCTGGGGGGAGCCCTGCCACGTAGTTTCCTCTACCCTATAAGTGAACAAAGGTACAACCCGAATGCGCCCAAAAATACGAGTCTTTTAAGGCGTGTAGGATGGGATGTTCAGTAAGAGCCTGCACGAATAACAGGCGCTGAATATAAAAAGCAGAAGCCCCCGGAAGTTTTTGACTTGTGGGGGCTTCTGCTTTTTAAAGGCACCCTTCTAACTTTATTAATGTTGCTGCCGAAAGCTTACTAAGTGATGTTCAACTTTTAATATGGTGTTTTTTCCCAATACCATAGCCCTGTTGTCCTCAATGTGACCTACCGGGAAATTAAAACAAACCGGATAGCTGTAGTCGCTCACGATTTCTGCGATCACTTCTTCCGCACCCTGTCCAAAGGGAATATCTTCCAGTTCAATATGGTTAAAGGCACCAATAATAAGTCCTTTAAGTTCCGCAAGTTTCCCCCCGCGTTTCAGCATGCGCAGCATTCTGTCAATAGCATATTCATATTCGCCCACATCTTCAAGGAAGAGGATCTTGTCTTTAAAGTCCATTGCCGAAGAAGAACCTTCCAGGGCAACGAGTAAACTCAGATTTCCGCCGATAAGAATACCTTCTGCTTCCCCGGGTCGATTCGGGTATTCGCTTTCGTAACTGTAGCTGAGATCTTCTCCAAAAAGCGCTTTTCTCAGTGATTCTATGGATTCCGGAGTAGCATCATGAAATGTTCCCGGCATCTGCCCATGGATACTTTGGGTTTGTTCCATTGCAATGAGATGTGAAAGCAGAACAGTGATATCACTAAAACCGACCACCCATTTAGGATATACGTTAAAAACAGAAAAGCTTAGGGCATCAATAATCCGGATGGTACCGTATCCACCTCTTGCTGCAATGATGGCTTTGATCTCTTTATCATCCAGGTAACATTGTAGATCTTCGGCCCTCAGGGCATCGTTACCTGCAAACTGATGATGTTCAGCATAGACACTTTTACCGATCACAACTTCCAGCCCCCAGCCTTCTAATAACGCGATTGCATCACCTATAGGTTGCTTTAATTTTTTGGCTGGAGAAACAATAGCTACTTTGTCTCCCTTTTTTAGGTAGGGCGGCTGTTTAATCATTGGTAAAACACTTATCTTTGACAAATTAATAAAAATAGTTTTGGATAACAGTAAAATAAAAAGATATACCGTTACGGCGGCATTGCCTTATACAAATGGCCCTGTGCACATCGGGCATTTAGCTGGTGTTTATTTACCTGCAGATACCTATGTGCGTTATCTCCGTTCAAATAAAAGAGATGTTAAATTTATATGTGGCTCTGATGAAAACGGAGTTCCTATCACGCTAAAAGCTAAAAAGGAAGGCGTTACCCCACAAGTTGTTGTAGATAAATACCATAAGATTATTGGCGATTCATTCAAGGAATTCGGAGTATCATTTGATATTTATCACCGGACTTCATCGGCAACACATCACGAAACAGCATCAGACTTCTTTAAAACTCTTTATGATAAAGGCGTTTTTACAGAAGAGATAACCGAGCAATATTACGACGAGAAAGCGCAGTCTTTTCTTGCCGACAGATATATTACTGGTACCTGCCCTAAGTGCGGTTTTGAAAACGCTTATGGTGACCAGTGCGAAAACTGCGGCAGCACCTTAAATGCCACCGATCTGATTAATCCGAAGTCTACCCTGTCTGGCGAACCTCCTGTAAGAAGAGAAACCAAAAACTGGTTCCTGCCACTGGAGAAATATGAGGATCAGCTGAGAACATACATCGAGAGCCATAAAGAATGGAAACCAAACGTTTACGGTCAGTGCCAGAGCTGGTTAAATGCAGGTTTGCAGCCAAGAGCGATGACACGCGATCTGGACTGGGGTGTTAAAGTTCCGGTCAAAGATGCCGAAGGTAAAGTATTGTATGTATGGTTCGATGCACCAATAGGTTATATTTCCGCTACCAAGGAACTTTTTGCATATTCAGGACTGGATGTGTGGAACCCTAAAGCTGAAGAATACTACATCAGTCAGAATGTTGCAGAAGATGGCAAATGGGAAGATTACTGGAAAGATAGTACCACTAAACTGGTGCATTTCATCGGGAAAGATAACATTGTATTCCATTGTATCATCTTCCCAGCAATGTTAATGGCGCATGGCGATTATATTCTTGCGGATAACGTTCCTGCAAATGAGTTCCTTAATTTGGAAGGACAGAAAATCTCTACTTCTAAAAACTGGGCTGTATGGCTGAACGAGTATCTCGTAGAATTCAAAGATAAACAGGATGTGCTGCGGTATGTACTGACCGCCACTGCACCTGAGACTAAAGATAACGATTTTACCTGGAAAGATTTCCAGGCAAGAAATAACAATGAACTGGTTGCTGTACTGGGTAATTTCATCAATAGGGTGGTTGTACTAACCCACAAATACTTTGGTGGAAAGGTGCCAGTACTGGGCGAGCTTACTGCACAGGATCAGGAAGTTATTGATGAACTTGGTGCTTACCCTGCCAGGATCAGTGCCTCTATTGAAAACTACAGGTTCAGAGAAGCACTTACTGAAGTGATGAATGTTGCCCGCCTGGGAAATAAATACCTGGCTGAGACCGAACCATGGAAAGTGATCAAAACTGATGAAGACCGTGTACGTACGATCCTGAACATCAGTTTACAGATCGTTGCCAGTCTTGAAGTGCTGATTGAGCCCTTCCTGCCTTTTACCGCCGATAAACTGAAGAACATGCTGAACTTCGGCGGTCATTTGTGGGAAGATGCAGGTAAGATGAACTTGTTGCCTGTTGATCACGTCATCGATGAGCCGGTATTATTATTTGATAAGATCGAAGATACAGAGGTACAGGCTCAGATTGATAAGTTGAACCAGAGCAAAGTTGATAACACACTTGCAAATGCAGTTGTTGCTCCTGTTAAGGAAAATATAGATTTCGATCAGTTTAGTACTATGGATATCCGTGTAGCAACCATCATTGCTGCGGAAAAGGTAGAGAAAACTAAAAAATTACTGAAACTTACACTTGACACCGGTCTTGACCAGCGTACTGTAGTCTCAGGAATTGCAGAGTATTTTACGCCAGATGAAGTGATTGGACAACAGGTAAGTCTGCTTGTGAATCTTGCCCCGAGAGAAATTAAAGGAATTTTATCTCAGGGAATGATTTTAATGTCTGAAAATTCAGATGGAAAACTTACTTTTGTGGCACCTTTACAAATCCATGTGAATGGAAGTGTGATCAGGTAAGGTTTTGGTCCCGTAGTTCAACGGATAGAATAGAAGTTTCCTAAACTTTAGATATGAGTTCGATTCTCGTCGGGACCACAAAAGCTCGGTAGTACTTAAGTACTACCGAGCTTTTTCATTTCGGGCTTTATAACCTTAGCTACACAATTTAATTACTATCATAACTCGTCTAAAATGAATTGTGAATTAATTTTATTTCCCTATTTTTTATTTCTCCCTGAAAATTCGCATATTTGAATAACAGTACACGCCGCGCTACCTATAAGAACAGCGTACCAGGGCGTGTCTTTTGCTTTATAGGTTTTATCATGAGGACAATTGTATTACCAGAAAGAATATCAGACAATTTTGGTGACCCGATACAAAAGGTTTTGAATTTGATTAGTCAAATCACGGCTTTAGATCCAAATCAAAAAATAATACTCAATTACGAGAGTGTCAAATTTACAAATCCCTTTTTTTTGATGTCTCTGACATTAATTGTAGATCAGTTTACCCAAAGGGGGTATGATATTCAAATCTCAAATACTTTCAGAAGTCCTTATTTAAGAGAGTACATGTCACTCATTAAATTTCCAAATGGAATTAACCCTCTTACCTTCAATGGTAATTTCACTGACCTCATGAATTCTTATAATGGCAAAACATATATTCCAATAATAGCATTTCCTGCTGTCGAGAGTGAGGAGATCTCTAAAATCCGAGATGCTTTTTTAAGTGGCATAAATAGATTGTTGATAAGAATATGTAATCTCCCTCATAACATGATTACGCCTATGATGTATCTGGTAGATGAAGCTGTAAACAATGTATTACATCACTCGAAATCGGACAAAGGCTATTTATTTGCACAATATTACAAGTCAAAGGGATATGTTGATATCGTTATTGCAGATGTAGGGCAGACTTTCTTGGATACTTATGCCTCATTTGATAAACTAAAAGCAGAAGTTACCGATGATAAACTAGCTATGGAAGCAGCGGTAGCAGGGAAATCAACAAAGAGCCAGAATGTAGATAGAGGATTTGGGATAAGTTCTTCTAAAGATCTATTAACAAGAGGTTTAAATGGGAAATACTTTATTTTGTCAGGTTCTGTTTTTAATATTCATACATCAGAAATCAATGATATAGTTCAAATGCCCGAAACAATTCATTGGCAAGGAATGTATTTATGTTTGAGGATTCCGGTGATTGCACCAGCAGGATTTAGTGCCTATGATTTTATCCATTAGGGCTAGAGTTGTGTAAAAAATTATTTATATTTATTTATCTTTGCAAATTAAAAAGAAAGGAACACAACTATGATTACGTCAGAAATCAAAGTAGCTGAAATTTTGCCTTCTACATTAGACTCACGTGAAGCTGCGACAAGGTTAGTCAGCGTTATTAAAGAAGAGAGTAAGTGTAATTCAAAAATTGAAATAGATTTCACAGATACTATTTTTATGTCTAGATCTTTTGCAGATCAATTTCATAAAGATTTGCATACAGGCGAAGAAATATTAGATCTCTCGTTCAAGAACGCTTCAAATGATATACTATTAATGCTTACAGCTGTATCTACTACGCAAACCCAAAGAAAAGCAGTTAATAAAAATTATAAGGTACTGAATTTCAGTGATATTAAATCTTTAGAAGAGTTCAGCTTTTCATGGTAACTCATCCCTACTAAGGGTATTTGTTGATACGATCAAAAATATATCCTTGCTATGCAAATAGTGGGGATTTTTATTGCTCTGCCTCTAGTTATTACTGGGCTAAGAGTGTAAAATCCGTTTCACCACCATTTTAAAATCCCCTTTCACGGCCCAGAACTTCAATAACCATTTGCAAATAATCCACAAAATAGTTTGAAATTGGAATCTTCGCGGCCACAAAAGTTCGGTAGTACCCAAAACTACCGAACTTATTAATTTAAATTCTCATGTGAGAATGCTCTTCATCAATTAAGGAAAGATTGGCTTTCCCTAAATTTGACTACAGTTCTGACATGACGCATTCTACAAAAGTCTTCCTTGGCCGTGGCGCCGCGACTGTTTTACAGCAAGAAGCTATCGCATTCTTAATTTCCTGTTCTGTACTGCCTTTTTGTTTTTTGATTTTCTTTACCAGATAGTCTACTTCCCGAGGCTCTTCACATGAAAAATTTATCATCAGCTCAAACACAACAATCAGCTAATAAAATTTAGGGATATTCATAGCTACCACCTGCATAGTTAATGATCTTCCTCTGGTTACCCTAAATAAAAAACATTTTCAAAGAATTGATGGGTTAGAGTTTTTGAAATAGATATCTAACGACCCTATAAAAATGCTTGTATCATAATGAAGGATTGAATGAGGAGTTAAAAAGACCAAAAAGTTTGAAATCCGTATCACCACCATTTCAAAATCCCCCTTGACGCCCCAAAACCTAAATAATCATCTGCAGATCATCCACAAATCTTAAAAAGAGAGAGGCCAGATTCTTATAATCCAGCCTCTGCTGAGTAAAACGTTAAATTTAAGAGGATAATCTAAGGGAATTTTTTCATTTCTTTCCAGACGATTTCATCCCCAGCCTGGTAGTCACCTTCTGTGAGGAAGGTTTTACAGATACATCCTGGATTGAAGCTTTTGCTGTTAATTGGTTTAAACCCTTTTCCTCCTGCTGTTTCGTAAACCAGGAATAAACTGACTATACAAAGGCAGCCGTTTGGAACCGAAAATTTAAACTCATGAGCATCGGTCTTTTCCATGTTCTTGTTGCACACCATGGTCTGCGTGTTTGCATCTGCCTTGTAAAGCCCGTCCCTTAAACGGAACAGCGATACGCTCACATTGACTTTGCACTGAAAACCATTGTAAGGGAATTTCAGTTGCGAAGGGATATAAAGCTGGGGCAGCTGAACCGTAATCTTGTTTTCAGTTAATACTACCACCGGCGGTCTGCCCAACAGTTTGGCCACCGTTGATCTTGCATCAAATTCAAAATGATCTAAACCTGTAAAACTATCTCTGTCAAAATGATACCGCATTGATTTGGTAACTCTGCAACTTCCCAGGATCTGCGCCAGTCGCCCGCTGAGCCTGTTTTTAATACCGGGGTTTGATAACCCCAGCAATTGCTCTTTCAACGTGCCTCTGATTTTTGACCCGAGAGACGATCCCATCCCAAAAGTCTTTGCTGCCCTCTTAGTCTCTACCGTTTGCTTCATTGTCCCCGGTGCAGATTTTAGCTTAATATACTGCACCCCATTGATTACTCTGAATACCAGCGGACCTAGTACGCCTGATATTAAATCTCCATTTTTTCTTGCCATAAGTTCTATGTTTAAATTTTAAACAAATGTACGACAGGGAGTTGAAAAAATTAGCGGTAGAGCCTGGCCCCTTCCTCTTACTTCCTGCATCTTCCGGCCATTACCTGAATTTTCTGCATAAAAGGGTGTTTTTTGACCAGTGGTAAGAACGTGTCCGCAGGGTTTCAACGGGTTTTCCGGCGGGCTTGGTTTGGGTAACTCCACAGAAGCAGCACTTTAATAGAACTTTTACACCGCTAGAAACTCTAGAGTTTTTAGCGGTGTAAGAAAAGAAGTATTGTACAGTTTCTGTGGAGTTACCCAAACCAAGGTACGGCTGAAAGGTAGGCGAAGGTGGGGCGAGATTATCCATCCCTACTATTTTAGGTCAATATTGAGCTAACCTTAGATTGGGCGTAATTGAGGTTAGCTCAATTTTGTCGACGTGTTTAAGGTCAAAAACTAAGCTGACCTTAAAAAATGGATTTTTGAGGCCAGCTTAGTCATTCAAAACTCCATAAAAAACAAACCGTAAAACATCACTTTAGTGATGTCTAATATATTCATCGATTTTTTTGGAGAAAACCCATGAAATCCTTTGAAAGCAGCAGAAAAGTGCGAAACATCTTTGTAACCACATTCATACGCAACATCGCTCACTGTAGCCATTTTCGATTTCAATAATTTTCTCGCATGGTTCATCCTTAATTTGATGATATAACCTCTCACAGTATCCCCAAAACAGGATTTAAAACCTTTCTTCAGCTTAAATTCGTTCAGGGAGATTTTTCGTGATAACTCCATCAGTGAGGGAGGGTGTACAAATCCGGTATCCAGTATAGCTTTAGCCTCATGAAGTTTTTCCAGTTCGGAAGGGTTCAAATCAGCGGTAGCAGCAATCGAACTGCTCGCGTGCATCTCCAGTTGTAACAATAGCAGTTCCCTGATCTTCGTTTCCAGAAATATCCGCTTAAATATACCTTCGCGCTGGCAATTTCTGATTTCCTGAAGGATCCATTGTATACCTGGACTAAAGGGAAGATATTTGGGGAATAAATAGCCGGATTTCGACTGTTCTATGTTTATGGAGAACTCAGGATGCAGATCTATAGCAGTGCTGAAAAGCTGCCTGTAAAACTCTTTAGACATGATAACAACCATGTAACATACCTTTTCAAAGGGTGGCATATCATAGTTGCCACTAAAATTTGAAGCGTACCAAATATTATGTGTATTGATGTGAGTATAACCGGGATTTCCAAGATCTTCAATTTCCACCGTAACATTGTTATTGTGCATAAAGTCCATCACAATGCATTCGCCGTCAATCGTAAAATGATCTGTTTCCCGACTGGTAAACAGCATTTCTGTATCCAGTACCAGCAAGCCTGTGGTGCTCCATTGTTTGCTTTTCGCCATCTCAAGGCACTGACCCTTAACAATTACTGTCTCTTCGTTAATCAGGCTGTAATCATCATACCCATCTTTAATGTTCTGTTTCACCAGGCATTTCCCGTTCACCAATAAGTTCGATTCAATTCTCACAATAATCCGCTTTTACAAAATATTAATCCCTTTTTCAATAATCGAATAAGTGATTAGACCCTACTTTCGCGGTAAATTTATTTATATTCAATCTAATTAAGAAATGCCTATCAAAAAATCTTTACTCCTTCCCATATTTTTACTGCTTACAATTTTCGGTTTTGCTCAGCAAAATCAGACTGTTCTGTTGTCCGGAGAAATCAGGGAAAAATCCGGAGAAGCAGTTATACATGCTTCTGTACGACTGGAAAACAGTGGTTTAACCACCCTTACAGATGAAAAAGGTAAGTATCAGTTCAGGAATGTAAGACCTGGAAAATATACCCTGAGTATTTCAGTGGTTGGTTTCAAAAGTTTTAAAAAACATATAGAAATTAAAGGTGATAAAGACCTGGTTATCCCTTTGACTCTTGAAGAATCGGTCAATGAGCTCAATAATGTCTCGGTAATTGGTCGCACGGAAAATCAAAAAATAAACAAACAGGCCTACAACGTTACTTCACTTGATGCGAAAAAACTGCACAATACCACGCTGGACCTTTCCCATGCACTCGATCGTGTTTCAGGAGTGCGTGTACGCGAATCAGGAGGCGTCGGTTCACGTGCAGATCTTTCACTTAACGGTTTCACCGGTAACCAGGTCAAATTCTTTCTGGATGGCGTACCAATGGATAACTTCGGATCTTCTTTTCAGATCAACAATATCCCGGTTAACCTTGCAGAGCGTGTTGAAGTATACAAAGGGGTAGTGCCTATCTGGCTGGGTGGTGATGCTCTGGGTGGTGCTGTAAACATAGTAACTAACAACAGCCCACGTACTTATGTAGATGCTTCCTATTCCTTTGGCTCCTTTAATACCCACCGCAGTACACTCAATGCAGGATACGTTGGTAAAGATGGGTTTACCGTTCAGCTGAATGCTTTTCAGAACTATTCCGATAATAATTACTGGGTAAACGTAGAAACAGCCGACCTGGTTTCCGGAAAATACTATCCTGAAGCACGGTTGAGAAGATTTCATGACCATTATCGCAACGAAACGGTGATTTTAAACGTAGGGGTAACAGGTAAAAAGTGGGCAGATAAATTATTATTTGGCTTTACCGGTGGAGAAAATGCGGCTGATATCCAGACTGGTGCCCGTATGGTGAGTGTTTTTGGTGAGATGCGCCGAAAGGGCAATATCATGATGCCAACACTGAAATACCAGAAGAATGACCTGTTCTTCAAGGGACTGAACGTGAGTGTTACAGGGAACTTTAACCTTGGTGAGGAACAAAATATCGATACTGCAAGCCGAATTTATAACTGGCTTGGACAATACAGACAGCTTACCGGTCCCCGCGGAGAGCGCAGCCGCTCCCTTCGCAAGTTCAAAAACAACAACGGTCTGGGTACAGCTAACGTAAGTTATGCCTTAAATGAAAACCATTCGTTCCTTTTAAATAATACCTACAATACCTTTGATCGTAAGGAATCGGATGAATTACAACCCAATTCAGAAACATACCGCCAGCCTAAGAAAACACAAAAGAACATTTTGGGTCTGGGATATAAGTTTGATTACGGACAGAAATGGAGCACTTCCCTTTTTGTTAAACAGTATGATCTCAAAACCACCTATGGCAGAAGTTATAATCCAACAGGGATATATGGGGATATTGCCTATGAAAATTACGTAGACAAAAGATCTAAAACTGGTTACGGCGCTGCCAGCAGCTATTTCCTGATGACTAACTTACAGGTAAAGGCTTCATACGAAAAAAGCTACAGGCTGCCTTCTCCGGAAGAGATCTTCGGTAATGTAAATGATAACCTGCAAGGTAATACCGCCCTCAGACCAGAGAGCAGTGACAATATCAATTTAGGGTTCAGCTATCAGACCAACTTCAGCAAAATCCATGCGCTAACCTTTGATGTAAATCTGCTTTACAGAAACGCAGTTGACTTCATCAGACCAGAGCTGAATCTAAATCAGACCATGACAACCAATACCAACCAGGGTAGTGTGCGTAACAAGGGTGTTGATGCTGAAATCAGGTATTCCTATAAGCGTCGTTTCACTGCCGGAGTAAATGTCACTTATCAGAATCTGCGTAACTATACTATGTATGAGCCCAACCAGAATTATGTATCCTACTACTACAAAGACAGAATTCCTAACATGCCATATTTCTTTGGAAATGCAGACGCTTCCTATTTCTTTACCGATGTGGTAAAAAAAGGGAATAACCTGTCATTAGGCTACAATCTGCTATTTGTAGATACCTATTACCTTTCCTGGCCAAGCATGGGAACTTCAAGCGGTAAGCTCACTATTCCGAGACAGTTTAACCACGAAGCCAATGCTACATACACTATGGCTGATGGTAAATACAACATAGCATTTGAATGTAAAAACCTCCTGGATAACAGGCTATATGACAATTTTTCGTTGCAAAAGCCAAGCAGGGGTTTCTATGTCAAAGTCCGTTACTTCTTTAATAAATCAAATAAATAATCCAATATCATGAATCTACATTACAAAAAAACATTTATAGCGGCAATATTCGCTCTGGCACTGGGATCGTGCAGCAAAAGTTCCGACACACCGGATGGCGAAGCAAGTACAGACACCCGCAGTACCAAATATATCATCACCGCTACCACTGGTGCTGCCGGCATTGCTGATTATCTGCTGACTACTGATAACCTGACTACCGGAAGTATTACTACACTCGGTAACGGACTGGAGCAGGATGGTTCATACCGTTATTACTTAACCAACCAGAATAAGTTCTTCAGTCTGTTATACGGACAGGGCAATCCCGGTGCAGTAACTACCTATGCACTAAATACCTCAGGTACTTTGGTTAAAACGTCAAACTTCCAGGCAGAGACCGTACAGGTATTTGCACCGGTAAATACAGACATCGTAACTGTTAAAGTTCCAAGAAGCGGGGCTTCAATTGCTTCTATGTACCGTATCGATGCTACACAATCTATCATTGTTGGCGAAGCCACACAAGACACCAAACAATTGACTACCAATGGCGAACGTGCACATTACACCTGGGCAGCACAGGTTGGTACAAAAGTTTTCATGCCTTATATGAGTATCAAAGGCGATGGTGTAGATAATTTCGGTACGCTTTATCCGGACAGTTCATGGGTTGCTGTTTACAGCTATCCGGCACTTAAACTGGAAAGAATCATCAGAGACGGACGCACAAGTTACCTTGGTGCATATTTTACACCTGGACTGTTCCAGGATGAAAAAGGTGATGCCTATGGTTTCTCTGGTGCAATAGCAACCAGTAACACCGTACTTACATCTACTAAACCTTCTGCAATCGTAAGGATCAATAAAGATGCTACAGTATTTGATCAGTCTTACTTCTTCAATGTAGAGCAGAAATCAGGTGGATACAAAATTTCATCAAGTGCTTATATAGGAAATGGAAAAGCGCTGGTACAGATGTATGGCACTATTGGAAAAGCAAGTGGTGCTCCAAGACTGGCCATTGCCGACGTTTACAATCAAACATTTACATGGGTTACAGGTTTGCCTGCAATCATAACTTCTACTACAACCAACAGATACAATGTAACCACAGATGATCTTTCTGCTATTTACCTGGGTATCAATTCTCCGGATGGAAACTGGATTTATACCATAAATGGTACTTCAGCCGTAGCTACCCGTGGAATTAAAGTTGAAGGTGGCAGCATTACTGCAGTTCAAAAACTAAAATACTAATTATCTACTCTCCGGGCCATAAACTTCATTGGGGTTTATGGCCCTTTATCTTATTTATGTATAGCACTGTTACTTTACTTGTGTTTTTTGCTTTCCTGTTGCTGTTCAATCTTTCAAAAAAAACTGACTGGAACAATAAACCCCGCTGGGCAAAGAAAATTGAAAACAATAAGTCACTGTCCCGGGGATTGAGTTTTGCCATCATGTGTTTTTCCGTACTGGCGCTCATTCTTGCTGCGGGTACAGGTGCAGGAATCTTTAATTTTCTGCTCATCCTGATGACCGTGGGAAGCCTGGTTGTACTCATCACACCTTTCCGCTATCTGGCGGCCAAACATGTTGTCGGGCTCTATGTCCTTTGCCTGATTTTCGAACTCCTGATATTCACTTATGCCAGCTAACAAAAAATACCTTACCAAATCCCCTTTTGAGCGCTTTCTTAAAATCACTGCGGGTTTCATAGGAGGTTACTGTGTAATGATTTCCTTCCACCATTTATTCGGATACTTTTTCGCAGCCAGATATGTGGTAATCACTGCTGAAATTACCGGTTACTTACTCTGGGCAACACTCCTGCTGGTAGCCTTCCTTGTAGATAAAGCATGGAAAGTCTGGTTAATCTATATCCTGTTAACTGTCCTCTTCTCCTCTCCAATCATATTAAACCTATAACCATCTGATGAATCTCAGGAGATATAATATCTATTTTCATACACATACCATAAGTGGTATTTTTATCTGTGCCATTCTCTTCGTAATCTTCTTTGCAGGTTCTTATTCCTTCTTTAAGAAAGATATCACTGCCTGGCAGTCCGGCACTACTTCCAAAGGCAAAGAAAATGTAAAGGTGAACTATCGTAAGCTGATAGATTCCCTTGATCAAAAATATAACATGCAGGGGAGAGACCTGTCTATTTATTTTCAGGAGCAGAGCCTAAATACTTATGTGGATATGTCTGTCACCAAAGACAGCACCCTTGCACCAAAGAAAAAAAAGCATCAGCTAAAGAATAAGGAAAGAGGTGGTGGTCGCGGTCGCCGCAGAGAAGGGGATGCGCAGTATTTCAAGTACAATGTAATCAAAGGTGCTGATACCTCCTCCTACGATAAATCGTACGATATGGGTGAATTCCTATACCGTCTGCATTTTCTTGCACAATTAAATGCCGTACCTATACATTTAGGTGCGCCATTTGGTTATCTCCTGGCAGGCCTGGTAGCATTCGTATTCCTTTTTGCCCTGATTACCGGTCTCCTGTTACACTGGGACAAAATAGTCTCCAATTTCTTTGTGTTCAGGCCCTGGTCTAAAGCTAAAACTGTGTGGACAGATTCCCATACTGCGCTGGGAATAATAGGATTTCCCTATCAGTTCATTTATGCACTCACGGGAATTATACTGATCTTCAATACGGCTATCATCGCGCCTTTTAACTATCTCTATTATAAGGGAAAACCTGGGGCAATTTATAAAGACCTTGACTATACAGACTCCAGGGAATATAATTATGGATACAGTAAAATAAATAAGAAGGTAGATATCACTGCCTATGTAGAACATACCCGGAACTTATGGCATAACGGTTTTATCCAGCGTGTAATGATCAAAAACTACGGAGATACTGCAATGCACATCGTGGTAGAAGGTAGTGCAAATAAAAAGGATAACTTCTCAGGAACCGGAAGGATTATCTATAATATACAGCATAACAAGGTAGTTTATCATAAGTCACCACTAACTGATGTTACCTATATCGATCGTATCAGAAGTTTAATCTACAGACTCCATTTTGGCAATTATGGCGGATACGGTTTAAAGATTTTGTATTTTATTCTCGGTATGATGGGCTGTGTAGTTATCATTTCCGGTATCCTGATCTGGTTAGTGGGCAGAGAAAAGAATACGATTCCTGTACATAAACGCAAGTTCAACTTTTGGCTGGCAAATATCTTCATTGCCGGGTGTATGACTATGTTTCCTGTTACATCTCTTACCTTTATTGCCGTGAAGATCCATGGAGCAACCACCAGAGAGTTTACTTTTCATTTTTACTTTTATGGCTGGTTGCTGCTCAGTATCTTTTATATCATCCGTAAAAACCTAAGGACCACAACCCGGGAAACGATATTGCTGGGCAGTGTCCTCAGCCTGTTGATACCTGTTGCGAATGGGATATGTTCCGGTAACTGGATATGGAAAACCTATGCTTCAGGAGCTACAGACATTTTGATTTTTGATCTCTTCAGTATCACTATAGCCGCCGTAGGCTTATATAGTTTTTACAAAATACAGCAAAGGGATAAGCAGAAAATCGCCCTTCATGCTCTCAAAACCCGATAACCATCTGCATATCCTCCAAAAATATTTGGACGGGAACATTCGCGGCCACAAAAGCCCGGTAGTACCCAAAACTGCCGGGCTTTTCGTGTCTTATCATTTTTAATACTACAGCATATTAAACGACAATCTTGGTTATGTTGTGAAAAAACTGCGACTTATCAGCTAACCTCAATGTCCATGTGGTTTAGTAATTCGTTCTTAATTACATATATATGCTTCACTGGTCCGTCAAACAGGATGTTTCCTGCTAAGTCTTTCACCAGCTGATGCACCTGAACTTCAACTTTTCCGTCAGGGCGACTGACAATTGAAACAGGATTAACTATCGGATTAATCTCAGTCCACTGTCTTCTCCAATAACTTCGAACAGCTTCGTGACCAATCACGTAACCACCTTCAAATGCTTTGGGCCAATGGATATCCGGGTGCATAACAGACAGGACAATATCAACTTCCCTGTTATTGAAGCCCTCATAGGCTTTCTTGATTAAAGCCTCATTTTTGAACATTTGGATCTTATCCATATTAATGATTTTTAAACAAGTTGGTAATGCGCTGCATAAATCCTTTATGTTTCTGTGCTTTTTTTAAATTTTCCTGTACTGCAATTATCTCAGCTTTTATTTTTTGGCGGCCATATTTCCGGACAATTGCATAAGTTATTTGCTGAAGTTGTACATCATCTGAAAATTCATTATCTAAAAGCATATCAACTTCAAATAATAAAGTGTCTTCAGGAGCCATCTGGCCCATTAAATATTCTTCTATCTCTTTGATCTTATTCAATGAAGTCCGCATAGTATAATGAGTTGCGTTTAACAGTATCCCTTACTTTTTCCATGCATTTATATTTCGCTACTGTTGCTGAATGCAAACCCGAGTAACCGAACTCTTTAACAACATCCTCTGTAGGTAAGCGATCGTAATAATAAGCTTTTAACAGTTCCATACATTTCTTACCTGCAGTCCCGAGGTAATGCAGAATTTTCTCAGACGCTGGTAGTTCATCTGGTAAAACTACTGTGTCGAAATCACTTAATGCCTGGTTTCTACTATTTGCTTTGTAATGCCGGAACCATAGTTTTTGCGCTATGCCGAGTAAATAAACCTGCTCGTTTATAATGTTGCTGGTTTGCTGAGCAGCAATCTTTTCATAATAAATTATAAGTGTATCCTGAAAAATATCCTGTGCTTCAGTTTGAGTGCCACCCATCCGAGCAATATAACGGGCAACCGTAGGGAACGTCTTTTTGTAAAGCGCCGTAAAAAAAGCTTCGCGCAGTTCAACTGTTGATAATCTGGTATTATTCATTGCTATCGCTGATGTTTAGTACAATGTGCAAGACAGGCAGTAAATATCACCCATAATTAGTAAAGAATCGAAAAAGAAATTTAGTTGAAACTGGAATTCGCCGGGTATGGTTGCATCAAATTTGCACAAGTGAAAATAGATTATCTTTCCTATCTTGGAGTTGATAGCATATCAGGAAGTATATAATAAGATATTATGGAAATAGGAATAGATAGTTTCGCATCGGCAATGTACGGCAGCAATGAGTTAAGCAGCGTTGATGCGATGGAACAGTTGCTTGAAAGGATCGTCGTCGCTGACGAGGCCGGTCTTGATGTTTTTGGTATTGGTGAACACCATAAGAAAGAGTTTCTGGATTCTGCTCCGGCAGTGATCTTAGCCGCCGCCGCGGCCAGAACCAAACGTATCCGGTTAGCCAGTGCAGTTGCTGTTTTGAGTACCTCTGATCCGGTACGTGTGTATCAAAACTTCGCGACGTTAGACCTGATTTCCAAAGGCCGGGCAGAAGTGGTGGTTGGCCGGGGCTCTGCTATAGAGTCCTATCCGCTCTTTGGATTTGATCTCGAAGATTATGATGCGCTGTTCAAAGAAAAACTGGATTTATTGCTCCAAATACGTGACCAGGAGTTTGTCACCTGGTCGGGAAAATTCAGGCCGGCAATGCAAAATCAGCCAGTATATCCAAGGGCATTACAAAGTAAACTCCCGATCTGGCTTGGTGTAGGTGGCACGCCGGAATCCTTTGCCCGCGCGGGATCATTGGGTTTGCCCTTGATGGTTGCTATCATTGGTGGCGAAACAGAACGTTTTAGACCTTTAGTTGACCTTTACAGACAAGCTGGCCGCAAAGCAGGGTTCAGCCCGGAGCAATTAAAAGTTGGCCTGCATTCACCAGGTTACGTTGCTGCCAATATGGAACAAGCCGTTGCAGAGTATTATCCCGGCTATGCAGAACTTTGGACAAGGCTGGGCAGAGAACGTGGCTGGCCACCGGTAACCGAGGCGAAGTTTAAGAATCTGATCGGCCCGAGAGGTGTTCTGGTTCTTGGCGGACCAGAGCAGGTCGCAGAAAAATTAATAAGGCACAGCGAAGCCCTGGGTGGTGTGGACCGTTTTACCTTCCAAATGGACAATGCAGGGCTTAACCATCAGCAGTTGCTGCAATCAATTGAATTGATTGGCAAAAAGGTTATTCCTTTGTTAAACCAATAGAGCGTTTACTCATGAAAGGGTGTTACTTAAGTGGAGCTGGCCTATGACTCCGACATGCTTGCGGGATCCTAGTGGTATTAGTCCGATTATGGGGTGCTTTTTGTCGGAGTAATAACGTTAGCATTCCAGACGCATGTCGGACGCATAGGCCAGCTCCACTTAACTTCCAGGCCAAGTTGAATAACTGAAGTTAAACCAGGAGATCCTGCATACCAAAAGCTTTTAAAACATTTGCATATTCATTTTTAACAGCCTCATTGGCTCTTTTGGTGATTTCGCCTGTGGAAGGATCAACAACTGTTCTTAACGGTCTCTGACCTTTTGGTAAATTGATCAGGTTTACTACCTCATCTGCTATATCCTGCGGATCAGGTTTTACAGTTTCAAACATTTGACCAATGGCGGCAAACAATTTATTGGGAACACCTGCGATCACTTCATAACCTTCAGCAACTGATGTATCCGAGCCAGTCTGGATTTTTTGCGACATTTCAGTAGGGAAAGCGCCTGGTTGGATAATTGCTATATCTACACCCAAAGGCCTTAGTTCATAATGCAAACCTTCGCTTAAACCTTCCAAAGCAAACTTCGAAGCGCCATATACTACTGTAAAAGGAGCGGCAAACCTGCCCCATCCGCTTGAAACATTGATGATCAGACCTTCCGATTGTTTACGCATAAAAGGCAGGGCCAGTTTCATCAATCTCCAGGGGGCGATAACATTGACATCGAACATACGCTGGACATCAGCCGGCGTAGCGCTTTCGGCCACACCAAACATTGAAACACCTGCATTATTAACTAAAATATCAATGGTTCCTTCTGCAGCAATTATCGTATCCATTGCATTTTTTACGCTTGCCTCGTCAGTTAAGGACACATCAAGAACAGTGATGTTTTCCACCTGTGCAAGGGCGTTTGCCTGATCAGCATTTTTTCCCTGGATATCTCTCATAGTAGCATAAACCTTATGCCCCAAAGCGGCAACTGTATTGGCGGTAAGCCATCCAAAGCCACTATTTGTTCCGGTAATTAAAACAACTTTTTTGCTCATTTTCTTATGATTAAAGGTAATGAGGCAAAGGTTGTGATCTGAAAAACTAAACCATTTACCATTTGGTAAAAAGCAGTTTATCGAATGTTTTTTCTTATTCTGCTCAATGACTGTTGAGTAATCCCAAGGTACGAAGCGATATAAGAAAGAGGGATACGGTTGACAAGCGTGGGAAAATGTTCAAAGAAAGTCAGATAACGGGTTGTGGCATCTTCTGAAACCAGGGGGCTCCGTCTTTCTATCGTTTTTAACAGGCAATTTTTTAAGATAAGGCCTGTTATCTTGTCCCAGTCAACGATTATATTTGCGATATCATCCCAATCTTTCTTTGAAAAAACCAGCAATTTGCAGTCAGTTACTGCTTGTATGTATTCGGAAGCTACTACCTGGGCCTCAAACTTTTGCTGGTCCGAAACAAAATTATTTTCGTCAATGAAGTGATGGGTTATCTCTTCGCCTTTGTTATTGTAATAGCAGAAACGTACGACACCTTCAAGAATAAATCCAACCTGCCTGGGGATCTTGCCGGCTTCTGAAAAATATTCGTCTTTATGAAGTTCCAGCATTTTTGCTTTGCTCATGATCAGGTCCGTCTGCTGCTTGTTCAGATTTCCAAACTGTAATATGTAATCAATAAACACTTTCATCGGTAAAAGGTAGGATTTATTCTGAAGAGGCTATTTACCATTTGGTAAAAAGTATACTTAACCTGGGCAGGTGTCCATTGTCAACCTCAAAATGTATGCCCTGAGCATATAAGTGACCAAAGTAAATGCTGTTTAAGAATAAGCTGAACCCCAGAACCTTTAGTACCTGCTTTAGTAGCAAACAACCTGAATGTGTTAAAAAATGTTAAATTTTTTTGAAAAAAAAGTTTTCTTGATTTGATTTGTCTCCTCATTATAACCAGATAGAAATTACATTTTTTGGAACTATTTATTCTAGTTGTTGGATCATGTTAAGAAAACTACCAAACACACGCTTTCGCGCAATGCGCAACATTACATTCCTTTTCCTGTGTCTGCTGTCAACTACACAGCTGGTCAAAGCCCAAACTTCAGCTACAGGCATAGATGGGAAATCCACTTTTACAGCAAAGCTGATAAACATCGAGGCTGCAACAAATGAAGTCTTTCGTTACAACACCACATTACACAATGGTGATGCTAAATCAAAGGTGGTTGAACTGAAAGCTGATCTGCCAATTGGCTGGATGATCAGTTATAAAGTAGATGGCAGTCAGGTAACTTCCGTAGCAATGGATGCCGGAAAAACGCAGGATATTTCCATCGAAATCAATGCCTCAGCAACAGCGGATCCAAACAAGTACAAAATACCGGTAAAAGCCATATCAGCTTCTGATACCCTTAAATTGAATCTTGAAGCTGTGGTCAAAGGCTCTTATGGGCTCACGCTGACTACACCTACCGGCCGCTTGAGCGAAGAGCTTACCTCAGGTAGCCATTTAGATATTCAATTGGTGGTAAAAAATACGGGTACACTCCCGTTAAACGATATTGACCTGACCTCTCAGCTGCCAACCGGCTGGGAAACTTCATTTGAGCCAGCAAAAATTTCAAGATTGGAACCGGGCAAAAGCCAGGAGCTGAAGGCCAGGCTAAAAGTACCGGATAAGACCATTGCTGGTGATTATGCCGCAACCTTTACTGCAAATAATCCCAACAGTAATTCGCCGGCAGTTTTTAGAATGATCGTTAAAACTTCACTGCTTTCCGGCTGGATTGGGATCCTGGTCATCTTATTGTCGATTGGTCTGGTATATTATCTCATTCGCAAGTACGGCAGGAGATAGGCTAAAGTTATTTTTCTACAGATGAAGGATCCTATAATTCAAATAAGGGACTTAAGTAAATGCTATGGTTCTTTCAGGGCGGTCGACGGGCTGAACCTTGATGTACATAAAGGAGAAATCTTTGGGCTGCTGGGGCCAAACGGGGCGGGGAAGACTACAACAATACTGATGATGCTTGGGCTTACTGAACCCAGCGGCGGTTCAGTACATGTTTGCGGGTATCCCTCAACAAATAACCCTATTGCTGTGAAAAGAAAAGTAGGGTATATGCCGGACAGCCTCGGCTTCTATGACCAGATGACGGCTCTGGATAACCTGATGTATATCGCAAGGCTGAATGGCTTTACTGAAGATGAAGGAATGAAGCGCGCCCTGCAGATGATGGAAATTGTAGGCCTGACCGCGGATAAAGACAAAAAAACAGGAACATATTCCCGCGGAATGAAGCAACGGCTGGGCCTGGCAGAAGTGCTCATTAAAGAACCTGAAGTGATCATACTGGATGAGCCTACCCTGGGAATTGATCCCAGCGGAGTGAAGGATTTTTTAAGCCTGATCAGGTCTTTAAGCAGAGAGCAGGGGATTACTGTCTTGCTATCCTCCCACCATTTACATCACGTTCAGCAGATATGCGACAGGGTCGGTATTTTTGTGAAGGGTAAATTATTGGCCGAGGGAAATATAGAGAGCTTATCAAAAGCGCTTTTTGGCCATGAAGGATATGTGACGTCTATAAAGGTAGCACAGGATATCCCGAAACCATGGCCGTTCGAAGAAGGTTTAATGCAATGGAAGGGACTCAATAAAATCAGCATTCAGGGAGATGAACTAGAATTTACCTGCAGCGAAGATCTTACAGCTGCACTGGTGCGATTTTTTGTGAAAGAGGGTTACGACGTTCTGAGCGTACATCAGAAGGATTATGGACTTGATGAAATCTATCAGAAATATTTTGAAGCACAATAACGATTTAAACAGCAAATGAAAAATTTAGGTAAATCTTCAACGCCGGGTCCGTTTAGTGTGATGATGAGAAAGGAAATGTCAGACCATATCCGCAGCTGGCGCTTTATCATCCTTATTGCACTGATATTGCTGACATTTGTAGCTTCAATGTACGTGTCATTGTCCAATATTAAATCTGCAACCGGGAATGCCAGTGATCCAGATCATGTATTTTTATACCTGAAGCTGTTGACTACCACAGATAATTCTATCCCGCCATTTCATGTTTTCCTGAGTTTTCTGGCACCCCTGTTAGGCATCAGCCTGGGATTTGATGCTATAAATGCCGAGCAGAATAGTGGAACGCTTACCCGACTGTTGGCTCAACCTGTCTACAGGGATAATGTGCTGCTTGCCAAGTTTGCAAGTGCTCTGGTTTTGGTGGGGGTGCTTTTTCTTGCCCTGGCCTTGTTGATGATTGGTGGCGGTCTGTTACTGACAGGCGTACGTATGGAACCGCAGGAGTTGCTCAGAATCCTGGGTTTTGTGGGGCTTACTATTTTTTATGTCGCTTTTTGGCTGAGCCTTTCGATAGTGCTCTCTATAAAGTTCAGGGGAGCCGCTACGTCTGCGCTGAGTGCAATAGGGATATGGTTGTTTTTTACGGTTTTTTACCAGATCGTACTGAACCTGATTATCAGATCCTTTTTGCCGGATCCGGCAGGTCTTTCTCAGGACCAGATTTTAAGTTACAATGAGATCATACTGGCCCTCTCACGTATCGCGCCGAATCAATTGTATATGGATGCCACAACAACTATGCTGATGCCTTCTGTAAGAAGCCTCGGACCGATGACAATGGAGCAGATGGCAGGTGCGATTCCTGCACCTCTGCCTTTCACAGAAAGCGTAATGGTAGTGTGGCCACAAGTGAGTGGACTGATAGGGGCAACTGTAGCGTGTTTTGCGCTTTCATATTTTCTTTTCATGCGCAGGGAAATAAGGAGTTAAAGCTGGCCCAATCTGTATTCAGATGACACCCATGATATGCTTAAACCGGCAGGTATTTATTAAGTACTTTCCCGTTTTTATAGGTAATAGTACTTTCTAATTTCAGCAGCTTTTTCTCCTTAAATATTGTAAGCCCCTTTCCGATAGCCGCGGGATTTGTTATAATAAAATATTCATCAATCAGATCCAGGCTGATCAGCGAACTTACAAAGTTGGCACCGCCATAAACCATGATGTCTTTGCCGGCTTCCTTTTTAAGCCCCTCAATTACAGCCGCCAGCTCCCCGTTTTCCACTTCCAGGTTCCTGCCATTTATAGCGCTTTGTGTACGGCTGAAAACAATCTTGCGCATATTTACCATTCGTTTTGCCAGAGGCTGTTCCTGGCTGTCAGGTTGATTATCTACAACATCTTCCCAGTAATCAATGAAACCCCGGGTCATCTTACGCCCCAGTAAAATGGTATCGCAGCTGTCGGCCAGTTCAATCACTTTCTGAAAAGAGGATTCATCGCGTTCAGTGTTTGCCCACATCCAGTCTAATTCTCCATTTGGTCCGGCTACAAAGCCATCAACAGTCATTTGTACCTGTAATTTTAATTTTCGCATAGCAATAATTTAAAAATGAGTCTATTACAAATATCAAAAGATAGTTTATCATACCGCAGGTGTAATCATGACAAAATAGGGGGTGATTTGCGTAACACAAGAAAGCCTTGTCAAGTCTGCAAACTATAACTCTTCCAGGTTTTCCAGGCAAAAGTTTGCCCGCAGTAAGATAGCCTCGCGGTCAACCCTGGTCAATTTATCCCATAATCGGTAAACCATAGACAGCCTGATGTTTTTACTCAGTTTATCCCTGTGCCGGTCATGGAAATCCCAGTACAGGCTATTGAAGGGGCATGAGTTCTCTCCGGTTCTTGCTGTGCGGTCATAATGACAATTGTCGCAGTAGTTGCTCTGTTTATGGATATAATTGGCACTCGCTGTATAAGGTTTTGAGCCGATAAGCCCTCCGTCAGCGTACTGGCTCATCCCTCTGGTGTTGGTAATTTCTACCCATTGGATGGCATCAATGTAAATGCCCAGGTACCAGAAATCCACTTCATCCGGTTTTATACCCGCCAGCAATGCAAAATTGCCTGTGATCATGAGCCGCTGGATGTGGTGTGCATAAGCATGGTTCAGTGATTGCCCAATGCTATGCTGCAGACAGTTCATTTTAGTCTTTCCTGTCCAGTACCAGTCGGGCAGCTTTCTATGATGTTCAAAGTAATTCAGCGTTTCAAAGCCCGGCATTTTTAGCCAGTAAATCCCCCGCATATATTCACGCCAGCCTAAAATCTGCCTCACAAATCCTTCCAGCTGGTTGATTGCAATGGCCTTTCTGTTTTGTTCCCAGGCACCGATAGCAGCTTCAATCACTTCCTTTGGTGAAAGCATCTTAGTGTTCATGCTGAAAGAAAGACGGGAATGATAAACAGACCATTCATCTGTATGCATGGCATCCTGAAAAGTACCAAAGAGCGGCAGGCAATTTTCAGTGAAATAGCTTAAAAGCTTTAATGCTTGTTCCCTGTTAACAGGCCAGTACAGGTGCTGCGGATCTATGGTTCCAATAGTTTCAATACCGGCATTTCTGATACGGTCATATTGTGCTTGTACGCTATTGTCAAATAGCAATGGTGGATAGGGATGATGGTTTTTAGGAAGTTTTTTCCGGTTATCCTCATCAAAATTCCATTGCCCTCCCGTTGGCTCCTTACCATCCATAAGCACATTATGTTTTTTACGCATCTCGCGGTAAAAGTTCTCCATCAGCAGGCCTTTTTTGCCGGAAAAAAATGTACCCAATTCATCACGGGTAGTATAAAAATGTTCCGTATCATAAACCTGAGCATGCATCTTCAGGGTGCCACAATATCCTTTCAATTCTTCATCAAGCCTGTACTCATCAGGCAACTGGTACTCAAAACTTTCTATGCCATACTTTTCAATCAGCGCATCGCAATTGGCAGAAAAGCTTTGCAGGTTTGCAGGATCATCCAGCGTAAGGTAAAGTGCATCATGACCGTTGTCATTTAACATCTTGGCAAAGCCTTCCATTGCAGCAAAGAAGGCACAGGCTTTCTGGATATGGTGCCAGACATAATCGGTCTCCGTGCGTATTTCCATCAGCACATACAGCACCGATTGATCTTTACGGCTAAACCATGAATGCTGGATATTGAGCTGATCGCCCAGAAGTAACCTTAGTTTTTTGTACCTGCTTTTCATCTGTTGTAAGCTCTTTTGATCGCGGCAAACCTGAAACAAATTGATATGCAGCTTTATTGTTGGAGATGAAACAACATTCGATACAGGTATTTAGTTCGGACAATCCTTAAATATGGAAAAGCGATTTTATACCTGTGACCCCGATCTGCAGGCCAACGCAAAATATTAAGAATGCAGAGATCCTGTTTACAATATTTTCGCCGGTTGATCCCAGATAATGGATCATATTTTTGGTGTTAAGATAAAAGAAAAAGATCATCAGGCAGATTACCAGGATAGACAAAAGTATTGCACCTGTATTCAGAAAATAAGCCTGGCTTCCAAATGCTGCTCCATGGGCACTCAAAGTGAACAGCACCGAAATGGTCCCGGCACCTGTGGTAGCGGGAAAGGTAATCGGATAAAATAGTTTGTTAACGATATGTTTATAGGCGGAAACATTCAAGTCTTCAGCAATATCATCTGAAGTTGTTTTTTTCTGATCGGAAGATATAAATTCCCAGCCCATCTTACTGATCATGATACCACCGGCAAGTTGTACAATTGGAATAGAAATACCGAAAAGTCTTAATATCCACTGACCGGCAAACAGCGAAACCATACATACAAGAAAGGCATAGATAGTTATCGTGGTAACGGCTGCTCTTTTCTCTGCATTGTTCAGGTTTTCAAAGTAGGGGCTAACCATAAAAGCAGATCCGATAGGGTTAACTACAGGAAACAGGGCAATAATACCTATGAAGGTGAGATGAACAAAAGATTCATAAAATTCGGACATAGGCTTTATAAAAGTTGATTTTGCTAAGATAGCAATAGTTGAATATCACAGGTGCTTAAAAGTACAAATCAGCCTTGCATGTCAATGCTTCTAACTTTTCTTCTGTCACCATTATATCAATTTTTAAATTGATCCCACCGATGAGTGCAGCAGGATAACCAATCTTTTCCCTTTGCATCGTAATTTTGCCGTAGTTTAAGCAACGCTTTCTTGTTGCGGTAAATTTAAATAGTAAGCATATAATTATGGGAAGTAGCAAAAAGAAATTTGTATCAAACTCTCAGGATTCAGTCCGGATGTTTAAGAGCGATTTTTTGGAAGCATTTTCAAAAGTTCACTACACAGTACCATTGTACATTTTTATACCAGTGATTGGCTATTGCATTTACAGATCAGTCCATACTGATTTACAGCTTTGGCAATACCCGCTTACAATGCTGGCAGGGATTTTCATCTGGACACTCGTAGAGTACGTAATGCACAGGTATGTATTCCACTTCGAACTGCCGGGCAAATGGGGCGCCCGACTGCACTTTGTAATACATGGAGTACATCATGATTATCCAAGTGACAGGATGCGACTTGTTATGCCTCCGTCCTTAAGTATCCCGCTGGCCTTTGCCTTCTTTTTCCTTTTTAAATGGCTGATCCCGGACATGTACCTCTGGATGTTCTTTGCTACTTTTCTGGTAGGTTATCTGTTTTATGATATTGGCCATTACGCTATGCATCATTTTAACTTCAAAAGTGGCTTTTTCAAGAGATTGAAGCAGCATCATATGCTCCACCATTATCAGGAGCCAAACAAAGGTTTTGGAGTGAGCTCGCCGTTATGGGATCTGATTATTGGCTCTGTTTTCAGCAAAAAGGGATAAGGCTTTTAAGAATATTTCCATTTTTACAATCTATTTGTGATTTCCTGTGTTAGCTATAAAAAAAGGAAATTATGTGGGCTTTATGGGCTATTCTCGCTGCGGTATCTGCAGCCTTGGTGATTGTATTAACTAAAGCTGGCTTAAAGAATGTAGACTCAAGTCTGGCATTCGCTATTCAGGCAGTGCTGATCCTTGCGATCACCTGGTCGGTGGTGCTTTATCAGGGAAACTATGCCGACTGGAAGCAGATCGAAAGTAAAGCATGGATATTGCTCCTTCTTGCGGGCGTTTTCACTTCCCTCTCTACATTGTTTTCGTACAAAGCCCTTTCAATGGGGCCGGCATCCTACGTTGCTACCATAGAAAGATCATCGCTGGTAATAGCAATCGTATTATCTATTATTTTCCTGAAGGAAAAAGTAACCTGGCAGATTGTTGTGGGAGGAGCGGTAATGATTGCCGGCGCTGTCCTGATCGCTTTTTCGGGATCAGGAGAATAAATTATACATACATGGGAACCATCCTCCTCCAGTAATGAGGGCGGTGCGCATTGCTTGTCCATATATATAGCTGGTTTGGAATATCCTTATTCCACAGCAGCTGGCTAAGGTCTTTATTGCTGTACAAAAACGGATCGGTTTCACCAATGGCAAGCACGATTTCCACCTTGCGGATCTCAGCCAAAAGCGATTTATCATTCAGGTTAGCCAGGTACTGTACCGGCATATTGAAATAAACAGATTCATCCCGGAAACCATCCATCAGGTCTTTAAAGTCCCCCGGGTTCTCCGTCAGGTCATATCGTCCGCTGATGCCTACCGCTTTTCTGAAAAGCGAAGGGTATTTCAATGCGAGGTTGATCGCGTGGTACGCTCCCATGCTACAACCCGCAGTTTCCAGGTAATTCCCTTCGTTTTTTGACTTCATCATTGGAATAACCTCGGTCAGCAGGTACTGTTCATATTGCAGGTGCCTGGAGATACGGTCATGCGGGTGGATATGGCCGTTGTAAAAGCTTTCGGCATCGATGCTGTCCACGCAAAACAGCTGCACTTCGCCATTGCTGATCTGCTCGCGCATGGCCCCGATAATCCCCCAGTTTTCGTAATCAAAGAACCTTGCCGTACGTGTCGGGAAAAAAAGAACTGCCCGGCCGCTGTGGCCGAAAATTAAAAGTTCCATATCCCGCTGCAGCGCAGGGCTAAACCACTTGTGATATTCTCTGTTCATTTCGAAAGCTTTATTGTAAGGGGAAATATCACTTTTACATATTACGCCGGAATTAAAAAGGGGTTAACAATTTCCTTCCACAAAGCATAACCTTTTTCACTCAGATGTAGTCCGTCCTCCATATAAAGCTCCGGTAAGGGCTGCCCGGATTTATCCAGCATTTTTTTAAACACATCTATAAACGTCCAGTTGTGGTTCTTTTTGATAATCTCGCTTTCTATCAGGTTATTGGCGTACTTAAACTGTTCGGCCATATGCCAGCGGGCAAGACTTGGCTTCAGGGAAATAAAATAACAGGGCAGATCGCCAAAACGAGTTGTTACCTCTACTGCCAGCTGCTGAAAAAATATCAGTACTTCTTCAGGATGCCTGCCGTCACCAAGATCATTATCCCCGGCATACACAAAAATAGCCTCCGGCTGATAATCAACCATCAGCCTGCTGAAAAACCAAACGCATGCCGCAAGCGTAGAACCTCCAAAACCAAGATTTGCAATCTCTGCCTGAGGAAAATCAGTAGGCAGGCTGTCCCACATCCTTATGGTGGAACTGCCGTAAAAAATTATTTCCGGATCGTATCCTCTTTTCACGCGCTCTTTTTCAAGCCGTTTTATATCATCTTCGTACCAGTACATTCAATATCCGTATAAAGTAAAGGTAATAAGAAATATTTTCCTATTCTTGCTATAGGTTAGCTTAGGGTCAATAAATTATTAAATAATCCTTAGCTTCCCGCTATTCCTTGACCTACGCCGAACTGGAACTTATGCTGCAGAAATACAAAGCTATCCTTTCCAGTTACGAAAACGGCAAGTTCATCCGCCGTCAGGTTACTGTGGTAATTAGGTGAAAAGGTCGACAGTAAAAGTTTCGTAGCCAGATCCTGCATGATCACATGCCATCAGCAACCCGCTAAACTTCAACATCCAGCTGCGGTGCATCCTCAAACTTTTCCTGCAGGTTGGCTGGCAGAAAGGGACGGCCACCAGCAGCAGGAATGCATGTTCCGGTAAAGATGGCTTTGGTCATTACTTTTCCGTTAAGCACGATTGACTGTTTGAAATGCAGTCGTGGCAAATTGTCTTTATCGGTATAAACTGCGCAGGTAACGGAGAATACATCGTCCTTTTTCAGGGACCTCAGGAAGTTGATTTTATATTGCGACAAAACCATATACACGCCCTTTTCGGCCTGTTCTTCGAAATCGAAACCAAGCACTTCCCTGATATAATCGTGCCTGCAGTATTCCATATAAAAAGGATAGTATAAACCATCCATAATGCCCTGTACGTCGATGTGTTCTTCTTTTACTGTATAAACTTTTGAATATTCCATTGTTGATTTTGATATGTCTGATTAAAATACTGTGGTGTTAATCGCTGTGTCTTTGCGTGAATGCTAGTTTTTTCATTTAAAAGTATTAATGTCTATTTTAAATAGCCTGAATGTTGACGTTGAGAATAATTAAAACATCTAATTTCAGTTTAAACGATACAAGTGTGTATTTATTTCATAAAATATTGCCAAAAGAGAGAATATCCGCAAAATAAAGACTCGAAAATGATAAAGAACTATTGAAGCCTTAAGCTCTCACATTCTGTTTTGTTGCTACAGAAAATATACTTATACTTACAATTTAAGCTGCTACCAAATAAAATCATGATGAAGAAGTTAACGGTAATCACCTGTGTTTTACTTTTATTAAGTATAGCCGGCACACGCGCCCAATCCAAAAATAGTCCTTGTCTGTTTGCCTATTTCAAAGGCAATGGTGAAGACGGGCTTCATTATGCCTGGAGCAGCGATGGTTATAAATGGGCAGCCTTAAAAAATGACCATTCCTTTCTTACTCCAACAGTGAGCAAGGACAAGTTGATGCGTGACCCATGTATCATTAAGGGCAGCAATGGTATCTACCATATGGTCTGGACGGTGAGCTGGAATGACAAAGGAATCGGTTATGCCTCTTCAAAAGACCTCATCCATTGGTCGGGCCAGGAGTTTATCCCGGTGATGGCCAATGAAAAGGAAGCACGTAACTGCTGGGCGCCCGAGATCACATATGATGAGCAATCCAGAACTTATATGATTTACTGGGCAACAACCATCAGGGGGAAATTCCCTGAAACAGCCAGCAAAGCCGATGACGGATACAATCACCGTTTGTACTATACCACAACCAAGGATTTCAAAACCTATACAGCAACCAAATTGCTCTATGATCCCGGGTTTAATTCCATTGATGCAACAATCGTAAAAGACGCAGGCCGTTTTATCATGTTCCTGAAAGACGAAACACGTGAGCCTGCGCAGAAGAATCTCAAAATCGCCTACAGCAAAACACTGACAGGGCCATATACTGCAGCCTCTGCACCTATAACCGGAAAATACTGGGCGGAAGGACCCACAAGCCTCAAAATAGGAAATACCTGGTTATTATATTTTGATAAGTATACGGAGCATAAATATGGGGCGATCTCTTCTACAGATCTTAAAACCTGGCAGGATATATCTGCGCAGATCAGCTTGCCGGAAGGGCTCAGGCATGGCACAATTTTAAAGATATCAGCAAAGGAACTGGCCTTGTTGAAAGCGGTACAGTAAGTATACTTAGTGATGAATAGGATTACCAGATATATGCTCTTCAGTCTTGTTCTCAGCAATCTGTTAATTGCTTTTGGAGGCAGCAATGGACATGCCCAGACAATAACCACTGTCGCTGATGGCTGGGCCGGAAATTCTGTTAATGCAGTTATCTTTCGTAGAAACTCAATTGCAAGCTGGAAAGGTTACCAGTTTATTGCCTTTTATGACCAGGAGAAAAACGTAGTTCTCGGAAAGAGAAAACTTGGATCAGCATCCTGGATTACAAAGAAAACTCAATACCAGGGAGATGCATCAGATGCACACCGCTCGATCAGCCTGATTGTTGACGGAGCCGGATACCTGCACATTTCCTGGAACCATCATGGCAATGCACTGAACTATGTGAAATCTCTGGCTCCGGCTTCACTCGCCCTTGGCGAAAAATTGGCCATGACAGGCAAAAAAGAAGATAACGTAACCTATCCAGAGTTTTACACCCTGAATGGAGGTAACCTGCTGTTCCTCTACCGCGATGGTTCTTCGGGCAATGGAAACCTGATGATTAACCGGTACGATCTGAAAACAGGGAAATGGACACAGGTACAGGACGGGCTGATTGACGGGGAAGGAAAAAGAAATGCCTATTGGCAGATGGCGGTAGATGCCAAAGGAATTATCCATCTGAGCTGGGTATGGCGCGAAAGCCCTGATGTAGCCAGTAACCATGATATGTGTTATGCACGTTCGGCTGACGGAGGCAAAACCTGGGAGAAGTCTGACGGAGAAAAATACCAGCTGCCAATTACACTGACCTCTGCTGAATATGCCTGCCGCATCCCTCAGCAAAGCGAACTCATCAACCAGACTTCCATGTTTGCTGATGCTGAAGGACATCCTTTTATTGCTACGTACTGGCGTGAAGCGGGACAAACCATACCACAGTATCATGTGATATATAACGATGCAGGATGGAAGACTATCAATCTGGGCTTTCGTAAAACACCCTTTAGCCTCAGCGGAGCAGGCACTAAAAGCATTCCCATCAGCAGGCCACAGATCCTGGCCTGGAAACACCGGGGCAAACAGGCAATCGCACTGCTCTTCAGAGATCAGGACCGTGGCAATAAGGCTTCTGTTGCGATTAATGCAGACCTCGGGCAGCAACATTGGGAATTGAAAGAGCTCAGCGATGAATCTCTGGGTTCATGGGAGCCCAGTTACGATACGGAACTCTGGAAAAATAAAGGGATACTGAACCTTTATATTCAGAAGGTTATACAGCTGGATGCAGAAGGAAAAGCAAACGTAAATCCAAGCCCGGTGAGGGTCCTTGAATATCAATTAACCAAATATAAAAATGATGTCAAAAATTAAAGTACTCCCAGTTATTGCCCTGCTGCTGCTGAGCATTGCTGTAAGCGGACAAGCATTTAAACTTAATGCGCAGCTGCTAAAAACCATTGATGCCAATTATCTGAAGGGAAGGGCACAGTATAAACTGATGATGAAATCCCTTGAACCAGGCCGTTTTCCTAAAACGTTTGAGGTAAAAAGCAATAAACTGGTAACCAGTGATTCCGGTTGGTGGTGCAGTGGTTTTTATCCCGGAACCCTGCTTGAACTTTATGCGCAAACAAAAGATCCTGCATTGCTTGCAGAAGCGAACAGGATGCTTGGGTTGCTGGAAAAAGAGCAGTATAACAAAGGCACGCACGACCTCGGTTTTATGATGTATTGCAGTTTCGGCACTGCTTTAAAGATGGATCCCAAACCAGCATACAGGGAAATCCTGATCAACAGCGCCAAATCTTTGTCGACACGCTTTGATCCAAAAGTAGGATGTATCAAATCCTGGAACGGTAAGCCACAGGATTTCCTGGTGATTATCGATAATATGATGAACCTGGAGTTGTTGTTTTGGGCCACACGGGTAACGGGCGATTCGACTTACTACAAAATCGCGGTTACACATGCCAACACCACAATGAAAAATCATTTCAGAGCAGATTACAGCTCTTACCACGTGATCAACTACAATCCCGAAACCGGTGCAGTGCAAAAAAAGCAAACTGCGCAGGGCTATGCAGATGAATCGGCCTGGGCGAGGGGGCAGGCATGGGGGCTTTACGGTTACACCGTGATGTACCGGGAAACGCATGACAAGAAGTACCTGGATCAGGCAAATCATATTGCATCGTTTGTCCTGAACCATCCGAATATGCCCAAGGACAAAATCCCTTACTGGGATTTCAATGCGCCAAATATTCCTGATGCTTTGCGCGATGCTTCTGCCGGGGCAGTGATGTCATCTGCCTTTCTTGAACTTTCGCACTATGCCTCGCCAAAAGAAGCGAAAGTATACTTTAATACTGCAGAAACAATGCTCAAGAGCCTTTGTAAGGCGCCTTATCAGTCCCTGCCAGGAACTAATGCCGGTTTCCTCCTGCAGCACAGTGTAGGGCATCTTCCGCAAAAATCTGAAGTAGACGTGCCATTGACTTATGCAGATTATTATTATGCAGAAGCCATGAAGAGATATGAAACTTACAATTCATTTAAATAAACCTGAGATGAAGAAGATCCTGACCGTGCTGCTGCTATTGGTATGCAGCACTATGACCTTTGCACAAGACAATTTAGTCAGTAATACAGCTGCAAGAACATCGCTGAGCCTGAATGGAAAGTGGCAGTATATTGTAGATCCCTATGAAACCGGTTTCTACGACTACAGATATAAGGAACTGAAGGAAACCAATAAGGATGCGTATTGGAATACAGATGTGCAGGCCAACAGAACGGAAAAAAAGGAACATGGCTATGTAGACAAATACAGCCTTGAGGTGCCAGGCGACTGGAACCATCAGCAGCCGGAATTCCTGTATTATGAAGGGACGGTATGGTACAAAAAATCCTTTGATATCCTGAAAGGGAATGCTGATCAGCGCTACTTCCTTTATTTCGGTGCCGTAAATTACCGGGCGGATGTATACCTGAACGGAAAAAAACTGGGCATGCATAAGGGCGGCTTCACACCCTTTAACTTCGAGGTACCACAGGAACTGCTAAAAGAAAAGGATAACTTCCTGGTGGTGAAAGTGGATAATAAGCGCCACGCTGATGAGGTTCCTACACTGAATACCGACTGGTGGAACTACGGTGGCATCACAAGAGAGGTGAAACTTATTACTGTACCCGGCACTTTTATCCAGGACTTTGTAGTGCAGCTAAAGAAAAACTCAACAGGTAAAGCTCCTGATAAAGAAGTGCAGGGCTGGGTAAAACTCAACCAGGCACCTGCTGCGGGTGAAACCGTTACCATTGAAATACCTGCGCTGAAATTCAAAAAAGAAATCCCCGCAACAGGCCAAACCACAGTGCTGAACTTTAAACTTCCAAAAGTGCAGCTGTGGTCAACCGGGAACCCAAAGCTGTATCAGGTAATAGTCCGTACAAAGCATGACCAGACAACGGACCGTATCGGCTTCAGAACCATTGAAGCACATGGCACTCAGGTGCTCCTGAATGGTAAACCTGTATTTATGCGGGGCATCAGTATCCATGGGGAGATCCCGCAGGAGATGCGCCGAGCTTATTCTGAAGAGGATGCCGCACAGCTGTTACATCAGAGTATTGAACTGGGCTGTAATATGGTGCGACTGGCACATTATCCCCATGATGAAAAGATCACCAGACTGGCTGATTCACTGGGGATACTGGTATGGTCAGAAATCCCGGTATACTGGACGATAGATTTCGGCAATGCCGAAGTACTGGAAAAAGCAAAAGCACAGCTGACAGAAATGATCACGCGCGACCATAACCGGGCAAGTGTTATCATCTGGTCGGTAGGTAACGAGACACCCATCAGCCCTGAAAGGACTGCATTTATGCATAACCTGCTGATCAAAGCCAGGGAACTCGACAATACACGGATGGTGTCAGCTGCGCTGGAAGTAAATTACAGTGCGCTGAATGATAAAAATATTATTGATGATCCGCTGGGAGAATTTGTAGATCTTGTAGCCTTTAATGAATACCTTGGCTGGTACGGTGGCCTGCCTGATAAATGCAGGACTACCAGCTGGGATACCCCCTATGAAAAACCGCTGTTTATCAGTGAAACCGGTGGAGATGCCAAGGGAGGCTTCCATGCCGACTCACTGACCCGCTTCAGTGAAGAATACCAGGAGTGGTATTACAAAGAACAGATTGCAATGATCAAACGCATGCCGGCAAAATTTGTGGGCATCTCCCCATGGGTGCTCTCAGATTTCAGATCGCCTAAAAGGAACAATCCCCTCTATCAGGATGGATGGAACCGCAAAGGCTTCTATGATGATAAAGGCAATAAAAAGAAGTCCTTTTTCCTGATGAGGGCATACTACGATGAAATGAAAAAGAAATACGATAAAAAATAAGTTATGAAGCTCAAGCCTTACCTGTTATCCGTCCTTTTATGTCTGCTCTTTAGCACTGCTTTTGCGCAAAAAGGGAAACATACTTTTGCCCTGAGCGATTCTTCATTTGTGCTCGATGGGAAGCCATTTGTTATTATTTCCGGGGAGATGCATTATCCGCGTGTTCCACGTGAAGCATGGCGGCAGCGGATGAAGATGGCGAAGGCAATGGGACTGAATACCATAGGTACTTATGTATTCTGGAACCTTCACGAACCCCAAAAAGGCAAGTTTGATTTCAGCGGGAACAATGATGTGGCCGAATTTGTAAAGATTGCAAAAGAAGAAGGCCTGTGGGTGATCCTGAGACCAAGCCCGTATGTATGTGCCGAGTGGGAGTTTGGTGGATATCCCTACTGGCTTCAGAATGAGAAGGGGCTGGTGGTGAGGAGCAAGGAAAGCCAGTACCTGAAGGAATATCAGGGTTATATAAAAGAGGTGGGCAAACAGCTGGCACCATTGCAGGTGAATCATGGCGGAAATGTACTGATGGTACAGATTGAGAATGAATATGGCTCTTTCGCGAGCGATAAAGAATACCTGGGCATCAACCAGAAGTTTTTTAAAGAAGCAGGATTTGACGGATTGCTGTATACCTGTGATCCTGCAGCAGATGTAGAAAAGGGCCATCTGCCCGGCCTGTTGCCTGCGGTAAACGGACTGGATGATCCGGCGAAGATAAAGCCGCTTGTCAAAGGCCTTCACGAAGGTAAAGGGCCGTTCTTTATTGCAGAATGGTACCCCGCATGGTTTGACTGGTGGGGAACGCCGCATCACACGGTGCCGGCAGCAAAATATACAGGCAAGCTGGATACGGTTTTGAGTGCCGGGATTTCTATCAATATGTATATGTTCCATGGAGGTACTACCCGGGGATTTATGAATGGTGCAAACTACAAGGATAGTACACCATATGAGCCACAAACCAGCAGTTATGATTATGATGCGCCACTGGATGAAGCCGGCAATGCCACTGACAAGTTTATGCAGTTCAGGACGGTCATCCAGAAACACCTGCCAAAAGGAACAGTGCTGCCGGCGGTGCCTGCAGCAAAACCTACCATTGCTATTCCGTCCATAGAATTTAAAATGGGTATCCGGATTGCCGATATCCTCCCTGCTGCGGTAAAAAATGCAAGTCCTTTAACCTTCGAAGATCTTCAGCAGGATTATGGATTTGTATGGTACCGGACGGTACTTGAGGGCGGAAAAACTGGTGTGTTAAAATTAAAGGACCTGAGGGATTACGCTGTCATCATGATTAACGGGCAGCCTGCCGGGGTGTTAGACCGCCGGCTTGGTCAGGACAGCCTCAGTATCAGCCTGCCTGCCGGAAAAGTTAAACTGGATATTCTGGTAGAGAACCTGGGCAGGATCAATTTTGGCAAATACCTGCTTGAAAATAAAAAGGGGATTACAGAAAAAGTTCTTTTTGCGGGTTCTGAAGTAAAGAACTGGGAGATGTACGGACTGCCGATGAACACTGTTGCTGCTATTCCGTTTAAATCAGCTTTTAAGGCAGACCATACGCCGGCACTTAAAAAGGCTGTATTCACTTTGGATAGGGTAGGCGATACCTACCTTGATATGAGCAAATGGGGCAAAGGTACAGTCTGGCTGAACGGGCATAACCTTGGCCGTTATTGGGAGGTAGGGCCGCAACAGACATTGTATATCCCTGCCGAATGGCTGAAAAAAGGGCTCAATGAACTGGTAGTTGCGGAATTGCTGAAGCCCGAAGAAAACACCCTGCAGAGTTTGCAAAGGCCTGTGCTGAGTGTGGTTAAAAAATAATCGTTCAGCTTTCCGCTAATCATTAATATCTTAGCAGTATGTCATCGCACCATATAGTAAAAGAGAAACAGGAACCCGCCTTGTATATTCACAACCTGGGTAATTTTGATGAGGAATATCTGGGGCAGATCCTGGAATGGAGCCCTACGCTCGTAGTAAACGGCGCAATCTATGAAAAAGTGATCAGCCTTGGCTTAAAGATAGATGTGATCTTAAACGGTCCTGACGGACTGGCAAGACAGGAAAACACCAAGTCTATCATCGGGCCGGGGGATGAGTACAATACCGTCCTCAACTACCTGATCTCAGAAAAATATCCTGCAGTAAATATCATTGATGAAGGAAAGAAGCTGTCAGAACTGGATTATTACCTTCCAAAGATCAATATCGTACTTTTTAGTTCGGCTGAGAAATCCTACGCCATTAAAACAGGATTTAAGGTCTGGAAACCCGCAGGGAGTATTTTCCTGATCGACGTGGTTTCGTACTTTGAAGCTACAAACCTGATGCAGAAAGGTGAGCGTGAGTTTGAAGTGGTAAAAGACGGTTTTGTAGAGTTTACTTTTACCACAACGGAGTACGTTTTTTTGAGCGAACAGTTATAAATAAATTATGCTTTTATGATCAGTTTAAGAAAAGCAAAAGAGGCCGACCTGCACATTATCCAGTCCATAGGCACAATTACCTACAGGCCAACCTATGAGGTAACATTGGGACAGCAACAGGTGGATTACATGCTCGGTAAATTCTATTCCATCGCCGCATTGAGACAGCAACTGATAGAAGGACATATTTTTATCATTGCCAGCGAAGGGGCCAAGGATCTTGCTTTTGCTTCCTACTCTGCACTTAATGAAAAAGACCATCTTGCAGTTAAACTGCATAAGCTTTATGTATTGCCCGAGGCCCATGGAAAGGGTTTAGGCAAGCTGCTGATCAACGAGGTAAGAGATAAAGCAATTGACATGGGTGCCAGAGGACTGGTGCTCAATGTAAACCGTTACAATAAAGCCCTGAACTTTTATGAAAAAGCCGGCTTTAAAATCAAAGAAACCGTTGACATAGCAATTGGCAACGGTTTCTTTATGAATGATTATATCATGGAATTACCGCTTCAGGGTTAATTTGCCAGTTTCGGAATCCTCACCGGTGTATCGGTTCCTTTAATGATAGTTCTTGCACTTAAGGCAACCGCCCTGATAGTGGATAAAATATTTTCTGTATCCAGGGAACTGTATTCATCTTTTACGCTGTGGTATAACTTATCAATATCAATCTCGTCTGTACTGATGGTATGTGCCGGCACCCCCAATGCAGCAAGGGTAGCATTGTCACTTCTGTAAAACAGGTTTTGATCAGGATAGGGATCCGGATGAAAAGTGAAAGCCGTTCCCTGCAGGTTTTTTTGCAGGATCTTGCCAAAGTCGGATTTTTCGTAGCCGGTAATCCAGGCCGTGTTTTTTCCGAACTTACTGGCTTTTCCAATCATTTCAATGTTAAACATCGCTACCACTTCATCAGGGTTCAGCTGCTGTGAGAAATACTTTGCACCATATCCGCCGATTTCCTCAGCTGTAAAAGCAACAAAGATGAGTGTGCGCTCATTGTTATTTAGTTTTTTATAATATTTAGCTAAAGAGATCATCGCTGTTGTACCAGAAGCATCATCATCAGCACCGTTGGCAATGCTGTCCTGTCCTACCGCCTTAATGATCCCAAGGTGGTCATAATGACCTGAGAAAATAACGTATTCCTTACTTTTAGATTTACCAGGGATCATCCCGGCTACATTAAACAGGGGCAGTTTTACAACGTTGTATTTTAGCGATACTTTAAAGTCTTTGATGGCCTCGTTTGGTGCCAGCACCAGAATAGATGCCGATGGATTTGTCTGTTTCAGGTCTTTCTCATCCAGGGCTGCGCCTTTGGCAAAGTAAGATTTCATCAGGTTAAAATCGGCTGCAAATTTCTGGTCTACCAGCACGAGCTGACGCTTTTTACTGTTCAGTATAGCGCGGAGTTGCGCTTTGAACAGTTTTCCGGTGTCCATTTTAATCCAGCCATCGCTATTGGCCTGGTTGAATGTGATACTTTCTGAAGTATTGCCAAGGATCATCACGTTTGCCGGATCAACAGTTTTTCCGTCAATTGAGATATCAGTGCTTTTTGGGCTGAGCTGGTATTTGTAAAAAGTCTGCCTGTATCCTGTGGCGCCTGTTAATGGCTGCAGCCCTATTTTCTTGAATTCTGCTGATATAAAAGTTGCTGCTTTATCTATTCCGGGTGTAAATGTTCCCCTGCCCTGCATGTCGTCACTGCTCAGGGTTTGGATCAGGTTGTCTACATAATCTTTGGTGATAATCTTATCAATGTTCTGGGCTTTCGCCGTTCCTGCTATCAAAAGCAGGATCAATGGATAATAAAAGAATTTCATTCGTTAGTATTTAAAGTTAGTTGTCTTTTTTGCCTTTCGGTCTCTGTAGAGACACGGGTATCATGCACGCCATCGGTTACTGCTATTTCATAATCGCGGTCTTTCTCCGAGGTATGGATCTGGCTGTCTTCCAGGTTTTCTACCGATCTGTCGTACGGCCCTCTTGAGCTCATCATCTTCACAAATACCGGCAGGCATTCAAAGAAAATAAATAACAGCCCTATAAAGGTAACTGCAAGGGCAGTTGTATTGTCCCGTGTGCCATTTGTATTAAAGCTCAGCTGGCCCAGGGCCCAGTTTCTGTCGGCAAAACCTGCAATATTCGCCAGGCTGTCCAGTTCTTTACCGGTGTAAAGTTTTTCGGAAAGCAATCCGTCAAACTGCTTTCTGCCTGCTACGAAGTTTTCCATTCGCCTCACATCTGCATTCACCGAATCCAGGTTCTGCTCCCGCTGTTTGAGCTCTTCCTCTTTGCGTTTCGCATAGGGGCCATAGCCCATTACCCCTGATGTTTCTTCTGTTTTGGTACCGAATACTTCAAAATTCAGCTTCTGGCGGTCGGATTTGATCCCGCTGGCAAGAGAGTCGCGCTCCGCTTTGGATTCGTTCAGCTTATCGAGTTCTATCGTATATTTATTGGTAAATGCTTTATTGAGCGTATCAATCTTTGACCGCTGGTTGTTCAGGTAGCTTACTTTAAGGCGTTCCCTGATTTCTTTATCAAATATTTTGAGCTCGAGCGGACGGGAGATGACCATGCCGATCATGATGGCCAGTAAGATCCGCGGCGTTGCCTGCGCAATCTGTTTAGCGGAGGAGGAGTTTTTGTTGATACTTGCAACGATATACCTGTCCATATTGAATATGGCAAGTCCCCATAAAAGGCCAAAAAAAATGGAAAATAAAACTGCGGCGGTATCGCCTTTGAAAACGAAATACATAGCATAGCCGCCAGACAGCGCGGCAAACAGGCCTGTGAAAAATATGGTGGCTCCGATACCCACATATTTATTGTGCTCAGTAGGGTGCTTTTGAAGGGTAGACTGATGTACGCCAGAACAAAACCAGAAAAAGCGGGTAAGTGCATCCATAATAAACAAAGTTAAGAAAGAATACTATTAAACGCCCGGTATGGCAAGTTGTTACAGGAGGCGCCGGCAACAATAAATTTTGACTTGTGCTTGGCATTTAAGTTATTCATAAACTTTATATTTGACCCGGGCATGGGATACACAAACCCATTAAAGCTACGAATATGAAAGAAGTTACCGTACAAGAACTGAAAGAAAAAATTGACAACAAGGAAGATTTTCAACTGATTGATGTAAGAGAAACTTTCGAATATGAAACTTCTAACCTTGAAGGGGAGAATATTCCTTTGGGCGGACTGCTGATCGAGATCGATAAAATCTCAAAAGATAAGCCTGTGATTATGCAATGCAGAAGCGGACAGCGCAGCGCAGCTGCGGTAATGCAGTTGGAGCAGCGCGGCTTTGATAACGTTTATAATTTAAAAGGCGGTATCCTTGCCTGGAGACAGGAATTTGATCCAGGCATGCCGGTTTACTAAAAATGAAGAAGAACATTGCATTAAATGTATTCTATACGCTGGGTATCGTTGTATCTGTCGTAGGTATTAAATGGGCCTACCAGGCACATAATATCCCTGTGGTAGGGGTACTGATCGCTACAGCGTTATTTTTCCTTTACCTGAAGATCAACATTGTTAAAGATGTGAGATCATCCATTAAGGATAAAGAGAGCAGCATCAACGCGGCCGCTAAGGACGAAACAATTTAACCGGAAGACCTTTCAGACCCAGACCTGAAAGGTCTTTTGGTTTATATGCTCTTCTCTTCCCAGATCAGCGCGATATTAATAATCGTTTCCACGGCCTTTTCCATATCCTGTACCGAAGCCCATTCCTGTTTGCCATGAAAAGCATGTTCGCCGGCAAATATATTCGGGCAGGGCAAACCCATCAGGGATAACCTTGATCCGTCTGTTCCGCCCCTGATACTTTGTTTTTTCACCGGAATGCCCGCCCTTTCTATCGCCAGCATTCCATATTCCAATACCTGCGGATACTGATCCAGTACTTTCTTCATATTCCGGTACTGCTCTTTTATCCGGAGTTCATAAGTAGCATTAGGATAGTTGTCCATCACCTTTTTTACCAGTGCTTCAAGCGTACGGCCATGCTCTGCCAGCAGCTCATCATCAAAATCGCGGATGATAAAATGCGCTTCTGCCTGCTCTACATTGCCCTGAACAGATACCGGGTGAAGGAAACCTTCTTTTTGTTCGGTAGCTTCTGGTGTTAGTCTGTCTTTAGGTAAGGCACTTAGGATATCTCCCAGGATCTTAATGGCACTTTCCATTTTTCCCTTCGCAAAACCTGGGTGTGAACTGACGCCGTTAATGATCAGTGTTGCTCCGTCAGCGGAGAAAGTCTCATCCTCGATAGAACCACGGGTTTCGCCATCAACAGTATAGGCAAAATCGGCCCCCAGTTTTTTTAGGTCGGCTTTATCTACGCCTCTTCCAATCTCTTCGTCAGGCGTAAATAAAATCTTTATCGTTCCGTGTTTCAGGTCGGGATTGGCTACCAGAAAAGCCGCAGCCTCCATGATCTCTGCCAGTCCTGCTTTATTGTCGGCGCCCAGCAGGGTTGTTCCGCTGGCGGTAATGATATCGTTTCCGATCTGATCCCTGAGATCCGGATGTTCGGTCATTTTTAAGATGACCGATGGATCATCGGGCAGCACCAGATCCTGCCCCTGGTAATTGTGATGAATTATAGGTTTGACTTCATAACCGCTGCAATCCGGTGAGGTGTCCATATGCGAACAGAAGCAGATCACCGGCACTTCCCTGTCAGAATTTGACGGGATTGTAGCATATACATATCCATACTCATCCAGATGTGCATCAGCAATACCGATTTCCAGTAACTGCGAAACCAGCACTTTGGCCAGGTTCTTCTGCTTTTCAGTAGAGGGAACGCTTGCCGATGCCGGATCAGACTGTGTGTCTATTTTTACGTATTCAGTAAATCTATTTTGCAATGAATTACTGCTGTTCAGATATTTTAGCATATTTTTAAAAAAGTAAAGGTAATAAAGATCAAACTTTACAATTAAAAATCACCATAACTTGAAAAGGATAATTATATCGACTTTATTCCTGGCTTTTACACTTTCGTCATTTGCTCAGTCGAATTTTTACAAAATAGCTGTCGGCGCCGGTTTTGGAGCCACACAATCTTTTACCGAAGTACAGAAACACAGCTTTGGCTTATCCGGGTACGGAACTCTTGATTACCTGCTTACACCATTTGCAAGCCTCGGGCTGGAGCTTCAGAAAGGTGAGGTTAATGGGGGCGACTTCAAAAATGATCCCCTCAACCGCGAGTTCGTAAACTCTTACCTTTCATTTGCAGTAAATGCAAAAGTATCACTGGGCCAGATCCTTAACGACCGGTACAACGGCTCCTCAGACTTGCTGAAAGGGATATACATGGGTACAGGGGTAGGAGTTATCAAGAACAGCACGTTGTTTTCCACCGGGCTCGATCCGCAGGATAACAATTTTGCAGTAGTAGATAATCTCGATTCAAAAGATATCTTTTTTCCGCTCAATTTGGGGATCAATGTACATTTCGCCGACCGCGAGGGTTTTTACAGATATGTGCTCAATTTCAATTACCAGGCTAACTTTACGCTTGGTGAAGGACTTGATGGTTATGACGACTCCAAAGTCACATTTCAAAGTGGTACGGTAGATATTTTCACCTTCTTTTCTGTTGGCTTAAAATATAACTTCGGAACAATGGGATTGTCAAGAAAGACCTTCAGAAAATATTAAATTTGTACCTGTAGTATACTGCCAATAAGTTATAGCCGATGAAATCCTTTCTCCTGTTTTTAATTATTTTTTTCTCCATGAATACTTTTGCACAGCAGACGCCATATGAGTTTGGCAATAAAAACCAGACTGCCACCTATGATGAAGCCATTGCTTTTTATCAGAAGCTGGCGAAATCATCTCCGCAGGCAAAACTCCTGACTTACGGCAGCACCGATTTCGGAAAGCCCCTTCATTTGCTGGTGTTGTCAAAAAATAAAGTTTTTGACCCGGCTGCAATCAGGAAAAGCAATCACAGGATCTTACTGATCAATAACGGGATCCACCCGGGTGAGCCTGAAGGGATAGACGCCTCGATGATGCTGGCCCGTGATTTATTAAAAGACAACCAGCTGCCTGATGATGTAGTGATCTGTATCATCCCGGTTTATAATATCGATGGTTCCTTTAACCGGAGCAATACCTCCAGGGCCAACCAGAATGGGCCGGAAGCATATGGTTTCAGGGGAAACAGCAAAAACTACGACCTCAACAGGGATTTTATCAAAACCGACTCCAAAAACTCCGCGGCCTTCCAGGAGATCTTTAACACCTGGCAGCCGGAAATATTTGTAGATACCCATACCAGCAATGGTGCCGATTATCAATATACGATGACGCTGATCCCTACACAAAAGGATAAGCTGAATCCTGTACTTGCAGGTTACCTGACAAAAACTATGGTGCCGGCACTCTATGATAAAATGCAGCAAAAGGGATTTGAACTCATTCCCTACATCAACTCTGTAGAGGAAACTCCTGATGCCGGGATTACGGGTTTCCTGGAATCGCCACGGTACTCTACAGGATATGCTGCACTGCACAATACCATCGGCTTTATGCCCGAAACTCACATGCTGAAAGCCTATGACAAAAGGGTTGAATCTACTTATCTGCTGCTAAAAACTTATGTTGAAATCGTGGAGCGTGATGCAAAACTGATCGGCGAAAATAAGCGAAAGGCCGACGAGGAGATTGCTAAGCAAAAGGATTTTCCGCTGAGCTGGAAACTAAATGAAAAAGTATGGGATACTATTTCTTTTAAGGGATTTGCAGCTAAATATAAGCCTAGTACTGTAAGCGGGGCCGACAGGTTGTATTATGACCGTAATGACCCCTATACCAAAGAAATTAAATACTGGAATAAATTTGAGCCTCAGGTTACCGTAGAAAAACCATTGGCATATGTGATTCCTAAAGCCTGGGACAAAGTGATTGCGCTGCTGAAACTAAATGGGGTTAAACTTCAGCAACTGACGGCTGATACACAGCTTTCGGTAGATTCGTACTATATCACTGATTTGAAGACAGCATCCAGACCGTATGAAGGACATTATTTACACAGCAACGTACAGCTAATCACAAAACAGCAGCAGCTGCAATATTATGCCGGTGATTTCGTGGTGTACGTTAACCAGGTTCAGAACCGGTATATCATGGAGACCCTTGAGCCTCAGGCTACAGATTCTTTTTTTACCTGGAACTTCTTTGATTCCATTCTGGATCAGAAGGAACATTTTTCGGCCTATGTGTTTGAAGATACGGCTACGGGAATCTTAAAAGACGACCCGGCACTGAGCAGATTGCTTGAGCAGGAAAAAGCAAAAGATCCTGCATTTTCTAAAAATCCGGCCGCACAGCTGGACTTTGTTTACAAGCATTCAAATTACCACGAAAACACACATATGCGCTATCCAATCGCTAGATTGCAGCGCGATACCAAAATCAACCTGAAATAACATGATCGGATACCTTCTGAATACCCCTGTTGCCTCTATCATATTTATATTTACACTGGTAACCAGTATCTATGCATTGAATGACGCCGGTCTTTACGGTAAATTTATGCTGCATCCCTACAGTGTATACCGTAAACAGAATGTTTATACCCTGATCACCAGCGGGCTGGTCCATGGCAGCTGGATGCATTTGATCTTTAACATGTTTACCTTCTATGCTTTTGCCTTTACGCTGGAATCAACTATTGGAAGTTTACGTTTCGGTGTTCTTTACTTTGCAGGACTTATATTGAGTGATATTCCATCAGTAATCAAACATAAAAATGATTACGGCTATCATAGCCTCGGTGCTTCCGGAGCAATTTCTGCCGTACTATTTAGCTATATCTTATTTTATCCCTTAAATACGCTGATGATTTTCCCGCTGCCAATCCCGATCTGGGCAGCGCTCTTTGGCATATTATACCTGATATACAGTTATTACATGTCCAAAAGTTCCAGGGATAATATCAACCATGATGCGCACCTGTTTGGTGCCATTACAGGTATCATCATTACAGTACTGCTTGTTCCGGGTATCGTTCCGCATTTTATTGCATCAATTACCGGGCAGGGGTAGCCTAAGTACAGAAGCAAGGGTGAATTTAATCTGTTTCTGGTAAGGAAGGCGGATTGAAGTAACTGGTAGGGTTGTTCGGATCTTTCCTGATCTCCATCAGCAGGTTTCCCCAGGGCTTCCAGAAGTTTTCCAGCACCTGTGCATAGGTTTTGTGCTGCCAGACATCAAACAAGGGTTTGTTCATTGTGCCTCTTAAGGGCATAGCATCAATATAAATAGAACCTTCGACTGGCATAATGGTATATTCCGGTAAACGGTTAAACAGGTAAGCCGAATAAAAGAACCTTGCGCTCAGTTCTTCAAACTGCTGCTCTGTTAAAGGCTGTGAACTGATCTGGTCCAGTATTTCCTGGTGGTATTTTTTGTTGGTTCCATTGTCCTGCAGACAGGCAATGATCCCGAAGTTTTTAAGTTTAAGGGAGAAAGTCAGGGTATTGATTTCATCGCGAAAGCTAAATGACACTTCTTCTTTTTCCATCGGTACAATAACGATCGACCAGGGAGTAAATTCTTCAAATTCTACATTCAGGTATATCCCCTGGATCATAGTTTGCAGATTCCCGAATTTGTGCATCAGACCCTGCGACATATTTAAGCCATCGCTGCTCAGCTGCTGCTGACCAACCGCGGCATGCATTTCAATGTAGATCAGACTGTACAAAAACTTACCAATCCACCTGAACAGATCGGCTTCATCAAGTTGAGATACTGCCTCGTAGCCTATAGCAAAAGCCGCTGCTATTTTTTGTTCCAGTGGTTCAATGAAGTGGGTTTGTACTTCTTCGTTTACCGGCACTTTCAGTGAATTATATGACCTGATGGTTTCATCGAGCAACTGTATCTGTTCGTCACCACTGAAATTAGCCATTTCCAGCAGCCATGCAGGCAACACATTGGTCTGTATAATGGGTGTATTAAAAGTATTTCCGCTTAAAAAGCAGTTTTCGTACTTAAAATCAAAGTTTTTGAACGGTTGATAGATTGAGCTGACCATATAGTGCGCAATATTAGGAATATTATTTCTAATGCGCTTTAACGGGGGGCACAGGTGACAGAAAAGGGACAATAAACGATAAGTTTTTGAGCATATTTTCCTGGGAAGATGATTATCTCTGCTCCCGATGGTTTAACTTTGAGTTGAAGTAAAAGCAAATCAAATTATGCAGGCAGTCCATATCGCATTTAATCTCGAACTCAAACACCCTTTCGCCATTTCCCGTTTCTCCAGAACAAGTACACCGCTGCTGTTGCTGAAACTTACTTATGAAAAGACGGAGGGGTACGGAGAAGCTTCAATGGTTCCTTACCTTGGAGAAAGTTATGCTACTGCTGAAGGCTTCCTGCAAAAAGTGGACTGGAACCGCTTTTCCTATCCTTTCAATTTTCAGGAGATCATTGATTATCTTGACAGCCTTGAAAAGGGACATCCTGCGATCAAGGCAGCGATAGAGATTGCATTGAATGATATCAATGGGAAGATCCTGGGGAAACCATGTTATGAGCTATATGGTGCTGATCCAGCAAAAATGCCCATCACTTCTTACACGATAGGGATCGATAAACCTGAAGTAATCAGAGAAAAAGTTGCGGATGCCAAAGGTTTCAAAGTACTAAAGATTAAACTGGGTTCGGATGATGACAGGGGGCTGATTCAAACTATCAGAAGCGTAAGCGATCTGCCTTTATATGTTGATGCAAATCAGGGATGGACAGACCGTAAAAAGGCGATTGAACTGATCTACTGGCTGCATGACCAGGGTGTATTGTTGATTGAACAGCCTATGGACAAACATGACCTTGAAGGAAATGCCTGGCTGACCGGGCGCAGTCCTATTCCTATCCTCGCAGATGAAGCTGCACAGCGACTTGCAGATATAGATGGCCTGAGAGGAGCTTACCATGGAATCAATGTAAAACTGATGAAAAGCGGCGGCATGTATGAAGCACATCAGATGATCCTGAAAGCACGTTCCTATGGAATGAAAGTTCTGATTGGCTGCATGAGTGAAACGTCAGTCGGTACACAGGCAGGAATCGCACTGGCACCCTTGTGCGACTGGGCAGATCTTGACGGGCCATACCTCACAAAAAACAATCCTTTTGAAACACCAAAAATGGAGAATGGCAGGTATATTTTAGAAGAACTTCCAGGTCTGGGTCTGAAAGGTCTGCCGGTTGATTTGTTTGAATAAAAAAAATAATGTGTTCCCTAAAGAATTTTAACCTCGCGAAGCAGTTGCTACCCGCATTTCTGCAAGATACTGATCCTGTCCATCGTCAAATAAGAGGTGGCATTCCCATCCGGATTCACGGGCAATCTTCTTTAGCAGCTGCGGATCAATATACAGCCAGTTGAACCATTCGCCTTTTTCTCCTTTGTATTCATACTGATAGGAAACCTCGCCATAATATTTATCAGCAGGCATTTCAGTATCATCATATAAGTAGGTGATATCAGAACTATCAAACAATAACTGTCCACCCTCGTTCAACAGGTTTTTTGCATGATCCAGGAAATTCCTGAACCCTTCAACTGTTCCTGTCAGGCCTATGCCGTTCATCAGGAACAATAACGTATCAAATTTTTCTCCGGTGTAGCTGAAAATGTCTCCTTCAATGGCATTGGTAAGTCCCCGTTTTAGCATGATCCCTACAGCAGCAGCAGAAATATCAATAGCTGTTATTTCGAAACCTCTTTCCTGCAGTATCATGGCATGGCTTCCGGCACCACCGCCAACATCCAGTACCCGTCCTTCGCACATGTCCATTGCTTCAAGCTCAATATCAGGCATTTCCTCTTCCGTACGGAAGAATATATCTACCGGCATCTCTTCGGGCTCATCATAAGAATTGTGCAGCCAGAGGGTCTCAGCGGTATTGTTATCAAACTGGTCCTGTAAAGCTTTTCCAAAAACATCCATAGGGTAAAGGTATTGAAAATATTATTCAGGGATATAAGGGGGACTGTCCTTTTTGCCGCTTTCAGCATTAAACTCCAGTCTGGTTTTGGGCAGACTTTCCGGATAGTTTGTCCTGATGAAGCCGATCATTTGTTCACGGACATCACAGCGCAGGTCAAAAGCCTGCGAAGAATTACGGGCGCTCATCAGGAAACGGATTTCTATAGTACGTTCTTTATTGTCTGTTACCTGCACCACATTTACCCTTTTGTCCCACAATGGATGTGCTGTCAGCAATCTGGTCAGTTCTTCCCGTAAAGGCGGGACCGGTATAGTATAATCCAGGTAAAGGAACACTGTTCCCAGTAACTGGGCAGATACTCTTGTCCAGTTCTGGAAAGGCTTTTCAATAAAATAGGTAATCGGGAGGATCAGCCGGCGCTGGTCCCAAATATTGACCACTACATACGTAAGGGTGATTTCTTCTACTCGGCCCCATTCACCTTCAACAATTACCACATCATCAATGCGGATAGGCTGTGTAAACGCAATCTGAAAACCAGCCAGAAGGTTCCCCAGCGATTTCTGGGCGGCAAAACCGATGATAATACCACCTACACCTACCCCTGTAAGCAGACCCGTACCGATTTTACGCATACTTTCGAAGCTCAGTAAAACCAGGGCTATAGTAATCAGTATAATCAGGGATACAACAAATTTGCGGATAAACTGCAGCTGGGTCCTTATTTTTCTTTCTTTGAGGTTGTCTTCTTTGCTGAGGTCGTATTTGTGGTAAAAATGATCTTCGAGTACTTTGATAATACGGATCAGGATCAGCGAAAAACAGATGGTCAGCGATATTTCCAGTATCCTGCTCAGTTGGGCGCGCAGTGTTTTGTCAAGCACCATAAATCCCAGGGACATATTGAGCAGCAGTAAGGGGATAAATATCCCTGCAGGATGGTTGAGGTGACGGATGATTGACCGGATCTGGAAAGAGGCCCAGTAGCGGGAAAAAAACTTAAAGGCTTTGAGGATAATAAATTTTAGTATTGCTCCTATGGCGATGGCAGAGCCTGCCAGGATAAAGTTCTGAATCCACTGAGGTATCGGGTGTCCAAAAAAATCGTCTATTAACTCCATGCGGGCGCTTTGTTATAATCATATTCCCGGTTATACTCAGGAACGGCAACGTGTTTAAATCCATGGTCTTTGATGCGTTGCGCAAAGTTCTGCTGGGGGAAGCGGAATTTGGTAATGCCGGAATGCGGCATTACCTATAATGAATTACGCTCTTGCTTTCGAAATTTTATCCTTAACAGAATCAGCTACATCAGCTAATTTGTCTTTTGAAGAATCCAGCAGATCTGCGAACCAGTCTGACAGTTTATCTTTTACATCATCACCTTTATCAGTAGATAAGATTAACGCTACTGCGGCACCAAGAGCTGCTCCTGCAAGTATACCTGCAACAATTTTCGTTTCTTTTTTCATAACACCTGTTTAATAGAATAATAAATGAATAACAATACCAGCCTGAAATAGTTCTTTAATATTTGAATTTATTGAGATTTGGCCGGTTTATGATCATCTTTGAAAAAGTAAACCTAAGGGGGTTTACCTGCCATATGCTGAGAACCTTATCTTACCTGAACCTTATAGGCACGGTGTGCTACTTTCTGGCTTATCTTCAAAATGGCAACAGTATTGTCATTACAGGCTTGCTGGGGGTAATTGTGTACCAATGGCTGAGCCTTCGGAACCAGGAACGGGGGCAAAGCAGCTGGACGGTAATTCAGCTGATTTTTGCTTTTTTGACATTGGTTTTTGCCCTTTATCTGGGATACGGTGGCTTTTCCCTGCTGCTCAGTCTGATGGAATATCAGTACTATCCGCTGAGCAGCCTGACGCTGGTGGGCTATGGTTTACTGCTGATGTTTAGCCTTCTTTTTCATCTTTTTTTTAGCTGGAGGGCAAATTCAGTAAAAAAAGTTGAGTAACCATTTGATAGTTACACATTTTAATCTATCTTTGCAGTCCCTAAATCACAGGGAGAATAAATAATTGTTTAACAAATTAAATACAAGCAAGTGAATACGTTAAGTTACAAAACTGTCTCTGCCAATGCTAAAACTGTTAACAAACAGTGGGTTGTTGTTGATGCACAAGGCGAGATTTTGGGGCGCTTGTCATCGAAGATCGCAATGATCATCCGTGGTAAAAACAAGCCTGAGTACACCCCACACGTAGACTGCGGCGATAATGTAATCGTTATCAATGCAGACAAG
>NZ_JBEVDX010000004.1:0-13301 GCF_040513095.1 Pedobacter sp. | reverse complement strand
ACCATCGACCAAAAGATTATGAGTCTTCTACTCTAACCAGCTGAGCTATTGGCCCGCGAAAAATCTATTAGATTTTGCGAGTGCAATGTTACATATTTGTATTCAATTTTAAAAACAGTTTATGGAAAAAATTAAAAATATAATCTTCGACTACGGCAACGTCATTTTTGCGATTGACTTCAGAATTGCACAAAAGACTCTTACACAAATCGGTATCCCCAATATAGAGAATTTTTTCGGTCATAAAGGACACAATAATTTATTTGATGAATTAGAGACAGGTAGCATTACCCCTGCCCAGTTCCGCGACGGAATACGTCTTGAAGCGCAAAATCCTGCGTTAAAAGATGAAGAAATAGATGCTGCATGGAACAGCCTGTTAATCGGTATAGTCCCGGAAACACTGGACGCACTGGTAGAAGCAAAGAAACATTACAGAACCTTCCTCCTTAGCAATACCAATCAGATCCACTTCGATTACTTTACAGACTACCTCAAAAGAGAATTCCAGCTGGAAGGCAATGATCAGTTTTTTGAAAAAACCTACTATTCACATGAAATGCTGCTCAGAAAACCACATGTGGAGATCTTTGAGCAGGTACTGAAAGAAAACAACCTGAACCCTGCAGAAACACTCTTTATTGACGACAGTCCGCAGCATCTTGTGGGAGCAAAAGAAGCTGGTATGCAAACGCTGCTGATGACAGAACATCCAAAAGACCTCGGTGCGTTTTTGAAAAGTAAGGGCATTTTGGTATGATCAATAACAACCATAAAATCCAGCCAAAGAAATACAACTCTTTGAAAGAATTTTATCCATTTTATTTAACTGAACATCAGAATACGATGAACAGGGCGCTGCATTTCACAGGTATATCATTACTGTGCCTATGCTTTATCGCCTCAATGTTATTCCATAATGTCTATTTTTTTATAGCTATCCCGTTTGTTGCTTTTGGCTTTTCCTGGATCGGACACCTGTTTTTTGAACGAAATAAACCTTCTACATTGAAGTATCCTTTTTTTAGTATTGCCTGCGACTTCCTTTTATTTGGTGATATTATTATGGGCAGACAAACTTTTAAAGCTAAATAGCTGATAATAAATTTAGAACCCCGCTCAAAAGGCGGGGCTCCAAATTTACCAAGGCTACACTATTTCTATTATTTTTTTACCGTTACCATTCCAAGATATTCACTTTGTGATACTCTTTTTCCGTTAGCCGAGACAAAGAAGATCCAGCAGTGAATATTGTCACCTACCAGCTGAGGGAAACCTGTATACCTCCACTTCAATGCATTTCTGGGAACTTTACCTCGCGAATACATTGATTGATAAATATTACGCTTCCTGGTTTCATCATAAAACACTATGACAGCATCGTCATTTGCGCGCGTGGTTTTCCCGGGACATGGATTTTGCTCCCAGGTCACGTCAATCGCCATCTCTTCAGCTGCGACGCACTGACCGTTCCAGCACGCATCTATTTCATCGACAGGACGGCTCATTTTTACTTTGCTGAATGCAATCCTAAAATCAGGATATTCACCCTCTACTGCATCGAGCATCAGATGTTTAAGCATGGCATTAGGCTTTGTACCACCATCTTTTTTACGCAACTGATATCCAATCCCTGGCACGTCATAGCCAATACGCAGTTGAAAATCCTCAGCCAGTTTAAATATTGCACGCTGTTTAGCCTGATCCTCTGTATGGGTTCCTTTTTTCGGAGGTTTCGGTACCTCTTTTATCACCGGTGTATTTCTCACATTTGTGATCACAACAGGACCAAGACCTCCGCTGATGTCTGCTAAAATTGAATGTTTTTTTATTACTCCCATGATTACCAGATTAATTGTCCTAAATAAACACTGTCAGAAATACGATCACGTTCATCAGTAATAAAACCAATATAAATTTCAGCAGTATAACCTTTTTTAATACCCGCCAGAAGAAGAAGATATTCACCTTTATGCCGCTCTGCACAACATGTTTTATACCGTGCAATTCCAAGCTCAGGAAAATAAGCCATTACCATTGCCTGATCAGTATAATGGTCGTCATCCGTTATATTATCAGGATTCCATTCGAATGCAACGCCCTTTTCCGTTAGTCGCGCTTCTGCAAGCGTAGGAGGAGACATTGTACCCTGTGTGATCCGAAGCTTAGAGTAATCAAGGTACTGATTTGGATATTCTCCTTTTATCGCATTCGCCCTGACATCTTTCAACATCATATTGTAAGGAGTTTGCCCTTTCGGTTTGCTTTTTGCATGGGCACCCACCTTTACAAAACCCTTTAACTTACTTAATGTTCCACAGATTGAAGTCACCTGCCTGACTCTTAACTGGTCTACAGTAGGTGGCAGATTAGTTGGCGTCGGCGCCTCACTTACAGTGGTTTCCCTGTCGGGATGTTGAGAATACACCTGATTCCCAACCTTTCCTGACCAGCCCGTAGCTGGTCCTCTTTTTACAATACCCATAACTAATTGGATTATATTAATAATTAAACATTTCTATATTAAATTTTTGAAATGATAACTACGCTTAAAATCAAATAGTACAGAAATTAGTAAAAAAAGATACTAGGATACAGATGATTCAAAGCGACAATTATCATTTATTCTTCCCGAATAAACTATTGTTTGTCTCATAGAATACAAAAGTAAAAACAATTTTTTAGTGTTAAAAATTATTTAGGCAAATACACATATATATGTGTCTTTGCCTAAATACCAGCTATTTCTGTCATTGACCGCTCACTCTTCGGTCATTGAAGTATATTCGCTCGTACAGTAGTCTGAGTGTGTTTGGTGACAGTTTTGATCATGCTCTTTCTGGGCTTACCACAAACATAGTTAAAACATACCCCGCGCTTACCTCAGCCTTACCTAATAGGTATAGCTAAAGTAAGAATGAGGTATGTTTTACGTCAGTTTGTGCTAAGGTCAAAAAGAGCACACACAAAAGACTTAGCGAACTCACCTTAAACACTGTCCGAACAATATACGACCAGTGTACGAACAGCAAAAAATCAAATAATAAATTAAGAATTTCTCCTGCCCTTTTCCCTCGCAATCAGATCCAGCTCACGGCTGGTTTGCCCGGCAATAGAAGTATTCTCCTGAGCACGTCTGAAGAGATAAGGCATTACCGCTTTAACCGGCCCGTAAGGCACATATTTTGCTACGTTATACCCAGCATCAGACAAGTTGAAACTCAGGTTATCACTCATACCCAGCAGCTGGGAGAAGTACACGTGAGGATGGCTGTGGTGAATCGCATGTGTATCCATCAATTCCGCCAGTACCTGGCAACTTTTCTCATTATGCGTACCACATACAATGCCTGCCTGACTGATATTTTCAATACAGTAAGTAATTGCAGCATTGTAATCTTTATCAGTAGAAGCCTTATCCGGCTGGATCGGTGAAGGATAACCTTTTTCAGCCGCCCTTTTCCGCTCCTTTTCCATATAAGCCCCGCGTACAATCTTAGCACCGAGCACAAAACCCGCCTCTTTGGCTATCAGGTGATCTGCTTTGATATGCGCCAGTTTATCATGACGGTACAGTTGATAAGTATTGTAAACAATCAGTTTCTCTTTGTTAAACAGCATCATCATATCAATGGCCAGGCCATCGATAGTTTTCTGTATCCAGCTTTCTTCGGCATCGATCATTACAGGCACATCCATTTCAAAGGCAGTTCTGCAAATACGTTCGCAACGCTGTTTTACCCTTGCAAATTCAGCTGTTTCATCCGCAGTAAGCTCCAGAGTGGCATCAAGTTTCTCCAGTAATGCAAAACGCGCTATACCGGTGATCTTAAATACAGTGATCGGAATACGCGGATCACCTGCGGCACGGTTAACGGTACGGATAATCTCGGCACAGGTAAAATCAAATACATGCTCCTCTTCTTCGCCCTCAACAGAGTAATCGAGGATAGTACCTACTTTGCCAACTGCCAGTTGCGCAATGGTATTCTCGCACTCTGCGATAGTTTCTCCGCCGCAAAACTGTCTGAAGATGGTGGATTTGATCAGTCCCTGGATAGGCAGTCCGATATTTAAGAATAAATTGGTCACCGGCGGACCTACCTGAGTTAAGAAATTGCTGCTCATGACTTTGAAAAGCCAGTAAGCACTGTTTAATTCTGCTTTTGATTTACTTCGGAAGGCGATCTCAGTATTGTCAAAATTTAATTTTTTCCCTGGGGATACTTGCATTTTGGATTGATAAGTTAGTCAAACGGTTGCAAAAATATAAAATCCGCCATGATCAAAGGTAAAACGCTTTGTTTTTAATTGTAAATTTGCAACACAATGATAGAATTTAAATTAGAAGGCGAATTTATCCCTATGATCCAGCTGCTTAAGGCAACCGGACTGGTACAAAGTGGCGGCGAAGCCCAAACTGTTGTGGAAGACGGATTAGTAAAATATAATGGCAGCGTCGATTACCGTAAGCGTTTAAAAGTACGCCAGGGCGATCTGATAGATTTTATGGGCAACCAAATTAAAATAGTTTAATGAATACAATTGAGAGCTCCGGACACAATATATATTTTGATACCAATTTAGCCCCCCTGGCAGAAATCATAGAAAAAGGCACCTACAGCAATGTCTTCGTTTTCGCAGACCGCAATACTGCTGAAGCCTGTTTGCCTGTTTTCAGGGAAATGCTGGATGATTTCAGCGGGTTCGACCTTATAGAAACTGATCCGGGAGAAGAAAACAAAAATATTGATTTCTGTATCGGCATCTGGAAAACTTTACTTGATTTTGAAGCCGACCGCAAATGCCTGATGATTAACCTGGGTGGTGGCGTAATCACTGATATGGGCGGATTTGTAGCTTCAACCTATAAACGCGGTATAGATTTCATCAATATCCCTACAACACTGCTGTCACAGGTAGACGCCTCTGTGGGTGGCAAAACAGGGATTGATATTGATAATGTGAAAAATATGGTGGGCACTTTCAGCTTGCCTCAGGCAGTGTTTATAGAAGCTGAATTCCTGAAAACTGTTCCTAAAAGGGAAATGTTATCAGGTTTTGCAGAGATGATCAAACACGGCCTGATTGCAGATGATAAATATTACCAGGAACTGAAAGCTGTAGACTATCAAAAGATAACCACAGCAGCGATCCACCGCTCCGTGGAAATCAAAAACGCAGTGGTAACAGAAGATCCGCTGGAAAAAGGAAAACGCAAGATCTTGAATTTCGGCCACACCATCGGCCATGCCGTTGAAAGTTATTCACTGAGCAAAGACAAAAAACCGCTTACCCACGGGGAGGCAATTGCTATAGGAATGATCTGCGAAGCGTGGTTATCACATAAAAACAGTGAGCTTTCTGCAGAGGAACTGGCAGAAGTAAGAACTTACATATCCAGTGTTTACCCCGCGTATAAAATTAAAGAGAAATCATTTGATAAGCTGCTGGCCCTGATGCAGAGCGATAAAAAGAATGAACATGGAAATATCCTTTTCTCCCTGCTGGAAAGCATAGGTAAATGTACCTGGAACTGCAGGGTTACCGAAAGTGATATCCGCGAAAGTATGGAATATTACAATTTAACCTATGTTAAGTGAGACTGAAGATTTAGCAGCATCCTTTTTAGTCATATTTCTTGTCCTGTCATGCCTGCTGGAAATGTATTTCAGCTATGTGCATGACAGGCACCTTTACGAAAAACGTGATACATGGAACAACGTGTATCTCATGGGGCTGGCCTTCTTCATTAACCTTGGCACCAAAGCATTTACATTGGTAGTCCTGGATTTCTGTTACCAGTTCAGGCTGTTTGAAATCAGCAACATCTGGTTGTACTGGGTTGTCCTGGTGCTTGCACAGGATCTGCTGTACTGGTGCCTGCACACATCGGGGCACTATGTAAGGCTATTCTGGGCCATGCACGTAACGCACCATTCTTCTCCGCTTTTCAACCTTACCACAGGGTTCCGTTCAACCGTTTTTGAACCTTTGTACAGGGTGTTTTTTTATCTTCCGCTCGCCTTCATGGGTTTCACGGCAGTGGATATCATCCTTGCTTACCTGGTAACGCAGCTTTACGGCAATATGGTCCATACACAGACCGTAAAAAAACTGCATCCGGTTCTCGAGTATATTCTGGTTACCCCTTCCCATCACCGCGTTCATCACGCCAGTAATGTCCGTTACCTCGATAAAAACATGGGAATGATCCTGATTATCTGGGACAGGATGTTCGGTACATTCCAGGAAGAAATCCCTGAAGAAAAAATCGTCTACGGACTAACGCATCAGCCCGAAGATACCGGACCGGTTAACATCGTTTTCCATGAATTCAGGGCTTTGGCAGCCGACATGAAAAAGGCTCCGGGAATAAAAAACAAAATTCGTTATATGTTTTGTCCACCCGGATGGAGCCATGACGGAAGTACGCAGATTGCCAGTGTAATGCAGCAGGAACTTCTCAAAGCTGACCATTCAAAAGCTTTATCGGACAAAATGGTGTAATACACCAGTCAAGGGTTCTTTCGCTCTTTTTTCATTATTGACAGCCTTATACTATTTGGACTTGATCTAAATAGTTATATATTTGCTCCAGACATTGCCATTTATAATCAAATAATGATCTCAGGAGCCAGACAATCCCCAAAAAAGAAACCAAAAGATTCAAATTTTACCAAAGTCTATAAATGGCTGCATTTGTGGCTGGGACTGGCCTCAGGTATTATCGTATTTATTGTATGCGTAACCGGCTGTATCTGGGTTTTCAACGAAGAAATCAACGCAATGCTGGAGCCTGAATCCAGAGTTGAAAAGCAAAATAAACCTACACTGACACCTTCTCAGCTCAGCGCTGTTGCAGCACAGTCAGATCCTGATCTGGTCATTGCAAATGCAAGGTATATCCAGGGAAGGGCAGTAGAAGTTACCCTAAGAAATCCTCATGAGCTGGAAAAACGCGGTGGTGGTACGCTGCTGAAGGTGAATCCCTATACCGGAAAAATCATCAGCAGGGAAGTACGCAAAAAAGGGGAAGTGGATTTTTTCAGGTTTATCCTCAATGGGCACCGCAACCTGTGGCTGCCGCGGGAAATCGGCAGACCAGTTGTAGATTATGCTACTCTCGTATTTACAGTAATACTGATTACAGGGCTTATCTGGTGGTATCCAAAAAAATGGAACAAATCCACAACAGACAAAAGCTTTAAGATCAAATGGGGCGCTTCTTTTAAAAGGGTAAACCTTGATTTGCACAACGTACTTGGCTTTTATGCCATGTTGTTCCTGCTGGTAATTGCCTTAACAGGAATGGTTTTCGGGATCAAATGGTATAGCCAGGGACTTTACTGGGTAACTACCGGCGGCGAAAAACTGAAAACCTCAAAGGACTTAAAATCAGATACCCTGAACATCAGACACCTGTACAATCTGCAACAGGCCATGGATATCGCCTGGACAAAAGTGATAGCAAAACACCCCCGTTCTGAAGGCTTCTACTATTCATTTCCAGATACTGCTAAAGCGAAAGCTACAATAGGCATCACTGTATACCCTACTGCCGGACAATTTTACAACAACCAAAGTTATTCTTTTGATCAGCATTCACTGAAGGAACTCAAAGGCAAGGGCGTATATGATATATCATTCGCAAAATCAGGCTTTGGTGGTAAGCTGCGTAAAATGAATTATGATATCCATATTGGCAGCATTCTGGGTTTCCCGGGTAAGGTTCTGGCTTTCCTGGCAGCATTAATTGGTGCCAGTTTGCCGATAACGGGATTTCTGGTATGGTACGGCCGTAAATTCAAAAAGAAGAAACAGGTTGCAGTACCTGAGCAAAAAACAGCCGGCGCATCTCCAAAGCCAAAACTACGTATAATCAGCAAACAGGAAGAACCTGTATTCCAATTGAACACTGAAGGCAGAAAAATATAAAAAGCAGGACAGAACACACAAAAAATAATTTTTTTTATTTTACTATTGACAAATTAAATTTTGTTAGTACATTTGAAAAAATAAAAAAGCAATACAGGCGCTGATTTTCAGCACCAAAAAATAAAAAATGAGAAACATCACTACATATTGGTTTGGTTACTTCTACTATTTTAGTAAGAGCCGGGACTGATATGCAATCAAAAGAAACAAGATAAATTGTATATGAAAAGTCCCGGCCTAAAGCCGGGACTTTTTTTTTAACACAAATTTTCGAACTTCTTTAAGCACCAATTAACGCAGATTAACAACAAAATGAAAACAGCAGTAAGAGTAGCAATCCAGGGTATCAAAGCATCATTCCACGAAGAAGCTGCTTTCAAGTTCTTTGGCAACGACATTCAAACCATTGAATGTAACTCCTTTAAAAAGACTTGTGAGGTAATGGATGCTAACGAAGCTGATTACGTGGTCATGGCAATTGAAAATTCTATTGCAGGCAGCCTTTTACCCAACTACACATTGATCAGGGAACACAATTTCGCTGTTACCGGCGAAGTTTACCTGCCGATCCAGCTGCACCTGATGGGACTGCCAGGGGTGAAACTTGAGGATGCAGAATTTGTGACTTCACATCCTATCGCCCTGCGCCAGTGCATCGATTTCTTCGATGATTTCCCTCACCTTAAAATAGTGGAAAGCACAGACACGGCAGCATGTGCTAAAAAAATTAAGGACGAAGGATTGACAGATACACTCGCAGTAGCCAATACGCTGGCAGCCAAACTCTACGGCCTCAATATCCTCGAAAGAAGAATAGAATCCAACAGTAAAAACTATACCCGTTTCCTCATCCTGCAAAAAGAGAAAAACGAAGACCTGAAAGAAATCAGCAAAGCCTCAATCGTTTTCCAGGTTGGTAACCATGTAGGTGCCCTTTCACAGGTGCTAAACATCTTTGCAGAACAGAACGTAAACCTGAGTAAAATCCAGTCGATGCCGGTACTGGGCAGAAGAAACGAATACTATTTTTATGTAGACCTGGAATGGACAGACATGGATAAATATGATATCGCCGTCCGCAAAGCCCTCAAATACACCGTCAACTTTAACATCATGGGCGAGTATCTGAAAAACGACAAAGTATAATCACCCAAAATAAACATAATCGAAAACCCCCTATTAAATCACCCATATCATGAAATTAAATCTTAATATCCAGCCTTTAGAGAGCTGGTTGAACATTAAAAACGAACCGCTCATTATCTCCGGACCTTGCAGCGCTGAAACTGAAGAACAATTGGTATCTACAGCTAATCTGCTGGCTGCAACTGGTAAAGTGTCTGTATTAAGAGCAGGAATCTGGAAACCACGTACCCGTCCGGGAGAATTTGAAGGTATCGGAAGCATCGGACTGGAATGGTTAAAAAGAGCTAAGGCTGAAACTGGTTTACCTACAGCTGTTGAAGTAGCTACTGCAAAACATGTGGAAGAAGCTTTGGCTGCAGGTGTTGATATCCTGTGGATCGGTGCAAGATCTACGGCTAACCCATTCACCGTACAGGAAATTGCTGACGCTTTAAAAGGTCATGACATCCCGGTATTGATCAAAAACCCGGTAAACCCTGATATCTCTTTGTGGATTGGTGCTTTAGAGCGTATCAATAATGCGGGAATTACTAAAATCGGTGCTATTCACCGCGGTTTCTCTTCATACGAGAAGAGCTCTTTCCGTAACGAACCAATGTGGGAAATGGCTATCCAGCTGAAAACTTTATGCCCTACATTACCAATCATCAATGACCCTTCACATATCTGCGGAAACCGGGAACTCATCCCTTACATCGCCCAAAAAGCACTGGATCTGGATATGCAGGGATTAATGATCGAGTCACATATCGATCCTTCAGTAGCATGGACTGACGCCAAACAACAGGTTACTCCTTCAGCTCTGGAAGAACTGGTTTCCAAACTGAACGTACGTGACCCGGAATCTCCAAATGAAGCTTTCACTGATAAACTGGTAGAATTACGTCAGAAAATCGATAAAATCGATGATATACTGATCCAGAAATTAGGTGAGCGTATGGCTATCGTGGAGCAGATCGGTAACTACAAAAAAGATAACAAAGTAACTATCCTTCAGGTTAACCGCTGGGATGAGATCCTTAAAAAAGGAACTGCATTTGCAAGAGCGCTGAAACTTGACCTGGGCTTTACCGAGAAATTCTTAGAACTTGTTCATGGTGAATCCATCAGAAAACAAACTGAGATTATGAATGAAGGTAAAACTGAAGAAGAAATAGTTGAAGCTACATCAGGCGAAAAAGCATAACATCACAGGATAATCTGCAGGAGCTTTGATGTATACAGCTCCTGCATGTTTTACCTGTTCCCAGAAAAATGGTTAAAAGACAAAACGCAGTTGTTTCCTTTAGCGCAGCAAAGGATATCCATGCAACGATTAATTTAACGGGTTCCAAAAGCGAAAGTAACAGGGCGCTGATCATCGCAGCCCTCAGCAGGGGATACGTAACGGCAAAAAATTTGTCGGACGCCGCTGATACTGTTGTACTAAACAATATCCTGGTAGAACTGAGCACAGCTTCGCTGGAAGAAAGAAGAACGGTTGATGTTGGCCATGCCGGCACTGCCATGCGTTTCCTGACAGCCTTTCTTTCCACCATTCCAGAGAAGTTTAAGCTTACAGGATCCGGAAGAATGCAGGAACGCCCGATAGGTATCCTGGTAGATGCACTGAAAAGCCTGGGCGCTGATATCTCTTACGAAAAAAACGAAGGTTATCCTCCCCTGCTGATCAACGGCGGACTGAAAAACACACCATCTGAGGTTTCTATCCGGGGAAATGTGAGCAGTCAGTATTTATCAGCACTGCTGATCATTGCCCCGACATTGCCCAACGGATTATCTCTACATATCACGGGCGGATTAACATCAAGGCCATACCTGGAAATGACACTGAACATGCTGGCAACGGCCGGAATTCAGCATACATGGGAGGGCGATACCATCCATATCAAACGTCAGGTGCATCAAATGGCTACGCTGGTAGTTGAGCCCGACTGGAGTGCAGCTTCTTACTGGTACAGCATTGCAGCATTAGCTGATAAGGCTGATATCACACTGCCAAATCTGAGGGAGGAAAGCCTGCAGGGAGACAGTGAGATCCAAAAGATCATGATTGACCTTGGTGTAAGCACTTCACGTACCAACGATGGTATCCAGTTGGTCTCGGCTCCGGAACAACCGGTTAGCGGCATTATGAACCTAAAGGATTGCCCTGATCTGGCACAGACTATTATCGTTTGCGCCGCAGCAAAGGGATTGAACCTCGCATTTACAGGTTTGGAAACTTTGAAAATCAAGGAGACAAACCGTGTGCTTGCTTTGCAGACCGAACTTGCAAAAATTGGCGTTACCTTAAACGAAGATAACGAAGTGTATACACTTGATTGCGCAGGACTGCATTTCCCGGAGAAGATCACAATCGCTACCTATGATGATCACCGCATGGCGATGGCTTTTGCCCCACTGAGCCTGCTCATCAAAGAGGTTGAAATAGAAGATTACCAGGTAGTAGAAAAATCTTATCCTGATTTCTGGAAAGATCTGCAGAAAGCTGGTTTTACAGTTGAAGAACTTTAATATAAAATAAAATGGCAGGTAATACATTTGGGCATTTATTCAGGATCTCCACTTTTGGGGAATCACATGGTGAAGCCATTGGCGTTATAGTTGACGGATGCCCTGCGCAGCTTCCCATTGATCTTGATTTTATCCAGTCGGAACTTGATAAGCGCCGCCCGGGACAATCAAAAATAACTACGCAGCGTAAGGAAAGTGATACGGTACAGATCCTTTCGGGAACTTTTGAAGGAAAAAGCACAGGTACGCCTATTGCACTGCTGATCCCCAATGAAGACCACCGCTCCAAGGATTATGAGCACAATAAAACTGTTTACCGTCCTTCTCATGCGGATTACACGTATGATGCCAAATACGGTATCCGTGACCACCGTGGCGGAGGCAGGTCTTCCGCACGCGAAACTGCGGCGCGTGTTGCAGCTGGTGCTATTGCCAAACTGCTGCTGAAACATTATGGCATCAATATCTTTGCCCATGTTTCTGCTGTGGGGACTATCAATGCGCCTAACCTGCAGCCGCTAACTGCTGAAGAACTGCTGGCACAACGTGAAGAAAATATTGTACGCTGTGCAGATCCGGCTACGGCTAAAGAAATGATTGAATTTATTGATCAGATCCGCAAAGATGGTGATACTGTAGGGGGAAAAATCAGCTGCGTTATTCAGAACTGCCCTCCGGGATTGGGAGAGCCTGTTTTTGATAAGCTGCATGCTGAGCTTGGCAAAGCAATGCTGAGTATCAATGCGGTGCACGGATTTGAATATGGTTCGGGATTTTCGGGCAGTGAGATGCGCGGATCTGAGCACAATGATATCTTTTTAACTGATGGGGATAAGGGGCCTAAAACGCTTACTAATTTCTCCGGAGGGATACAAGGGGGGATTTCCAATGGTATGGAGATCGGGTTTACTGTAGCTTTTAAGCCTGTGGCTACGATTATGCATAACCAGCAAACGGTTAATGCGGCTGGTGAGGCTGCTGAGATCAAAGGCAAGGGACGTCATGATCCTTGTGTTGTTCCTCGTGCTGTTGTTATTGTAGAAGCCATGGCTGCGCTGGTGCTTGCTGATCAGTTGCTCAGACATAGGGCTAGTCAGTTATAATTGTTTTATGCAAACCATGGTTTGCTGAGATCAAACTGGCTTCGCTTAAATAAATGAACCCTTATATCGATGCTGTATGCTGCTTAAGAGCACCATAAGGCATCGATATAAGGGTTCGTTAGTTTTAAAGGATATCCTGTAGCAATGTGGCCATAGCAAGGTAGCGAAAGCGGGATGGCAATAGCAAGATGGCGAGAGCATGATGGCAATAGTGGGATGAATTAGCATCTGCACATCTAGACTTATCGAAATCTAAATATCAATATGCATAGATATCAATAGTAATAATATCCAGATACACAATTCCGACTTCCGGATACTTTTTAGCTTGATAATTGGACGACCTTTGCCGTCATATCTAAAATTGAATTATGGAAGTAACATTGATTACGGGTGCATCCGGCGGCATCGGACAAGCTACGGTTGCCCGGCTGGCCGATAGAAAGCACAACCTTTTACTGATCGCACGAAATGAGGATAAACTGGAGGAACAATGCAAATTTCTAAAGGAAAAATTCGATATTGATGCGCAATATATTGTGGCTGATTTATCTTTACCAGGAACGCCGGAACAGATATTTGAGGAGGTTAAAACAC
>NZ_JBEVDX010000003.1:0-13628 GCF_040513095.1 Pedobacter sp. | reverse complement strand
CTTTTTCTATATAGGTGTTGCTGCTGGGCATATAGGCCTCAGGCTGATAATAATCATAGTAAGAGACAAAGTAGTTCACCTGATTTTCAGGAAAGAACTGCTTGAATTCTCCATACAGCTGTGCCGCAAGCGTTTTGTTATGGCTTAATATCAGTGTAGGCTTTTGGGTCTGCTGGATCACGTTGGCTACGGTAAAGGTTTTTCCGGAACCTGTTACACCCAGCAGTGTCTGATAATGCTCATCATTGTTTACACCGGTAACCAGCTGCTCGATGGCATTGGGCTGATCACCTGTAGGTTTATAGTCTGAAACGAGTTGAAATTTCATAGATATTCAAAGATAAGAATTATGGCGTATTGATATGTCGTGATTATATCCTAAATTTAATGTTCATGAAGCTACTGGTATATGTCCCTTTACTTACGCCAAGGATAAAGTACATTTTTAACTTTATTTTTAATGATGTCCTGCAAACACAAGTCGGCTTCAGTTCCAATGTTTCAGAATTTAAAAGTTCTGAACTGCCAAAAGCTACTTATGGCGAACAGCCCGTGGGCGATGAACTTTTTTTCAGACAATCAGAATTCCTTTTATCACATTCGATAGTTGCTCCAACAATCAGGACCACAACTTTCGGCGACATGATTGTGCCCTTTGCTGTAGACAACAGCAGTTTACCCTTTGATGTTTTTGCTGCTGCCTTTTATTTTGTAAGCCGGTATGAAGAGTATCTCCCTTTTACGCCCGATCAGGACGGACAATATCCTGCAGAGGCAAGTCTGCAGAGCAAGCTGAAGTTACTGGAATTTCCGGTGGTGGACGGCTGGGCATTGATGCTGAAGAACATGCTGCTCAAACGTTATCCGAAATTATACTTTGGTAAAAAAGAATATTCATTTATCCCACTGATCTGCATGTATCCCAACACGACGCTGAGCCCGCTGGATAAAGCCCTAAAGCTGCTGAAGAAAATACCTTATTTGAAATCAGCGTCAAATGGCGTTATACCTAAACCGGGCGGCCTGCAGGCTTTTCTGAAAGAACAGCATGATAAATATGATTTGAATGCAGTTTATTTTCATAAACCCGTGCAGGAGCTGGACGTCGTCTGCGGAAGACAGCTGTCATTCCCGAAAAGCTATCTCCACCTGATTAAAAATGAGATTGCCGGAGATTACCGGATGGGATATGCGAAAACGATAGGCTTCAGGGCAGGTACCTGTACGCCCTTCTTCTGGTATGACCTGCAACTGGAAAAAACCACACACCTGCTCATACATCCGGTAGCGGTAAATGACGAAATATTAAAGCTCAGCAGAACGTTTAATATAGAGGATGTGCTGGCTAAATGGGGCAGGATGATCGAAAATGTCAAACTTTTAAACGGGCATTTCTACCTGCTCTGGCATAAAGAGACTTTACCTGAATCCGGGAAAGGCAGGGTTGGAAGAAGACTGTACCTGGAACTATTAGCTAACTTTTTATCTGAACGCAATGATATTCGACTTAAGTAAGACCACTTCTATAGCCAACACTTTCATTGCAGAGTTACGCGATGAAAAAATACAGCTGGATGCAATGCGCTTCCGCAGGAACCTGGAAAGACTGGGCGAATTTTTTGCCCTGGAGATCAGCAAAACGCTGACTTACGTACCTGTGGAAACAGTGACGCCGCTGGGAATAGCCAATTCACAGCGGCTGGAAACACAACCGGTTCTTGCCACTATCCTGCGCGCCGGCCTTCCGATGCAGCAGGGATTGCTGAATATTTTTGACCGTGCAGAAGCCGCATTTATTACAGCCTACAGGAAAAACCATATCAACGGCCCGCTGGAGATCCAGGTGGATGCTGTTTCGGCGCCAGACCTGACCGATAAAGTGGTAATCATTGCCGATCCCATGCTGGCCACTGGCTTAAGTATGGTACGCAGCTGCAAAGAACTTATTGCCCAGTATAAAGTAAAAGAGCTGCATATCGTAGCCGCTATTGCAAGTGCGGAAGGCATCAGGCATGTCCGCGCAAATCTGCCTTTAGCAAAATTATGGTTGGGAGCAATTGATGAAGAGATGACCAGCAAATCGTACATTGTGCCCGGATTAGGTGATGCAGGCGACCTCGCCTATGGCACCAAATTATAATTTTACCTTTAGAATGATCAGACATATATTTTTCGACCTCGACCATACCATCTGGGATTTTGATAAAAATGCACAGGAAACCTTAACGGAACTTTACCATCAGTATCAATTGAATACCCTGGGCTTAAATTCCTGCGAAGCATTTATCGAAAGATATACGGAGAATAACCAGCTGCTTTGGGCGGAGTATCATATGGGAAGGATTACAAAAGATACTTTGCGGGCCGAAAGATTTCACAAAACCTTTATTGAACTGGGTATAACTCCGGAACTGGTGCCCCATCAGTTTGAAGAAGACTATGTACAGTTCAGCCCCAAAAAAACCAACCTGTTTGAGGGATCAGAGAAAGTACTCAGCTACCTGCAGAAAAAATACACCCTGCATATCATCTCCAACGGATTTAAAGAGACTACACTGCTCAAAATGGAACGCTGTAATTTAAATCCCTTCTTCAAAAACGTGATCATTTCTGAGGATGTAGGTGTAAACAAACCTGATAAAGCCATTTTTGAGCACGCCCTGCAACTGGCAGGTGCGAAGAAAGAGGAAAGTATCATGATCGGCGATAGCATTGAGGCCGATATCCGCGGTGCCCAGGACTTTGGAATGAAGGCTATTTTCTTCAATCCGCTGAACAAAGATAAACCTGCAGATGTGGAATGGCAGATCCTTCACCTGGAGGAATTAATGCTGCACTTCTAATCGCTTTTAATTTCACATCTTTGCGGCAATGAAATTACCCGGTATAAAAGGTTTTGATGAAGAGGCATTCAACAAGTATTTTAAAAATACAGGTTGGCTGATGTTTGGAAAAATCCTGAGTATGGTGGTAGGATTTATCATTGCAGGCTATCTGGGGGCATCTTCTTTTGGTGATTTAAGTTTCGCCAGTGCCTTTACCATGATCATGGCTGCCGTTGCTGCACTGGGTCTGGACAGTTTTATCATCCGGGAAATTATCAATGAGCCTGCGAAAAAAGACGAGATCCTGGGGACTGCATTGCTGATGCGTCTGATTGTAAGTCTTTTGCTCATCCCGGCCACGGTAGGTGTTTACCTGCTGTTTCACCGCTTTGCCGACCATCCCGGCAATCCACTTACCTGGGTTATTGTGATCCTCTCCCTGGCCTATTTTTTCAAATCATTTAACGTTATTGATTCCTATTTTCAGTCGCAGGTAGCCTCAAAGTATGTGGTAAAGGTTCAGAACGTCTGCGTGATCCTCTCCGTCATAGTGAAGATCCTGCTGGTGTGGTTCCATCTTCCGGTAATCTGGTTCGCTGCAGCACTGAGTTTTGACAGCTTGTCGCTCGCTGCAGGCCTCGTATATATGTATCATAAACGGGGGTTCAGCCTGCTGACCTGGACTTTCAGCCGTTCAAGGGCAGTTAAACTGCTGAAACAAAGTTTTCCCCTGATTCTTTCTGCGGTGATGGTGTCTATCTACATGAAGATCGACCAGGTGATGCTGAAAGATGTGGGAAGTGCAGAAGTGGGCATCTACAGTGTAGCCGCAAATATCAGCGAAGCCTGGTATTTTATCCCTGTAGCCATTGTAACATCGGTTTTCCCGGCAATCATCCATGCGAGAAAGACCGATCTGGAACGTTATACCAAAAGACTCAAGAACCTGTACGACCTGCTGGTATTCATCAGTCTGCCCGTTGCCATACTGATCAGTTTCCTTGGAACAGATATTATTCATTTGATTTATAAGGATGCATATCAGGGCGCAGGCCAAATGTTATCCATACATATCTGGTCAGGCATCTTCGTTTTTCTTGGCAGCGCAAGCTCCCAGTACCTGCTTGCAGAAGGATATACAATGGTCTCTTTCCAGCGTACTGCGTTTGGTGCAGTGGCCAATGTACTGCTCAATCTGTGGCTGATTCCAAAGTACGGAGGCATCGGCGCATCTGTAGCTACACTTATTGCTTGTTTTATCAGTACCTTTTACCTATTATTCATTCCAAAAACCCGACTGCAGGGCGTAATGATGTTAAAATCATTATTTTTGTTTACTGCATTTCAAAAAATATTTAAACGTTGAACAAACTCAAAGCATTCGCAACACTATTAAAAAAGCCGGACAGGTTAAAGGCATTGTTATCTTACGGCCACAAAGGCTATCTGGCTAACATCGGGTGGTTCAGCTCATTTGACAATCAGCAGGCGATGGACCAGCATGGCGAACCATTACCCTGGGTAACTTATTCATTTATCGATTTTATTAAACCCCGTCTGACTAAGAACTTCAGCATCTTTGAATACGGATCCGGCAGTTCGACCCTTTTTTATGCAAAACGGGTAAGAAGAGTTGTCTCTGTAGAACATGATGAAGCCTGGTATAACAAGATCGTTAAATCCAAAGCGCAGAATGCTGAAATGATCTTCAGTAAGCTGGAAACCGGTGGTGAATATTCCAGGAAAGCGGCAACACTTGGAGAGCAGTTTGACATCATCATTGTAGATGGACGCGACCGCGTAAACTGCTGTATCAGCAGCGCAGCAGCGTTAACGCCAGAGGGAGTGATTGTCCTTGATGATTCTGAACGCCCTGAATATGATAAAGCACGTACTTTCCTTACTAATGCTGGATTTAAGGAGCTTTCTTTCTCTGGTATTTCACCGGGATTATTTTACCTGAAGGCTACCTCTGTATTTTACAAAACTGACAACTGTTTACACATATAAAAACATATTTCTATGTTGAGTGACGACGTAAAATCAGCGTACAACGACTTCTACACAAAAGATGATTCTGCATGGCGGATGCTTGGTGCCCGCTCAAAGGCGGCCAACATCGTTGCCGTGTGCAAAAGTATCAACCCGCTGAAAGTACTTGAAGTAGGCGCCGGTGATGGCAGCATCCTTCATTTCCTTAACGAGTGGAACTTTGGGCAGGAACTTTATGCACTGGAAATCGCAGATACAGGTGTGGACAGGATCAGGGAACGCGGATTAAGCAGGCTGGCAGAAGCCAAAAGTTTTGACGGATATGAGATCCCCTACGCGGATGACAGTTTTGACCTGGTAATTTTATCGCACGTACTTGAACATGTGGAACACGAACGTATCCTGATCAGGGAACTGAAACGTATCGCTAAAAATATCGTTGTTGAAGTACCTCTTGACTACCGTTTTGGGGTTGACAAAAGAATGAAACATTTCCTGGATTACGGGCATATCAATATGTACACCCCTACATCGCTCCGCTTTTTATTGCAGAGTGAAGGACTAACAGTAATTTCGGGCAGGCTGTCTATGACGCCGCCGGCAACAACAAAATTCAATGAGTTTGTCAATAAAAAAGCTCCTAAAGCATTTTCCAGGATCATGAAGATCGAAATGGAATACCGGATCAAGAAATTGATCGGAAATCTGATGGGCACCAGGAAAGAAGAACAATTTGCAAACGCTTACACCGTTCTAACCCAGAAATCTAACCAGACACTGCAAATATTTTAAATACATGCAAAGCTTTGCCCCCATTGCCTTATTTGTGTACAACAGGCCACAGCATACTGAACGTACATTAAAATTTCTGAAACAGAATGAGCTCGCAGCCGAAAGCCGCCTTTTTATCTTTTCGGACGGCCCCAAAACTGACGATGATGTGGATAAAGTGAAGCTGGTGAGAGACCTTTTAAAGACGGTTGATGGGTTCAGATCTGTTGAGATCATTGAAAGAAAAGAAAATATGGGGCTCGCAAATTCTGTGATTGCAGGTGTAAGCCGACTAGTGAAGGACTACAAACAGGTAATCGTATTTGAAGACGACCTGATAACCTCTCCATATACCTTAACTTATTTTAACGATGCCTTAAACCGCTACCGCAGTGAAGAGCGGGTTATGCATATTGGTGCTTATATGTACCACCTGAAAGAAAACACATTGCCCGAATCCTTTTTTTACCGTGCGGCAACCAGCTGGGGATGGGCTACCTGGGACAGGGCCTGGCAACACTTTGAACCCAATATCGATACCCTGATCAGCCAGTTTGACGCCAAAAAGAAAAGTGCTTTTTCTATTGAGCATACCATGAATTTCTGGAAACAGATGATGGACTTTAAAAACGGGAAGAACAACTCCTGGGCTATCCGCTGGTATGCTTCTATTTTTCTGAAAAACGGGCTTACACTGAATCCTGCCCATTCTTTAGTGAATAACATTGGCCACGACGGCACCGGGGTACATTCTGGTATCAATGATATTTACAATGTGATCATCCACCCAAAGCCTATTACAGCGTTTCCAAAAGAGATCAAAGAGAATGCTGCCGCATATCATGCTATCAAACAATTCCTAAGTACAAGAAAGGGTAGCTTGTGGCAGCGGCTGAAGCGCTACATCATACAGCGGCTGGGGTAATTATCAACCGCTCAGTTTTTAGCTGATCCGGGATTGTTTCCTTGCCTCGAGGATAATATAAGGGGAAAGCTGTTTCGAATTAAATGGAAATACTTTGGTAAAAACCTTTCCTGCCAGCCAGAGCGATTTTTTCAGCAGCCTCACTCCTGCCGGTTTCTGCTGCTCATTCTCCAGCCACAGACTAAAATGGCCAAAATATTTTGCCTGTACCACCTGCAAACCGGAATCACGACAAATAGCTGCCAGCAGCTGGGGATCCATACAAGCTATATTATGTTTATCGTAGTTGTCTTTATCAAATGATTTCTGGAACCATCCATTTAATGCCCTGAAGTTTGGAAGCGTAATCAGTAAAGTACCCCCGGGCTTCAGGAAATCGATATGGCGCCTGATGATATCTTTCGTATCATTAAAGTGTTCTATCAGGCCACATGACAAAACAAGATCATATTGCTGTTTTTCTGTGTGGTTGAACAAATCGGTTTCAATGATATGAATATCGCTTTCTTTCAGGTTATTTGCCTGCAGCAATGCATTGGTAACCGGCTGATGTACAAAGTAATCCAGCAGGGTTACATCCAGCTTAAAATATTTTTTCAGGAATACAGCATAATACCCCGGGAAGCCTCCCAGTTCAATCGCTGTTTTTACCTTTTGTGTACTGATAATCGAAGCAAGCTCTTTATGGAACAGGTAATCTGCCGGGATATTAACAGACAGGCCTGTTTTACTTTCCCAGTAATCCACCCAAAATTGTCTGTCCGTTAAAAGGTTACTCATATTTATTTTTTTTAAACGCTGTTATAGGGCTGAGAAAGATATAATTTTGCCGGCGTGAAAATACATAAACGATCACAATAATATGTAATTTTGACACATTGAAAGTAATACACTTAAATACATATGAAGGAAACGGAGGAGCCGGAAGGGCATGTCTCCGCTTAAGTGATGCACTTAACGCAAGTGGTGCCGACTCTAATGTAATGGTATACTATCAATTTAAAGAAAGCACCAAAGCGGTTGCATTTAGTAAAACCCCTTTTCAGAAAGCCAGGGCTGTTTTTAATATCCTCTCTGAAAGGTATATGTCTAAAGGACTGGTAAAAGCACTTAAAACTCCATTTTCCATCCAGTGGTTCGGCCGTTCCATTGCCAGCCATCCTGCTTTAAAAGATGCAGACCTGATTCACCTGCACTGGATCAACCATGGTTTTTTAAGACCAAAAGACCTTGCTGCACTGGAGGAACTGGATAAGCCGATCGTATGGACCTTTCATGACAGCAATGCCTTTACGGGTGGCTGCCACGTTCGCTATGCATGCGAGAACTTTCATAACCAGTGCGGATTTTGCCCGCTCTTAAAGATCAGTGGTAAAAACGACATTTCGCACCAGAACTGGATCAGAAAAAAGAAGGGGTATAAAAACCTTGGCTTCCATATTGTTGCCCCAAGTAAATGGATGGCACAATCGATCAAATTCAGCAGTCTGATGGGCGCCAGGGATGTTGCCGTGATCCCGAATACAATCGAAACCAACATCTTTAAACCTTATGTAAAGGCAGAAGCCAAAAAGCTGCTGAACATTGCCCCTGATAAATTTGTGCTGATGAGCGGTTTTATGCCCTCAAAGAATGATAAACATAAAGGTACGTCCTATCTGATTGAGGCCCTGAATGATTTGGCGGGCAGGCCAGGCATTGTCAGAGAAAATATTGAACTGCTGATCTTCGGCAATAAGGAGAGTGCAGAAATGCCGGAATTCCCTTTTAAAACAACTTTTTTAGGTACCATAAGCAACGATACACATCTGGCCAAGTGTTATTCTGCTGCAGATGCATTTATAACCCCCTCGCTGGAAGATAACCTTCCGAATACGGTAATGGAAAGCCTGGCCTGCGCTACTCCCGTAGTAGCCTTTAAAACAGGTGGTATCCCGGATATGGTGGAACACCTCGTAAATGGTTACCTGGCGGATTATGAATCTGCTGAAGACCTTGCTACAGGTATGGAATGGCTGTATCACGAAGACAGTGCCGCAGAGATTCAGAAGCAGGCGAGGCTAACAATCCTGACTCATTTTTCTGAAGAGGTGATTGCCGAAAAACATATGCTCCTGTACCAGTCGCTCATCAATCTACACCCCCGTTAAACCATGCAGCCAAAGCTTAGCGTTATCACCATAGTATATAACAATGCAAAGGACATCGAACGTACCATGCTTTCTGTATTGAACCAAAGCTATCCAAATATTGAGTATATCATAATAGACGGTGCTTCAACTGATGGTACAAAAGATATTATTTACCGCTACAAGGATAAACTGGCGCAATTTATCTCTGAAAAAGACAAGGGCATTTACGATGCCATGAATAAAGGCTTGTCCCTGGCCACCGGCGATTATCTGCTGTTCATGAACTCGGGCGACGAGATCTACAGCACCGATACAGTGCGCGAAGTATTTGCAGCTGCTCCCGGTGCGGACATCTATTACGGAGAAACAGAAATGTATGATGAAGGCTGGCATAGCCTGGGCCAGCGCAGGCACGAAGCTCCGGAAACGTTCGACTGGAAAAGCTTTAAATATGGTATGAGCATCAGCCACCAGGCGATTTATGTGAAACGCAGCCTGGCTGCTCCGTATGACCTGCAGTATAAATACAGTGCAGATATCGACTGGATTATTAAAGTGGCGAAGAAGGCTTCAAGTATTGTAAATACCCGCACCTACGTAGCCAAATACCTTACAGGAGGTATTTCCAAACAGAAACATATGGAAAGCCTGAAAGAACGTTTCAGTATCTTCACTAAGTATTATGGACTGCTGCCCAACCTGATCAATCACTTCTCGATTGCCGTAAACCTTGCCCGTTTTTACCTGAAGCACCACCGCACAAACGATTAATCTGCCCCCGGGTTTATGCCATTTCAATATCAGTTTTCTGAATTGAAAGAAACAATACTTTTTGTGGTTTGTAGTAGTAGTACATTTTAAAATATACTACTATGGGAACATTAAGTAATCGTAACATAGCTGTTTTATCAGCAAATGGATTTGAAGAATCAGAATTAACAAGCCCTGTTCAAAGGTTGAAAGAGGAAGGAGCTACAGTACATATTATCTCGCTGGAGTCTGGCAAGATTCAGGGAATGAAAAACGACCGCGAATGGACTGTGGAAATTGATGTAGACAAAACTGTAGCAGAAGCAAATGCCGATGATTATCAGGGTCTGCTGATCCCGGGCGGTGTCCTTAATCCTGACTCACTGAGAAAAGATGAAGGTGCTTTACAATTTGTAAGGGAATTTTTTGAAGCCGGAAAACCGGTAGCCGCTATCTGTCACGGTCCGCAGGTACTGATTTCTGCCGGAGTGGTAGAAGGACGTAACCTGACCTCCACAAAAACTATTAAAATTGACCTGGTTAATGCCGGCGCAAACTGGGAAGATTCAGAAGTAGTGACAGACCAGGGTCTGGTAACCAGCCGCAGCCCGAAAGACCTTCCTGCCTTTAACGATAAGATCGTAGAAGAATTTGCAGAAGGTGTGCATGACGGCCAGCATGTATAGCCAGGGCTAAGTTAAATAGTCAGACACCTTTTTAGTTACAGCAAAACCTGGGATTAAACATTTGGCTTTTTACTAAAAACCAAATGTTTAATTAAAAAAGACTGATCTTGTATCAATGTTGCCGGCCGCTGAAATACGGCCGAAGGCATTGATACAAGATCAGTCTTTTTTATAACTATCAGGATAAGCAAAAGGCAAGCCTGAAAGATACCGGCTGATCTTCCGGTAAGGAAAATCACCCCCGCCTTTCAATGCGAACTGAACAATAATTGTACGGGTTAGCGGATCCACATATAACCTTTGCCCCCTGGTACCCTCCGCAGAAAAATCCCCGTTAACCGGCAGTTGCGGCAGCCACCACATATAATGAAATGTTGTTTTCTGCCAGTATTTGGAAAGAGCAGGACTTTCAGCATTTAAATGAACCGACTCGTTTATCCATTCCTCCGGTATCACCTGGATGCCATTATAATTTCCTTTGTTAAGATATAAACGGCCGATTTTGGCCAGGTCAATGGCAGTAGACTGAAACCTGCTTGCAGTATTGGCAAAACCATCCGGATGATCCAGGCCCCAGCTTGCAGGATATTCCGCACCAATTTTTTTCCAAATCTTATCCTGGAAATACTGCGCAATCTTCTGTCCGGTTGCATTCTCTATTGCCCAGCCAAGCAGAAAAACATCAATACTCCGGTATTTGTAAAATGTACCTGGTGGCTGTGCAGATTTCGTACTGAGCAACTGTTTTTTGATGTCATCTGTATAGAAATATTTAGCTTCGTCAGAAAAGATTGCCATCAGGTAGTTGCTTTCCGCATCCGTAAATTCCAGGCCGGACTTCATGGACAAAAGATCCCTGAGGGTAATACGCTCAAATGCCGGATTGGATCTTAGTTCGGGAACATAGGTGATCAGCAGATCAGTCAGGCTTTTAATCCGGCCTTCGGCTAATGCCTTACCCAGTAAAACTGATGTCATGCTCTTCCCGACGGAGAAAAGTGTGGACAGTGTAGTATCACTATAACCAGGGGCACATCTCTCATATATCAGCGTATCATCTCTGATTACCATGAATACAGTAAGTTGTCCATCATCAAAGTATTTTTTGAAAGGTACCAGCTCATGTTTACTGTTCATCACGCTGACAGTATCCAGGTCATTCCTGTTATTGGTTCTGATGAAATGAAAGGCAGTATCAGCTTTAGCTACCACAGATTGAGGAAAAATCCTGTAAGTCTGATCATCGGGGTTCTGGTAACGCAAAACTTTCAGCAGTTCAGGCCGGCGGTAAAAGAGTATAGCAAAAACACCTGTGATCAGGATCAGTAGCAGCAATACATGGTAACCTTTCTTTTTCATTGGCTGATTGGATTAAATTTCCCTAAAGTCACATTTTACCCATAAACGAAAAAAGCCTGTAAACTATTGCTTACAGGCTTTGTGAAATTTTAAAAAATCCTATTGGAATTGTTTTCCTTTGATTTTACGCTCATTTTCTGTTAAGAAGATTTTACGCAAACGCATACTTACAGGAGTGATTTCAATGTACTCATCAGCCTGGATGTATTCCATAGCCTCTTCAAGTGAAAATTTGATTGCAGGAGCGATACGCTGACTATCATCTGTACCAGAAGCACGCATGTTAGTTAAGGCTTTTCCTTTAACAATGTTTACTACTAAATCATTGTCACGGATGTGCTCACCCATAATCTGACCTTCGTAAACTTCAACACCCGGATCAACAAAGAAACGACCGCGATCCTGTAATTTATCAATTGAATAAGCAGTAGTACTACCTTTTTCCATTGATACAAGAACACCGTTTAACCTTCCAGGGATAGTACCTTTCCAGGGCTCGTAAGCTTTGAAACGGTGAGCCATGATAGCTTCACCACCAGTTGCTGTCAATACGTTGTTTCTTAATCCGATGATACCACGCGCAGGGATTTCAAATTCCAAATGCTGAAGGTCACCTTTTGGTTCCATAATCAGTAATTCACCTTTACGCTGAGTAACAAGCTCAATTACCTTACCGGCAACTTCACCAGGAACATCCACGATCAGTGTTTCAACTGGCTCGCATTTTTTACCATCAATTTCTTTGATAATAACCTGTGGCTGTCCAACCTGAATTTCATATCCTTCGCGACGCATAGTCTCGATCAATACTGATAAATGGAGAATACCCCTTCCGTATACTAAATAAGCATCAGGAGATTCTGTCTCAACCACTTTCAGGGCAAGATTTTTCTCCATCTCTTTGTACAAACGTTCTTTGATACGCTGAGAAGTAACAAATTTACCTTCTTTACCGAAGAAAGGAGAGTTATTGATAGTGAACAGCATGTTCATTGTAGGCTCATCAATTTTGATAACAGGAAGTTGTTCCGGAGCATCAAAATCAGAGATTGTATCACCAATATCAAAACCATCAATACCTACAACAGCGCAGATATCACCTGATTTTACTTCAGTAGTACGGATCTTTCCAAGACCTTCAAATGTATATAGTTCTTTTACTCTTGATTTTACCATTTTACCATCACGTTTGATCAACGTAACCGGCTGGTTTTCTTTGATTGAACCACGGTGAACACGTCCAACCGCAATACGACCAACAAAAGATGAATAATCTAATGAAGTGATCTGCATTTGCAAAGTACCTTCCAGCATTGGCGGAGGTGGGATATTTGCAACAACAGCATCAAGTAAAGGGAAGATATCAGTAGTTGGTTTAGTCCAGTCAGTGCTCATCCATCCTTGTTTAGATGAACCGTAGATTACAGGGAAGTCTAACTGATCTTCTGTAGCTTCAAGGTTGAAGAACAATTCGAAGATCTGCTCATAAACTTCTTCAGGACGACAGTTTTCTTTATCTACCTTGTTTACAACAACGATAGGTTTAAGACCCAAAGCCAAAGCTTTCTGAGTTACGAAACGGGTCTGAGGCATTGCACCTTCAAACGCATCGCATAATAACAATACACCATCAGCCATTTTCAATACACGCTCTACCTCACCACCGAAATCGGCGTGACCAGGGGTATCAATAATGTTGATTTTAGTATCTTTATACATTACTGAAACGTTTTTAGAAACGATGGTAATACCACGTTCTCTTTCCAAATCGTTATTGTCAAGTATCAAGTCACCTGTTTGTTCGTTGTCACGAAAAATAGAACAAGTGTGTAAAATCTTATCAACCAATGTAGTTTTACCGTGGTCAACGTGTGCTATGATAGCTATATTTCTTATTTTTTGCATAAAATGCGCCTAATTTTGGCGCAAAGATAACGTAAATTTTTGATATATCATCCTATCTGATAGGACAATGTCATAATTAAAATAATTAAACAACTCTTTTGCTGCGAATTTGTTTAGTGATAAAAAGATGGAAAAGAAAGCAATTGTAGCTGGCGCAAGCGGAGCAATCGGGAATAATTTACTCTTCCAGTTACTGGGGAATAAAAATTATGCTCATGTGCTGATCCTGGTAAGAAGTGAATTGCGCATACAGCATCCCAAGCTGCAACAGCTTGTGGTAGAT
>NZ_JBEVDX010000002.1:0-29729 GCF_040513095.1 Pedobacter sp. | reverse complement strand
TGTTGACACGAAAAAAAGGAGCAGGGTACTAAACAGGATACGCAAGTGGATTTTCATTGATAGGATTGGATGTGATGGTATAACACCAGCCTGGTGTTAATGTTTAAATTTCGGGTACTCCTTTTGGTTTATCACGCAAATTTATTGTTAAATTGATTTGCTCAGTTATGGTTTGTTTTACAGAAACAGAACTATATTTGGCTATTTTGCCTGGCATAATATAATATTGTTGACATATTTAACTTTCTGATTTTCTATTGCTTGTGACTGCTATTATAAACTATCTGTTTACTATACTTATTGTTTTATTCCAGATTTTTAGCAAAAATACAGAATAATATACTGAATACGCTTCTTTTGCCTTGTATTACAGCATGTTAAGAATTTTATATTTACTAATACTGTTGCCTTTGATAGGCCGCTGAAAAGTCTGTTCTCATTCCCTTGAATCTTTCTACAACAGTGGCGATAAACGCTTCATCCAGCATTTGAAAGATTTCATTTGCGCCTCCTCCCGTCAGGTCAAGTTCCGATAATTTATAGCTTTGCTCCAGTGTTCCCTGTTCAAATTTTACAATATATTTCTGGTTCATGTTGAACAAAGTGATCTTACATTCGGGGTGTGGCAGTTCTGCTATTACTCTCATTGTTACGATTCTTTTAAGGTTGGTAAATGGCCAAATCTAACAATATTACGCATGGTTTACACCGATCTCTGATCAATTCCCTAATTTTAACACTTTATCGAACTTGTAACAAATGGCTGAAGATTTAGTAATTATAAAAAGTGAAAGTAAGGAGCAGCAGTATCAATCGCTGTTGCCGCAAATTGAAGCGCTGATCAGTGGCGAAGATGACCTGACAGCAAACCTTGCAAATGTAGCTGCTGCATTAAAGGAGCAGTTTGGCTGGCTTTGGATTGGCTTTTACCTGGTGAAGCAGGACGAGCTGGTGCTTGGCCCGTTTCAGGGCCCGGTGGCCTGCACAAGAATAAGGAAAGGCAAAGGGGTATGTGGTGCAGCATGGCTGGAAGCTAAAACTTTCATAGTGGATGATGTGGAACTTTTTCCGGGACACATTGCCTGCAGTTCGGCGTCAAGGTCTGAAATTGTGTTGCCTTTGATCAAAGATGGGGAAGTTGCAGGTGTGCTGGATGCGGATAGTGCTGAGCTTGCCGCCTTTGACAAGATAGATGAGGAGTACCTCGCCAGGATCATTGCTTACATCAGGTTATAATAGCTTTAAAACAAATTTTGCAGAGTAGCTGTTAATACTTTGCTATGAAGCTTGCAGCTTATCAATTATTGATGTAATTGTGTGCAGACTTCCAGGCGGATGATAAAAACAAATACTTATGAAAAACGAGAAAAATATAGAGATATTAAAAAGTAAAGTTGAAGAAGTACGGATCTGTCTATTTACGACTATCAGTGCTGATGATGAATTTTCAAGTCGCCCAATGGCTACAGCCAAGGTTGAAGAGGATGGCAGTATCTGGTTTTTTACCAATGAGTATTCGCTGAAGTCAAAGGAGATTTCGAAAGAGAATAAGGTTACGCTTGGTTATAGCAGTCCTTCAAACAATACTTACATTACTGTAAATGGTTCTGCGGAGCTTGTGGATGATCAGGTAAGGAAGGAAGCTTATTTTTCTGCGCCTGTGAAAGCTTGGTTTCCGGATGGGGTGGATGATCCGAGACTAATTCTTGTCAAAGTTACGCCTGAATCTGCGGAGTATTGGGATGGTACTTCTTCGAAGATTGTACTTGCTTTTAGTTTGCTTAAGGCGATTGTTACGGGAGATCAGCCGGATGCTGGTGAGCATGATAAGATTAATTTTTAGATTGGTCTGGTAAGTGCTGATATGAGGTTTAGGGGTTAATCCTGGCTTCGCTTAAAATAAATTGTCCTGTGTTATCGATGCTGCCTGCCGCTGAAGCGCGCCAGAAGGCATCGATAACACAGGACAATTTATTTTTAAGATGATCCTGTAGCATGGTGGCTTGTAAAATCTAAAACTTGCATGAATCTAAAACATGAAAAGCCTGAGAGCTGCATAAAGCTAAGACTTGCATGAACCTAAGACTTGCATAAATCCAAGACGCGCTTATATCCGTAACCTACCTGGAGTATTCTTTGTCCAGGAACAGGTAGCGGGCACGGTTCTTCTCAACTTCTGCTTTTGTGTTTACATCCAGGTTTATGTAATTTACCTGATTATTGGTGTTTAACTCAGGCCATTTTGGTAAGCCTGCTCCGTTGGGGTTGCCGGTTTTGACGAAGTTGGCAAAGTAAGACAGCATTGTGTCTGACACCTTCTGGTCTTCGGCAGTCCATGCGTATACTTTGTTGTAGCGGAGGTTGCCCATTGCGTATTCGATTTCGAAGGCATGTGGGGCACCGGCTGGTACGATTGGTTTTTTTGTTTCGGTTATTTCTTTTCCTTTGGTGAATCCTCCGGCGAGGCCTGGGACTGCACCTTTCATTTCTTCTGTCATTGCTGGTTTAGATTTGGAGAAGAGGTAGCGGTAAACGGGTTTGTTGCCGGTTTTACTGTGGCTGTCTGCCCATTTCCAGGTGCTGTATACGATGAAGCGGTCGCTGGACAGGGCTGTGGCTGATTGTATGACTTCTGCCTCTGTTGATCCGGGATAGAGCTTGAGGACTTCGGCACTTTTTTCCTTGTAGAGTTCCTCCAGGGCTTTTTTGTAGTTCTCAGGTGTGGGTGCGGCGTTTTTAAGGATAGATTGATAGGATACTTCGGCGGAGTTCCAGCCTACGAGGATGGGAACCTGCGCCTGTCTGCCCTCGCTGAATGTCTTTACGGGCAGTTCCGGGAAGAAATATCCATCTACTGTTGTGGTGGCTCCGCCCATGTTATTTTTGTACGCCATGTCTAATAGGTCGCTTGCCGGGATTTTACGGAGGTCGGCTAGAGAGGAGGCACCCATTTTAGTGGCAAATGCCCTTCCTTTGCTTTCCCCTTCACTTTGTGGGATCGGGGCAAGTGTAGGGTAGATCGCTGCTCCGCTTTCGCCTATGGCTCCTGCGAAAAGGCCTTTGGAGAGTGGGGATGCCATCTGCGCGAATACGGAAATAGAACCTGCAGATTCACCGGCTATGGTTACTTTTGCGGGATCGCCGCCGAAAGCTTCGATGTTTTGTTTTACCCATTTCAGGGCAGCTAGCTGATCCATATAGCCGTAGTTACCTGATGTGTGGTGTGCAGACTCTTTGCTTAGTTCAGGATGGGAGAAGAAACCGAAGATGCCAAGACGATAGTTTACTGTTAAGGTTACAATGCCTTTATTGGCCATGCTTTCGCCGTCATAACGCGGCTCTGATCCATCACCGGCAATCAGTCCGCCACCGTAGAAGTAAACCAGTACGGGCAGATGTGCTTTGGAAGACTTTGCCGGCGTCCATACATTCAGATAGAGGCAATCCTCACTGCTGCTTCCGGCACGGAAACCCATATCACCAAATACAGGTTTTTGCATGCCCTTATTTCCAAATTGATCCGCTTTGCGGATGCCCTGCCAGTTTTGTACGGGTTGAGGTTCTTTCCATCTCAGGTCACCTACGGGAGGCTGTGCAAAGGGAATGCCCTTATAGGTTTTGATGCCGGAGCTTTCGGTTGTGCCTTCCAGGATACCATTGCTTATGGTTATTCTTGTGTTGCCCGTTTGAGCCTGTAAGGGAAGTGATAAGCTGCTACAGCATATAGCGATCAATGCAATCAGATTTTTGTTCATTTGAATATATATTTCGGTAATTTAATATACTCAATATTGTTTCAGAATGTTTGTTCCAGGAGCGTTCTTTTGTAACAATTTAATGTGCCCTCAGGTATGAAAACAGGCGGTAAAATATTTATTTTTCATTTTGAACATATCGGGTCTTCAATGGTTATACAACCAAATAGAGTACGGGTGTAGTATGGAAAATATACATTCTGTGTTGAATTCATTGTATAAGTATTGATATGGAAAAGTTAATTTATGAAGGAGCTGTTTATTGGGCTTATGATACCGAAATTCTGGCGATGGATGTTTCAGAAAGATATCTGGGCAGGCATTTTTCTTCTGTTCCGCCCCTATCAAAACACCAGGGCAGGATCTATCTGACCAATACAGCGATTTTTATTGAGGGTGATGAAGAAGCCAGCATTCCGCTGTCGGAAATTACCCAGATCAGTCTTGATTTTGATGAGGTGTTCTCTGCGGCATCTGTAAAGAACTTCGGGATGTTCTGGAAGCCGCTGAGGATAACTTACGGCCTCGATTCAATCATCTACCTGATTGTGGATTACAGTGTGATGATCTCTAACAACAAGAGATTTTTTGAGCTGCTGACATCCATGCTTGCATGATGTTCAGCAGCTCAAAAGCTGTTTATGCTTTCCCAAGGGAGATGATCTCGTTGCCTTCAATCACTCTCTTTGCAGTGCCCGGGCCTGTAACATGAATCATGGCGCGTCCCAGTTCATGCATGGTAACAAATCCTGCGGGGTAGATTGCTCTGCCTAAAGGGAATAACCAGGAGATATACTTGTAAAAACCATGCGTTTTTGAAAGTCCGGGTGTGGGTTTGATAAAGCCAGGCCTGAAAGCGTATACCTGTTTAAAGGGTAGTTTCATCAGGTCGTTCTCGGTTTTTCCTTTCACTTTTGCCCAGTTACTGCTGCCTGTTTCGCTGCTGTCTGTACCCGCCCCGGATACGTAACAGAATGTCATCTCCGGATTTAGCCTGCTCAAAGTTTCGGCTACGCGCATGGTCAGGGTATAGGTTGTTTTGTAATAATCTTCCTTACTGATACCCACCGAAGAAATGCCCAGACAAAAATAACAGGCGTTGAAGCCCTGCAGTTGATTCTCTATAGCGGATAGATTATAAAAATCTGAATGGATGATCTCAGTTAATTTAGGGTGGCTGATTCCGGAAGGTTTCCTGTTAATGATAGTGATCGCCTCCACCAGAGGATCCAGCAGGCATTCGTGGAGCACACCTTCACCAACCATGCCTGTTGTACCTGTAATTATTGCTTTGATAGTTGGTTCCATAGGAATTGTGTTTAGACTAAGATAGTTTTAATATATGCTTTTTCGTATCATATTATATTTTTGTTCGTCAATAACATATTTATTACCTGGGCGATGGATGATAAATGCAAACGAAGATTTATATTCGGCTCCATAATCATTAACCTAGTCAAAACCTAAAACCTCATGTCATTATTTGCCGGTAAACCACTGGCTGCGCTGCAGCTGATGGTAGTAGTATGTTTATTTTCTTCCTTCCAGTTGAGTTATGGACAGGAACCCTATCAGTTTCAGAAAGGACTGATCATTGGTAATGTTTATCATTACGGCCGGGAAGCCATGTATACCGATCAGCTCGCCTGGGCGCTGTATAGTGGAAAACTTCAGACACCTGCTGAAGGTGCTGCATTTGGGAAAGATGAAAAGGGCCAGACACGCCAATGGAAGCTTACTGCTGCAGATGCAAAAAATCGTTTCAGTAACAGGGCTACACCCAATGCTTATTTATACCTGACTTACACTGCAGACAGGGAAAAGACTGCTATACTGAACATCAAAGGTAACAGTGCGCTGTACTTAAATGGTGTTCTGCATACAGGTGATCCCTATGCCCTGAACTGGATGAATATTCCGGTGAAGCTGAAGAAAGGGCTAAACGAATTTTATGTAAGGGGGCAGAATATCACAGCTGCGCTTACATTTCCCTCAAAGCCGGTAACTATCAATACTGAAGATGCAACATTGCCGAATGCAGTTACAGGCAGGAACAATGGTGCTCTGCTGGCAGCTGTGGTTATTATCAACAGCAGCAATGCGGTATTAAAAAACCTTTCCATGCAGAGCAAGGCTGCCGGAACTAAAACGCTGACCAGCATCCCGGATGTGCTGCCAATGACCACAAGAAAAGTTTATTTTAAGGTTGATGGTTCCGGTATGCGTAACAAAAACAATTATAAGGTAGACCTTAGCCTGGCGCAGGCGGGCAAACAAATAGATACGGCATCAGTAATTATCGAGGCTGTTACTTCCTCATCATCCTACAAAAATACTTTTATCAGCAAAATTGACGGGAGCCTGCAATATTATGCAGTAACTCCTAAACTGGGCACTACGCAACCTGGTGATGCAATGTTTTTCTCCGTACACGGGGCAGGCGTAGAGGCAATCGGACAGGCAAAGGCCTATAAATCCAAGGACTGGGGTACGGTTGTAACGCCAACAAACCGCCGTCCGCGTGGTTTCAACTGGGAAGACTGGGGGAGACTTGATGCGCTGGAAGTATTGGGGCAGGCAACAACAATGTTTAAGCCTGACCTTCAGCGGATATACCTGACCGGACATTCCATGGGTGGTCACGGCACCTGGTTTCTCGGTGCTACATATCCGGATAAATGGGCATCAATTGCTCCCTGCTCAGGATATCCAACATTAAAAGGATATGGTTCTGCTGACGGACTGATTCCTGAATCCGGAAGTACGGCAATGGAATCGATGCTGATCAGGGCAAGCAATCAGAGTGATGTCATTAAACTGGCTCAGAACTACAAATCGCTCGGGGTGTACATCCTGCATGGGGATTCTGATAAAGTGGTCTCGGTGAACTATGCCCGCCAGATGAAGAAGGTGCTGGCGGATTTCCATACGGATTACAGCTATTATGAGTATCCGGGTGGCGAGCACTGGTTTGGTGACCAGAGTGTAGACTGGAAACCTATTTACGACTTCTTTAAATGGCACAAACTGGCAGCTGACAGCAGTGTGAACCACATTGATTTTACCACAGCAAACCCGGGGGTTTCAGCAAAATATCACTGGGCCGCGGTCATCCAGCAGCAACAACCGCTGCAGTACAGCCATATCCAGCTTGTCCGCAATAAGAAAGACATGACCATTAAAGGCAGTACCGAAAATATTTCCGTGCTGAAACTTAACCTTCAGGATTTTGCTGTCGGCGCCACAGTAAATATGACCATTGACAATTCTGCAGTGATTTATACAACCAAAAGCGCGGCCGACAGTATTTACCTGCGGAAAGAAAACGATAAGTGGGCACTTGGGAGCAAGCCGGGAAGCACTGAGAAGAACCCTTTGCGTAATGGTACCTTCAAGGAAGGATTCAATTACCAGATGGTATTTGTATATGGCACGACGGGAAATGCACAGGAAAACGAATGGAGCCTGAACAAAGCAAGATATGATGCTGAAACCTGGTATTACAGGGGGAACGGTGCAGTAGACATCATAGCAGACAAGGCTTATAATCCTGCACAGTATAAAGGGCGTAACGTAGTTCTTTACGGTAATTCTGTAACCAACAGCGCATGGAAAATTCTGCTGAACGACTGTCCGGTAAAGATTGACCGCAATGGCGTTAAGGCAGGAAAGAAAAGCTGGAGTGGTGATGATCTTGCCGTAAACTTTGTGTGGCCGGTTAAAGGCACTGTCTACAACGCTGTGTCGGTAATTGCCGGAACGGGTATGAAAGGATTAAATACTGCCTATGCCAACCAGTATCTTGCGGGCGGCAGCGGTTTCCCGGACATATTTGTTTACAGACTGGATATGTTGAAAGAAGGATCGAAAGGTGTTGAAATGGCGGGATTTTTCAACAATCAGTGGGAGCTGGCAACGGAGGCGACAGTACAAAAGTAAATGAAAAAAGGGGTGACTTCCCGATAGGAAGCCACCCCTTTTTTTACTAGTTCTATTGCTCTACTTCAATACTTCAACATCAAGATAGCTGTCGTTGAAAACAGTATGCGTAGCAGTGATAAAATCACTTTGATCTGCTTTGTAAGGATTTTCCACAAACTTCTGAGGGTTACGTGCAAACAAAGGGAAAGCTGTGCTTTGTACCTGTATCATGATACGGTGGCCTTTTTTGAAGGTATGTAAAACATCCTGCAGCTGGAAGTTTACATCTGTTTTCTGGTTCGCTACAAAAGCTTCCGGTTTCTCAAAACTGTTGCGGAACCTGCCCGGCATCACTTCTGAACGTACCATTTGCTGGTAGTTGGCCATCAGGATGTTCTTGTTTGGCAGATAAGGATGATTGGGTTCATCACCAGGATAAACATCAATCAACTTCACAATCCAGTCGGCATCTGTTCCGGTAGTAGCCACTTTTAAGTGAGACATGATCTCACCGCCCAATGTCATGTCTTCCGTAAGCACATCAGTCTGATATACCAGCACATCCGGTCTGCGGCCAGCAAAACGCTGATCTTCGCTCATATAATTGTGTGGTGTGAATCCTTCGGTAGTTGTATTGTCTTCTGTATATGGAACCGGTTTCATCGGATCGCTGATGAAGGAAGCTGAACCTGTTGCAGCTGGCTGGCTCAAGGAAATCTTTCCGTCCCCGCCCAGGAATAACTTCTGGTGTACAGCGTTGGCAGCAGGCCACTGCTCAAATGTTTTCCAGTCCTTGTTTCCTGTATCATACATATACGCATTTGGAAGACCGGATTTTTTATCGCCATTGCCTTTCAGAAAGTGGTCAAAAAACTTCGCTTCAATATTTTTCTGGTAAAAAGTAGCGATACTGTCGCCAAAATATACATTTGAATGGAGGGTGTGGCCGGTTTCGCGCGACCAGCGGCCGTGACCGAATGGCCCCATCACAATGGTATTGTATGCCGAAGGATCTGATTTTTTGATCGCCCTGTGGATAGCCAGCGGTCCGGTAAGGTCTTCTGCATCATACCATCCGCCAACAAGCATCACTGCCGGTTTAACTTTTCCATAGTGTTTTGGTAAAGCACGTTTCTGCCAGAACTCATCATAGTTGGGATGGTTCATCGTTTCCTGCCAGTAGAAGTTATCCTTATACCACTGGTCAAAGTTCTTTAGCGGGCCTACATCCAGTAAGAACTGATAACCATCACTTGAAGTTTTTTTGATTGACTGTCCGTTGTACCATGCTTTGCTGGTAGTATCAGTTTTCTGAACACCAAATACGGGGAAGGTAAAGATGTAACTCTCCAGAAAAGAACCGTTGTGGTGGAAATCGTCAAAAAAGAAGTCGGAGATCGGTGCCTGCGGAGAAGAAGCCTTTAATGCCGGGTGATTGGATAAGATTCCTGCAGCGGTATAAAATCCGGGATAGGAGATACCCCACTGACCTACGCGGCCATTGTTACCGGTTACATTCTTTACCAGCCAGTCGATCGTGTCATAGGTATCAGAACCTTCATCAACATCTTTTTTGCTCTTTTTATTGTCGATTACCGGAGTCATGTTGGTCCATGTGCCCTCGCTTTTGTAGCGCCCGCGTACATCCTGGTAAACCACAATATAACCTTCCTTCATCATAATGTCTGAAGGACCCAGACGTGCCGGAAATTTATCCTCGCCATATGGCGCGATACTGTAGCAGGTACGCTGCATAATCACAGGGTATTTCTTTTTTGCCGAAGCATCTTTAGGGCTGTAAACAGAGGTGAATAGCTTTGTGCCATCCCTCATGGTGATGTAAACGTCCTTTTTGGTGTAGTTGTCTTTAGCATAGCTGCTTGTATTGCCCTGTGCAAAGCTGCTGCCGGATAGGAATACAAAAGATAGTAAACAGGTAAAAATAGATTTCATAAGTTAGTTTAGTTAATCAGCCCAAATTTAGGAGATTGATAAACTAATACTGTCACACGAAGTAACAAAATTGCTGTTTTATGTGATTATTTTTATCAGTGTCTGAGATTATGTGATTGTACAGCGTTTTCTAGTGTCCCTTTTCAACCTTTTCAAGATCATTGTGGATGTTTGATTTGAAATTATATTGCATGAAGTCCTCATCCTGCGGAATAGATAAGATGAAGGTCTGAATCTTTGCGATCTCGACGGTCAGCTCTCCGCCTGCGAAATCAAGCACGTGTCCGCCCTGGTCTTTCTGATCAGACAGGAAATGGAAATGATAGCCCTCGATGCTTAATCCGTTCAGGTACGGGGGCAGTTTATAACCTATAATCACACCACTGGTGTTTCTGATATCAAAGAATTTTTGTCTGTCAAGCAATGTCGCCAGCGGGGGATAAGGCTTTTGGGTATAGGGAGGGAAGGCCCTGGTTTTGAGGTAACTGAATTTTCCCGAAATTTTGATGGCATAAGCTGAATTTTTATGACTTACATATTGCTCCAGCTGAGCTAAAGCTTCTTTTTGATTCAGGGCTGCGCTGATATGGAAAGTAGTGTCAGGTTTGAAGAAGGTGACAAAGGCCAGGGCTGTTTTAAAGGAGCCGGGTAAGGCGGCTGTTTTTCCTGTGGCTTGTGACTGGTAGGCCTGACCGTTGTAAACCACAAGTTCTCCATCGAGTAAACCTGGCGCACCAATCCCGAAGTCGCCATGTTTCAGTAAATCTGCTACAGGCAGGTTAGCTTCGAACAGTCCTCCGACAAAACTTTCTGCTGTTCCATATTGATAAAGTGTGTTGTAATTTTTGGTGTTCAGCGCATTTGTTTCTGGACCGGCTTTCATGGGATTTTTGGCAATCGGGTGAGTAATACGTGTAGATTTTATCTTAAGCGGATGAGCGCTCTGTTGAGACACTGCATTCAAACTTAGCAGAGGTAAAATGATATAGGGCAGAACTTTCATAGTTTTTATAATATATTGTCTATAACGTAAAATTTGGGGTTTCTGATATTTAATTATAAGAAATTATGCTGCGTGAAATCAGTATATTTTTAATCCGGACCAATTGCTGCCATTTAACGTTTGATGTTCCTGAACCGCCATCCAGTTGTTCAGGAACGATTAAGTTTCAAAGACAATAAAAATCAAACGACAGGCAGATTAACCTATATTTTTATAGTTGCCAGCGCAGACTTAAGCTCTTTTACAGCTTTCATTCTGTCCTGGGCAAGAAATAATGATATCAATATGAGCAGGCCCACAGCGAGGAACACGTCAAGCACCAATGCTGAATCCCGCATTTCATGGGTAACATCCTCAACAAAGCCAAAAGTGAAGAGCCCCACAACAATAGCCAGTTTTTCTGTAACATCATAGAAGCTGAAATAAGAAGCTGTGTCCGGAATATCCTGAGGAATATACTTTGAAAAGGTAGAGCGCGAAAGTGTTTGGACACCACCCATGACAATGCCAACAAGTACTGCTGCCGCATAAAACTGATAGGCTTTTGTTATAAAATAAAATAATCCGCAGATCAGGGTCCAAAAGGCAACAATGACTATTAAAACTTTCACGTTACCGTATTTTTCGGAGAATTTAGCTGTCAGCCAGGCACCGAGAATAGCAACAAACTGGATAAGCAGGATAATACTGATCAGATTTTCTTCGGGCAGCAGTAATTCTTTGGCGCCGAAGCCTGCAGCTACCAGCATCACTGTTTGTACGCCTACAGAGTAAAAGAAAAATGCCGGCAGGAAACGTTTCATCAAGGGCAGCTCTTTCAGCTTTTTCCATACTTTGGCCAATTCCTTAAATCCGCCGGTAAATATATTGTAATCGTGAGACCCCGCATTAGGTGTGCCTTCAGGCAACAAATAAAAAGGTATCAGTGAGAAGCCTATCCACCAGAATGCTACAATCAGAAAGGATAACCTTGCCGGGAAAGCTTCATCAGTAATGCCGAAGATACCCGGTGCCAGTACAAATACAAAGCAGATAATCTGTACGGTGATACACCCTGCAAATCCATAGATAAAACCCTTTGCGCTAACTGCGTCCTGCTGGTCCAGGCTGGCTATCTGCGGCAGGTAAGAATTGTAAAAAACAAAACCTCCGCAATATCCAATCGAAGCAAGGCCGAAACAGATCATGCTGAATTCAAAAGTGTCCATCGTAAAGAAGAACAGGCCGGCGCAGGAAAGGCTGCCGAGCCAGGTAAACAACTGCATATACAACTTCTTATTACCGCGGTAATCCGCAATCGAAGTTAAGATCGGCAAAGTGATCACTATGATCAGGTACGATAAGCCCAGGATGTAATTAGATAAAACGGTGTTCACATATTGACGCCCGAAAAATGTAACCATATCTCCGGTTTCCTTATTCGCTGTGATAGCTACATAGTAAGCAGGGAAAATTGTAGTGGTGATCACCATATTGTACGACTGGTTCGCCCAGTCGAACATAGCCCAGGCCCATATTGTTCTTTTGTTATTTTTTGCTTCCATCTGATAATACAAAGCAAGTGCTATCGGCCCTGTCCTGAAATAACCTAAACAGATGATATGTATCCCCGGAATTGGGGGTTGTCTGGCTTATTCTGTCTTACTCCTCAAAGTCAGTCAATTTGTTGATAAGAAAATCAATTTTTTAAGTAACGCATATTGGTTTTTGAATGTTTAATAATTATACTATTTAGAAACATCAAAATTTTGTTAAACATTTTAATTTATTGGGACATTTGATCCCTTTAAACCATTAAAAGTTTCTTTAAATTGTATTTATAACAAAATATATAGTGATAATTTGAAATTCTGATAACAATTTGATTTGTCGGATGGATGTCACTACCTAAATCGCATGAAATTTCAAAAATAAATTATCATTATAACAAAAATACAGGAGAAAAAATGTTTTAAACATGTATTTATTCTATTTATTATAATTATTTATGATATTGCATTTAACTATTGCAACTATTAACTCCAAAAACTAACCTTATGACTAGAAAATTACTCGCGTTCTGCGTAATTTTGTTGTTCTCCTTGTACGGATGGGCACAAAACCGAGTCGTTACCGGTACAGTAACGAGCAAAACTGACGGACTTCCTCTTCCGGGTGCCAGTATCAAGATAAAAGGTACCAAGAGTGGAACCCAAACCGATGCCGCAGGAACATTTACACTGAATGTTTCGGGCTCAAATGTAATTCTGGTGTTTTCCTCGCTGGGTTTTAAAACTATCGAACTTCCGGCAGGCAATGGTACCATGCGGGTTGCCTTTGAGCCGGATGCCAATCAATTGTCAGAAGTGGTGGTAACGGGAGCATTTGGTACTACACAAACTTCAAGATCTACTACTACCAATGCACAGGTGGTCAGCAGTCAGAAATTAAACACGATCAGGCAGACTGATCTGAACAATGCACTAGCCGGTAAAGTCTCCGGAATACAGGTGAGAAGCCAGTCGGTAGCCGCATTGGGAAGGGAAACAGAAGTCAGGTTGCGCGGAGCTTCTGGTTTTGGAACAGGCTCAGGTGCACTTTATGTAGTAAACGGTACGATTCTGCCTAATGCCAATGACCTCAACCTTGATGATATAGAAAGTATTTCAATACTGCAGGGACCGGCGGCGACTGCCCAGTTTGGATCGCAGGCTGCAAATGGTGCCATCGTGATTACGCTGAAGAAGGGGATCAAATCTCAGGGTGTGGGTGTAGTGGTAAATATCGGGGCGCAGTTTGACAAGGTGGCTTACCTTCCTAATTACCAGAATCTGTATGCCGGCGGCGCAAATCCGGAGCTGACCACCTATCACTGGAAAGAAGGTGACCCGGCTGAATGGAAAGCGCTGGACGGAAAAGGCTATCCGGATTATACGGATGACTCCAGCTGGGGCCCGAAAATGGAAGGACAGGAATATATCCCCTGGTATGCCTGGTATCCCGGATCAAAATACTCCTATAAAACAACTTCACTTGTCCCTCAGCCTGACAATTCAAAGAACTTTTTCAACACAGGTGTGACGCTGAATAATTCGGTTTCGATCAGCCAGGCTACAGACAACATGTCTTTTAAACTGACCTACGGTAACCAGGATATCCAGGGACTGATCCCAAATTCCAAACTCAAAAAGAATACGCTCAACCTGATTAGTTCCTATGACATAACCAAAAAACTGAATATCGCCGCAGATATAACTTATGTGAACAGAACATTACATGGTAATATCAGCGACGATTATGGAAACCAGTCTACCGGTTCATTCAATCAATGGTACCACCGGAATATTGATATGGGAATCATGAAAGAGCTGAGGGGCTTAAAATCGCCACAGGGTGAGTTTGCTTCCTGGAACCACGGTAATCCTGACGCTTATGATCCGGAAAACCCCATTGGCTTTTATGGCGCGAACTACTGGTACAACTTCTACACCTATTTCGATCAGACCAATTATATCAATAACCGCGACCGGCTGTACGGAAATATACGCCTTACCTATAAAGTTACTGACGACCTGAGCATTGCCGGTACATACCGCAGACAGCAATATAGCGAATGGACGGAAGGTAAAATAAGCACAAGCCTGGAAACCGGTGCTACTCAAACCGGTCAGAAAGGTTATTACAATACGGCAAACCTGTTCTCCAACAGGGAGAACATTGAGTTCCTCGCCACCTATAAAAAAACGCTGGGCGATTTCAGTATCAACGCCAACGCCGGATCTGACTTTTTCAACGCCATATACAAACTCAACAGCGCCAATACAAATAATGGATTGAGTGTGCCTGATCTCTATGCCCTATCAAATTCTGTCAATGCACCATCAATCATCAATGCCCGGAGAGAGGAGAAATACCGGGCGCTGTTTGCCAAGGCATCTGTAGGTTATAAAAACCTGATTTTCCTGGACGCCACATTACGCAATGACTGGTTTTCTACCCTGCCACTGGCAGATAATTCTGTATTATCGAAATCTTTTGGTGCTTCCTTCCTGTTCAGTGACCTGCTGAAGAACTTCAGCTGGCTGTCCAGCGGAAAATTAAGGGCATCATGGGGGGAAATTCCGCTTGCATTGGGTACCACTAACGATACATTTGGTGCATACCGTTTCCCGGGAGGGGCTTTTAACATCAACCAGTTCAAATGGAATGACGGACTGCTGATGACCTCGCCTGATGTGCTGACGGATCCTAATATCTCCGGAGCCGTTTCCAGACAAAGTGAAATTGGACTCGACCTCTCATTTCTGAAGAACCGGGTAGGATTTTCTGCAACATACTGGCAGGGTGTCGACAAAAATTTCCCATATACACTGACACTCAATGGAGCAAGCGGTTACACGGGCCTGTTAACAAATATTGGAGAAATTAAGCGTGAGGGATTTGAACTGCAGCTGAACGGGCGACCAGTTGATGGACGCAATTTCTCCTGGAACATTTCAGCTACATGGTCTCCTTTAATCAAAAACGATATTGTTGAGCTCAGCAAAGAATACGGTATAACCCGAACTGCAAGTATAGGTGGGGTGCGTGCCCAGCAGCTGCCATACCTCGTTCATATTGAAGGGGAGAGATGGGGAAGAATCTACGGAAACGGAATAAAAAGACATGCAAACGGTCAGCCCGAACTTACTGCAGATGGTTCCTACGTCAACGATCCCAATGTTGACTTTGGCAGTGTTCTGCCCAAACATACCGGAGGTTTGCAAAATACGTTCAATGTGCTGAACAACTTTACTGTAGGGGCAAATATTGACTGGCAGATAGGAGGTAAGTTCGTTTCGCTGTCAAATATGTGGGGCTCATTCAGCGGACTTACAGAAAGAACGGCGGCAATCAACGACAGGGGGCACAATGTAAGGGATGCTGTTGCTGATGGCGGAGGTGTTCAAGTTGTCGGCGAGAATGCTGCCGGACAGCCAGTATCTTACTATGTTGATGCCAAAACATATTATCAGAACCTGTATAACAACCGGACATTTGATGAATTTGTATATGACCTCAGCTACGTTAAACTGCGGGAAATTTCAATAGGATACAATATCCCGGTGAAAAAACTTGGAATGGGCAAATATCTTCAAAATGCCAATTTCTCCATAGTGGCCCGCAACCCGGTACTGATTTACTCCAAAACAAAAGATTTTGACCCATCAGAAATCGATGCTTTGGTGGGTGAAACAGGACAGTTGCCCGGAACACGTGGCTTTGGGTTTAATTTAAGGGTAGGGTTCTAATTGATCAATAAAGATATTTAACATGAAAAAATTATATATATATACATTTACAGGTCTGCTTTTGCTCGGATTTGGATGTAAAAAACTGGATAATTTCGGTGATACGAATACCGATCCCGCGAATGCGCAAAAGCCTGTATTGAGTGCTCTAATGACCACTTCCACAGGTTTGATCGGAACAATAGCTAGTACCAGCGTTGCTGCTGATACAAATATTACAAGAACATCCATCCCGGGGGTAACCACGCCTGGCATATATGCACAGTATTTCGCAGAGTCACAATATAATGATATAACCCTGTACAGTTTACAGCGTTCCAGTTTTACCTCTTATTACAGTACTATTCTGAACGATCTGCAAACGATTATTACTGCCAATGAAAGCAATAACATGACACAGGTGGCTAAAATACTGCAGCAATACGTGTTCTGGACAATTACTGACCGCTGGGGGGATATCCCGTATACCGAAGCATTGAAAGGCCTCCAAAACCTGCATCCAAAATATGACAGGCAGGAAGATATTTACAAGGGGATGGCTACTGCCATAAAGGCTGCAATTGCTGCTTTTGATAACTCTGCAATAAATGGTGATGTGCTTTATAACGGAGATGTTCCTTCATGGAAACGCCTCGGCAATTCTTTACGTTTAATGATGGCGCTCCAGTTGTCCAAAAAATTCCCGGCAGCCGGTGCTTATGCAGCGACAGAATTTAATGCAGCACTCAGCGATGCCGGTGGATATATCACTGCCAATGCACAGAATTTTACTGCCGTATATCCAGGCGGAAGTTTCCCGACGCCATGGTATACCACTTATAACGGACGCAAGGATCTGGGTGAAAGTAAAACGATGACCGATTTAATGGCCTCTCTGGCCGATACGAGACAAACTGTTTTTGGAGGGGCTACCGAGCAGGCATCAGGTAGCAATGCCAGTGCATCTTCAAACATAGGTATCCCATATGGACTTGCCAGGCAGCCGACTATCGATTTTACTGCTGAAAACCCCACCTGGGCACGCGTATTACGTGGCGACTTCAGAAGGCAGGCAGGCAGTGTAGTAATTATCAGTGCGGCCGAAGTCACTCTTGCCAGGGCAGAGGCGGCAAACAGAGGCTGGACTACTGAATCGGTCAGCTCTCTCTACAGCACTGGTATCAACTTGTCCTTCAGTCAATGGGGCTTAACTGCTCCTGCTAATTACACAGCCCAGGCGGCAGTGGCTTTAGGAGCAGCTGGCTCGGCTGATAATATAAGTAAAATAGCTACTCAGGAATATATTGCATCCTATCCTGACGGGCTGAGGGCATGGAATATCTGGAGAAGAACCGGATATCCGGTATTGACACCTGCGAGTGCCGCAGTGAATGCTTCGAAACTTATTCCCAGAAGACTTGCTTATTTCCCTGACGAATATTCAAGCAATAAAGCTGCTGTGGAAGCAGCAGTAGTTCTGTTGCCGGGTGGTGATACGCAGGACGCCAGAGTTTGGTGGGACCAGTAAAAAATGTACTATTAACTATGAAGGGTGCCGGAGTAATCCGGCGCCTTTTTTTTTGTCAAAAATATTATCTGCATCTCAAATTAATAGAAGTGTTCACAAAAAACGCTTAATTGTAACCGTTTTCGGGGATATTAACCCTGTTTTTTGGGGATGTTTTCATAATAAGGTCTTCGTTTACTTTGCAATGTAAAATTAATGTCATCGGATATTAGTTGCTATTGGTAAACAGGGCATAAGCCCAGGAATTAAATTTATGAAACACAGAACATTGATTATTGCCGGAATTATTTCCATTTTTATTTATTCACTTTCCTCCTGCGGAACCAGTGCATCAGGAGACCAGGTGTCAATTGACAAAATGGGTCTACAGGACACCTCAGTCAAGCGGGGAGCATACCTCGTCACCATTATGGGCTGTAATGACTGCCATTCTCCCAGGATCATGGGTGAACACGGACCAATGCTGGATCCTGACAGAATCCTTTCGGGTTATCCTTCCACTGTTCCCGTTAAGGTTCCGGACATGAAAAACCTGCAGCCAGGCTCAGGTGTATTTGATCCTACCGGTACTGCCTTCGCGGGCCCATGGGGAATGACCTTTGCTGCAAATTTAACTTCTGATGGAACGGGAATTGGCAACTGGTCTTTAAAACAATTTACAAACGCATTTACCAGGGGTAAACACATGGGGATCGACGAGGAGAGGAACATCCTGCCTCCAATGCCCTGGGAGAATTATGCCCATGTGGAAGAAGCAGATATAAAGGCGATCTTTGCGTATTTGAAATCCACCAAACCTGTCCAAAACAAGATCCCTGCTTTTATCACTCCGGGACAAACAAAGTAAAATCAGCTAAGCCGGTAAAAAAGAAAGCAAATGATTCACTGTCATTTGCTTTCTTTTTATAGTGTTTCCGAAATTGTTAAAGGTATCAGTATTGATGTGCTACGCTGAATTTATGGGTAAATGAGTTATTCGGGACTGGTATTTGGTGGAGTGGTATTGGGCGGCAATTTCAGGCCGGAGATACCGGTAACCACATCTTCCTCCTCATCTTTGCTGTGCTTTTTTTTCTTTTTCTTATTTCCACCTCTCAGCTGTTCTTCCAGAAAATTATCATAATCAGTCTGCTGATCACCTTTCAGGATATTCCTGATATTTTTTGTGGTCTCATTCTGCATTCTGTAGAATTTAGCAATGTCGTCATCATTGAACCCGCCGGTCTGCTGTTTTTTGGTGAGGGCCAGCTGTTCCTTGTACATGTCCATGGTATAATTGTAAATGATGTTCCTTTGGGTTGGGTTCATCTTTACCTTCTTATCCATCGCCTCCATATTTTTGTTTGTTAACTCTGTAAGGGTTGGTGTCTTTTGTTGTGCTGCAGCAAAAAACACTGTACCGAGGATCATCGACAGAATTAATGTATATCTTTTCATTATATATTTTATTTATAAAGTACCTGACTGCATTTCTACCGCCCGTTTGTATGGCGCAATTTATAAAATATTCTGCAATACTTTAAATACAGGATAAGGATTATTAATCTGAAAAAGTTTGAGGGCATTTGTATTATTATGTGTAATAAAATATCCTTTATCGCCATCCCTAAGCATTGAGATCCGGAATGTTTGTTTTATTGGCTTGCTTGATCATGGTATCAAGTTCTTCAACACTAACCAGCAGCATATTCAGCAGGTTTTTAAATTCGGGGCTCGCATCTTCATCGCTCAACAACTGCACAAGTCCCAGGATATTGGCAAGTGGCTTGCGGATCATATGTGATTGGTTCATCGCGATAGAAACGAAACGTTCCTGGTTATCGGCCAGGGTCTTATAAGCGTTGGAAAGACTTATTTTTTGTTCCGTCTGACTGGCAATCTGCAGCATTTTCTGCTTGTTGATGTTTGTACTGGAGAAAAACCACATTTCGATTTTACCATCCTTATCACTGTAGGGCTCTGCAGTAATCATAAACCATTCAGGAATGTTAGCAATACCCTGAAGCCTGATTTCTCCCTGAAACGCCGTTCCATTTGCCAGTGAATATCTCCATAGCGTCTGATATTTTTGCCTGTCTTCCCTGAAGATGCCTGATAAACCATAGACATCTGTCACTTCAGTGATCCCGAAGTAGTCTTTAACCCGTTCATTTACGGTTAATATTTTTCCCTCAGCATCCGTTGTCCAGATCTGGTTGGGAGCAGAGTTAAAAAGAAATTCATACTTCCGTTTTTCCTCTTCTGCATGTCGTTTTTCACGGAGTATTTCATTTTCGTAACGTTTTCTGTCGGTTATTTTCTGAACTGTCGCGTTGATAAGGATCAGCTTACCCTGTTCGTTTTTATAACTTTCTGCATTCAATAGCGCATCGAAGCTACCCTCGCTGCCACTGAATTTAAGACTGATTTCGCTCACAACAGATTTTAAATTTAACAGAGGGTCCACTACCATATTGTAATACAGCATACTGGATTTGGTCATGAGCGACTTAAAATTGAGCACCTGTACTTCCTGAAAATCTATACCTACCCAGGAAGCCATAGTTTTGTTGATGGACAGTATTTGCCCGTCGGGGCTGAATGAAACAAAGCCACATAACAGTTCATCATATAAAAAATCTTTCTTCAGATATCTGTTCATCGCCTTGTTCTTCATATCCTTATATTTTAAATGAATGATTTTATTGCTTTGATTACTGCTTTTGGATCGCTCAGGTGTGGACAGTGCCCGCTCGATGGCAACAGTACGACTTCATTACCAGTAGTATGCTGGTGAATATATTCAGCAATGTACTGCGATGTTAAGAAATCATCATTACACTGAATAGTCAGGCTGGGTACATTTAAATAAAGAAGGTCGTGGCGGTTATCAGACATGAAAGTAACCCTTGCAAATTGCCTTGCAATACCAGGATCCATAGCGCAAAAACTTGCTGCCAGATCCTGGCCAAGTTCCGGTCTGTCCGGATTACCCATAATAGACGGAGCCACCATCTGAGACCAGCCCATATAATTGCTGTCCATTACGTCCAGTAATTCATCCAGATCATCACGATCTATACCACCATCATATCCGGGCTCATTGATATAACGCGGAGAAGGACCAATAAAGACAATCTTTTTGAAGATTGATGGGTTTTGTTTCAGCGCCAGCAGTCCGATCATACTACTCACGGAATGACCTATGAAGATCACATTTTGTAACTCAAGTTCCTCGCAGATCTCAACTATATCCTTAGCATATCCCTCAAGACTACTATAACGCTCGCTGTCATACGCGCTGAGATCAGATTTGCCTGCACCTACATAATCAAACAGCACCACCCTGTAGTCTTTCTCAAAGGCTGGACTGACTGATCTCCAGGTATGCTGATCACAACCAAATCCGTGGCCAAACAACAGTGTTGTTGTTCCTTCACCTATAACTTTTACATTATTTCTGACAGAAATATTTAGGAAAGATGTTTCGCGCATAAGAGTCGTATTACAGTATGCCACAGAATGATGTGGTAACACAAATGACTATACCAATAGCGTGCCTACAATGTGTTTAAGTAAAGAAAAAGATCTTTAAACACATAAATTTACACTCATAGGTATAATATAGGATAATCTCTTTTTAAAAGGCCGGAACATTTCGCCGTTTTTGCTGTTCATTCTGGGTAATTATATTTAAATGAACAGTCAACTGCAAAATCTTTTAAAAGTTTCAACAGAAATTGATACGGGTGTACTTCACAGTGTGAAGCACTGCCTGGTTATCGCGCCGCATCCTGATGATGAATCGCTTGGCTGCGGGGCACTGATTGCCAATCTCAGGGATGCAGCTATTGCTGTTCATGTCATCTTTACCACCGATGGAAGCATGTCACATCCCAATTCAAGAAATACAACTTCTGCGGCCAGGTGTAAAATGCGTGAACAGGAAGCCATAAATGCACTCGAAATACTGGGCGTTGATGAGCGCAATATTACCTTTTTCAGGGGAAAAGACAGTGCGCTACCGGCGCAGGGAGAGAAAGGTTTCCAGGGTTTTGTAGCCCAAATGATAGGTATAATTGATCAGATCCAGCCAGAACTTGTTTTGGTTCCCTATGAGTTTGATCCGCACCGGGATCACCGTGCCAGCTGGCAGATCACTGTGGCTGCTCTAGAACAATATCCGGAGACAGAACTGTGGCAGTACCTGATCTGGCTGTATACATTAGGAAATGAAGTTGATGTAGAACCACTCACTAATATACCCGGAGGAATCCAATACCTGCCGGTGGGGAAGCAGAAAGACAAAAAGAAGATTGCCATTGCACAGCACCAATCTCAGCTGAGTCCTGATCTCTTTGATGATCCTGATGGCTTTGTGCTGCAGGACGATGTTTTGCAAACCTTTTACGGAGATAAAGAGTATTATATTAAACAGGCAAAATAATGACGGAAGAAACAAACATCAACAGGGCATATTTTGATGCCATGTACGAAAATTCAAATGATCCATGGAATTTTGCAGGCAGTGCTTATGAACAGGAGAAATACAGGCATACAATTGAGGCCCTGGAAGGTAAGTACTTTGCAAATGCCCTTGAAATTGGTTGTTCAATAGGTATCCTGACGGAACAAATTGCGCCCCATTGTTCATTTTTGCTGGGAGTAGATATCAGTGAAAAGCCAATAGCAATTGCACGTGAGCGGCTAAAAGACAGAAAAGGCATACAATTCGGAGTATTCGATATTCCAAGGGAGTATCCTGAAGGAAAATACGACCTGATCATGTTGAGTGAAGTGGCCTATTACCTGAGCAAGGAAGATCTGGAACTCACTAAAGAACTGATCTTTGATTCACTGAATGCTGGCGGTACGCTGTGCCTTGTAAACTACAGACCTCAGATTGAAGGCTGCGCATTTAACGGTGATGAGATCAGCCGGATCTTTACCGGTGATCCGGCCTATATCAATACCTTTCAGGATATAAAAGATAACTATAGGATTGACGTTATGGTGAAACCGTAAGCAGGTTTTCCAGTTGCTCCTCATACCGGCTGATCATGATCTCTACATTGAAAGAATTTTCAGCCTGTTTCCTGCATTGCTGACGATCTTTTGTGCGGGCTGCGGCAATTGCTGCGGCCAGCCCTGCAACATCTCCGGCACTGGCCAGCTTACCGGTTTCAGCGCTGATCAGCTGCGTTAGTGATCCCACTGCGAATCCGGCTATGGGAGTGCCACAAGCCAGAGACTCTGCAATGACCAGTCCGAAGGGCTCTTCCCAGGTTGGCGTAACAAGGGTTACACGGGCATTTCCGATTAAACTATTGAGTTCTACGTGGTTTTTCTGTCCCAAAAACGATATTGTATGATCAAGCAGGGGCTCAACAGAACTTTTGAAATACCGTTCATCTGCAATGGCACCGGCAATTTTTAGCGGTATACCTGCAAGTTTTGCAGCTTCAATAGCCAGGTGGGTACCTTTATCGGGGTGGATCCTGCCAAACCAGATTGCATATTCTCCTTCAGGCTGCTCGTAAAATTTCCAGTTATTCAGGTCAATTCCATTGTCGATCACAGTACATGCAGTAGTGTAGGGGCTCCAGTTTTCCGCATTTCTTGCAGACACCGTTACATAGGTAATGCTGCCAGACCTGCTTTCCAGTTTAACCGCGTTTTTCAATTCAAAGAACGGGGGAGTATGGAGTACAGTAAGCATTGGGGTGTTCAGCATCCCGGCCATAGTTACGGGCACATAGTGCAGGCTGTTATTAAAAATCACATCCAGATCCATCGTATCAATATGTTGCATGAGATCCATATAGGCGTGATGTTCAGCCATATATTCCGAGGATAGATTCGGTTTTTTCTCCCTGAAGCCGGTCAGGTCGTCATAAGAGCTGTCGTCCAGAATAGGATAAACATTTAAAGCTGCATCAGATTTTGAAGAGGCAAATAAAGTGACCTGGTGCCCCCGTTTGGACAGGCGTTTACAAATATCGAAGGTAAATGCTTCCAGGCCGCCGCGAAAAGGACTTCTGATGGGGTGTTTGAGATGCGCTATGATGCCTATCTTCATGAGTATACAGTATATTCGTTATTTTCAGTTTTCACAGCAGTGGTACCGGAAAAATGCTCAATTCCTTCATCGTTTTTTATCAGGAATCCGGCAGCATTCTGTAATGTTGCATCGGGGGCGGGCTGACGAAGGTAATAACTCAGGTCTCGGTGCCATCTTTCCAGATCGCCCGGTGCCATTAAGCCTTTTGCGCCTACACATTTGGCAGACAGCTCCAGGACCTCAAGACATACGCTTTCAATAGTTAGCCGCGTTAAATTTGCGTAGGCGATCAGATGATTGTACTTATCAGGTTGATTTTTGTGGCTGTCAAATTCATTTCCGGAGTTGGTGATCCACAGTTGCCCTGTATGTACAGCCATAGCCATCCTGCCAATACGCATTTTCTGGAAAGGATCCTCGAGCCGGTTAAGTCCCCGGAGAAATGCCAAAGTGTTATTGTACACAGCTTCTGCCATACCCAGCTGTACTGAGGCAAAACGGATCGCTCCGGCTAAGAAATAGGGTGCCTTCAGGTAGTCGCCGGGCATGCCCAGCAAAGCATCATTTTCAATTTCAATACCAGAGAAATCGATCGTATGGCTTACAGAAGCTTTCATTCCCATAGGTTTCCAGGAATTGTAGTCTATCCGTGGTTCATCTACGAGGACCATCGGTACAATTACCATCTGCCAGTCAGAACCATTGGATGGCCTGTCGGTTTTACCTCCTATCAGCGCATAATCCACCAGGCTGCTTCCGGAGCAGAATCCCTTTGCACCGTTTATTGTTACTGCATTTTCAGTCCGCTTAAAACTTATACCTATAGCGCCATCTGTATTCCAGACCCCAAATAATTTCTGATATTGTTCAACCTGGTTAAACCAGTAATTCCGCTGCTCTGCAGTTGCATATAAATGGATCAGGAACAGGGTGTTGATGTGACCTTCATAAATACGTCCGACAGCTCCGTTACTTCTGCCTACATCCTTTAACAAATTCAGCAGTTCAGGCATATGGTCATCAGAAAAATCGAGTTCGTGCCCGGGCAATACAACACTCAATAAGCCGCTTTCCTTTAGTAAAACTATCTCATCAGCAGGCATTTCACCCGATTGCTCCGTTAATATCGCCAGCTGGCCAAGTTGCTGGTATAAAGTAGTATAATCTCTCATTAATTGTATAAATTAGGCAAGCTGTTTTGTGTACAGTAAATCTCTCAGATGTCCAATGGCAGTATCGATATGTACCACAGGGTGTCTTTCTTCCCATTTCTGTTCGCTCAGGTTCATTTCAGTTTCTTCCCACAAAGCGCCAAAGTAGCGTGCCGTAGTAATCTTGTTTTTCAGCCAGTCTTCCTCAAGGAATAATGATCTGGCAAGGACTCTTAAGCGTTTGGTATTTAATCTGTTTCCTGAGTTATAATCAATGAAAAGTTCACGCAGTAATTTCCTTGCATTAAACTTTATGATGAGCGATCCCATCGGTTCTACCAGCATCTTTTTTCCTTCCAGGTTCATTTTTGTCCATTCGTTCAGCTGTATGGAAAAACCAAAGTCAACCTTACCGCTCTCGCGGCTCGAGGTATAAACTTTTACCCATGGCGAACGTCTTATGCGTGCATCGATCCTGATCAGAGCTTTCCTGAAGTTTTCATCTTCGAGATACGGTAGGATGGGTAAACGTCCGGCTTTTTCGTATATACTGCATTTGACTGCCGTACTTGGCCCAAAACACTGGAAATGCCTTGGCCATGGATCAAACGCACAGGGGTCCAGCTGAGATTCCAGATGACTGACGAGGTAGCGGTATCCTACATCCTTGAGGTGAAATTTGCGTGAAGGGCTTTTACTGTATTCTGATATGATCCTGCCCCCAACTACATCACAGCCATTTTCAAATTCTGTGAAAATATAGTGCAGCCAGCAGCTGTCCACACGCGAATCCCCATCAGTGGAGATGATAATTCCATCTGGCTTATCAGGGGCCTGAAAGCGCTGATAAGCTTCGTCCATCAGCAGCCGGCGTACTGTACCAATATGTGCATGGGGTTTTTCCAGGAAAATCTCTTCGACATGCAGCTGAAAGCCAGGATGGAGAAGCTGGTAGGCCTTTGCAAGTGCATATGAGTTATCAGTACAATTATTTGCCAGCAACAAAACTTCATAATATTCAGCAGGTACGGCATTGCCGAGGGGAGTAACCTGTTGCCTTAACGCATCCAGCATCCCGTAAAGGTTGGTTTCTTCGTCTTTTACAGGAACAATAATTGTTGCTTTCAGGTTTTTGGCTGCTGGTGTTTTGAAGATCGTCATTCTGCTGATTTTGTTTGACAACATACAAGAGCGCTCAATGTTTGATGTATTTAACAAGGGCGTTAAAACAATACATTCTCTCCTGAGGTTATCTGGGGCAATGGGCCACACAGCTAACAGTCATCCGAGCATTTGTTTTTATATCCATCATCATGGTGCCGGTCATGTGATGCGGGCCATCAGCATAGCGGGCACGGTACAGGATTATCCTGTTTGTTTTATGGGAAGCAACCTTAAACCTTATGCCGCAATGATTAGTCCACAGATCGAATGTATCCATCTTCCTATGGATGTCCCGGTATCTACTGATCCGGTGCTGCCAGAGGGACAGCCTGATTTTTTACATTATTCCCCTTTGGGTATAGAAGGTATCCGTGAGCGCGCAGCTTTGATGAGCAACGTATTTATCAGCCGGTTCCCAATGGTTCTTATTGTGGATGTATCTGTTGAAGTGACTATGCTGGCCCGCCTCTGCGGAATTCCGACTATAGTAATGCTGCAGCATGGCCTGCGGAATGATACTGCACATATCAACGCCTACCTCAGTGCAGAGCTTTTGATCGCGCCATATTCTGCAAGTATGGCTTCAGCGGAAAACCTGGAGCGGTTTGCAGGGAAGACATGCTATAGTGGTGGTTTTTCAAGGTATAGCGATGTTGACCGGAATGACCTTGCAAAGGAGCTGCCCGGACACGTAGCTATTCTTTTGGGTAAAGGGGGAACTTCAATTGATGCTTCATTTATTCTTTTCCTGGCTGCACATTGTGAACAATATATCTTTCATGTAATTGGAGATGAGCAGGGGGAGCTAGCGAAGAATATCATCTGGCATGGCCAGGTTGAAGATCCGCTGGATGTATTATGTAACTGTGAAGTAGTGATTGGCAATGCCGGACATAACACGGTAATGGAAATGGCAGATCTGAACAAGCGGTTCATTTGTATACCCGAAGAAAGACCTTTTGAAGAGCAGCAGCAGAAAGCCGCTATGCTTGCCGCGAACGGGAATGCACTGGTTGTAAAGGCCAGCGATTTATACCTGCAGAAATGGCCGGGCTTACTGGACACCTTATGTAACACAGCGCCAAACTGGAAAGGGGTAATGCAAAAAGATGCACTGCAGAGGATCGGGACTGCTATTAAAACTACTGCGGAGCGACTTTATAGTTGTTAGCTGCCGTGCATAGTTTGTTATTTGCGGTATTTTTCTTCATTAATTTTTCCGTATAACTTGACAGCCGGATCTGATCCTTGCTGTGGGAGGTATATCCTATTTTATCAAATCCTTGGTTTTCGGATTTAAAATGCAAAAGGGCTGATTGTATGATCAGCCCCCTCGTTCATGTTTAGATACAATTGCTTATAAAGTAGCCATATCTATTACAAATCTGTAACGGACATCACCTTTTTCCATGCGCTCGTAGGCGTTGTGGATGTCTTTAATGTCAATCATTTCGATTTCGGAAACGATATTGTGCTCTGCACAGAAATCAAGCATTTCCTGAGTTTCGGCAATACCACCGATGCCAGAACCTGCAAGACTTTTTCTGCCGGCCAGCAAGCTGAACGCAGCAACCTCTGCAGGATTAGGTGGCACGCCCACGCAAATCATTGTACCATCTGTAGCCAGTAAAGAGAGGTACATGTTAAAGTCATGCTCTGCAGAAACTGTATCCAGGATAAAGTCGAATGTGCCCATGGCAGCTTTGATCTGTTCTTTATCAGAGGTCACTACAAAATGATGTGCACCCAGTTTTTTTGCATCTTCTTCTTTTTTAGGTGAAGTACTCAATACCGTAACCTCAGCGCCAAATGCAACACCAAATTTAACAGCCATGTGTCCTAATCCACCTAATCCCAATACTGCCAGTTTGTGTCCTTTACCAACTTTCCAGTGTCTCAGTGGTGAGTAGGTAGTGATACCTGCACATAATAATGGTGCAACTGCTGCTAAGTTCAATTTTTCTGAAACATGCAGTACAAATTCTTCCCTTACTACAATTGTATTGGAATAACCGCCATAGGTTGGTGTTTTACCATCGCGTTCCAGGCTGTTATAAGTACCAGTGTTTCCTTCAAGGCAGTATTGTTCAAGATCTTTTTTACAGTTTGCACACTCCTGGCAGGAGTCTACCATACAACCTGTACCTGCCAGGTCGCCCACTTTAAAGTTTTTTACATGGTCGCCCACTTTCACAACACGTCCAACAATTTCGTGGCCTGGTACCATCGGAAAAATCCCCGGGAACCAGTCGTTTTTGATCTGGTGTAAATCTGAGTGGCATACACCGCAGAATAAAATGTCAAATTGTACATCATGCGGGCCTACTTCGCGGCGCTCGAATGACCACGCGGCTAAATCTTCGCCGGCAGTTTGTGCTGCATATCCTTTTGTCTCTATCATTATAAATCTAGTTAAGTTGAGATAAAGGTAGGGCAGGACTTGCATTATCAGACAACATCATTCAAACAATTTATTGCAAAATTCAAACATAGCAGATTTCTAACGCTTGGTAACAGATAGTACTAAAGCTGATTGTCAACCTTATGAATAACATTTTGCATTAATGTGAAAAATATTGAATATAGATTTCTATTCTGAACAATGAACAGAATGAATAGCGAAAGACTTTGGAGGTATAGGTATATTCAAAGTATTAAATAATTTCATCATTAAGCATTTGCTCTAATATTTATTAACGACCAGAAAACACATTAGAATATGTCAACTCTCATAGCGGAAATCAAACCCATTCAGCGGGTTATGTGGATAGATTATGCAAAATTCATAGGAATTGTTCTCGTGATATGCGCACATCAGACGACGAACAAAGGATGGTTCGATTTTATATCGGCATTCGACATTCCACTTTTTTTCTTTTTATCCGGTTTTCTGTTTTCATTCAAAAAGTTTGATACTTATAGTCAGTTCCTGAAGGCGAGGGTCAAACAGCTCCTTGTACCTTACTTACTGTTAAATCTTGTTGCCTACATCTTCTGGCTTTTTTTCTTCAAAAACTTTGATGAGATGTTTGTTTCAAGCGGACGCTTTTACAAGTCTTTCTTTGGGATATTTTATGGTAACGGGTATGGCGACTGGCTGATACATTGTATTGCAACCTGGTTTATCATTTGCCTGTTCAGTTTGGAAAATATTTATTTTCTTGTTTTCCGCAAGCTGACTGATAACCAAAAGTATATTGCGTTGGTTTGTTTTCTTCCACTTTGCTGGCTGGATCGTAATTATATGCCATTCTGGTTACCATGGGGAATAGATATTGCTTTAGTAGGGATAATATTTTATGGAGTAGGGAACCTTTTCAAGACCAGGGTATTTCAGCTGATCCAATTGTCCATGCTGAAGTTGTCTGTAATTTCGATACTGGCATTTGCTGTTTTATTATTTGTGGCACAGCGCACCCACTCTGATATGAACCAACACCAGTATAGCAACTTTAAGTTGTTTTTTGTAGGGGCTTTTGCAGGAATTACCTGCGTAATAACACTGAGCAGGATCATAGAACTGGGACTTGGGCACATTAGTATATTTCAGTTTGTAGCGCAAAACACGTTATTTATTATGGCTTTTCACCTCTTTGTAATGACCATCGTCAATAAATTTATTTTAGATGTATTTGACATTTCATCGAAAGAGATTGCTGCCAATGGTTTTATTGGCGCAATTGTCGTTGTCCCGACGGTATTTCTTCTTATTCCCCTGATTTATCTTTGCAACAGGTATTTTCCTGTTATCGTTGGAAAACCTTCAGCATCGAAACAGACCGCTATTCTTCCGAAAGAACAGGTTGCTTTGGGTCGGCCTTTTAAAGGTAGTGTAGGGATGTAGTACATCATATTGGCATGGACGAACTTTAGACGGTTCTTGAAGGGTTTATGTTCGGTATTAACTGTTCTTTAACAGGGTGTTGTGAGGGGGTTGTGGGGCGGAAATTTGTGGTTGGTGCTGG
>NZ_JBEVDX010000001.1:0-33708 GCF_040513095.1 Pedobacter sp. | reverse complement strand
TGTACTTCAGCGGAACATTTTTTCCGTTTTTCACAATACTCAGGTTTTTAATGTCCATTCCCTGGGCATCCAGTCGCAGTGAGTCAGTAGGGTACAAATGAGGTTTGATAGTTACCCATTCCTTTCCATACATGTGGCGTTTCTTGTAGTTGAAACTGACATCCAGTTTTGTATGGATCAGGTCGTTAACCTTAGTTGCCGTTGCCCGGTAGATATCCATCTGCGGATCATCCTTTTTGTCCTGTGCAAACGCAGGGAGGCAGGCTGCGGCGGCTGTAACCATTAACGTACTTACTACGGTATGGCGAAAGTGTTTCGTTTTGATATTCATTTTTTGCGCTTAGTAATAGACCGTAAAGCTATGAGGAGTATTTATAAAAACAAACCAGCTTTTCATATAATCGTTTAAATCACTGATTAATGAGAGAAAAAACGCCTGTTTATTGTAATTAGATGGTAATAAACAAAGTAAAGCCTTGGTTTATTATAGCTGTTGGTTATCTTTGTACCTGTGCTTATCTGAATACTCTCTCCTGAGTTCTGTAAGCGTTAAATTGAATAAAGATGGAAAAAGATGATATGATGCTAGATGAGTTGGCAAACAAGGAATACGAGTTTGGATTTGTCACTGACATTGACATGGATATTTCGGAAGTCGGGCTCAATGAAGATACGGTACGATTTATATCTGCGAAAAAGAATGAGCCGCAATGGCTGCTGGACTGGAGAATGAAGGGCTTTAAGGCTTTCCAGAAACAGGATATGCCGAAATGGCAAAACTTTGAAATGCCGGAGATTGACTTTCAGTCGATTTCTTATTACGCAGCGCCGAAAAAACAGGCCAAATATGCTTCACTTGACGAAGTAGATCCTGAATTACTGAAGACTTTTGCAAAACTGGGCATCCCTATGTCAGAGCAAAAGCAGCTGGCTGGTGTAGCTGTAGACGTAGTATTTGACAGTGTATCTGTGAGTACAACTTACAAGGAGCATTTAAATGAAATGGGAATTATCTTCTGTTCCATCAGTGAGGCGGTGAAAAACCACCCTGAGCTGGTACAGAAATACCTGGGAACGGTAGTCCCTCATACAGACAATACCTTTGCATCCTTAAATACAGCGGTTTTCTCAGACGGTTCATTTGTGTATATCCCTAAAGGTGTACGCTGCCCGATGGAGCTGTCTACTTATTTCAGGATCAATGCCGAAAATACAGGTCAGTTTGAACGTACGCTGATCATCGCTGATGAAGATAGTTATGTGAGCTACCTGGAAGGTTGTACTGCACCGATGCGTGATGAGAACCAGCTGCATGCTGCCGTAGTGGAACTGATTGCAATGAAGGGTGCAGAAATTAAATATTCAACCGTACAGAACTGGTATCCAGGTGACAAAGACGGAAAAGGAGGGATCTTCAACTTTGTAACAAAACGCGGAGCCTGCCGTGGTGACCATTCCAAAATCTCCTGGACACAGGTAGAAACAGGATCTGCGATTACCTGGAAATATCCAAGTCTGATCCTTCAGGGAGATCATTCATCAGGTGAATTTTATTCTGTAGCTGTTACCAATAACAAACAGATTGCTGATACCGGTACAAAAATCCACCATCTGGGTGCCAATACCAAAAGCCGTATCATCTCCAAAGGGATCTCGGCCGGTGAGGGACAAAACAGTTACCGTGGTTTGGTGCAAATGGGCAGCAAGGCCAAAAATGCCAGGAACTTTACACAGTGTGATTCACTGCTGATCGGTGATCAGTGCGGTGCACATACATTCCCTTATATTGAATCCAAAAATAATACTGCTACGATAGAACATGAGGCTACTACATCTAAAATTGGTGAAGATCAGGTGTTTTATTTAAACCAGCGTGGAATTGATTCTGAACAGGCTATAGCTTTAATCGTTAACGGTTATGCAAAAGAAGTACTGAACCAGTTGCCAATGGAATTTGCTGTAGAAGCGCAAAAATTACTCTCTCTTACACTGGAAGGTAGTGTAGGATAATCATAAAAAACAAACCATAATATGTTATCAATAAAAAATCTTCATGCTAATGTTGAAGGAAAAGCAATATTAAAAGGGATTAACCTGGAAGTAAATGCTGGCGAAGTACATGCGATCATGGGCCCTAACGGATCCGGAAAGAGTTCTTTGGCTTCTGTACTCGCGGGACGCGAGAACTATGAAGTAACCGAAGGTGAAGTATGGCTGGACGGCAAGAACCTGCTGGATATGAAACCTGAAGAACGTGCCCGTGAGGGTGTTTTTCTGGCATTTCAGTATCCTGTGGAAATTCCTGGTGTTTCTAATATTAACTTCCTGAGAACGGCATTGAGTGAGATCCGTATTCACCGTAACCTGCCACCACTTTCAGCGAAGGATTTCCTGAAAATGACTAAAGAAAAGCAGGAACTTGTAGAATTTGAAGCTAAACTGGCAAACCGTTCATTAAACCAGGGTTTCTCCGGCGGTGAGAAAAAAAGGAATGAAGTGTTCCAGCTGGCGATGCTTGATCCGAAATTATCAATTCTGGATGAAACAGATTCAGGACTGGATATCGACGCCCTGAGAATCGTTTCGAATGGAATTAACAAACTGCGTTCTGCAGACAATTCTTTCGTACTGATTACCCACTATCAGCGTTTGCTGGAATATATTGTGCCTGATTTTGTGCATGTATTGTACAATGGCCAGATCGTACGTTCGGGAACTAAAGAACTTGCACTAGAGCTTGAAGAAAAAGGATATGATTGGCTGAAAGAAGAATTTCACGGTCAGGAATCTATAAATACAAAATAAAATGGTAAATCTAATGACAGCTCCATTGTACGATAAACTGATTGCTGAATTTGAAAATTCTGAAAGCGCATCAGGTACAAATGGTGATTTATCGACTATAAGGAATACTGCTTTTGACCTGTTTAAGGCAAAAGGTTTTCCTACACTAAAAGACGAGGATTGGAGATTTACAAACCTTGGTCCATTCTTAACTGATGATTTTTCCTTTGTAACCGGAGAAGCAGAAGAAGATCAGGTGATTGCTGCAGTGAACAAAGCAACGATACCTGGCCTAAATGCCTATTTATTGGTATTACTTAATGGAAAGATCCAGCCGGCACTATCAGTATTGCCGGATGCGGAGCACATCAGCATTCATACAACCAACAGCATCAGTGACAGCAGTGTTTTCAGCGAATTTGCATCTCTTGATGCAAAAGAGACAAACAGAATGCTGGCCTTAAATACTGCTTTGTTTACAGACGGATATTTCCTGGAAGTACACAAAAATGTAGTTTTGGATAAGCCAATTCAGATTGTAAATCTTTATGCGGCAGATGACCATGCATTTTTTCAGCCAAGGCACCTGGTAATTGTAAACCAGAATGCAAAGGCAGAACTGATTGAAACCAGCATCTTTATCACGAATGGGCACCGTGCCATATTGAACAGCGTGATCCAGGCAGATGTTAAGGAAAATGCACAGCTGATACAATACAATATTCAGAACAATCTGCCGGATGAAAGACTCATTACCTATAACCAGGTAAGACAGGAGCAGAACAGCCGTTATGATAACTTTACGTTTAACCTGCCGGGTGCGGAACTGATCCGTAACAACCTCGAGATTGAACTGAACGGCAGCAATACAGAAACCCACTTATTTGGTCTGTACCTTGTAGGCGGCCAGCAGTTAACCGATAACCATACCGCAATACACCATAAATTTCCGCATTGCGAAAGCAACGAGGTTTATAAAGGCGTGTTGCTGGAAAATGGTAAAGCCGTTTTCAATGGTAAGGTTTTCGTAGAACGTCCTGCCCAAAAGACCAATGCATTCCAGCAAAACAACAACCTGCTGCTGAGTGATAAGGCACAGGTATTTGCCAAACCACAACTGGAAATATATGCTGACGACGTTAAATGCAGTCACGGTTGTACAGTTGGTCAGTTTGATCCTGAATCATTGTTTTATCTGCGTGCAAGAGGCATCAGCGAAGAGTCTGCCCGTAAATTACTGGTAGAGGCTTTTATGTTTGATGTAACGCAGAAGATCAGTAACGAAGTGGTTAAAGAATATGTACAATCTTTAATTTACAGCAAGATGGAAAATTCATTTTCATCTGTCGGTTAATCTACAAGACCATGGGAAAATTAGCGATTGAAACTATAAGGAAAGATTTCCCTATACTTGATACCCAGGTTTTGGGTAAGAAGCTGGTATATTTTGACAATGCCGCTACTACACAAAAACCTGTACAGGTACTGAAAGTACTGGAAGATTATTACGAACGCTATAACAGTAATGTGCACCGTGGTGTGCATACGCTGAGCCAGCAGGCTACAGCGGGATATGAGAAAGCACGTCATACTGTTGCAGCCTTCATCAATGCCGCTAGCAGTGATGAGATTATCTTTACTAAAGGCACAACCGATGGCATTAACCTGGTTGCTTCTTCGTTCGGAAGAAAATTCCTTCAGAAGGGCGACAGCATCCTGATTTCGGCATTGGAACATCACTCCAATATCGTACCCTGGCAGATGATCTGTGAAGAACGCGGGGCTACTTTAAAGGTGATCCCTATGGATCTGGATGGTGTGTTAAAACTGGAACTTCTGCCGGAACTGCTGGATGATAGTGTTAAACTTTTATCTTTCACCTATGTTTCCAACTCATTGGGTACCATCAACCCTGTACGCGAAATGATCCGTCAGGCGCATGCAAAAAATATTCCTGTAATGATGGATGTGGCGCAGGCGATACAGCATATGCCGGTTGATGTACAGGAACTGGATGTTGATTTTATGGCTTTTTCCGGCCATAAGATATACGGGCCAACTGGTATCGGTGTATTATATGGTAAAGAAAAATGGCTGAATGAACTTCCTCCGTACCAGGGTGGTGGTGATATGATCAAAACGGTAACCTTTGAGAAAACTATCTACAATGTGCTGCCCTACAAATTTGAGGCAGGTACACCAGATATTTCCGGAGCTATCGGGTTGGGAGCCGCTATAGAATATGTGAACAGCATAGGTCTGGAAGCGATTGCTGAAGCTGAACATGAAATACTGACTTATGCTCTGGAGCGTTTAGCCGAAGTGCCGGGGATACAGTTTATTGGTAAAGCTGCAGAACGTGCCAGTGTGATCTCCTTTTTAATTGAAGGTGTGCATCCCTACGATCTGGGCGAATTGCTGGATAAACAGGGTATAGCTATCCGTACAGGACACCATTGCACAGAACCTGTGATGGATTTCTTCGGGATTCCGGGAACCTGCCGTGCATCTTTTGCATTTTACAATACTACCGACGAGGTAGATTTACTGGTTGCAGGCATCAAAAGAGCTGCGGCCATACTTATATAAAAAGAATGACGATCAACGAAAAACAGGACGAGATTATTGAGGAGTTTGAACTCTTTTCTGACTGGATGGACAAATATGAAAATATCATCGAAATCGGTAAAGAGCTTCCTTTAATTGACCCGCAATATAAAGTGCCGGAGAAACTGATCAAAGGCTGCCAGTCGAGCGTTTGGCTGCAGCCTGAATACAAAGAGGGTAAGATATTTTTCACTGCAGACAGTGATGCGATCATTACTAAAGGGCTGATCAGTTTAATGGTAAGGGTTTTATCCGGACACAGCCCGCAGGAAATTGTTGACGCTGATCTGTATTTTATTAACACCATAGGCTTGCAGAATCACCTGTCGCCCAACCGTTCAAACGGTTTGCTCTCGATGGTAGGACAGATGAAATTGTATGCTGCTGGTTTTGTTGAACAGGCTAAATAATTGATAATTATGTCAGAATTACCTTTAAGAGACCGCATAGAAGAAGCCTTGCATACCATTTATGACCCCGAATTGCCGGTGGATATATTTGAGCTGGGCTTGATCTACAAGATCCAGATGATGGAAAATAATGGTGTACACATCTATATGACACTTACTGCACCGGCCTGTCCGGCTGCGGGAGAAATCCTGGGTGAGGTTGAAACCAAAGTGAAAGCACTTGAGGGAGTAGGCGATGTGGAAGTACGCCTTACCTTTGATCCGCCCTGGGACAGGGACATGATGAGCGATGAAGCCAAACTGGAAATGGGATTCATGTAATGGAAACGGATCATCACAAAGCGCCATTCAGAGAACGGGCTGTAGAGCTGCTGAAAACCAGCGGCCCTCAGTCTTTATCGTCACTTGCTGCTGAGTTTCAGGTAACGGTAGAGGGGGCACGTTTTCAAATGCTCAGGTTAGAAAAAGAGGGTATCGTTACCTCCAGCAAAACCGTAACCGGAAGGGGCAGGCCACAGCAATTGTGGTCACTCACCAGTATGGGGCAGAACCGTTTTCCGGATACGCATGCGGCACTGACCATAAAGCTGATGGAAATTATGAAAGAAACCCTGGGTGAACAGGCGGTTTCCAGGGTGATCCATGCCAATGGCGACAGGGGTACCAGCAGGTATCTCGAAGCTTTGGAAGGGATCACAGATCTTGAAAAAAGATTAAGTGCTTTTGTGTCAATACGCACAGGAGAGGGGTATATGGCTCAGTTTATCAAAGATGAAGAAGGCTTCATTTTTATTGAAAATCATTGCCCTATAGGAGCAGCAGCCCATGCTAATCCTGCAATTTGCAGTGCGGAATTCAAAACCCTGCAAACCGTCATCGGAGAAAATGTTGCTATCAAAAGGATAGAATACATTGTTGATGGCGGCAGAAGATGTGCCTACCGCATATTTTCTGCTAAATATTAATCCATTACTTTTTTTATTTCAGGCGTAGAAAAAACCTTTTGAAAAATGGTTATAAATTGCTGCAAAATTATTTTTGTGTGATCTTAATTAACCATTTATGCGTCAACTACGTATTGATCCCTTTGTACTTGTCCGGTCCCCGGCGTACAGCTACCAGAAATTTAATGAAGAGTATCTGAAAACAGTCCTGAAGACCGACTTTTTCAGGGCAAGCCTGTTTTTCGCCAGCCATACACTGTATACCGAACTCAGGAAGAAAGAGTTTGAGTATGAGCAGCTGAGCGGCTCCGTCCGTGTAACACTCTGGAAATACCTGAACAGAATGTGCTACAGGGCATTACCCTACGGGCTTTTCTCTTCGTATTCGTCCGGAACCTGGTCAGACACCAGTGGGGGAAGCCTTTATTTTTCCAACAATGATGAACTTATTGTTCATCCGGATTTCAAAGTATTGCTGGATTGCATAGGCAGCCTGGATACCAGCGCTTTTCAGGAACTCAGGTATTGTACCAATAATTCCCTTTACCAGTCTTCAAGGGAACTCCGTTTTATCAGTCAGGCCTATTCTGCACAAAACAAATTTGCTATCGTACAGATCAAAGTTACCCCGGGCTTAAACAAACTGTTGAAATATATAAGCAAGGGACGTACAAAAAATGAGATCATAACATTCCTGAAAGTGGAATATGGTGAGGATGCACCAGCAGAAGATTATTTTCAGGGCCTTCTTGGCGGGCAGGTAATCGTTTCTGAATTGACCCCGAATGTAACAGGGGATCCTTTTAACCGGCGCTGCCTCGGGTTGCTGCAGAAATATCCCGGTATTGACCTGAAAAACTTAAGCTCGTTCAGGCTATCCTTAAAAACTGAGCATCAGCGCTGTGCAGTGGCTGGAAGTGATTGCGGTCTTAAAACACTCATTGCACATATCGACAAACTGATTTCGAGAAATGACGGCAACTCAAGCTACAGTTTATACCAGCGCAGTGTTGAGGGTGGATTGGACAAGCGGCTGCAGGAAAAGCTAATCACTTTGATCCGTCAGATGGACCGGCTAACGGCCGATCATCAAACCGATCCTCTGCGCCAGTTTAAAAAGGACTTCCTGCAGAAGTATGATCAGCAGGAGGTGCCACTGATGCTTGTGCTTGATCCCGGATCAGGTATCGGTTATGAAAATATGGCCGCAGCCTTTAATGCACAGAATGATGATTTCATTGATGAACTGCGGGTAAAACAGGAAGGGGAGGCCAGTGCGAAATGGGGAGCCTTAGAGAAAATGATCTTCAGGAAATGGAACAACCTGAAGAACCCGGGCGCAGATAAAATTATAATTACTGAAGAAGATTTGCAGGAACTGCCTGAAAGCAGTCAGCCATTGCCCCCCGGACTCTTTGTGCTTTTCAGGAATATCGATGAAGAGATCTGGGTAGACGGGGTCGGTGGCGTATCAGGTATAGAGCTAAGCGCCAGGTTTAGTACAGTGGGTACGGCAATGGAAGATGCGCTTAAAAAGATCTGTGAACAGGAGATGGCTGTGAATGATGAATTTCTTTTTGCGGAAATTGCTTATTCACCAAATGACAGGACCTCCAATATCAATCAGCGAGGGCATTATTATCCCTATGAAATTCCAGTACTCACACATGCGGTAAGGCCTGATCGCTTTACCATAAAACTGAGCGACCTGGTAATTTCGGTGAGAGATAACCAGGTATTGCTCAGGTCGCTCAAGCTCAACAGGTATATCTTACCGCGATTGTCATCTGCATACAACTACAAGATTTCCAGTATACCTGTGTTCAGGTTTTTATGCGACCTGCAGTACCAGGGGGTCAAAGCAAACCTTTCATTATCGCTAAGCGGCCTCTTCCCCGGAATGGATTACTATCCGCGGCTGCAGATGGGAGATGCAGTACTGAGCCCCGCCACACGCGTATTGAATGAGCAGAAGCTCAGGGAAATTAGTTCAGCAAAAGGTCCATTCAATGAAGATTTAAATATTCCGGCACATTTTAAATTGCTGGAAGGAGATAACTTTCTGGTTTTCAATCAGCTTGATCCCAATGACATGTCCATGTTCAGGAAATGTATCAAAAATAAAAAGACAGTTACCCTCACTGAGTATATTACTCCTGAGCGTGCAGATCTGTATGACCAGCGGGGGCAGCCCTTTGCAAGTCAGCTGATTGCCTGCGTGATCAACCAGTCAAAATCGTATCATTTACCTGCTGGCCCGCTGGTTCAGTATCCTAAACAGCGTTTAAAAGTGAAACGTTCCTTTCTCCCCGGTGAGGAGTGGCTTTATCTCAAACTCTATGCGCACTACTCTTTAACGGATGAGATTCTTTTGAACTTTATCCTGCCGGTGGTGCGGAAATACAAAAAAGATAATCCTGAATTCAAATGGTTCTTCATCCGCTATCTTGATCCGGGATATCATCTCCGGCTGCGGTTCTATAGCGGCAACAAGCCTTCCTATGAGTTGCTCTCCGATTTGATACATAAATTGCAGCCATTGGCTAAGGAGGGGAAGGTGTCTGATGTGATGCTCGACTCCTATCAGAGGGAGCTGGAGAAATACTCAGTTTCGCTCATCAGCGAAGTGGAATCATTTTTTTACAGGAACAGTGAATTCATACTGTCCATGTTCCGCAAAAATGAGCTCAATACTACTTTTAAGCTGAGTTTTGCGGTAAACACGGCCCTGCAGATCATCCATTGTTTTATCAGGGACAAAAAAGAACGATCAGATTTTTTGTATGGCGCGCTGCAAAACATGTCGGCTGAATTTAACCGGGATAAGGAAGTCATCCGTAAACTCGACCTGAAATACAGGAAGTTCCAGCAGCAGCTGGTGGGAAACCGGCAGCACCTGGAGATGCAGAAAAACCGGAAGGCTTATGGTGATTTTCAGCTGATGCTGAACGCGTTGGTTAGTAAGCTTGGCGACTGGAGCAGGGAAGCCCGTTACAACTTACTGATCAACCTGGTACACATGCATGTGAACCGGATATTCGAAAACACTCCGAGGGAATACGAATACCTGATCTACCACTTTATGAGAAAACACCAGTCCTTTCTTAATTACACCACTAGCGATGGGTCTTGATAATATTATTGTTGATCTTTTTGAGCAGCTTGTCCTTATAGGAGGATCCGATAGGGAAAATCATTTTGTTGATCATAATTTTATTCCCTTCCATCAGGGTTACCTTATTGATATTCACGATGTAGGATTTATGTATGCGTATGAAGGTCTCAGGCGGCAGGCCTGATTCAATTTCTTTCATCGTGAGGTAAATAATATGATTATTCGGAGGGGTATGGATAACGATATAGTTGTTTAGCCCTTCGATAAATTCTACGTCATTAAAATTGATTTTGAGCATTTTACCCTTGATGCCGGGGTTAACAAAAAAGTAGGTGTCATTTTTTGCCTCTTCCTGTACTTTCTTCTCCAGCTGGGCAATCACTTTCGTCAGCGATTTCATAAACCGGCTGAAAGAAATAGGTTTGAGCATAAAATCCGAGATGTTCTTCTCAAAACCTTCAACAGCATATCCGGCATGCCCGGTGGTAAAAATGATTGCCGTATTCTGGTAAATCAGGTCAGCCACATCCAGTCCCGAGATCTCTGGCATATCTATGTCCAAAAAGGTTATGGCGATGTCTTTGCGTTCATTTATAAATTTTACAGCCTCCAGGGGATTCTGGGAGGAACCGATAATCTCCAGTTGACCGCTGTCTTTTGCATACTTTTTTAAAGTGTCGATGGCATGTGATTCGTCATCAATGATAAAACATTTATACATAAAGCTTATAAAGTTATTTGAAGTTCAAAAATAAAATCCTCATCACTTTCGGATACATGAATATGATGGGCATCTGAATAATAAGCATCTAACCGTAACTTCAGGTTTTTAAGTCCAACGCCGCCGCTCGGGATGTGTTTGCGCGATTTCAATTTTCTGTTCCGGCTGGTCAGGTGTAAGCGGTTCCCCTGGATTACCAGATCGATTGTCGCAGGATGGCTGGTGTTCTTAAGATCGCCATACTTGAAGATATTCTCTACCGGTGTCAGCAGTACCAGGGGCAGGATCTCAATGGCCGATGTGTCGCCAGAAACATTAAAGGCGAGCTGCAGGTTATGGTCAAATCTGAACTGATTTAAACTGATAAAAGTGTTGATCTGTTCTATTTCGTCGTCCAGGTTAACTTTACCTGTCTTGGGTGTATCGGTTATGGCATAACGCATAATATCTGACAACAGTAATATTGGTTCTGCTAACTGGGGCGCGCTGTTTAACGACGAATTGTAAAGGAAGTTGAGCGTGTTAAAGAGAAAGTGCGGGTTGATCTGTGCCTTCAGGAAAGCAATTTCCGAGTCGGCTAGTTTTTTTTGCAACTGTTCCTGCTGCAGCTGACTGCGCAGCTTGTTCTTTTCGAGGTCATAAACCTTCTTCCTTTCTATGATAATGTTGAGTGCAAACCAATAGCCTACACTGAGCCCTATAAAGTATATAGATCTCCAAACAGTATTCACAATCCCCAAACTAAGGTTCCTGAAAGGACTCACTGCAGTAACTTTCATGTAAAACAGGATTTCCGAGAAGGTATACTTCAGCAGTGCCGAGCTGACAATCGCCACAACGACCAGGAAGACAGTGAGGTAATAGCGTTTTTTATTCCAGTTGGGCAGCACATAATGCGCATTAATATAAAATAAAGCTATGTTAATGAAGTACGCATTAAAATAATCTAATAGTGTCCAGAATTTACCGGATATGATAATGGTAATCAATGACTCATAAAGGATAAACAGTATCCATACCAGCAAATGGGTAAGGTAAAATCTGCCGGCTTTACTGTTTTTTGTAGGAATCATATATTCAAATATAAGGGATAATATGCTCATTTACCTTTACATTATTGGCGTTCGCGTAATATCTTTTATAATAACTTGAGACAGACTTAAAATTGATGTAAACCAATAAACCATACATCATGAAAAAGTCATTCTCAAAATCCCTGAAACTGGAAATCAAACCAGTATTCCAATTTTCTGCTACAGAAACAAAAGGACAGAACCTAAGTGATCCTACAACTGTTACTATTGCCACAACAACTTATATTTTTCAGAAAGCTGATCAGAAGTAATCCACCGGGATGCTGAAAAAGCCGGAATTGGCTGAAGAAAAAATAGGTTTAACTGTTAAGTGTAAACATTAGCTATAATTTTCGCTTCAGCCAATTCTGGCTTTTATTTTGTTCTTATAGCAAACAGAAGCCTGGCTTCAAAATTTATGAACAAAAAAAATCAGACTATGAAAATTACGAATTTAAAGGGAGTTTTGCTTTTATGCGCGGGACTTTTCCTGGGTGCTTCGGCCTTTGCCCAGGATAAAGAACAGAAAAAAATTGAATCGGCAACTACGGTATTGTCAGACTTCGCCAAAATGAAGGAAACTATTCCGTCTGAACTGCTGGCAGTTACGCAGGGAATCATCATTATACCTAAAATGATTAATGCAGGATTGGTTGTAGGTGCAAAAAGAGGTAAAGGTATTGCCATGATTAAAAATGCCGATGGCAGCTGGAGTAACCCTGCCTTTGTAACTATGACCGGCGGCAGCGTTGGTGCACAGATTGGCGTTCAGTCAGTAGACCTTGTCCTGATATTCAGACATAGCAAAAGTTTAACGGAAATCAACAAAAGCAGTTTTACGCTTGGCGGAGATGTTTCTGTAGCAGCTGGCCCGGTTGGAAGAAGCTCTACGGCAAATACAGATTATAAACTGGAAGCCGAGGTGTATTCTTATTCAAGAAGCAAAGGACTGTTCGCAGGGATTTCATTGAACGGTGCTTCACTGGATATTGATGCCGTGGCCAACAAAAGCTTTTATGGAAAACCTACTACAGCTTCTGCCATTTTCAAGAGCCCGGCAAGTACTGCTGCCGGAGTAACAACATTGAAAACTACTTTATCAGCAATGAAATAATTGAGCGTATCAGATCATCAGGGAGGATGATTCTTTTCTTTCCTGGTGAAATTCGCGCTGATAATTCATCGGGCTTTTACCGGTGATCGATTTAAAGTACTTATGAAAGCTGGCAAAATTGTAAAAGCCGCTTTCATAACAGATCTGCTTCACATTGATCTTGTTTTCGATCAGCAATTTACAGGCATGACCTATTCTTATTTCATTGATGAACTGAGAATAGGTCTTTCTGGTTCTTGATTTAAAGTAGCGGCAAAAGTAATTGATGCTCACATGGGCTATCTCCGCTACTTCTTCAGTCTGGATCTTCCGTTTAAAATTAGCCAGCGAAAACTCATATATCGCATGGATCCTGTCGTTTTCTGTTTCTTCAAAATTGTGCCTGAATCCCATTGACGAAAGCAGTTTGTTCTGGCTGCAGTTTCCGATGGCTGTCAATGCCTCCATCAGCAGAATAATTTTTTTAGTTCCTTCAGCTTTGAGTAGCTGCTCCAGTAAGTCTCCAATATCGTGTCTGATTTGTCCGCCGATCTGAATGCCCCGCCTGGCTTTCTCGAGGGTAAGTTTCATCTGTGTATTTTCGGGCAGGTTCAGAAATGTATCCCCCCAGAAGTTCTCATTAAAATGGATCACCCTCACATCGGCTGCCGTATCCACATTTTCATCAAAATAAATATCGTCAAAACGCCAGTAATGGGGCAGGTTGGCACCAATCAGGATCAGGTCACCCGAACGGAAACGTTTGATGCTGTCGCCAATAAACTGGGTACCGTTACCTTTTTTAAAATGAATGAGTTCCACTTCGTTGTGGTAATGCCAGCGGTTATTGATATAGGGCACATTATCCTGGCGGGCACTGAACGAATTGACAGGGGTGGTAGATACTTTTAAAAGCTGGGGTTTCATTTCTTTTGTTATAATTGGTAACAGATTACAGGTAAATATGCCAAAATCATTTAATCTTTTGTTCAAATGATAAAAAAAATCCTGACAAAATTGCCTTCCTTTGGGTAACTGAATATACACCACATCTAAATTTATAGGTTATGAACAGATATTGTCTAACACTTGATCTCATTGACGATCCGGAACTGATCGCAGATTACGAAAGATTACATCAGCAGATATGGCCCGAAATCTATATCAGCATCAAAGAAGCCGGAATAGAGGAGATGGAGATTTACCGGTTGTCCAACCGGCTTTTTATGATCATGGATGTAAACGCAAGTTTCAGCTTTGAAAAGAAAACCGCAATGGATACTGGAAATGAAAAAGTACAGGAATGGGAAACGCTGATGTGGAAATATCAGCAGGCTTTACCGGGAGCAAAACCCGGAGAGAAATGGATGTTAATGAATAAAATTTTTGAACTTTAAACCTATGTCGGCAACACAAATAACGTCGTATATACAAATACATCCACTGGATAATGTGCTGGTGGCCCTGGTAGACCTGCCGGCAGGAACCAGGATTAATTTTAACGGGCAGAGTTTTGACCTGCTGACCGCAGTTTCGGCAAAACACAAGTTTACGCTTACAGCCCTCGCTCCGGGCAACCAGATCCATATGTATGGGGTACTGGTGGGTAAAGCAAGTGAAAACATCCCCCTTGGCTCTGCGATTACAGTAGATAATGTAGTACATGCCGCAGAAGATTATGCCCTGGGAGAAAGAAAAACTCAATGGCAGCAGCCAGACGTTTCTGCTTTTGCAGACCAGACCTTTATGGGTTTTCACCGTGAGGACGGCAGCGTAGGAACGGCCAATTACTGGATCGTGATCCCATTGGTATTTTGCGAGAACCGCAATGTAGAAGTGCTGAAAGAAGCGCTGATCGGTAAACTTGGTTTTAAAAAACCAAAGAGTTATGAAAATGAGGTAGATGGGTTAATTGCCCTGTACCAGACCGGGAAATCGGTTGAAGATATTTTGAATGCAGACCTGCAGCGTTCGGCAGTAGTGAGCCAGACGAACCAGTTGTTCCCTAATATCGATGGAATCAAATTCCTGAACCACGATATGGGTTGCGGAGGCACAAGAATGGACTCTGATACGCTGTGCGGATTACTGGCCGGATATATTACCCACCCGAATGTGGCTGGTGCGACAGTGCTGAGCTTAGGTTGCCAGCATGCGCAGGCAAGTATTTTACAGGATGAGATCAATAAACGTGACCCGAACTTTAAGAAGCCCCTTGTAATTCTGGAACAGCAGAAGCTGGGTACGGAAAGCAAATTGCTGGAAGAAGCACTGAAACAAACTTTCGCTGGATTGATGCAGGCTAACCGCCAGCAAAGGAGCCCGGCACCTTTATCTAAATTATGTATCGGACTTGAATGTGGCGGATCTGACGGATTCTCGGGTATCTCTGCGAACCCTGCACTTGGTCATCTTTCAGATATCATGGTTACCCTGGGCGGGAGTGTTATTCTTGCAGAATTCCCGGAGCTCTGCGGGGTTGAACAGGAACTGAGCGACCGCTGTACGGATGTCGCAACAGCAGAGCGCTTTATGGGATTGATGACCACATACAATGCATTAGCAGAGGCTACGGGTTCTGGTTTTTATGCCAATCCATCCCCTGGTAATATTAAGGACGGCCTGATCACAGATGCGATCAAATCGGCAGGTGCAGCAAAAAAAGGCGGCAATTCTCCCGTAACAGCGGTATTGGATTATCCTGATAAGGTAAGCAAGCCGGGATTAAACCTGCTCTGCACACCGGGAAGCGATGTGGAAAGTACTACTGCAGAGGTGGCGTCCGGTGCAAATATCGTTTTGTTTACCACCGGCCTTGGCACACCAACAGGAAATCCTGTTGCTCCCGTGATCAAAATCTCTACAAACACAGCATTATACAATAGAATGCCTGATATCATCGATATCAACTGTGGAACAATCATTGAAGGCAGGGAAAGCATCGAAGAAGCAGGAGAACGCCTGCTCCGCTATGTAATAGAGGTGGCCAGCGGCAATATCAAACCTAAGGCAGTAGAATTGGGACAGGATGATTTTATCCCCTGGAAAAGAGGAGTTTCTTTATAATTTGATAGATCATTAATTTGAATATATGTTTAGTTTAGAAGGAAAAACAGCCATTGTAACCGGCGGCGGAAGCGGCATTGGTAAAGCTATTTCTGTATTGTTCGCCGCACAGGGTGCACAGGTACATATCATTGAACTCAATGCAGCAGCGGCAGAGGAAACAGTGAATGAAATTAAGGAAAAAGAAGGCGCAGCTTTTGCATATGGCTGCGATGTAAGCAACCAGCAGGAAGTACTGAAGGTCTTTAACCAGATCGGTAAACTGGATATCCTCGTAAATAATGCCGGTATTGCCCACATCGGAAAAGCTGATACCACCAGCGAAGAAGACTTTACCAAGGTGTTCGACGTGAATGTAAAAGGTGCATACAATACCTTATTCGCCGGAATACCGTTATTGAAAAAAAGTAAAAGTGCAGCGATCCTGAACATGGCGTCAATAGCTGCCGTTGTTGGAATTACCGACAGGTTTGCCTATTCTATGAGCAAGGGAGCAATTTTTGCGATGACGATGTCTGTTGCCAGGGATTATATGGCAGATGGCATTCGCTGTAACAGTATTTCACCTGCAAGGGTACATACACCTTTCGTAGATGGCTTTATAGCAAAAAATTATGCAGGACAGGAAGAAGAAATCTTCGCAAAACTGTCTAAAAGCCAGCCTGTGGGAAGAATGGGCAGACCGGATGAGGTAGCTGCACTGGCATTGTACCTCTGCGCTGAGGAAGCCGGATTTGTAACTGGAAATGACTATCCGATTGACGGAGGATTTATAAAACTTAATAACTAAATACTGATATGAAGCTAATAAGATGGGGTGAAGCCGGTAAAGAAAAAACTGGTGTGATCATCAATGATGTGCAATATGATACTTCTGCCTTTGGCGGAGATTACAATGAAGAATTTTTTGAGAACAACGGACTGGAAAGACTTGCTGAGTTTGTAAAAGCAAATGAAGGAGCGCTGATCGAAGTTCCTGCAGCTGCCCGTTTGGGATCACCCATTGCCCGTCCCTCTAAAATTGTTTGTATTGGGCTAAACTATGCGAACCATGCAAAAGAAACCAATGCGCAGATTCCTGCAGAGCCTATTATATTTATGAAATCCACTACTTCACTGGTAGGTCCTAATGATCCGATCATTATCCCTAAAAATTCTGTGAAGACGGACTGGGAAGTAGAACTGGCCGTAGTGATCGGTAAAAAAGCATCTTATGTGGATGTAGCTGATGCGCTGGACTATGTTGCAGGTTATACTTTACACAATGATGTATCTGAGCGTGAGTTTCAGCTTGAAAAAGGTGGTACATGGGATAAAGGTAAGGGCTGTGATACGTTCGCACCAATGGGCCCCTTCCTTGCAACACCTGATGAACTTGGGGATGTCAACAACCTTCGCCTCTGGCTAAGCGTAAATGGCAGCATGATGCAGGATGGAAATACATCTGATTTTATATTTGATGTGCCTACAGTGGTTTCCTACCTGAGCCAGTTCATGACATTGCTTCCGGGTGATGTAATTTCTACAGGTACACCTGCGGGAGTAGGCCTGGGCTTCAATCCGCCGGTCTACTTAAAAGAAGGTGATGTGGTAGAATTGGGAATTGACGGACTTGGAGCTGCGAGACAGGAGCTTAAGGCCTATGTAAAACAGGGATAACATGGACTTGCAGTTAAAAGATAAAATAGTAGTCGTAACCGGTGGTGCAAAAGGCATCGGCGCAGGCATTGTTCGTCAGCTGGCGAATGAAGGGGCCATCCCGGTAATTGTTGGCCGGAACGAGGAAGATAACAGCAGATTGCTGAATGATCTTGCCGCTCAGGGGCAGGAGGCCTTTCAGGTGCTTGCTGAACTGACTGATCCAAAGCAAGCTGGGGCTACTGTTAGTCAGATTATCGAAAAGTTCGGAAGAATTGATGGACTGGTAAATAATGCCGGTGTAAACGACGGCGTGGGACTGGAGAACGGAAGTTATGATGCTTTTGTAAGCAGTCTCCATAAAAATGTAATCCACTATTACATGATGGCTCAGGAATGCCTGCCCTGGTTAAAAAAGAGCGGGGGTGCAATTGTAAACATCGGATCTAAGGTGGCCGAAACCGGTCAGGGCGGCACATCAGCCTATGCTGCCTCCAATGGTGCACGAAATGCACTTACGAGGGAGTGGGCCGTTGAGTTACTGCCTTACAGTATCCGTGTAAACGCTGTAATTGTAGCGGAATGTTATACACCATTGTATGAAACCTGGATCAATTCGCTGCCGAACCCTGAAGAAAAGCTGGCAGCTACACTGGCCAAAATTCCTTTGGAAAACCGGATGACCACCGCTGAGGAGATTGCCAACGCGGTATTGTTCCTGTTGTCACCTAAATCAAGCCATACTACTGGTCAGCTGGTTTATGTGGATGGTGGATATGTTCATTTAGACCGGTCGGTTAGCGCTTAGTTTTTATATATTTGCAAAATGTTCAAAAGCATACTTGCGCATATACTGATCTTTACTACACTTGCTGCTAACTTTAGTCAGCTGTTGGTATATGCAGGTTTTGAACTGAACGAAAATTATATTATCTCCGAACTGTGTATCAACCGCGATAAACCTCAGCTGCGCTGTAATGGTAAGTGTTACCTGATGCGGAAGTTAAAACAGGCGGAACAAAAAGAAAAAAACAGGGACCGCGAAAATCAGCGGTCGTTATTCCAGCTGGGAGTGGTAGTGGAGAAACTTTCATTTTCCCCGTATGCAGTTGATATTGCAATGGAATACCAGAGTGAAATACCCTTTCGCCTGCCTCAGTTTGCTGCTGATATCTTTCAGCCTCCACGCGCATAAAATCCCTATTGTATAACACCGGTATCTTTTGATACCGGTGGTTTTTTTATGGACTTTTATTTCGCAATTTCTAATGAACATCATCAGATACATCATTATGCTTGCTGCTTTCGCTATACTTTCCAGAGGTGTACAGGCGCAGGACAAAGCTGTTACAGGCAGCATATACGACTCACAGACTAAACAGGCGCTTGCCGGTGTCAGCATTAAAAACTCAAAAGATCAGCTGCTCGCAGAATCTGACCAGTACGGTCATTTCTCTTTCCAGCATTCCGGTGCTGATCAAATCATCAGATTTGTACTTGTAGGTTTCAAAACCCAGGAACTGAACTATACTGCAAAGGAAGGTACCCTCAATATCCAGCTCGACGCAGATGAATCAAACCTCAACGAGGTACGCGTTACTGGTTTTGCAGGGAACCGCAGCAAAAAGGAAACTGCCGGTGCTATAGCCCTGATCACAAGTAAAGATATCAACCGAGGGAGCGGTATGTCATTCCAGCAGGCGTTGAATTCAGTTCCTGGTGTGAGAATGGATCAGAGTACACTTTCCGAAGCCAGGATTTCAATAAGGGGCAATGGCGTACGTTCTTCCTTCGGACTGAGGAATATCAAAGTATATCTCAACGATATCCCGGTTACGGAAGCCGATGGTACCACACGTATCGAGGCGCTGGATGTAAACAGTATCGGCAGGGCCGAAGTCATCAAAGGGCCCGCTTCCAGTATTTACGGTGCGGGTACAGGCGGGGTGATCAATTTCCAGTTGCAGCGTTCTCCATATGGGGAACAGAGTTTTGAGGCATCGGCCCTGGCCGGCAGTTATGGCCTGCATAAACTTGCTGCTACGTTCCGGAGTGGTGGCGACCAGATCAATAGCTACGTATCTTACGGATGGCAGGAATATGATGGTTACCGTCAGCACAGTAACGACATGAGAAGGTTCCTGTCCGGTAACTTCCAGCTTTTCCCCAGCAATAAGCGTATAATTACCCTGCTGCTGAACAGAACAACACAGTATTCGCAGATTCCCGGATCATTAACGGCCAGTCAGGTAGCTGCTGATCCGGAACAGGCCAACGCCAGCAACCTGGATAAACAGGCGGGGCGTTACCAAACCTGGACAAGGGTAGGGCTGGGACAGCTATATAAGTTTAACGACCGGTTTTCTAACAGTACCAGCGTATTTACTTATTCTTACGACCTGAACCATCCGCTTCCCTATGCCTACCTCCGCAATTTCTACCAGAGTTATGGCGGAAGGACAAGTTTTACCTACGACGCGGGATTTGATGTATTGCCTACCAGGTTTATTGTAGGGACAGAATTCAATCAGGGACTCACAAAAGGCACGCAGTATGTAAACAATCAGGGTAAAGAAGGTGCTCTGACAGCGAATATCGACTACCGTAATACGCAGTACTCTTTGTTTTACCAGTCGGAAACCAAACTTGGAAGCCGTACACTGCTTACACTGGGACTAAGCTATAACAGCCTTAAATACGACGTGTCAAATTATCTGCTTCCTGCCCAGAGCGGGATCAAAGATTTTAATCCGCAGGCTACACCACGTATTGCCCTGAGCCATAACTTCTCTGAAGCATTGAGTTTACATGCCAGTGTAAGTTCCGGCTTTTCGCCTCCGTCAAGTTCAGAAGTAAAAAATGTTGACGGATCGATCAATCCGAATCTGCAGGCTGAGAAAGCATTGAATTATGAAATCAATGCCAAAGGAAACCTGTTTCATTCCAGATTCAGTTACGACCTTGCCCTCTTCAAAATGGATATGAAAGGGGAGCTGATTGCCCAGTCGGTTCAGCAGGGAATAACCATCTATAACAATGCTGGTAAAACCTCGCACAACGGAGCTGAACTTGCCTTATCCTGGCAGGCACTAAAACCTGAAGATAAGAACATAATCGCGAGTCTGAGACCATTTGTAGCCCTAACCTATTCAGATTTTAAATTCAGGGATTACCAAACGCTGAACGCTGCCAATCAGGTGACTGCAAGCTACAACGGGAATAAACTAACCGGCGTAGCGCCATGGGTTTTAAGCGCCGGTCTGGATCTGGAAACGCAGTTCGGCCTGTATGTAAACCTGAACTACTACTACAATGATAAGATGCCTCTAAACGACCGGAACACAGATTATAATCCCTCTTACGGTGTTGCAGGTGCCAAACTGGGCTATAAGAAGCAATTGAATAAATCCTTTGAAATGAACATATACGGAGGAGTAGATAATATCCTGAATGAATCTTATAGTTCTATACTTTCATTAAACGCTGTAGGTGTGAGTGGCGGGCAGCCGGCTTACTTTAATCCTTCTCCCAAGAGAAACGGATACGCCGGTTTGTCTTTAAAATATTTCTTATAAAAACAAGCACTGTCTCATTTGATGTCTTCGGCTGCATGTAAGCGCCCGGCAGCATCAATGAGGCAGTGCTTGTTTTTAAGTGATCCTGAATAGCTCTTCAGGTCATTACGCAGTAGTCAGCCACCAGGTGTTACCAAATGGATCTTCAACCCCGCCGCTCCTGCCATAATCCATATCAGTAACATCCGTCACTACGGAAGCCCCATGAAAGATAGCTCTGTTGAAAGCTTCATCGGCATCTCCAACATAGATAAACAGATTTCCAACAGCTTTTCCGTATTTATCTTTAGCTTCAGACAGCAATATCACGGTATGGCCAATCCTGATCTCGGCATTGAGGACAGTCCTGTTATCTTCTGCCATATTGATCAGGAGCACTTCAGCACTAAATACAGTTTGTATAAATTCTATAAACTCCAATGCGTTAACCAGCATCAGGTAGGGTATGATAGTCTGTTGATCTTTATAATTTTTCATTTGTCAGGTTTTGCTTTGATCCGCTATGATGCTGCATTGTATCTTCCAAATCTAAAGTCATACTATGCTGCAGTTTGTATCATGTAGCGGTTATCATCAAGCATAACAAATAATTATGGCAAGGGTTTGTTTTTTAAAGCCCGGCGAATTACAAACACCTCCTGTTGAATATTAAATCAATTTAGCTACCTAATTTTTATTGTTTTTGACTATCATTTAACGGTAATTACTTGATTTGTAATGAAATTTGACAGTAAATGCTGAACCTTTACAGTTTTTTTGCCCTTATTATTGCGAAATTGATTAAGCAATCTAATTTCAAGTCAATACCCTGAATTCTATACGTTCTGACTATGATGTTAAAGTTGTCAGAATGTAAAATTTAATCTTACGCGCGCTGATTTTACCGATATTGTTAACAACGATGATGGAAATTGTAATCTGATTTCTATTTTTGTGAGGATAGGGATGGACGGATTCTGTCTTTAAGAGCTCCGTCTTACAATTATGAACAACCAATTTCGATAATGCAAAACCAGGAAAAAAAAATCAGAGTTGCAATTTTAGGCGTAGGCAATTGCGCAAGCTCGCTCGTTCAGGGTGTAGAATATTATACAAAATTTAGTGATAAAGTATCAGGTTTAATGGCTGATGATATCGGTGGGTACAAAGCAGCAAATATTGAATTTGTATGTGGATTTGATGTGGATGACAGAAAAATAGGCACAGCATTAAAGGATGCAATTTTTGCTAAACCAAACTGTACTATGGTATTATATGCTGATGTAGAGTCAGAAGCACCCATCTACAGGTCGCCCGTTATCGATGGTGTATCACCGCAAATGTCTGCCTATCCGGAAGCCAGCAGGTTTGTTATTAAGGATGAACTTAAAAACACTGATATCCTGAAAGACGGTGTGTCTTATGATAAAAACCAGGTACATGCATTACGCGAAGAAATCATTGCCCAATTACGTGAGCATGAGGTAGAGGTACTGATCAACTACCTTCCGGTTGGGTCACAGCAGGCAACAGAATTTTATGCTGAGATCTGTCTGGAACTGGGAATCTCCCTGGTAAACTGTATCCCGGTGTTTATCGCTTCAGATCCTGTCTGGGAGCAAAGGTTTATTGATGCGGGTATCCCGATCATTGGTGATGATATGCGCAGCCAGTTCGGTGCAAGCATTGTATCGCAAATGCTGCAGGAACTTGCTTTTGAAAGAGGTCATCATGTAAAAGCACACATTCAGCGGAATGTAGGCGGAAATACAGATTTCCTGAATATGGAAGATAAAAACCGTTTGAAATCAAAAAAGATCTCCAAAGAAAATGTAATCAGGGCGCAGAACGATATCAGAGGCATCTCTACCGAAGATAGTTTCTTACATGCAGGTCCCTCAGAATACATCGCTTTTTATGGTGATAATAAAGTGGCAAACTTCCGTCTGGAACTGGAAGGGTTTATGGGAGCACCAGTTGTATTTGATGCACAGCTTTCTGTACAGGATTCACCAAACTCAGCAGGGGTGGTGATTGATGCAATCAGATACGTTTATGTAGCAAGGGAATTAGGCCTGGTTGGCGCATTGAGAGGTCCTTCTGCATCTACACAAAAGACTCCGCCGGAGCAGATGATGTTCAGCGATGCAATTTATGAATGCCATGCACTAGCTAAACGCGAACTGACCGCTTCTACCAGAAAACAATTAAAAGTTGCTGTAGCACAAGCTATTTAAACATACAAAGAGATTTGCCATGCAGGTCTTCCAAATATAAACCCCGCTCAGGCAGATTGCTTAAGCGGGGTTTGTTTTTATAGAAAGGGTAATAAATTAAATCTGGTTCTTCAGCAGTTTATTCATTTTCCGTTCAAACTCTTCTTTAAACTTCGTGTAATATTCCCCGGTACCAGGTCCGAAGAAGTCTGTAGTGATTTCAGCTACTTTGCCACTTCTGTCCAGAATCAGTGTTGTAGGGAAAACTTTGATGCTGCTCAGCTGAGGTAAGGTTTTTTCGGTACGCTGCGGGTCAGAAACCGTAACAGGAGTTATCAGCAGGGGATAATGTACGTCAAATCGTTTTTTAAATTTGCTCAGGCTGGCTTTAGACCTTGCCATATCAGTAGTATATTCATATGCCAGGCCAATCATCTCAACGCCGCGTTGTTTATTTTTATCATAGTAGGCACTCATGAAAGCAGTTTCATCCATGCAGTTGGGGCACCATGAACCCATCAGCTGGATCACTACAACTTTGCCTTTGAAACGGTCATCTTTAATAGATACCTGTTTTCCATCGAGATCAACAAAGCTGAAATCGAGTGTGCCATCTTCGCCATCTTTAAGTTTAGTTAAAGTCTCAGAAGGAAGGAGAACACCTGGATCTTTCAATGCGGACCATTCCTGAACAGGTGCTTTACTGCTGAACATTTTGGCATCAGTCAGTTCTTTATCTTTCACCTTAGCGGTAAAAAGCATGGCATGTACACCATCAAAAGTAGAGAGTTGTAAAAGATCTCCCGTTACAGTACCAGACAGAAAACGATAATCTCCGGAGGTGGTAAGTATCGATCCGGTGACTACATTTCCTTTTTGGGAAAAATTACCAATAGCCGGCTCATGGCCGTTCTGAAAATCGATCTTCCATTTCCCATCCACATTCTGTGTTGCATTTCCATTTACTGCTGCAAATCGGTATTGCTGTTTTGCGGTAGCAGTAAAAGGCATCTGCAAATCTTTGAGCGAACCCCTTTTTATCCAGGTTCCGGAAATACTATCTTTTGATATAATCTTTAGCTTAAATGAAGATTCAAAGACCGGCATGTCAATAAACATCGAATCTTTAACAGTAGTTACATCCTTTACGAGCATCTTTTCCAGCCCGTTCACCACATATAGTGTGGTCTTTCCTTTTTGTTGCTGAACATCCAGATTAAAAATGATATGATTTCCGTCTTCTCTGAGCAGAGAAGCACGCCAGGTGCCATTCTTAAGAACAGGATCGGCTATAGCTCCGCAGGATAGCAGAGCAAGCACACTAAACAGTGAGAACGTCTTTAACATATTTTAATTTTTAATTGTTTTTAACTCTATAATTAGTACGAAGATAAGGGATTCTTAATTAATCTACTGATCTTGTAGGGTAACAGTATTGTCACTCATATAATTTGATAGTTTAATCATCTGCATATCAGCAGAATTTCGTATATTGAATATACCAGATTAATGATCATGAACAGGTTGAAGGTTTTATTTTTCGTATTGCTGCTCTGTACTTGTTTTCCGCAGGTAAAGGCTCAGGAGAAGAAATTGCCTGTCGACTTTTATGGTCACAACTTCAATTTAGTGACAGATGGCACATTATCCGCAGAGCTTACCAAAGATCCTTCTCCTGCAGAGCTGAAAAAGGAATTTACAAAGCTGAATACTGCAAATTACAAGCCGGTTCTGGATTCCCTTCTGGCCTATAAAGCAAAATACCAGTTGAACGACTGGCTGTATTACCAGCTGATCCGCAAAGTGGCCCAGCAGCTTTGTCCGAAAGAAAATAACTATGGCAATTATACGCTGTATAAGTGGTTTATCCTTGCCAAATCAGGCTATGATGCCAGGCTGGCACTCTCCGGACACAGAATGATCTTCTATGTTTATAACGATGAAGATATTTCTGATATTCCCTTTTTTGATGTGGATAACAGGAAGTATATGTGCCTCAACTATCACGATTACGCTCAGGCTAACCTGAACGAGGATCCTCCTGTGCCGGTAAAAATTGATATACCTGAAGCCAGAAATGCTTTTTCCTATAAAGTTACCCGCATGCCGGATGTGAGCCCTGAAAACTACACTGAGCGAAAGCTGAACTTTACATATGAGCATAAAGAGTATCATTTTAATATCAGGCTCAACACTGCAGTTAAAACTATTTTTGCCAATTATCCGGGGGTCGACTTTGAAACCTATTTTAATATTCCCCTCAGCAAAGAAACCTATAGTTCGCTTATCCCATTACTGAAAAAAAACACCGGCAAGATGGATCAGAAGAAAGGGGTAGACTATCTGATGCGCTTTACACGCTACGCTTTTCTCTATGAAAATGATCAGGAGAATTTCGGCAAGGAGAAGCGGATGTCTCCCGAAGAAACCCTGTCCTCCACTTACAGTGACTGTGATGACCGGGCAGCACTTTTCTTTTATCTGGTAAAAGAGATTTACAATCTGCCAATGATAGCCTTGTTATATCCTACGCATATCACCATGGCCGTAGCGTTCAGCAAACCTGTTGGAGAACCAATCTGGTACCGTGGGAAAATATATTCTGTATGTGAAGCTACCCCGGAGACCGAAGATTTACCAGTTGGCAAGCTGGCCGCTAACCTGAAAAATGTTCCCTACAATATTGTTTATCAGTACGATCCCCATTATTAATTTTATCGCTATCAGCTTCAATGAATACTGCTGGAATGACCGTTTCGCCAGGATGGTCATGGTCTTTCGTTTCCCGCTTCCCTGTAAATAATTTTTTCTATAGAATTGAATATGCCCTTGTAAGCTGCGGGATAAAAGTGTACAATTGCAGTTGATGGAAATGCAACATAAACTCAGGCCTGTCATGTTCGTAGGAACATCATCTGATGTAGGGAAAAGTGTGATTACAGCGGGATTTTGCCGGATATTTAAGCAGGATGGTTATGCGCCCGCGCCTTTCAAAGCGCAAAATATGTCGCTCAACAGTTATGCTACGCCCGAAGGACTTGAAATCGGTCGCGCACAGGCTGTACAGGCCGAAGCTGCGGGCATCCCATGTCATACAGATATGAATCCTGTATTGCTTAAACCTACTACAGATAAAACTTCGCAGGTGATCCTGAACGGTAAATCCATCGGCAACCAGACTGCTAAGGAATATTTTATGTCGGGCGACCGCAGTGCTTTGTTTGAAGAGGTTAAGCTGGCCTATGCAAGACTCGCCTCGCGATATCATCCTATAGTGATGGAAGGCGCAGGGAGCATCTCAGAACTCAATCTCAAAGCAAGAGACATCACCAATATGCGTATGGCGATTGCCGCAGGTGCAGCAACTTACCTCATTACTGATATTGACAGGGGTGGCATATTTGCCAGTCTCTATGGCACCATGCAATTATTGGAGCCGGAAGAAAAAGCCTGTATCAAAGGTATAATTATCAATAAGTTTCGCGGCGATGCCAACCTATTCCTGGAAGGGAAGAAGATTATCGAGGATCTTTGCGGGCTGCCTGTAATTGGGATACTCCCTTATTTCAGGGATATCCATATTGAAGAGGAAGATGCCGTAGCACTGCAGCAAAAGCGGAGAAATGCAGTAAAGGGTAAGGTGAACATTGCAGTAGTACTGCTGGGCAGAATGTCTAATTTCACGGATTTTGACCGTCTTGATAAAGATCAGAGATTAAATTTATATTATACAGATACTGAAAACGGAATTGCTGAGGCTGATATTATCATCCTGCCGGGAAGCAAAAACACAATAGGGGACCTCATCGAACTAAAAAATAACGGACTGGCTGCTGCCATTGTCAATTCGCATAAAGCCGGCAAAACCGTCGTTGGCATTTGCGGAGGTTATCAGATGATGGGAGAAATGATCTCAGATCCCCTGCAGGTAGAATCGTCAATGGGAGAGCTCGCAGGTCTGGGTATTTTACCCGTACAAACAGTGCTGCTTGCAGACAAAACCACACGTCAATGCACTTTCACTTACAGGGACTATCCGGAGCAATGCAAAGGATATGAAATCCATATGGGCGAAACCAAATTATCTGGTCTTAAGGAACACCTCAATTTATCAATTGCTACCGAAGGTGCAGCTAACTCTACAGCCAGACTGGCTGACGGGCAGACTGACGGATATTATGTTTCCGGGAAGTGCTGGGGTTCTTACCTTCACGGGATACTCGATAATGCTGTAGTGATCAATGAACTGGTAGCACCCTATACCGATGAAAAGGTTGAGAGCACAGACTACCAGTCCTTCCGTGAGCAACAATATGATAAGCTGGCGGATTTGTTAAGGGCAAATCTTGATATTGAAAGAGTTTATCAGCATTTAAAAGCTTAGGTTATGCTTCAGGGACACGGAGACGACGGATATTTGCATGGCAAAACTCTACAGGCTGATTTCAGTACAAATGTGTATCATGGCGGAGCACCTGAAGGCCTCAGGGAACATTTGTTTACGCAATGGGATAAGGTAACGCGTTACCCGGAAGTAATCGCAGAAAGCCTGAGCAGGAAGGTCGCAGCTCATTATGACCTTTCCCCTGATCATATTCTGGTGACCAATGGCAGTACAGAGAGTATTTACCTGATTGCCCAGGCCTTTAAAAATAAAAGAACTGCGATCATTATCCCCGCCTTTGCAGAATATGAAGATGCCTGCCGCATGCACGGGCATGAAATTACTTTTATCGCCTGGGAAGATTTTGAGGAAAAAATCAGCGTTCAGGGAGCAGGGCAGATTGGCGGTAGCGGGGCAGATGGCTTTCTGGAAAATACGGATCTCCTTTTTATTTGTAACCCCAACAATCCTACAGGTAAAGTGATTCTCAATCTGGAAGAGCTAATCATAAAATTTCCTCAAACATTATTTGTTGTAGATGAAGCTTTTATAGAATTTACTTTGGCTGTTACTTCCGTTACAGACCAGGTCCCAAAATACAATAATGTGCTGGTTATGCGTTCCATGACCAAGGCATACGCTATACCTGGATTACGATTGGGATACATAGTTGCAGCACCCTTCCTGATCAATAAGCTGAAGTCGGAGAAGTTACCCTGGACAGTCAATGCGATGGCTCTGGAAGCGGGGCATTTTATTTTCGACCGCCTGGAAAGCTTGAAACTGCCTCTAGAACAATTATTACAGCACAAAGCTGATTTCGTCAAAAAACTGGAAGCTTCGCCACTAAAGATTTATCCGGGGCACACCCATTTTTTCCTTGCAGAAACACAGTGGCAAAATGGTGCCATGTTGAAAAGTTTCCTGCTGGATAAGTTCAATATTCTGATAAGAGATGCTGGGAACTTCAGAGGCCTCTCTGAAAAGCATATCAGAATTGCTACCTTAACTCCCCTAAAAAATCAACTGCTGATCGACGCCTTAACAGAATGGAAACATATATAATCATCATTATTCCATTGCTGGCAGGCTACCTGCTCGATCTGGTGCTTGGAGATCCACAACGCCTGCCACATCCGGTGCGCTTTTATGGCAACCTCATCAGTCTTGCCGAAAAGCAGCTGAATAAAGGGAAGTACCGGTTTTTTAAGGGAATGGCGACGGTATTGATCTTGTGCGGAACAACATATTTGTTCTTTTACAGCATCGTGCACTTCCTGCTTTTATATGCTGTACCGGTATATTTTCCTTTTGCTACAGCATTTATTTTTTACGGACTGGCTAACAAAAGCCTCATCACCGAAGGGAAAAAGGTATTTGATGCTTTACAGTATAAGGGCCTGGAAGCAGGGAGGGAGCGTCTTTCCTGGATTGTTGGACGTGATACTTCAGCGCTTGATACCCAGCAAATCCGTAAGGCTGTATTTGAAACGATGTCTGAAAACCTGAGTGATGGGGTAGTAGCACCATTGTTCTTTTATTTCATTGCAGGTGTGCCGGGCATGCTTACCTATAAAATGATCAATACGCTCGACTCCATGATTGGATACCGGAGCGAAAGATATGAGTACTTTGGTAAGTTTGCAGCGCGGCTTGATGATATAGCGAATTTTATTCCTGCACGCATCACTGCGATTCTCATGCTGCTGGTCAGCCTAAGTGTGCGTGGATGGCGTTTTGTGCTGAAGTATGGACACCAGCACAAAAGCCCGAATGCGGGCTATCCGGAAGCCGCACTGGCAGGAATACTGGATGTCCGGTTTGGCGGCCCCAACGTTTATCATGGTATAATGGTAGACAAACCCTATATTGGCAGCAATGACAGAGAGATCAGGCATGAAGAATTTAAGGTAGTGAGCAGTATCAACCAGGGAGTCTGTTTGCTTATGGTCTTATCTATAACGATCTACTTTTTTCAATTGTAGTATTTAGCATGGGGCTTATCAAAAGATATATCATCACCGGTGGTCCGGGGTCCGGCAAATCCACACTGGTAGACGGCCTTGAAAAAGCAGGTTATGCCTGTTCTGCAGAAATTTCCCGGGTAATGATCAAGGCAGAGGTAGCAAAAGGTTCTGACTGCCTCCCCTGGCTGGATATTTCCTGTTTTTCTGATAAGGTGATTGCAGAAATGAAAAGGGCCTGGCAGCAGAGTGCGGAAAATGCGATGACATTTTTTGACAGGGGCATTCCTGATGTAATTGCTTATCTTAAACTCGCAGACCGGCCAGTACCTGAGCGATATTTATCAGACTTATCCCGGCATCCTTATGAAAAAGAGGTCTTTATTCTTCCTCCGTGGAATGATATTTATGTAAACGACTCCGAGCGCTGGCAAAGCTTCGAAGAAGCTACCGCTATCTACCAGGCAATCAGGGAAACTTATACCGGATATGGCTTCAAATTGACGGAGTTGCCAAAAGCATCCGAAAGTGCCCGGATCGGGTTTATCCTGGACGCTATCAAATAATAGGTTTCCCGGCTATACAATACCTTCTTCTACACCCAATTATATTTTTACAGCAAAATAATTCGCCCCTGCTTAATCAGAGTTGAAAAATTTCGCTTAGGTTTGCAGCATTAGGTAGTATTTCTAAGGAATACTTTAATAGGGAATACTGGTGTAAATCCAGAACAGTCTCCGCTGCTGTAAACCTCGTTACAAAATAACTATTGAGATGCCACTCTCTGCAAAGAGGGGAAGGCGATAGTTAGAGGAAGTCAGAAGACCTGCCTTTTAAACGTTTACTTACGCTTTCGGAAGAAAGGCAAACAGTTATGATGAGAAAAATAAACTATCTCCCGCTGACAGGTATAAATTCCTGTGTGCTGGTTTTCCTGTTGCTGATAAGTTCATGCAGGCAGGCGCCAGCTTCAAAAAAGCACGATTCCGCAAAAACCGGCAGTGCTGAGCTCAAATATGCCAAAGGTTTCGCTATCGATTATTATGAGGGCTACAAGATCGTAAGTATTTATTCGGGCATAGGGCCTACCGCAGATACCACAGAGTATGTATTGCTGGCAAAAGGTGCCAAGGCTCCTGAAGGATATACAAAAGCACAGCTGATCACTATCCCTGTTAGGAGTATAGTAGCAATGTCTTCCACTCATGTTGCCCAGGCAGACTTTGCCGGGGTGGCCGGCACAATAGTGGGTTTGGGCAGCTTCAAATATATAACCTCGCCTGTGGTAAGAAAAAACATTGCTGCCGGTAAAGTAAAGGATGTAGGTGTTGACGGAACAATGAATGATGAAATGCTGATCAGTATGAAGCCCGGTCTGGTGATTGTGATGGGCAATCCTGACGCTAGATTCAGCAAATATGAAACACTTACGAACGCCGGTGTATCTGTAATGCTTAATTCAGAATGGCTGGAAACAACTCCGCTCGGTCGCGCAGAATGGGTAAAGGTAATGGCCGCGCTGACCAATAAGGAAGAGCCTGTAAGCAGAAAATTCAATGCGATAGAGAAGGAATACAAGCGGCTGGCGCAAATTGGCCGGAATGCAAAAACCAAACCTTCAGTCATTAGCGGTATGCCTTACAAAGGCGTTTGGAATGTTCCCGATGGGGATAGTTACATGGCCCGGTTTTTCAAAGATGCCGGAACAAATTACAAATGGAGCAGCATAAAAGGAAAAGGCAGTTTGGCGCTGAACTTTGAAACTGTTGCTCCTGAAGCACTGAAAGCTGATTTCTGGCTGAATGCAGGTTATGTGGATTCTAAAAAAGATATCCGGGCTATTGATGCGCGCTATGCCGATTTCAGGCCTTTTAAAACCGGAAAAGTTTTCAATTTTAATAAGAGGCTGAATGACCTGGGGGCTAACGACTACTGGGAATCGGGTGCGGTGAGTCCGCATCTGATCCTGGCCGACCTCATTAAGATCCTGCATCCAGAACTGTTGCCAGGGCATCAGCTCTTCTACTATAAACAGTTAAACTGATACTGCAGGGCCACTTCATTATTAAGAATAGTTAAACCCTGTAAGGTTATTCATTATGAGTGATCTAAAATCTGATAAATAAATATTTTATACAAATTTTACTGCATTGAATAAGATAAAAATTCTGGTATTGCTGACACTTTTCGTGACAGCTTTCCTGCTTGATGTGGCACTGGGCTCCGTCCATATTCCTGTAAAGGAAGTGGTCAGGATTCTATTTACAACAGATGCCGGCAATGAAAGCTGGATCTATATCATAGAAAAGATCAGGCTGCCAAAGGCATTGACGGCTATCATTGTTGGCTGCGGACTGTCTGTCAGCGGACTGCAGATGCAAACCCTTTTCCGTAACCCGCTGGCTGGTCCCTCAGTGCTGGGAATTACTGCCGGGGCAAGCTTAGGCGTAGCCCTGGTGATGTTTTCCCTGGGAAGCCTCACCAGTCTGTACACCATCCGTGAACTGGGGATTTCCGGTAGCTGGTTAGTGATTATTGCTTCATCTTCAGGCGCCGCCCTGATCATGCTGGTGATTGTTACAATCTCTTCTTCGCTGAAAGATAATGTGATTGTACTGATCGTTGGCGTGATGATCGGAAATATCACGCTTTCACTGATCAGCATCTGGCAATATTTCAGTTCCCCGGAGCTCATCAAGGATTACCTGATCTGGACGTTTGGCTCGCTGGGAGGGGTAACGGGCAACCAGCTGTTCCTCCTCACTGTGGTTGTAACTGCCGGCCTGCTGATCTCCTTTTTTTCCTCCAAGATGCTCGATGCATTATTGCTCGGAGATAATTATGCCCGCAGTATGGGGCTGACAGTTAAGCGGGCCCGGTTATTCATTGTCATCAGCACAAGCATTTTAGCCGGTGGAATTACTGCCTTTTGCGGCCCGATAGGTTTTATCGGTATTGCAGTTCCTCATCTTGCCAGGGCCTTGTTCAATACTTCAAGTCACCGCATACTAATTCCGGCTTGCTGTCTGGTAGGTACCGTTCTGATGCTGGTATGTGATATTGTGGCACAACTTCCCGGAAGTCAGATAGTTTTACCAATTAACGTAATTACAGCTTTAATAGGCTCGCCGGTGGTGATCTGGATTATTGCGGGGCCACGTAAACTAAGAGGATTCTGATGGGACAGCCAATCTTACAAACTACAGACCTGACCATCGGTTACCATACCCGAAGTAATCAGTCGAAGACCATTGCAGGACCATTGAATTTGTCCCTGTATCCGGGGGAGATGATTTGTGTGCTTGGACCAAACGGCTGCGGCAAATCAACTTTGCTCCGCACGGTGGCAGGTTTACAAAATCCGGTATCCGGTACAGTCAGGCTCAGCGAAAAGAACATGGCGCAGCTGAAACCTGAAGAACTGGCGCGGCAGATCAGTCTGGTGCTCACCGATAGTGTGCGTAACGGAAATCTGGATGTGTATACGGTGATCGCTTTGGGAAGGTATCCATATTCCGGCTGGCTGGGCATCCTGAGCGGGGCAGACAAAGCTGCGATAGCGCATGCAGTTCAGGTAACCGGCACTTCTGATTTTCTGAGCCGTAAAATAGACAGCCTGAGTGATGGCGAATGCCAGAAGGTGATGCTGGCCCGGGCAATGGCCCAGGATACACCACTGATTATCCTGGATGAGCCTACAGCACATCTGGACCTGCCCAGCCGTATCCAGCTGATGCGGCTCTTACATAAACTGGCTAAGGAAAACCACAAGGCTATACTGATCTCCACGCATGAGTTGGACCTGGCATTACAGGTAGCTGATCAGATCTGGCTGATGGACAGTACAGGTCATTTAGCCGCAGGTCTGCCGGAAGAATTGGTCCTGGACGGCTCTTTCCAGCGGGCTTTTGATAAGGACGGGATCTCATTTGATACGGCCACGGGTACTTTCCCTGTTCATGATACCGGTAAAGAAACATTGACACTCAGAGCTGAGGGTGCTGCCGCGTTCTGGACAAGGAAGGCACTGACGAGAAAAGGCTATGTAGTGTCAATGGATGATCAGCTTCAATCAAATGTGGTTACAATCGTAGAAACCCGCGGAATTACCCAATGGACAATAGAAAAACAAGGGCAGA